>NZ_JBHVPP010000009.1:0-90707 GCF_042887295.1 Streptomyces sp. NPDC057950
CGTGGGCCGGGTAAGGGAGCCGTTGCTCGATCCGGGCGTAAGCGACGGGCTGCGACGTACCGGCACGGCCCCTCGCGTGCGTCGCCGGGTGCGGGGGCGTGGTGGGTCGGGGCGGTGGCGCCCCTCGCGTGCGTCGCCGGGTGTGGGGGCGTGGTGGGTCGGGGCCCGGTCGGTTTCGGGCTGCGATGTACCGGCACTGCGCCTCGCGTGCGTCGTGGGGTGGTGGGCCGCGGGCCGGGTGGCTCGGTCCGGACGTGGTCGGGGGGACGTGACGGTACGGGCGGGGCGTGGGTGGGTTTGGGAGCCGCTCGCACCCGAAACGGGCAGCTCCCGGAGGTTTCAGCGCGTGCGGGGGATCACTCGGTGGCCGGCCGTTCCGTAAACCCATGTCGACGTCTCGTCGATGAAGTCGGTCGGGAACCCGGGGCGGAATCCGGTGACCTCCTCCAAGGTGGTGACCAGCTCCGCGGGCAGGGTCAGTTCGGTCGCGCCGAGGTTGTCGACGAGCTGGGTGACGTGACGGGCGCCCACGATGGGGTGGACGGCGGGGGAGCGGGCCATGGTCCAGGCGATGGCGACCTGGGCGGGAGAGGCGCCGAGTTCGTCGGCCGCAGTCCGGACGGCCTCGGCCACACTCCGCTCGAGTTCCCCGATCGCCTCCGGGGACAGCCGGGTCGCCGTGCCCGGGAGCACACCGCCCGGCCGGGTGTACTTGCCGGACAGGATGCCGTTCTGCAACGGACTCCACGCGGCGACGGACATGCCGAACGCCTCGGCCATCGGCAGGAGTTCACGCTCGGCGTCCCGGCTCAGCAGGCTGTACGGCACCTGGAGCGCGGCGAACGGCGACCAACCCCGCCACTCGGCGAGGGTGTTGGCGCGTGACACCACCCAGGCGGGGGCGTCCGAGATGCCCACGTACAGGACCTTCCCGGACCGTACGGCGTCGTCGAGCGCGCGCATCGTCTCCTCGACCGGGGTGTTCCGGTCCCAGATGTGCACCCAGTAGATGTCGATGTAGTCCGTTCCCAGCCGCCGCAGGCTCGTCTCCAGGGAGAGGGCGAGGTTCTTGCGGTGGTTCCCGGCGGCGTTCGGGTCCGCTCCGTCGCGGGAGATCGTGTACTTGGTGGACAGCACGAAGCGGTCGCGCCGCCCCTTGAGCAACTCGCCCACGATCTCTTCGCTGGCCCCGCCACGGTAGTTGACGGCGGTGTCGACCACGTTGCCGCCGGCCTCCGCGTACGCGTCGAGGATCCGCGCGCACTCCTCCTTCGGCGCGCCCACCCCGTCCTGCTCCCCGAACGTCATGGCGCCGAGGAACAGTTCGGAGACACGAAGGCCGGTCCGACCCAAGAGCCGATAGCGCACGGGGAAACTCCTCCGGAAGTCGGTCACACGCGTCACACGGTCGGCCGGCGTGGTGCGCCGGCCCCGGTCAACCGACCGTAGTCGCCGGACGTCGGCCGGGGGACGGAATCGTCACGCCGGACGCGCACCGGCGCGGTCACTACGGTAGGCACCATGAAAGCGATCCGACTGCTGCTGGTCGACGACGATCCGCTGGTGAGGGCCGGCCTGTCCTTCATGATGGGCGGCGCCGACGACATCGAGATCGTCGGCGAGGCCGCCGACGGCGGCGAGGTCGAGGCGCTCGTCGACCGCACCCGCCCGGACGTCGTCCTGATGGACATCCGGATGCCGACGGTCGACGGCCTCGCGGCCACCGAGCGGCTGCGCCGCCGTCAG
The DNA here is from genome assembly GCF_042887295.1 of Streptomyces sp. NPDC057950. Classification (NCBI taxonomy): domain Bacteria; kingdom Bacillati; phylum Actinomycetota; class Actinomycetes; order Kitasatosporales; family Streptomycetaceae; genus Streptomyces; species Streptomyces sp. NPDC057950. The sequence continues at coordinate 1,747 of NZ_JBHVPP010000009.1, forward strand.
GACGCCCCGCAGGTCGTGGTCCTCACCACCTTCCACGCCGACGAGCAGGTACTGCGGGCGCTGCGCGCGGGCGCCGCCGGGTTCGTCCTCAAGGACACCCCGCCGGCCGACATCGTCGACGCGGTACGCCGGGTCGCGGCCGGCGACCCGGTGCTGTCACCCACCGTCACCCGCCGGCTGATGGAGCAGGCGGCCGGCGACCTCGCCGACACCCGCCGCACCGCCGCCCGTGACCGGATCGCCGTCCTCAACGACCGTGAACGCGAGGTCGCCGTCGCCGTCGGCCGGGGCGCCTCCAACGCGGCGATCGCCGCCGAGTCGTACATGAGCGTCGCCACCGTCAAGACCCATGTCTCCCGCATCCTCGCCAAGCTCGGACTCAACAACCGCGTCCAGATCGCCCTGCTGACGTACGACGCCGGACTCCTGGAGGAGGACGGGCACTGAGCGCGGACCCCGCGCGTTGTTCGGGGCAACGGGAGGGTGGAGCCATGATCGATCTGGGTGAGTACGGCACGCGGTTCATGAAGGACCCCTATCCGGTGTACGCGGAGCTGCGCGAGCGGGGCCCCGTGCACTGGGTGCGCATGCCGGCCCCCGGGGCGTACGAGTGCTGGCTCGTCGTCGGGTACGAGGAGGCGCGCGCCGCCCTCGCCGACCCGAGACTGTCCAAGGACAGCACCAAGACGGGACTGACCTCTCTCGAGGACGAGCTGATGGGCCGCCATGTGCTCGTCACCGACCCGCCCGAGCACAGCCGGCTGCGCTCACTCGTCACGGGCGCGTTCACCATGCGCCGGGTGGCGGCGCTGCGCCCCCGCGTGCAGCAGATCACCGACGAGCTGCTGGAGGCGATGCTGCCCGCGGGGCGCGCGGACCTCGTGGACTCCTTCGCCTATCCGCTGCCGATCACCGTCATCTGCGAGCTGCTGGGGGTGCCCGACATCGACCGGGCGGCGTTCCGCAGGATGTCGAACGAGATCGTGACACCGACGGACGGCGTCGGCGAGTTCGCGGCCGTGAAGGAACTGGCCGGATATCTGGACGAGTTGATCGAGGACAAGCGCTGTACGGCCCCGGCCGGCGATCTGCTCGGCGACCTCATCCGCACCAGGGCGGAGGACGGCGACCGGCTCTCCCGCGCAGAGCTGCGCGGGATGGCGTTCATCCTGCTGGTCGCGGGCCATGAGACGACGGTCAACCTGATCACGAACGGGGTGCACACCCTGCTCGCCCACCCCGGCCAGCTCGCCGCCCTGCGCCGCGACATGACCCTGCTGGACGGGGCGGTGGAGGAGGTGCTGCGCTTCGAAGGACCGGTCGAGACGGCGACGTACCGCTACGCGGCGGAGCCGATGGAGATCGGCGGCCGGGCCATCGCGGTGGGCGACCCGGTGATGATCGGGCTCGACGCCGCCAACCGCGACGCGGCGCACTGCCCCGACCCGCACCGCTTCGACATCCGCCGCGCCCCGCGCGGCCATCTCGCCTTCGGGCACGGCGTCCACTACTGCCTGGGCGCGCCCCTGGCCCGGCTGGAGGCGCGGGTCGCGCTGCGCTCGCTGCTGGAGCGCTGCCCGGACCTCGCTCTCGACGGCCCCCCGGGCGAGCCGCTGCCCGGGATGCTGATGCGCGGTGTGCGCAGTCTGCCGGTGCGCTGGTGAGTGCTCCGGTCGTGGCCGGTGCGGCGGTGAGTGCCCGGGTCGTACAGGTGTGGTCCCGGCCCCGGCCCCGGAGCGGGGGCCGCCACTGGACGGTCCGGGTCAGGCACGGTCCGGGTCAGGCACGGTCCGGGTCCGGCACGGGACGGGGTGAGTACGGGACGGGGTGAGTGCGACCGGGCTCAGTCCCGGCCGGCCGGGATCTCCGCCAGCCGCACCGGGCGCCGTTCCAGCCGCGACAGCTCGCAGGCCTCCGCGATACGCAGCGCGTGCAGGGCCTCGCGCCCGTCGCACGGGTTGGCGCGTTCACCACGGACGACCTCGACGAACGCGCCGAGCTCGGCCTCGTACGCGGGGCCGAACCGTTCCAGGAATCCGGTCCAGGGCTTGTCGGCGGGCGGCGGCCCGGCCGGTTCGGTGGAGGTGATCGGCGTACGGTCGTCCAGGCCGACGCCGATCTGGTCCAGGTCGCCGGCCAGTTCCATGCGGATGTCGTAGCCCGCGCCGTTCATCCGGGTCGCGGTGGCCGTGGCGAGGGTTCCGTCGTCGAGGGTGAGGACGGCCGCGGCGGTGTCGATGTCCCGCGCCTCGCGGAACATCGCGGGCCCGGCGTCCGAGCCCATCGCGTACACCTCGACCACCTCGTGGCCCGTCACCCAGCGCAGCATGTCGAAGTCGTGGACCAGACAGTCACGGTAGAGACCGCCCGACAGCGGCAGATAGGCGGCGGGCGGCGGCGACTGGTCGGACGTCATCGCCCGGACGGTGTGCAGCCTGCCGAGCCGCCCCGACCTGACCGCTTCCCGCGCGGCCGTGTACCCCGCGTCGAAGCGGCGCTGGAAGCCCAGTTGCAGGACCGTTCCGGCGGCCTCGACCTCGGCGAGCGCCGCCAGTGTGCCGGGCAGGTCGAGGGCGATGGGCTTCTCGCAGAACACCGGGAGCCCGGACCGCGCCGCCCGGCCGATCAGTTCCGCGTGGGCGGCGGTGGACGCGGTGATGACCACGGCGTCCACGCCCCAGGTGAAGATCTCGTCCACGCCGGGTGCCGCCGTGGCGCCCAGACGGTCCGCGAGCTCCTGGGCCCGTGCGGGGTCCGCGTCCGTGACGATGAGGGAGCCGACTTCGCGATGGCGGTCGAGAGTGGTCGCGTGAAATGTGCCGATACGACCCGTTCCGATAAGTCCGATGCGCATGGGAACAAACTGAGGGCGCGCCAGGCGCCGTGTCAATGCTTTGTCCGGACAATCGAACTTCACAACTTCCCGTCAACATCTCCCGGAGCTACGCTCGGCGCGTGCCGAAACCAGATGTGGATCCGACCGTGTCGCTCCAGCTCAGCGTCGACCGCAGCAGTCCGGTCCCGCTGTACTTCCAGCTGTCCCAGCAGCTGGAGGCCGCGATCGAGCACGGAACCCTGACCCCGGGCAGCCTCCTCGGCAACGAGATCGAGCTGGCCGGACGGCTCGGCCTGTCCCGGCCGACCGTCCGCCAGGCCATTCAGTCACTTGTCGACAAAGGGCTGCTGGTGAGGCGCAGAGGCGTCGGCACCCAGGTCGTGCACAGCCAGGTCAAGCGTCCGCTGGAGCTCAGCAGCCTGTACGACGACCTGGAGGCGGCCGGGCAGCGCCCCGCGACCCAGGTGCGCGTCAACGCCGTCGTGCCGGCGTCCGCCGAGGTCGCGGCCGCGCTGGGCGTGGCCGAGGGCAGTGACGTCCACCGGGTGGAGCGACTCCGGCTCGCCCACGGGGAGCCGATGGCGTACCTCTGCAACTACCTGCCGCCCGCCCTGCTGGAGCTGGACAGCGCCCGGCTGGAGGCCACCGGGCTGTACCGGCTGATGCGCGCCGCGGGCATCACGCTGCACAGCGCCCGTCAGTCCGTCGGCGCCCGCGCGGCCACCGAGGAGGAGGGCGAGCGGCTCGGTGAGCCCGCCGGGGCCCCGCTGCTCACCATGCAGCGCACCACCTTCGACGACACCGGGCGTGCGGTGGAGTTCGGCACCCACACCTACCGTGCCTCCCGCTACTCCTTCGAGTTCCAGCTCCTCGTACGCCCGTGAATCCGCTTATACCGGTGAATCCGTGTACGGCGGTGAATTGTCGTACGGCCGTGGATCCTCATGTCGCTGTGAATGTTTTGATCTTCGCGGGGTGGTGAATTCCACTCGTGATCGAAAAGCTCCTGGTGGGGGCGTGAACCGGCTGGGGCTGGGCCGAATCTCAATCGTAAGAATGTTCTGACAAACCCATTGACTGGTGTGCGGACCCGGAGCTAGAACTCCCCTCAGCCGCAAAGGAGCGGCGGGAGAGAGGGTGGTCCCACCATGCGTACAGCCCGAACAGCAGCAGCGGTGATAGCTGTGATCGCGCTCGCGGCCGGGTGCAGCAGCTCCGGCGGCAAGGACTCGGAGGACAAGGCGAGTGGCAGCGGGAGCGGGAGCGGCAAGGCCGCCGGCACACCCCGTCTGAAGATCGCGATGGTGACGCACTCCGGCGAGGGCGACACCTTCTGGGACATCGTCCAGAGCGGCGCCAAGGCGGCGGCCGGCAAGGACAACGTCGACTTCCTGTACTCGAACGACAAGGAAGCCAACGGACAGGCCCAGCTCGTCCAGGCCGCGATCGACAAGAAGGTCGACGGCATCGTCGTCACGCTGGCCAAGCCCGAGGCGATGAAGGACGTTCTGGCCAAGGCCGAGGCGGCGGGCATCCCGGTCGTCACGATCAACTCCGGCGCCGAGTTCTCGAAGCAGTTCGGGGCGCTCGCGCACTTCGGCCAGGACGAGTCGGTCGCCGGTGAGGCCATCGGTGACGAACTCAACAAACGCGGTCTCAAGAAGGCCGTCTGCGTCATCCACGAGCAGGGCAACGTCTCCCTGGAGCAGCGCTGCGCCGGCGTGAAGAAGACCTTCGACGGCTCGGTCGAGAACCTCAACGTCGAGGGGACCAACGCCCCCGCCAGCCAGTCCTCCATCGAGGCGAAGCTACAGGCCACCAAGGGCATCGACGCCGTCATCACGCTGGGCGCCCCGATCGCCGCCGTCGCCGTCAAGGCCAAGGCCGACGCGGGCAGCAAGGCCGAGATCGACACCTTCGACCTGAACGCCGAAGTGGTCAAGCGGCTCAAGGCCAAGGAGGTCGGCTTCGCCGTCGACCAGCAGCCCTACCTCCAGGGCTACGAGGCCATCGACATGCTGTGGCTCTACAAGAACAACGGCGACGTGCTCGGCGGCGGCAAGACGGTCCTCACCGGCCCGGCCATCGTCACCGAGAAGGACGCGCCGCAGCTCGAGAAGTACACCGCGCGCGGGACCCGCTGATGGGATGCACGCTCCCCGTGTTCGATACTTGGGCGTTTGGGGCCGGCGAGAGGCCGGCCCCCGGGGCCTACGGAACGGCCCGTCGGGCCGCTCCGCGGGCCCCGGCGCACCAAGGAGCACAGCAAGAAGGGCACGGCCTCGTGGCACGGACTCGGACCTGGGTAAGCATCGCGCTCGCAGGGGCGCTGGGAGCGTCCCTCGCCGGATGCAGCAGCACCGGCGGGAAGCGGGCCGAGGACGCCCGCAAGGAGGCGTCCGCCCAGGGCAGGGCCGCGGTGGACACGCCCAGGTGGACCTTCGCGATGGTCACCCATTCGGGCGACGGCGACACGTTCTGGGACATCGTGCAGAACGGCGCCAAGCAGGCCGCCGTCAAGGACAACATCAACTTCCTGTACTCGCACAACGCCGAGGCGCAGCAGCAGGCGCAGCTCGTCGACGCCGCGGTGGACAAGCGGGTCGACGGCATCATCGTCACACTGGCCAAGCCGGACGCGATGAAGGCGGCCGTGGCGCGCGCGGAGAAGGCCGGCATCCCGGTGATCACGGTGAACTCCGGCTCCGAGCAGTCCAAGCAGTTCGGGGCGCTCACCCACATCGGCCAGGACGAGACCATCGCCGGCGAGGCGGTCGGCGACGAGCTGAACAAGCGGGGCCGCAAGAAGGCCCTGTGCATCCTGCACGAGCAGGGCAACGTCGGTCACGAGCAGCGCTGCGCGGGCGTCAAGAAGACCTTCCACGGCACCGTCCAGGACCTCTACGTCCAGGGCACCAGCATGCCCGACGTGCAGTCCTCCATCGGTGCCAAGCTGCAGGCGGACAAGTCCATCGACTCGGTCGTCACCCTCGGTGCCCCGTACGCGGACACCGCGGTCAAGGCCAAGAAGGACGCCGGCAGCGACGCCGAGGTCGACACCTTCGACCTGAACGCGAAGGTGGCCGCGGAGCTCAAGGACGGCACGCTCGGCTTCGCCGTCGACCAGCAGCCCTACCTCCAGGGGTACGAGGCCGTGGACCTGCTCTGGCTCTACAAGTACAACGCCGATGTCCTCGGCGGCGGCAAGCCGGTACTCACCGGACCGCAGATCATCACCAAGGATCAGGCCGCCGCGCTGGAGGAGTACACGAAGCGGGGGACCCGATGACCGCTACCGCACCCGCGCCGTCGCCCGGCACCAAGGCCGACGAGCGCCTCGTGAAGACCTCGCCGCTGCGCAAGCTCATGGGCCGGCCGGAGCTGGGCTCCGTGGTCGGCGCGATCGCGGTCTTCCTGTTCTTCGCGATCTTCGCGGACAGTTTCGTACGGGCCGCCAGCCTGAGCACGGTCCTGTACGCCTCGTCGACCATCGGCATCATGGCCGTGCCGGTCGCGCTGCTGATGATCGGCGGCGAGTTCGACCTCTCCGCGGGCGTCATGGTGACCAGCTCCGCGCTGATCTCCTCGATGCTCAGCTACCAGCTGACGGCGAACGTCTGGGTCGGCGTCCTCGTCTCGCTGGTCGTCACGCTCGGGATCGGCGTCTTCAACGGCGTCATGCTGACCCGCACCGACCCGCCCAGCTTCATCATCACGCTCGGCACCTTCCTGATGCTGACCGGTATGAACCTCGGCTTCACCAAGCTGATCAGCGACACGGTCTCCACCAAGTCGATCGCCGACATGCAGGGCTTCTCCTCGGCCAAGGACGTCTTCGCCTCGACGATCACGATCGGCGGCGTCGACTTCAAGATCACCATCCTCTGGTGGCTGGCCCTCGTCGTCGTGGCCACCTGGATCCTGCTGCGCACCCGCGTCGGCAACTGGATCTACGCCGTCGGCGGCGGCGAGATGGCCGCCCGCGCGGTCGGTGTCCCGGTCAACAAGACCAAGATCGGCCTCTACATGGGCGTCGCCTTCGGCGCCTGGATCTCCGGTCAGCACCTGCTGTTCTCGTTCGACGTCGTACAGTCCGGCGAAGGCGTCGGCAACGAGCTGATCTACATCATCGCGGCGGTCATCGGCGGCTGCCTGATCACCGGCGGCTACGGCTCCGCGGTCGGCGCGGCGGTCGGTGCGCTGATCTTCGGCATGGTGAGCAAGGGCATCGTGTTCGCCGAATGGAACCCGGACTGGTTCAAGTTCTTCCTCGGAGTGATGCTGCTCCTGGCGACCCTGCTCAACCACTGGGTCCGCAAGCGCGCGGAGGTGACGAAATGACGACGGACGCGGAAAAGACGGAAGCGGCCTCCACGGAGGGCACCGCACTCGTCGAGCTCGACGACGTCAGTAAGTACTACGGCAACATCCGCGCCCTCGAAGGTGTCTCGCTGGTGGTGCATGCCGGGGAGATCTCCTGCGTGCTCGGGGACAACGGCGCGGGCAAGTCGACCCTGATCAAGATCATCGCGGGGCTGCACCAGCACGACGCGGGCACGCTGCGCATCGAGGGCGAGGAGACCCGGCTGTCGTCCCCGCGCGAGGCGCTCGACCGCGGGATCGCCACCGTCTACCAGGACCTCGCCGTCGTCCCGCTGATGCCGGTGTGGCGGAACTTCTTCCTCGGCTCCGAGCCGTCGAAGGGCACGGGTCCCTTCAAGCGCATGGACGTCGAGTTCATGCGCAGGACCACCCACGCGGAGCTGCTGCGCATGGGCATCGACCTGCGCGACGTCGACCAGCCCATCGGCACGCTGTCCGGCGGTGAGCGCCAGTGCGTGGCCATCGCCCGCGCCGTGTACTTCGGCGCCAAGGTCCTCGTCCTGGACGAGCCCACCGCCGCGCTCGGTGTGAAGCAGTCCGGCGTCGTCCTCAAGTACGTCGCCGCCGCGAAGGACGCCGGACTGGGCGTCGTCCTGATCACCCACAACCCGCACCACGCGTACCTGGTGGGCAACCGCTTCGTCCTCCTCAAGCGCGGCGCCATGTTCGGCAGCCACACCCGCGAGGAGATCACCCTCGACGAGCTCACCCGCCAGATGGCGGGCGGCAGCGAACTCGACGACCTCCGCCACGAACTGGAACGCACGACGTAGTCGTCCCGTCGGGCGCGTCCCGCCCCGGCACGGGAGACGTTCCTTCCCGGCCGGGGTGACGTTCCTTCGCGACCGGGGTGAGGGTCCCCACCCAGGGGCGCGGGGAACCGCGCGACAAGCCAGATCGTTCCCGCACTGTGAGATCGACCCACGGATCTCGTCGGGCGGCGTCGCCTCCGGGTCGCGGCCGGCGCGTCCTTCCCCAGGGGCGCGGGGAACCGCGCGGCGGGCCACGACCCTCCCGCACCGTGAGAACGGTCCCCGGTTCCCCCGCCCCACGTCACAGCCCGCCACCACAGGTGACGGCACGCCACAGCCACCCCCCGCCCCCCACGCCTCCCCGGCGAAGCGAAGCACGGCGGCGTGAGGCAGAATCGGCCCGATGAGCACCTACCGCGACCTCGCACACCGCGGCTCCGCGCGGGCCACCGTCCTGCGGACCGTCGGGACGCGCGAGCGCCGTTCCCACCTGACGGCGCCCCGCGTCCCCACCGTCGGTATCGACATCGGCGGTACGAAGGTGATGGCGGGCGTCGTCGACGCCGACGGCAACATCCTGGAGAAGCTCCGCGCCGAGACGCCGGACAAGTCCAAGAGCCCCAAGGTCGTTGAGGACACCATCATGGAGCTGGTCCTGGACCTCTCCGACCGGCACGACGTGCACGCGGTCGGCATCGGCGCGGCAGGCTGGGTCGACGCGGAGCGCAACCGCATCCTCTTCGCCCCCCACCTCTCCTGGCGCAACGAACCCCTGCGCGACCGCCTCGCGGGCCGCCTCGCCGTACCGGTCCTCGTCGACAACGACGCCAACACCGCCGCCTGGGCGGAATGGCGCTTCGGCGCGGGCCGCGGCGAGGACAACCTGGTCATGATCACGCTCGGCACCGGCATCGGCGGCGCACTGCTCGAGGACGGCCAGGTCAGGCGCGGCAGGTTCGGCGTCGCGGGAGAGTTCGGCCACATGCAGGTGGTCCCCGGCGGTCACCGCTGCGCGTGCGGCAACCGCGGCTGCTGGGAGCAGTACAGCTCAGGCAACGCGCTGGTCCGCGAGGCCCGCGAGCTCGCCGCCGCGGACTCCCCGGTCGCGTACGGGATCATCGAGCACGTCAACGGCAACATCGCCGACATCACCGGCCCGATGATCACCGAGCTGGCCCGCGAGGGCGACGCCATGTGCATCGAGCTGCTCCAGGACATCGGCCAGTGGCTCGGCGTCGGCATCGCCAACCTGGCGGCCGCCCTCGACCCCTCCTGCTTCGTCATCGGCGGCGGTGTCAGCGCGGCCGACGACCTCCTGATCGGCCCCGCCCGCGACGCCTTCCGCCGGCACCTGACCGGCCGTGGCTACCGTCCCGAGGCCCGCATCGCCCGCGCCCAGCTCGGCCCGGAGGCCGGCATGGTCGGCGCCGCCGACCTCGCACGACTCGTCGCCCGCCGCTTCCGTCGCGCCAAGCGCCGCCGCGTGGAGCGCTACGAGCGGTACGAGCGCTACACCGAGTCCCGTCGTACGACCCAGGGCACGCCGTGACCGCCTCGCTGCCACGCCAGGCGTCGCCGCCGGACGAGCCGCGGCGGCCGCCGGAGGACCCGCGCCACAAGTTCCGCCGCCGGGCCCTGACCCTGCTGATCATCGTGCTGCTCATCGGCGTCCCGGCCGGGTACCTGGTGATCTCGGCCAACCAGAGCCGCGACAGCGGCAAGCAGAAAGAGGACAAGTACTCGGCGACCGGTCTCACGGCGGGCTGGCCGTCGAAGGTCCAGCGCCGCCTCTACCAGGTGGAGATCCCGCACCCGGCCGCCAAGGTCGCGTTCTACGAGACCAACAACTGGAAGACCAGCCGCCTCTACGCGCAGTTCCAGCTCACCAACGCGGGCCTGGACACCTTCCTCGCCGGCCTGGGAGCCGACCGGCAGGCGCTGACGAAGGACGACATCGCCATCGGCGCCCGCGACCAGAAGGTCACCGGCTGGAATTTCTCGGTCCCCGGCCAGTGGTGGGGTCTCACCCGCAAGCAGAAGGACCCGGCGCCCACCCAGGACGTCGTGGTCAACCTGGCCAATCCGACGTTCCCCATGGTGTACGTCGTCTCGCGCACGGTCCCGTGACGAACCGGTCCCGGGCCGTGGCCGGGACCCGTTGTCGGACCCCGCCCGTAGAGTCGAGGACAACTGACGCGACCGAGGGGCGGGAGGTGACCGGACACATGGGCGAGGCAGAGGCGGCCCCGAGGACCGGCATCGCCGTGCCGGTGCGGCTCGCCGCCGTGTTCCTGCCCGCACCCCTGCCGCGTGACGGACGGATCGCCTTCTGGGACCCGGACGCCGCACCACCGCCCGATCCGGAACGCGGACCACTGCCCACGCCGGACGGCGGACCGCCGTCCAGCGCGGACAAGGGAACGCCGGCCCGCCCGGACAAGGGATCGCGGCCCACCGCGGACGACGCCGCGAGCGGGCCGTCCCACGACCCGACCCGGCTCACGGTGGTACGACGGCACGGTTCGGGGGTCCGGCGGAGCATCGTCCCCGCGCTCACCCTGCCGATCGCCGAAGCCCTGCCGCTGCTCGCCGGAGCCCGCCGCGACCGCGCGGCCCACCCCGCCACGGCCTGCTGGGGCGCGGCCACCCTGCACGCCCTGCGCCTCGTCGCGCGGGGCCGACTGCTGCCCGGTCTGACACCCGAGGGCTTCGACGCCTGGCGCGCGGGCCCGCTCGACCCGGACGACATCGCGCACCTGCGCGCGCTGGCCGCGGCCCTCCCGTACGAGGGCCACGCCGTCCCCCTCCCCGGCAAGGGCCCCCTGCGGCTGCCCGACCCGGAAGCGCTGATCCGCTCCTTCCTGGACGCGGTCGCCGACACCCTGCCGCGCACCCCCGCCGCGCCCCACACCTCGGGCAAGCCCTTCGCGGCCCGCGAACCGCAGCGGCTGCCCGCCGCCCACGACTGGGCCGCGGAGGTCGCGGCGGGCATGGACGCGGGCGTACGGATCTCGCTCCGCCTGGACCTGTCGGCGTACCAGCTCTTCGACGACGGCGAGGGAGCGCGCCGCGCGGGCGCCGCCGTCGTCCAGGTGCACAGCCTCGCCGACCCCACGCTCGTCGTCGACGCCGCCGCGCTGTGGGCGGGAGAGGCCGACGCGACCTTCGGTCCCCGCGCCCGGGTGGACGCGGCACTGGCCGTACGCCGCGCGGCCCGCGTCTGGCCACCCCTGGACCGCCTCTCGGAACAGGACGTGCCCGACGTCCTCGCCCTCTTCGAGGAGGAGCTGTCCGACCTCCTCGGCGTCGCGGCGACCCGCCTCGGTGCGGCAGGCGTCGCCGTGCACTGGCCCCGGGACCTCGCCCACGACCTGAGCGCGGCCGCGGTGGTGCGCTCCGCCCCCGGATCGGCCACGGACGGCACGGGATTCTTCGAGAGCGAGGAACTCCTCCAGTTCCGCTGGCAGTTGGCGCTCGGCGGGGATCCGCTCACCGAGGCCGAGATGGACACGCTGGCCGAGGCCCACCGTCCGGTCGTCCGGCTGCGGGACCAGTGGGTGCTGGTCGACCCCGCTCTCGTCCGCAAGGCCCGTAAGCGCGAACTGGGCCTGCTGGACCCGGTCGACGCGCTCTCCGTGGCGCTGACCGGCACCGCGGAGGTCGACGGTGAGACGGTCGAGGCCGTACCGGTCGGCGCGCTCGCCGCGCTGCGGGACCGGCTGACGGCCGGCGTCATCCCCGTCGAGCCGCCACCGGGTCTCCAGGCCCGCCTGCGGGACTACCAGCTCAGGGGGCTCGCCTGGCTGGACCTCATGACCTCGCTCGGCCTCGGCGGCTGCCTCGCCGACGACATGGGTCTGGGCAAGACCATCACCCTCATCGCCCTGCATCTGCGCCGGGCCCGCGCCGAACCGACCCTGGTCGTCTGCCCGGCCTCGCTGCTGGGCAACTGGCAGCGGGAGATCACCCGCTTCGCCCCCGGTGTCCCCGTCCGCCGCTTCCACGGCCCCGACCGCACCCTCGACGACCTCGACGGAGGCTTCGTCCTCACCACCTACGGCACGATGCGCTCGGCCGCGCCCCGGCTCGCCCAGCAGGCCTGGGGCATGATCGTCGCGGACGAGGCGCAGCACGTCAAGAACCCCTACTCGGCGACGGCGAAGGCCCTGCGGACCATCCCGTCCCCCGCGCGCGTCGCCCTGACCGGCACCCCCGTGGAGAACAACCTCTCCGAGCTGTGGGCCCTCCTGGACTGGACGACCCCCGGCCTGCTCGGCCCCCTGAAGTCCTTCCGCGCCCGGCACGCACGCGCGGTGGAGAACGGCGAGGACGAGGAGGCGGTGGTCCGTCTGGGCCGGCTGATCCGTCCCTTCCTGCTCCGCCGCAAGAAGTCCGACCCCGGGATCGTCCCCGAGCTCCCGCCCAAGACGGAGACGGACCATCCGGTGGCGCTGACCCGTGAACAGGCATCGCTCTACGAGGCGGTGGTCCGTGAGTCGCTGCTCGCGATCGAGACCGCCGAGGGCATCGCCCGGCGCGGCCTCGTCCTCAAACTGCTGACCTCCCTCAAGCAGGTGTGCAACCATCCGGCGCTGTTCCTGAAGGAGGACACGCAGGCCGCCGCCCATGGGCCCGCCGCCCGTTCAGGGAAGCTGGCCCTGCTCGACGAGCTCCTGGACACCCTGCTCGCGGAGGACGGCTCGGCACTCGTCTTCACCCAGTACGTGGGGATGGCCCGCCTGATCACCGCCCACCTCGCCGCCCGCGCCGTCCCGGTGGAGCTCCTGCACGGCGGCACCCCGGTCGCCGAACGCGAACACATGGTGGACCGCTTCCAGAGCGGTGCCACCCCTGTCCTGGTGCTGTCCCTCAAGGCGGCGGGAACCGGTCTGAACCTCACCCGGGCCGGCCACGTCATCCACTTCGACCGCTGGTGGAACCCCGCGGTCGAGGAGCAGGCGACCGACCGCGCCTACCGCATCGGCCAGACCCAGCCGGTCCAGGTCCACCGCCTCATCACCGAGGGCACGGTGGAGGACCGCATCGCCGAGATGCTCGAAGCGAAGCGGGCGCTGGCCGACGCGATCCTCGGCTCCGGAGAGGCATCCCTGACCGAGCTGACCGACCGCGACCTGTCGGACCTGGTCTCACTCCGGAGGACCGAGTGAGCGCTGCCACGGACGGGGGACGGCCGGAGCCCGGCGGAACGGACGGACGGGAAGAGTCCCGCGCCGCGGGCTCCGCGCGCCCCGCGACCGAGGGCGCGCGTCCCGCCGACGCGGCCCGCCGCGCCCTGCGGGCCGCGCGGGAGCGGGAGGGACGGGGAGCGGCACCCGAGGACGCGCCGGACGCGCCGGACGCGCCGGCCGAGGCGACCCCGGTCACTCCGGTCACTCCGGTCACTCCGGTCACTCCGGTCACTTCGGGGGGCCGACCGGCCGACGCGGCCCGCCAGGCACTGCGCCGCGCCGCCGGAAGAGGGAGCGTCCCTGGTGCTGGTGCTGGTGGTGGTGTCGGCGACGGCGCGGGTGCAGTGCCGCCCGCCGACGGCATTTCCGGGCCGGCCCCGGAGCCCGCCGCGTCCGACGGACCTCTGGTGGACGGATCCGCGACCGGACCGGACCGCCAGGTAGGTACGGCCCCGGGCGTCCCGCGTCCGGGTGATGTCGCCCGCCAGGCCCTGCGCGCCGCACGCAGCGAAGCACGGCAGGCGCGGACGGACGCCGGCGACGAGGCGGCCGAGTCCCGACGCCGGTTCGCCGAGCGGACACCGCCGACCGGTTCACCTGCCCTGCGGACCCCGCGTGGCCACGACCCGGCAGCGAGGACCCGGGACGTACGGGATCTCCTCGCCGGAGCCTTCGAGCTGCCCGACACCGATCCTCGGCCCCGCACGACACGACCGCCGGTCCCCGACGCCACGCCGCGGCCGGGCGCGCGTACCGCCACGGGAGCGCAGACACCCGACGCGGGGAAACCGAACCACCGGGCCACGCCCGCGGATGCCCCCCGAGGGACCATCGCGCGGGCCGAGCCTTCCGAGCCCGCCGCGGACCCGGAGCCCGCCGGACCGACCGCCCGCGATCCGGAGCCCGCCGGACCGACCGCCCGCGATCCGGAGCCCGCCGGACCGACCGCCCGCGATCCGGAAACCGATGGGACGACGACCGACGGAGGTACGAAGCCCGCCGGACCGACCGCCCGTGACCCGGAGCCCGCCGGACCGACCGCCCGCGATCCGGAAACCGATGGGACGACGACCGACGGTGGTAGGGAGACCACCGGATCGATTGCGTGGGTCACGCGGACCGACGGGCCGATCGCCCGCGACCGGGTGACCGGACGGGCGGCCGCCGGGCGCGCCGACACCACCGAGGCGCCCCCCGGGCACACCCGGGCCACCCGGTCGACGGCGCCCGCCGAGGGCGATCGAGTCGTGCCGGGGGACCGGAGCGCACCCCGGGCGGGACGGCTGCCGCGGTCCATGGGGTCGCCGGGGCGCGACGGCGAGCTGCGCCGTACGTTCCCCACGCTCCCGGCAAGGACGCCGGACGCCGAGGCGTTCGCGCGGACGTGGTGGGGCAATGCCTGGGTGAGCGCCCTGGAGGAGGGCGCCCTCGACGCGGCGCGGCTGGCGCGGGGCCGGGCCTACGCGGACAAGGGGCGGGTCGACGCCATCACGGTCACCCCGGGGCTGGTGCTGGCGTACGTGCACGGGAGCCGTCCTCGGCCCTACCGCGTACAGGTCGCCCTGCGGACGCTGGACGACGGGGACTGGGACCGCTTCCTCGACGCGGCCGCCGAGCGGCCCGGCCACATCGCGGCGCTGCTCGACAAGGAGATGCCCCGCTCGCTCGCCGACTGCGGGGTCGACCTGCTCCCCGGCCCCGGCGACCTCGCACCGCACTGCAGCTGCCCCGACTCCGGCCACCCCTGCAAACACGCGGCGGCGCTCTGCTACGAGACGGCACGTCTGCTGGACGAGGACCCGTTCGTCCTGCTTCTGCTGCGCGGCCGGGGCGAGCGTGAGCTGCTCGACGGACTCTCCCGCCGCAACGCGGCCCGTGCGGCCCGCGCCGCCCAGGAGCAGGAGCCGGCGTCCCTTCCCGGCGTACGGGCCCGGGACGCTCTCGCCCGCCGCAGCCTGCCGCCCCTTCCGGCGCCCCTGCCGGCGCCCGCGCACCCCGAGCAGCCGCCGACCTACCCGGGCGCGCCGGGCGGTCCCGACCCGTTCGCGCTGGATCAGCTGGCCACGGACGCGGCCGCACGCGCGCACGCGTTGCTGACCGCGGGCCGCGACCCGGTCGCGGAGCTGACCCTCTGGCAGGACGCGGTCCGGCTCGCCGCCGCCCGCCCCGGTTCCGGGCTCACCGCGGCCACGCGCGCCCTCTACTCCTCGCTCGCCTCGGCCGCCGGGCGCACCCCGGCCGACCTGGCGCGTGCGGTCGCCGCCTGGCGTCAGGGCGGAATCGAGGGGCTGAGCGTGCTCGAAGAGCCGTGGGACCCGCCCGCGGGCCGCTTCGACCGAGCCCGCCCGCTCCTGCTCGCCGCCGACCTCCCCGCCTTCCGCCCCTGGCGCAATCGCCTCACGCATCCCCGCGGCCACGCCCAACTGCGCCTGGGCCACGACGGTCTGTGGTACGCGTACGAATCGGAACCGGGCCAGGACGACTGGTGGCCGCGTGGCACCCCCGACCTCGACCCCGTAGGCGCCCTCACGGGCCTCGGCGCACCCGGGGAGTAGCTTCGCCGACCGACCACTCAGGCCCGTGCCGGCGAGGGGCGCACTCGTCGCGGCTCAAGTGCGCACGCACTGTTCGATGATCGAGGCGACGTGCTGCACGGCCGGTGAGTTGCGGTGCGCCCGGCGGGCCAGGACGAGATCGATGGTCTCCGTCCCGGCGAGCGGTACGTAGGTCACGCCGTCGAGCCGCAGGCTCCGCACCGACTGGGGCACGAGCGCGACGCCGTGTCCCGCGGCCACCAGGACGACGAGGGTCGCGGTCTCACCGACCTCGATGAGGGACGAGGGCTCGAATCCGGCCCGGGCGCAGGCCGACAGGACGCGGTCGTACATGGCGGACCGCGGCTGCGAGGGGTGGACGACGAAGGGTTCGTCGGCCAGCGCGCTCAGCGCGATCCGCTCGTCGGCCGCCAGCGGATGGTGGGCGGGCAGCACGGCCATCAGGGGTTCGGTGCGCAGTGGTGTGAGGTGGACCCCCTCGACCCCGGCCGCGCCCGCACGGGACACGGCGAGGTCGTAGGTGCCGGTGAGCAGCCCTTCCACGAGCTCCGGGGTGATCAGCTCGCCGCGCAGGTCGAGGGTGAGATGAGGCAGCCGGGACCGTACGGTGCGGGCGACGCGGGGCAGGACGTCGTAGGTGGCGGTCCCGATGAACCCGACGGACACGCGGCCGACGTGGCCGGTCGCGAGCTCCGCCATGTGGACGCGGGCGCGTTCGGCCTCGGTGACCAGCGTACGGGCGTACGGGGTCAGGTGACGGCCCGCCTCGGTGAGTTCCACGTGCCGGGTCGAGCGGTGGAAGAGGGCGATGCCGAGCTCGCGCTCCAGGGCCTTGATCTGCTGCGAGAGGGCCGGCTGGGCGACGTGCAGGCGGGCCGCCGCGCGCCCGAAGTGGCACTCCTCCGCGAGAGTGAGGAAATAGCGGGCCTGACGCAGTTCCATGACACCACCTTATAAGGCCACCTTATTAATTGCTCGATACTGTGTCTTGGACGTGATGAAGCGGGCGACCTACCGTGAATACGTGACCGAAAGTTATGTGTACGCAGCGGCAAGAACACCCTTCGGACGGTTCGCCGGCGCTCTCGCCGGCATACGGCCCGACGATCTCGCGGCACTCGCCGTGAACGGAGTCCTGGCGAAGGTGCCGGGGCTCGATCCGGGCGGTATCGACGACGTGATGTGGGGGAACGCCAACGGCGCCGGCGAGGACAACCGCAACGTCGGCCGGATGGCCGTGCTCCTGGCCGGACTGCCCACCTCGGTCCCCGCCACGACCGTCAACCGGCTGTGCGGCTCCTCCCTGGACGCGGCGATCATGGCCTCCCGGGCCATCGAGACCGGTGACGCCGACATCGTCCTCACCGGTGGTGTGGAATCGATGACCCGGGCTCCGTGGGTGCTGCCCAAGCCGGAGCGCGGCTATCCCGTCGGCGACGTGACCGCCGTGTCCACGGCGGTCGGCTGGCGGCTCGTCAACGAGCGCATGCCGAAGGAGTGGACGGTCTCCCTGGGCGAGGCCAACGAGCAGTTGGCCGACCGGTTCGGCGTCTCGCGGCAGCGGCAGGACGAGTTCGCCGTCCGCTCCCACAACCTCGCCGACGCGGCCTGGGCGGCGGGCTTCTACGACGACCTGGTGACGCCGGTCGCGACCGACGGCAAAGGCGGCACGCTCGCCCGGGACGAGGGCATCAGGCCCGGGTCCACGATCGACAAGCTCGCCGCTCTCAGGCCGGCCTTCCGCCCCGACGGTGTGATCACGGCGGGCAATTCCTCGCCGCTGAACGACGGCGCGTCCGCCGTGCTGCTCGGCTCGGGGGCCGCCGCCACGCGTATCGGTGCCGAACCGCTGGCCCGCGTTGCCGGGCGGGGAGTGTTCGCACTGGAGCCGCAGATGTTCGGCTTCGCGCCGGTGGAGGCGGCGAACCGGGCCCTGAAGAGCGCCGGCATCACCTGGTCCGACGTGTCCGCGGTCGAGCTCAACGAGGCGTTCGCCGTGCAGGCACTGGCCTGCGTGGACGCCTGGCGGATCGACCCCGCGATCGTCAACGCCAAGGGCGGGGCCATCGCGCTCGGCCACCCCCTGGGCGCCTCCGGCGGCAGGCTCCTGGGCACGCTCGCCCACCGGCTCAAGGAGACCGGCGGGAGATGGGGCGTCGCGGCGATCTGCATCGGCGTGGGCCAGGCGCTCACCGTCGTGCTGGAGAACGTCACGGAGACCGGCCGATGACCATGCGGGTGTGTGCCCACGCCGACGAGGCCGTCGCCGGCGTCGAGGACGGTTCGACGGTGCTCGTCGGCGGCTTCGGGATGGCCGGGATGCCGGTCGATCTGATCGACGCGCTCATCCGCCAGGGCGCGAAGGACCTGACGGTCGTGTCCAACAACGCGGGCAACGGTGACACCGGGCTGGCCGCCCTGCTGGCGAAGGGAAGGGTCCGCAAGGTCGTCTGCTCCTTCCCGCGGCAGTCCGACTCGTACGTCTTCGACGGCCTCTACCGGGCCGGCAAGGTCGAGCTGGAAGTGGTGCCGCAGGGCAACCTCGCGGAGCGGATCAGGGCGGCCGGTGCCGGTATCGGCGCCTTCTTCTGCCCCACCGGAGCCGGGACCCTGCTCGCCGAAGGCAAGGAGACCCGCGTCATCGACGGCCGTACCTACGTCCTGGAGTACCCGATCAGGGGCGATGTCGCGTTGATCGGCGCCCACCGGGCCGATCGCATGGGCAACCTCGTCTACCGCAAGACCGCCCGCAACTTCGGGCCCGTCATGGCCACCGCCGCGACCACCGTGGTCGCACAGGTCCGCGAGATCGTCGACACCGGCATGATCGACCCCGAGACCGTGGTGACGCCGAGCATCTATGTCGACCGCGTGGTACAGGAGACGACCGCATGACCCCGATCCGACACACGGCGGACAGCGGGCGCGGCCCGCTGGGCAAGTCCGAGATCGCCGCCCTGGTGGCCCGCGACATCCCGCACGGCGCGTTCGTCAATCTCGGCATCGGTCAGCCGACGGCCGTCGCCGACCACCTGCCTGCCGACTCCGGTGTGGTGCTCCACACCGAGAACGGCATGCTCAACATGGGGCCCGCCGCCCGGGGCGAGGAGATCGACCCCGATCTCACCAACGCCGGCAAGGTTCCCGTGACCGAACCGCCCGGAGCGGCCTACTTCCACCATGCGGACTCCTTCGCCATGATGCGCGGCGGCCACCTGGACATCTGCGTCCTGGGCGCCTTCCAGGTCTCCGCGGCCGGGGACCTCGCCAACTGGCACACCGGCGCGCCCGACGCCATCCCCGCCGTCGGCGGAGCCATGGACCTCGCGATCGGTGCCAAGAAGGTCTTCGTGATGATGACGCTGTTCGCGAAGGACGGCGCCCCCAAGCTGGTTCCGCGGTGCACCTACCCACTGACCGGGCTGGGCTGCGTCGACCGCGTCTACACCGACCTCGCGGTCTTCGACATCACCCCGGCGGGCGTCTCGGTGCGGGAGACCTTCGGCATCGGCGTCGACGAGCTCGCGGGCCGCCTCGAACTGCCGCTTCTTCCCGCCGTGACCTGACACTCACTCAAAAGTCTGGCGGCACCCGACCTTTGGGGTGTCCCCGGCTGCCCGATGGCCGTGCCCGATGGCCGTGCCCGATGGTCCCGCGTCCCGGTGACCCGGACCGGAGCGCACGTCTCCGCCGGCCTCCACGGCAAGGCCGCGCGCGGGGGAGAAGGGGCCGGCCAGGGCCTCGCCGGCACACACCAGGCACGTCCCGCGGCCGGCCGTCCTTCCCGAATCCGCCACTCCTTGGCATTCCCGCCGACATCGCCGCACGCCATTCCGTGCCCGCCCACCCGGTCCCACACTGACGTTTCCGGCAGTGACGCCGGATTCACGAAAGGCCATCACGAAATGCCGGAATTCAACGACGGGACCCCAGAGACCGAACTGCCCTCCGACTCCATCGTGACCACCGAGGTCGTCGTCATAGGCTCGGGGCCGGCGGGCGCCACCGCCGCGCTGCTGCTGTCGACACTGGGCATCGACACCCTCATGATCACCAAGTACCGGTGGACCGCGAACACGCCCCGCGCGCACATCACCAACCAGCGCGCCATGGAGGTCTTCCGCGACCTCGGCATCGAGCCCCAGGTCCTCGCGGACGCCACCGAGCACGGCCTGGTCGGGGACACCGTGTTCTGCACGAGCATCACCGGCGAGGAGATCGGCCGAATCCACACCTGGGGGACCCGCCCCGACCGTGAGGCCGACTACCGGCTCGCGTCCCCCTGCCTGACCGTGGACATCCCCCAGACCTACCTCGAACCGATCCTGGTACGGAACGCGACACAGCGCGGTGCCCACACCCGGTTCTCCACCGAGTACCTCTCCCACACCCAGGATGCCGACGGCGTCACCGTCGAGGTCCTCGACCGGCTGACCGGCACGCAGTACAGCATTCGCGCCAAGTACCTGATCGGCGCCGACGGCGCCCGCTCGAAGGTGGCCGCCGACATCGGCCTGCCGTTCGAGGGTGCGATGGACATCGCCGGGTCGATGAACATCACCTTCAAGGCGGACATCTCCCGGTACGTCTCCCACCGGCCGTCCGTCCTGTACTGGGTCGTCCAGCCGGGTTCCAACGTGGGCGGCATCGGCGCGGGCCTGGTTCGCATGATCCGCCCCTGGAACGAGTGGCTGATCGTGTGGGGCTACGACATCGCCGACGAGCCCCCCGTCGTCGACGAGCAGGCGGCGATCCAGATCGTACGGAACCTCCTGGGCATGCCGGACCTGGACGTCGAGATCACGGGCACCAGCCTCTGGGGCAACAACGAGATGTACGCGAGCCGCCTGCACCTCGGCCGGGTGTTCTGCGCCGGCGACGCCGTGCACCGGCACCCGCCGAGCAACGGCCTGGGCTCCAACACCTCGGTCCAGGACGCCTACAACCTGGCCTGGAAGCTGGCCGCGGTGCTCAGGGGCCAGGCCGCTCCGGCACTGCTCGACAGCTACACCGACGAACGCGCCCCCGTCGCGGAACGCATCGTGAAGCGGGCCAACCGGTCCAGCCGGGAGTTCGTGGAAATCTTCGAGGCCCTCGGTGTCCTCGACGCGCGGACCGAGGCGGAGATGGCCGCCGCGATCGAGGAACGCAAGGACAACACCCCCGCCGGCGCCGCCAAACGGGCCGCGCTCGTACGGGCCATGGACCTGAAGAACTACGAGTTCAACGCGCACGGCGTCGAACTGGGCCAGTTCTACGCCTCCTCGGCCGTCGTGCCCGACGGGTCCACCCGCCCCGCCCCCACCCGGGACACGGACCTGTACTACGAGATGTCCACGGTTCCCGGCTCCCACCTGCCGCACGCCTGGGTCGGTGACAGCAGCCGCCGCCTGGCCCTGATGGACCTCGCCCCCTACAGCCGGTGGACGCTGCTCACCGGCATCGCCGGGGAGGCGTGGGCACAGGCCGGCGAGAAGATCGCCCAGGAACTCGGTGTCCCGCTCGAGACGGTCGTCATCGGTCCGGGCCGTGAGGTAACCGACCTGTACTACGACTGGGCGAAGCTGCGTGAGGTCGAGGAGAGCGGAGTGCTGCTGGTGCGTCCGGACAAGCACATCGCGTGGCGTGCCATGACCCTGCCCGAAGACCCCGAGGGCCGGCTGCGACAGGCCCTGCTCTCGATCCTGGGAAGGGACTGAGCCACGATGCGTTTCCTCCATGACACCCTGCCGCAGAGGGTGCACTTCGCCTCCGGGGAGGCCGCGGAGAGCCTCACGGCCGAGATCGCCTCCCTGGGCGCCCGACGTGTGATGGTGATCGCCGGCGCGGGTGAGCGCGAGATCGCCGAGCGCGTCACGAGCGGCCTGCCCGTCGTCCACCGGCACGATGACGTCGTGATGCACGTCCCCGTCGAGGTCGCCGAACGGGCCCGTACGGCAGCCGCCGCGCACGACGCCGACGTCCTGGTCAGCATCGGCGGCGGTTCGACCACCGGCCTGGCCAAAGCGGTCGCGCTCACCACCGGGCTGCCGATCGTCGCCGTTCCCACCACCTACGCCGGTTCCGAGGCCACCCCCGTCTGGGGGCTGACCGAGGGCTCGGCCAAGACCACCGGAACCGACCTCAAGGTGCTGCCGCGCGCGATCGTCTACGACGCCTCGCTGACGCTGAGCCTGCCCGCCGCCCTGAGCGCCGCGTCCGGGCTGAACGCCGTGGCGCACTGCGTCGACTCCCTGTGGGCCCCCCGCGCCGACCCCATCAACCGGGCCCTCGCCGGGGAGGGGGTCCGGGCGCTGCGCACGGGACTGCCCATGGTCGTCAAGGAACCCGACGCGCTGCCCGGCCGCGAGCAGGCGCTCTACGGCGCCTACCTGTCCGCCCTGGCCTTCGCGTCCGCCGGATCAGGGCTCCACCACAAGATCTGCCATGTCCTGGGAGGCATGTTCAACCTCCCGCACGCCGCCACCCACGCCGTCGTCCTCCCGTACGTCCTCGCCTTCAACGGGACCGCCGCCCCCGAGGCCGAGGAACGCCTCGCCGAGGCATTCGGCGCACCCACCGCCCGGGAAGGTCTCGCCCGGCTGCGCGACCAGCTCGACGCACCACGCTCGCTCCGCGAACTCGGCATGCCGTCCGACGGCATCGCCCCGGCGGCCGAAGCCGTGGTCGCCGCCGCCCCGGCCGGCAACCCGAGCCCTGTCACCCTGCCGGCGATCACCGACGTGCTCCGCACGGCCTGGGAAGGAGCCGAACCGCGATGACCCACACCGCCACCACCGAGGACGCACCCGAGGACAAACAGCGGGAGATCGAGGCCGAGGTCACACGCCGAGTCCTGGAGTCCTTCGCCGACTGCACCGACCCGCGGCTGCGGCAGGTGCTGGAGTCCCTCGTCCAGCACCTGCACGCGTTCGTCCGGGACGTCCGGCTCACCGAGAGGGAATGGGACCTGGGTATCGACTTCCTCACCCGCGCCGGTCACATCACCGACGACCGGCGCCAGGAGTTCATCCTCCTGTCGGACGTCCTCGGAGTCTCGATGCAGACCGTCGCCGTCAACAACGAGGCCTACGGCCAGGCCACGGAAGCCACCGTGTTCGGACCGTTCTTCGTCGAGGACAGCCCCGGAATCGAGCCGGGGGGCGACATGGCCTTCGGCGCCAGTGGTGAACCGTGCTGGGTCGAGGGCACCGTCACCGACACCTCGGGCAAACCGGTCGCCGGGGCACGCGTCGAGGTGTGGGAAGCCGACGAGGACGGCTTCTACGACACCCAGTACGACGACGACCGCACCGCCGCGCGAGCCCACCTGTTCACCGATCCCGACGGCCGCTACCGCTTCTGGGGGCTGACCCCCACTCCGTACGCCATCCCGCACGACGGCCCGGTCGGGCAGCTCCTGGCGGCCACCGGCAGGTCACCCATGCGTGCCTCGCACCTCCACTTCATGGTCAGTGCTCCCGCTCTGCGCACCCTCGTCACCCACATCTTCGTCCGCGGCGACGAACACCTCGACAGCGACGCCGTCTTCGGTGTGAAGGAGTCCCTCGTCAAGGACTTCCACAGGCGGGAACCAGGCAGCCCGACACCCGACGGACGTGACCTCGGTGACCGGGTCTGGTCCCGTGTGCGGTTCGACATCGTGCTCGCCCCCGACGGCACCTGACCGCCCCGACGGCCCCTGGCGGACCGCGCCGACCGGCCGCCGGCACCCCTTGCCGGCGAGCCGGCCCGCGTTCAGCCGCCGACGCGGCCACCGCGCAGGACATCGGCGGCCCCCAAGCCGTGCCGCTCCTTGAACCGGTGCGAGAAATAGGAGGCCGACCCGAAACCACAGGCCGCTCCCACCTCGGCCACGCTCCCGGGCCATCCCGCGGCGAGCAGCGCGCGGGCCCGGTCGAGACGGCGGCCGAGGAGGTACTGCGGAAGGCTTTCACCGCCCTGGGCGAACACGCGGGACAGATGCCGCTCGCTGACCCCGATGCCCCGGGCGACGTGAGCGGCGGACAGCCCCGGCTCCGTCAGGTGCTCGTCGATGTAGGCACGGGCCGTCGCGAGGTGCACGGCCGCGGTGGTCGGCGGGCGGCCCGACACCACGCTCCCGAGCAGTTCCAGCACGATGTCCTCGTCCACGGCCTCGGACGACTCCGGCAGCACCGCCCGTCCGACCATCCGGGCCAGCGCCCTGGCCTGCGCGGCGCCCTCGTCGACGTCGAAGACCATGGGCTGGGACAGCTGCGGCCCGCCGAGATCCCGCCAGATCGACCGGGGCACCTTCACCGCCAGCTCTTCCAGCCCCTGCGAGAAGCCCCGTATGAAGGGCCGGTCCGCATCGCAGACGATCAGCTGTCCGGGGTGCAGCACCCGCACGCCGTCATCATGGTAGAAGAAGGCGTCCCCGGTGAGGGCGAAGTAGCACGCGATCGCCTCCGACGGCAGGTTCCGGACGACCGAGCGGGTCCGTTCCACGACATGGGGACCGCCCGCGACACGAGCCAGGTCGACGTGCGGCAACTGGAGGTTGATCTCCGTCGCCTCGAGCGCGTCGTCGCGCAACGAGCGGCAGTGCACGCCGATGAGGGCCGCCGCGTTGTGCGCCTCCCAGAGGGCGACACGCTGCCCCTCAGGGAGGCCGACCGTGCTGAACAGAACAGGGCCGGTTCCCATCCCGCTTGTCATCCCCCCAGGGTAACGGCGTTCCGCGCCGAGACTCAGGGGCCGTCAGAAGGTGCCACACGGGGCCTTGCGTGGAGGACGTGCGAAGGGCCGCAGAGGTGTGCGGCGGTATGGGGAAGGGGATGATGGCCGGTCGGGCCGGCAGCCGGTCGGCCCGTCAGGAAGAGGTAGTCGGTGTGTCCGGTGGTGTCGCCGCCGGAGAGGACCTCGGGCGGGTGGCCGATCGGTGTGGAAGCCGTCAGGCGGTGTCCTCACCGGGGCAGCTCCGCTGGTCCTGGCGGTCGATCCTCTCGCTGATCTTCGCGGCTACGGTGCGCAGACTGTCCAGTTCGGCGGGGACCAGCCCGTCGAAGATGAGGTCGAGCACCCGGGCGACGTGTCCCGGGGCGGCTTCGGCGAGATGGGCGTGGCCCGCGTCGGTCAGGATCGCGTGGGTGTAGCGGCCGTTGGTGGGGTCGGGCTCGCGACGGACGAAACCCCGGCGTTCCAGCCTGCTGATCAGGTGGGAGAGACGGGACAGTTCGGAGTTGGCGAGGACGGCCAGGTCGCTCATGCGCATGCGGTGTCCCGGCTGGTCCGACAGTCCGGCGAGGACGTAGTACTCGACGTAACGCAGGCCCGCGTCTTGCTGCAGCTGCGTCTCCAGGGCGGCGGTCAGCCTGTGCAGCATCAGGCCGAACTGCTGCCATGTCTCCAGCTCCGCGGGGGTCAGCCAGCGGCGCTGATCGGTCGGGTGCGGAGGCTGTTCGGGCATGTCCGGAGTCTATCCGGCGTGAACGTTCATGCGTCCGGGCTCACACTTGAATCTTCATGAGTCCACCCATAGGGTGGGACGTGAAATTTCAAGCGAGAGTGAGTCCGGTGTGACTGCCGAGGGTTTTCCCCAGGGCGAGTACGTCATCGACCCGTCCTGTTCCAGCATCGATTTCTCCGCCAAACACCTGTTCGGCCTGGGGAGTGTCCGCGGCAGCTTCACGTTGCGCTCGGGGGCCGTCTCCATCGCCGAGCCCGCCACCGACTCCCGCGTGGGGGCCGTCGCCGACGCCACCAGCTTCAGCAGTGGTAGCGCGGCGCGGGACCGGAAGGTGCTGTCGCGGACGTTCCTGGACACCGACAGCCACCCGGACATCACCTTCACCTCCACTGGCGCCCATCGCGACACCGACGGCACGTGGAGGCTGGACGGCCTCCTCACGGCCCGCGGCGTCCGGGCGCCGGTCGTCTTCACCGTGACGCGGGCTCAGATGCTCGACGAGGAGCTCGAGTTGACGGCCACGGCGACAGTGGACCGATACGCGCACGACATCACAGCCATGAAAGGCATGGCAGGCCGGTTCCTGTGGCTCAGCGCCACGATCCGCGCCCGCCGCGCACCCGCCGGCCCGGCCTCGCACCGGCCCGCCCCTCAAGGAGAAGACCGCATGAGCGACCTGAAGATCGCCGTCATCCTCGGCAGCACCCGGCCCGGCCGCAACGGCAAGGCTGTCGCGGACTGGGTGGTGGACCGGTCCGGCGCCCGCACGGGTGTCGAGTACGAGCTGGTCGACCTCGCCGACTACCCGCTGCCCCACCTGGACGAGGCCATGCCGCCGGCCATGGGTCAGTACCAGGGCGAACACACCAAGACCTGGGCGGCCAAGATCGCCGAGTTCGACGGGTACGTCTTCGTGACCCCCGAGTACAACCACTCCACCTCCGGTGTGCTCAAGAACGCGATCGACTACCTGTACGGGGAGTGGAACAACAAGGCCGCCGCCTTCGTCTCCTACGGTTCCCTCGGCGGCGCTCGGGCCATCGAGCACCTCCGTGCCGTGGCGAGCGAACTGCAGCTGGCGCACGTGCGTCAGCAGCTGTCCTTCTCGCTGTTCACCGACTTCGAGAACTTCTCCGTCTTCAAGCCGGCCGAGCAGCACGACGCTGCCGCGACCGCCCTGTTCGACCAGCTGGAGTCCTGGGCCCGCGCCCTCAAGACCGTCCGGGTCTGACTTCTCGCCCCCGGAAGGCGGGCGACGGGAAGGCCGTCAGGCTGAGGTGCGGTCCCGGAACAGACTGCGGTCGGGTTCCGGGACCGCATCCGTCGTTCCGTCGTTCCGCCGTTCTGTCGTTCTGTCGTTCTGTCGTTCCGCCGTTCCACCCTTTCGCCACCGGGCCGTACGACCCGGTGGCTCCTCGCCGTGTGGTCGTCGCGCCGCCGTGGGCCGCGCGGCGAACCGCGCGCCGCGACGCGGGGCCGCTGTGGATACGCCCGGCCCCCGGCCTGCCGACGGCGAGTCACGGAGCGCGGAGACTTCCCGGCCGATTCTCCGGGTAGGGCACGGCCCGGCACGACAGTGCACGACACCACACGGCACGGCACCCGTCGAGCCGTCCCACCCGAGGATCGATTTCTGGGCAGGCGTTGTTCGGCACACGCGCGGTCGGCGAAAGCTTCGCGCCGCCCTCGGGGCCGTCTCCGTCGTCGGGCCGTGCGTCGGCAGGGCGTGCGGCCCGTCACCGATGCGGTCGGCCGCCGCCGGCCGCATCACTGGTTCGAGGCGCGCGACCGGGCGCTGCTCACCCACGCGGGCCGGACGGCCGGTACACCCGGACAGGCCGACGGCCTACGCCCCGGCGCGCCGTCGTGCGCGCTGTTCCAGCCGCCGACCGCCCCCCCGCCCGAACGCCTTGGACCCCGTCAACTCCTCCGCCGCGGCACGGATCACGGCGCTTAGCCGGCCGGGCGGGCGGGTTCGGTCGTGATGTCGACCTTCATGGTCCGTCGTGGTCGGCCGGAGTCGGATTCGGTGTGTTTCATGAGCTGGTATTGAGCATGTTCTGCGGGTCCGGGCCGCCGGCCTCCGAGTGTGAGGAGAATGGGCGGGTGTTGTCCTGCGGCGGGGTCTGACTCTTGGGATCCCCGACCGGGGTGTCCCGCTCGCGTTGTGCCGACCGCCGGCCGGGGATGGTGGGTTCGGCGGTCAAGGCCCGCGCTCAGGCGATCGACCGGGCGATCGGCCATCTCAAGGCCGTCCTCGTCAAGGCCGACCCGAGCAGGACCAGACGCGAAACCGTCCGAGGCGTCGAACGCTACGCTGCCCAGGAGGTCTTCCACCTGGTCAGGCCCATACAGCCATGCCCCGGCACAGGGGCGGTCGCGATACATGAGAGGGTCAGACGGGTGAGCGAGACACCACCGAACACCCTGCAATACCGCTTCGACGGGCCAGAAGACGCACCTGTCCTGATCCTGGGTCCCTCACTGGGCACCACCTGGCACATGTGGGACCGGCAGATCCCCGAGCTGGCGAAGAGCTGGCGGATCTTCCGTTTCGATCTGCCGGGGCACGGCGGGGCCCCCGCCTATCCCGCGGGCTCGTTCGCCGAACTCGCGGGGCGGCTGCTCGCCACACTCGACGGGCTCGGGGTGCACCGCTTCGGGTACGCGGGCTGCGCGTTCAGCGGGGCCCTCGGGATCGAACTCGCCCTGCGCCACCCGGAGCGGATCGCCTCCCTCGCGGTGATCGCCGCCTCACCCCGTTTCGGATCGGCCGACGAGTTCCGCCAGCGCGGCGTGATCGTGCGGACCAACGGACTCGACCCGATCGCCCGTACCTCGCCCGAGCGCTGGTTCACGGCCGGGTTCGCCGCGGCCCAGCCGGCCATCACCGAGTGGGCCGTGCAGATGGTGCGCACCACCGACCCCGGCTGCTACATCGCCGCCTGCGAGGCACTCGCCGCGTTCGACGTACGGGCCGAGCTGGGCCGGATCGGCGCCCCCACCCTCGTCCTCGTCGGCTCCGACGACCAGGTCACCGGGCCCGCCGAGGCCCGCACGCTGGTCGCCGGAATCCCGGACGCCCGGCTCGCGGTCGTGCCCGGTGCCTCGCACCTGGTGCCGGTGGAGCAGCCCGCCGCGGTCACCGACCTGCTGGTACGGCACTTCTCCACCGCCTGGCAGCCCGCCTACGACTCGTCGACCGGCCAGGTGGCGATCCCGGCGGGCCCGGTGAAGCCGGCGCTCGCCACACCCCCGCCCCTCGCGCCCGTCGCCGAGATCGCCCCGGCCGTCCTCGCCCAGCCCGAGATCCTGGGCAGGCCCGACCCGTACGACGCAGGGATCAAGGTCCGCCGCGAGGTGCTCGGGGACGCGCACGTGGACCGGGCACTGGCCTCGGCGGACGCGTTCTCCGGGGACTTCCAGGATTTCGTCACCCGCTACGCCTGGGGGGAGATCTGGGACCGGCCGGGCCTCGACCGGCGCTCGCGCAGCTGTGTCACGCTCACCGCGCTGGTCGCGGGCGGCCACCTCGACGAACTCGCCTTCCACACCCGCGCCGCCCTCCGCAACGGCCTCACCCCCGTCGAGATCAAGGAAGTGCTCCTCCAGGCGGCGGTGTACTGCGGTGTCCCGGCCGCGAACAGCGCGTTCAGGGTGGCGCAGGCGGTGATCCGGGAGGAGACCACCCCCCAGGAGTGATCATCCGGGCAGTGGGAGCACCAGGCTGAGCAGGCCCCGGGGCGCCCCGCGGGGGGAGGATGGACTCATGAAGCTCACGAAGAAGTCGCACGCATGCATCCGCCTGGAGAAGGACGGGCGCGCGCTCGTCATCGACCCGGGCGTCTTCAGCGAGGAGGACGCGGCCGTCGGCGCGGACGCGATCCTGATCACGCACGAGCACCCCGACCACTTCGACGAGGAGCGGCTGCGGGTCGTCCTGGAGGCCCGGCCCGCGACCGAGGTCTGGACCCTGAAGGCGGTCGCGGACCGGCTCACCGCCGCCTTCCCCGGCCGGGTGCACACCGTCGGCCACGGTGACACGTTCACCGCCGCGGGCTTCGACGTCCAGGTGCACGGCGAGCTGCACGCCGAGATCCACCCGGACATCCCGCGCATCACGAACATCGGCTATCTCGTCGACGGCGGACGTGTCTTCCACCCGGGCGACGCCCTCACCGTCCCGGACCGGCCGGTGGAGACGCTGATGCTCCCGGTGATGGCCCCCTGGAACAAGATCGCCGAAGTCATCGAATACGTCCGCGAGGTCAAGCCCCAGCGCGCGTACGACATCCACGACGCGCTTCTCACGGATCTCGCCCGCCCGATCTACGACCACCAGATCGGCGCCCTGGGCGGCGCCGAGCACCTGCGGCTCGCGCCGGGGACGTCGGCGGAGGTCTGAGCGAGGGGCGGCCCCGGGCACGGGCGGGCCACGGGGACCCGTTGTCGTACCCGCCCGGTAGGTTGTCGGGTATGCGCATCGCGACCTGGAACGTGAACTCGATCACCGCCCGCCTCCCGAGGCTGCTGGCCTGGCTGGAGAGCAGTGGCACGGACGTGGTCTGCCTCCAGGAGGCCAAGGTGGCCGCCGAGCAGTTCCCCGTCGACGAGCTGCGCGAGCTGGGTTACGAGGCGGCCGTGCACGCGACCGGCCGGTGGAACGGAGTGGCGGTGCTCTCGCGCGTAGGCCTGGAGGACGTCGTCAGGGGGCTGCCCGGCGGCCCCGGCTACGAGGGCGTCGAGGAACCCCGGGCCGTCTCCGCGACCTGTGGCCCGGTCCGCGTCTGGTCGGTGTACGTGCCCAACGGCCGCGAGGTGGGCCACCCCCACTACGCGTACAAGCTCGAGTGGTTCGAGGCCCTCAAGGCGGCGGTCGCGGGCGACGCGGCGGGCAGCAGGCCGTTCGCCGTCCTCGGGGACTACAACGTGGCGCCGACGGACGACGACGTCTGGGACATCTCCCTGTTCGACGGTGCCACGCACGTCACCCCGGCCGAGCGCGCCGCCCTGACCTCGCTGCGCGAGACGGGCCTGTCGGACGTGGTCCCGCGCCCCCTCAAGTACGACCACCCGTTCACCTACTGGGACTACCGCCAGCTCGGCTTCCCCAAGAACCGGGGCATGCGCATCGACCTGGTGTACGGCAACGAGGCGTTCTCCAAGGCGGTCGGTGACGCGTACGTCGACCGTGAGGAGCGCAAGGGCAAGGGGGCCTCGGACCACGCGCCGGTCGTGGTGGACCTCGACGTGTGACCCGTGCGCGGGCGGGTGCGTTCCGGGGCGCGCCTGTGGTGCGTCGGACGGAGGGAATGACACGCTGGGCATATGAACATCCCTTTTTTGGGCACCTGGCGCAAGAAGCACGGTCACGCCTTCGGGGTGGCCGTGTTCACCGAGGGCGACCACGATCCCGCGGGCATCGCCGAACTCCTCGCGGAGTGCGAGCTGCTGCGCTCGCAGGCGCACCAGGCGGGTGTCGAACTCGACGACTCCGCGACCTCCTTGGAGGCGCTGGACCAGCTGCTGCCGCGCTGGCGTGACGACGAGGAGAGCCTGCCCTGGCTCGGTAACGACGCGGGCCTCTACCTCGGTTCGGTCATCGTGCGCACGGTCTCCGGCGCCGTCTGGGAGATCTGGCCCAACGGCCAGCCGGTCGTACGGCTGACGTCCGGCCGCGAGATCGACGTCGTCGCCTCGGGCCACACCTGGGCCGCCAGCGGCGCTCCCGAGCTGTCCCAGCTGTACGCGGAGGTGTCGGAGGGGTGATCCGGCGGCCGCCGTGCCCGTCCCGAACTGTCGCGCCGTAAACCAGAAACTTGATAAATACGGCTAATGCCCGAAAAGTGCGTGTCGAGTATTAAGCGTCATCATGCCCGGATAGTTTGCGGCATCTGCGACACAGCTGAGAGTGGGTGGGGCCGGGCATGGCTGTCGATCCTCTGATCGAACTGCAGGGCGTGAACAAGTACTTCGGCGAGCTGCATGTCCTGCAGGACATCGACCTCACCGTCGCCAAGGGGGAGGTCGTCGTCGTCATCGGCCCGTCGGGCTCGGGCAAGTCGACGCTGTGCCGAACGATCAACCGGCTGGAGACCGTCCAGTCGGGGACCATCAGGCTGGACGGCCGGCCGCTGCCGGACGAGGGCAGGGCGCTCGCCGGGCTCCGTGCCGAGGTCGGGATGGTCTTCCAGTCCTTCAACCTCTTCGCGCACAAGACGGTCCTGCAGAACGTCTCGCTCGCCCAGATCAAGGTCCGCGGCCGGAAGCGGGAGGACGCGGACCGGCGCTCCCGCGAACTCCTGGACCGGGTGGGCCTCGCCGCACAGGCACCCAAGTACCCGGCACAGCTCTCCGGCGGCCAGCAGCAGCGCGTCGCCATCGCCCGCGCCCTCGCCATGGACCCCAAGGCACTGCTGTTCGATGAACCGACCTCGGCGCTCGACCCCGAGATGATCAACGAGGTCCTGGAAGTCATGCGGCAACTAGCGCGCGACGGCATGACCATGGTCGTCGTCACCCACGAGATGGGCTTCGCGCGCTCCGCCGCCAACCGTGTCGTCTTCATGTCCGACGGCCGCATCGTCGAGGACCGCGCCCCCGAGGAGTTCTTCACCAACCCGCGCAGCGACCGCGCCAAGGACTTCCTCTCCAAGATCCTCAAGCACTGAGCGGGGGAGTGCACCCATGATCCGTACCACACGTGTGCGCCTCGCCCTGGTGGCGATCACCGCGCTGCTCGCCACCGTCACCGGCTGCGGCAAGGAGGGCAGCCCGCCCACCAAGGGACCGGCCGCGGAGAAGCTGCCCACCTATGAGATCGCGAAGGGCTTCGAGCTCCCCGACTCGCCCACCTGGCAACGGGCGCGCAAGCGTGGCCACTTGAACGTCGGCGTCAAGGAGGACCAGCCGTACCTGGGCGAGCGTGACCCGGCGACGGGCGCCTACGCCGGCTTCGACATCGAGATCGCGCGGATGATGGCGGCCTCGCTCGGCTTCGACCCGAAGACCGTCAACTTCAGGACGGTCGCCTCGGCCAACCGCGAAACCGCCCTGCAGAACGGCCAGATCGACTACTACGTCGGCACCTACACCATCAACGACCTGCGCAAGAAGCTCGTCGGCTTCGCGGGTCCGTACTACATGGCCGGTCAGTCCCTGCTGGTCCGCAAGGACGAGAACGACATCCACGGACCCCAGGACCTGGCCGGCAAACGCGTCTGCTCGGCGGCCGGTTCAACGCCGTACCAGCGCATCAAGACGGACTATCCGAAAGCCACGCTGGTCGCCTACGACACCTACTCGGTCTGCGTCGACAACCTGCTCACCTACCAGGTCGACGCCGTCACCACCGACGACGCGATCCTGATCGGCTACGCGGCGAAGGCCCCGGGCGAACTCAAGGTCGTCGGCCGGCCGTTCTCCAAGGAGCCGTACGGCATCGGCGTCCCGCGCGGTGACAACGCGCTGCGCTACGCACTCGACGACGCGCTGGAGGCCCGGGAGAAGAACGGCGACTGGAAGAGGGCGTACGAGGCGACGCTCGGGCTCTCCGGAGTGCCCGCGCCCACCCCGCCCGCCATCGACCGCTACCCGGCGAGCTGAACGAGGCCGACGTGAACGTACTGACAGACAACTTCTCCACCTTCGCCGAGGGATTCCTCGGCACGGTCGAACTCACCGTCTACGCATCGGTGCTGGCGCTCCTGCTGGGCTTCCTGATGGCCTCGTTCAGGGTCGCGCCGGTCGCCTCCCTGCGGGCCCTCGGCACTGCCTGGGTGGCGGTGCTGCGCAACACTCCGCTCACCCTCCTGTTCTTCGCGGTCCTGCTCGGTCTGCCGCGCTTCGGACTCGTGCTGCCCTTCCAGGTGTTCGCGGTCCTGGCACTCGGCTGCTACACCTCGGCGTTCATCTGCGAGGCGCTGCGTGCCGGCATCAACACCGTGCCCAGGGAACAGGGCGAGGCGGCCCGCAGTCTCGGCATGACGTTCCGGCAGACACTCTCGCTGGTCGTCCTGCCGCAGGCATTCCGGTCCGTGATCCCGCCCATCGGCTCCACCCTCATCGCCCTCGCCAAGAACTCCGCCATCGCCGGGGCGTTCAGCGTCACCGAACTGCTCGGCACCTACAAGACGCTCAGCGAACTCGGCTACAACATCGTCTGGACCTTCGTCTGGATCGCCGTCGGGTACCTGATCATCACCCTCGCCATCAGTGCGGTCTTCAATGTCCTCGAAAAGCGCTGGGGAGTCGCCCGATGACCGCCACCGCCCACCGGTCACCCGCCCACCGGCCCCCGGCCCGCCGGTCCACCACACACCGGTCCACCGCCCTCTACGACGTCCCCGGGCCGAGGACCCGGCGACGGCACCGGATGTACGGGGTCGTGTCCACCGTCCTGATCCTCGCCCTGATCGGCTGGATCCTGTATCTCCTGTTCGACACGGGTCAGTTCACCCACACCAAGTGGATGCCCTTCGAGTACAAGGGCATCCAGGAACTCCTGCTGCGAGGACTGGGCAACACGCTCAAGGCCTTCGCACTGGCCGCCGTGTTCTCGCTGGCGCTGGGCGGGGTGCTCGCCACGGGACGCCTCTCCGACCACGGCCCGGTGCGGTGGATCTCCACGCTGGTCGTCGAGTTCTTCCGCGCCATGCCCGTACTGGTGATGATCTTCTTCATCTTCGTGGCGCTGAAGGTGCAGCCGCTGCCCGCGCTGGTCGCCGGACTGACGCTCTACAACGGCTCGGTGCTCGCCGAGGTATTCCGCTCCGGCGTCGACTCCGTCGACCGAGGCCAGCGGGAGGCCGCGTTCGCGCTCGGCATGCGCAAGACCCAGGTCATGTCCCATGTCCTCGTACCGCAGGCCGTACGGGCCATGCTGCCCGCCATCATCAGCCAGCTGGTGGTGGCGCTGAAGGACACCTCGCTCGGTTTTCTCATCACCTATGAGGAGTTCCTCCACGCCGGGAAACTGATCGCGTCCAACCTCGACTACGATTTGCCGTTCATCCCCGTGGTGATGGTGATCTCGCCGATCTACATCGGGATGTGCATGCTGCTCTCCTGGTTCGCCCAGCGGGTGTCCCGGTGGGAGCGGCGCAGTCCCAAGACCGAGGCCGTGAAGGTGGCACCGGCCTGACCAGGGACGCTGCTGCCGGGTGGGGGTCGTCCCCCCACCGCCCCGAGACAGTAGGGGGAGCAGCAGCTCACAGGGCCATGCCCGGCCGGCGGCAGCCGGAGATCACTGCTCGCGCAGGGGAATCGACACGTAGGACGGGTCGTTCGCCGGTGAGGAGAAGGTCAGCTGCGCGCCGGACGGGTTGTGCTCGATGTAGAGCGGGTCGACCGTGTC
Source organism: Streptomyces sp. NPDC057950 (assembly GCF_042887295.1). Taxonomy (NCBI): domain Bacteria; kingdom Bacillati; phylum Actinomycetota; class Actinomycetes; order Kitasatosporales; family Streptomycetaceae; genus Streptomyces; species Streptomyces sp. NPDC057950. Next base: position 36,247 of record NZ_JBHVPP010000009.1, read on the forward strand.
GACGACCAGGGCCAGCCGGTGCCCTGCCGGGACGTCGTAGGCCGTGGAGTACAGGTCCAGGTCGACGCCGAACGGCTTGCCGGGCGTCTGCCCGTGGAAGGTGTACGGCGCGTTGCTGACCAGCTTGCCGAGGCCGAGCGGCCCCACGTCGTACAGATAGGCGACGAGGGTGCCGCTCTCCTTGGTCGGGGTGAGCGTGGTGTGCAGCCGGGCGGTGCCGCGCACCTCTTGGGCGCTCGCGTACCGCTCCGACTGCCAGACGGCCGCCCAGCGGCGCGGCAGCAGCGGAACGGCCGCCATCGGGGGGACCCGGGCCAGCTGGTCCAGGACGCTGGAGAGGAAGATGATCCCGCCGTCCGCGCCCGAGTCGACGTTCGTGTGGATCGTGGTGGTGCCCGCCAGCGCGATCTTCCGCGTGGTGGCGCCGACCGACTTCCAGTCCGGGTAGCCCTCGTAGCCACCGGTGGAACGGGACTTGAGCTGAACCGGCTGCTCGCGGTCGATTCCGTTGTCCTCGCCCCTGAGGTAGTGGTCGAACCAGCGGCCGGTGTCCTTCCACACGTCGTTGGGGACTCCGAACAGACCGGCGAGCTCGGCGGTGGCGTGGTCGCCGGGGCGGAACTCCAGACGCTTGGGCCCGGTGAGTTCCTCGTAGAAGCGGGCGTACTGGTTGGGCGGGAAGATCGTGTCGCCCCAGGCGTTGGCCATGAAGACGGCCGGACCGTTCTTGTCGAGCTGGTCGACGTAGGTCTCGGGGGAACGCTTCCTCCCCCAGGCGATCATCTCCTGCTCCTTCGAGAGGTCCGAGGCGAAGAAGCTCTCCAGGATCTGCCGGAGTTCTGCGCTGGGGCGGCCGGTGAGGGCGCCGACGCCGCCGAGCAGGGCGGTGGCCTGGGTGTGCTCGGTGCGGCCCGAGTAGATCGAGTCGATGAGATCGGCCCAGCCGCTGAGCGCGGCGACCGCCTTGATCCGCTTGTCGTGCTCGGCGGCCAGCAGGCTGATCCCGGCCCCGTACGAGACGCCGGCCACGCCGATCCTTCGTGCGTCGGCGGGGGTGTTGGCGAGTGCCCAGTCGATCACCTTTGAGGTGTCGGCGACGTCGGGCGGGCCCGCCACTTCTATCTCGCCGCCGGACTGCCAGAAGCCGCGGACGTTGTAACCGACCACCACATAGCCGGAGTCGGCGAGTTTCTGGGCCTGCGCGAGGTACTCGACCTGGGGCAGACCCCAGCTCGTGGGCAGCACGATGAGCGGGTAGGAGCGGGTGCCGTCGGCGTCCGAGGGGGTGACGACGTTGCCCTTGAGGACCGTGCCGCCGTCCCCGGTGATGTCGACGAAGCGGACGCCGCCCGTGGCCGCCCCGGCGGTGGGAGTGAGCCCGAGGGTGCCGCCGGTGATCAGGGCCGCCGAGACGGCACCGGCGGCGGTCGTGCGCAGGGCATGGCGACGGTGTCCCACGGGCCACTCCTCACTCGTGTCGATGGAAGTGACCTGACGGTAACCTCGCACGTTTACCGGAAGTAACCCGTCGGTAAGTTACGCGCCGGTAAAGGTTGCGGGAAGGTACTGAGGGCTACGACGCGCGGCGCGAGTTGCGGGCGCGTGCCGGCGTCGGTTCAGGTTCCGGCGCGGGCGGGGGCGTGGGCAGCGGGGTCCTGGCGGCGCGGGTCACGTCCGCGACGAGTTCGACCACATCGGGACCGTACGCCTGGGAGTTCACCACCTTCAGGAGCAGGACGAAGGAGCTCCCGCCGTGTTTGCGCGCCAGACGCTCGTGGTTGCGGGCGAGGTAGCGGGTCGCGGCCTGGTTGGTGATCGCGCGCTGGCCGCAGAAGAGGAACACCGGCCGCGTCCCGCGCTCCTGGCCGGCGACCAGCCGGGCGAGGATCACGTACTCGCCCTTGCCCGACTCCAGGAGGTAGCGCTCGCCGCCGATCTGGAACGCGCCGCGGTCCGGGCCCGGTTCGGCGTCGACGTTCACGTCGACGCCCGGAAGCAGGGAGTGCAGATGCGCCGCCATCCGCCGGTTCGACGACGGGCCGCCCACGCAGAACTCCGTACGCTCCCCGAAGCCCTGCTGGGTCGCGTCGTGCGCGATGACCTGGGCGTGTGCGCCACAGTCCTTGATCAGGGCGGACAGTTCGAGCAGTGCGAACACGTCGTGCCGCATCACCGTGAGCTCCGGGCCGCCCGCCTCCCGGTTGACCACCAGTAGCGACTCGGAGTTGTCGGGCAGCCCGAAGAACGCCTGCTTGCGCCGGAGTCTGCGCTTCCACAGATACGTACGGGCGAGCCAGCCGAGGGCGGCGCTGACGCCGGCCGCCAGCACGCCGAGGACGATGTTGCGCACGTCGTCATTCATGGGCGCGCATGCTAGCCGCAATGCGCAACGGTGTTCGAGGGGGTCCTGACGGAAGGGCGGAGGTGAAGTTACGCTGCGCAGACGGCTGTTGACTGGAGGTACGGATGCGTCGCCCTGTTGCGCGAAATCTGGCGGTCTTGGCGGTTTCGGCCGCGGTGGTCTTGGTCGGCGCGGCAGCGCCCCCCGGCGCCGGGAAGGCGGCCGTGTCCGCCGCCGTCGGCACGTCGGCGAAGGTGCCGGTCGCCGTCGGGTACGGCGGCGCGGTGGCGAGCGTGGACGCCGACGCCTCCGCCGCGGGCATCGAGGTTCTCAGGAAGGGCGGCAACGCGGTGGACGCGGCGGTCGCCACGGCCGCGGCCCTCGGCGTCACCGAGCCCTACTCCTCCGGGGTGGGCGGAGGCGGCTACTTCGTCTACTACGACGCCAGGTCCCGTACGGTGCATACGATCGACGGCCGTGAGACGGCACCGCTGAGCGCCGACTCGGGCCTGTTCCTGGAGAACGGGAAGCCCCTCGCCTTCGCCGACGCCGTCACCAGCGGACTGAGCGTCGGTACGCCGGGAACGCCCGCGACCTGGCAGACCGCGCTGGACAGTTGGGGCAGCAGACGGCTGAGCAGCGTGCTCGAGCCCGCGGAACGGATCGCGCGGGACGGCTTCAAGGTCGACGCGACCTTCCGCTCCCAGACGGAGTCCAACGAGGCCCGCTTCAGGAACTTCCCGGACACCGCGAAACTCTTCCTGCCCGGCGGATCGCTCCCGGCCGTCGGCTCGACCTTCACCAACCCCGACCTCGCCCGCACCTACGAGGAACTGGGGCGCAAGGGCGTCGGCGCGATCTACCACGGCGACCTCGGCAAGGACATCGTCGCCACTGTGAACAAGCCGCCGGTGGGCACCGGTTCCGGCTACAACGCCCGGCCCGGAGAGCTGTCGCTCAAGGACCTGGGGGCGTACCGGGCGAAGAAGCAGGCGCCGACGGAGACCGCGTACCGCGGCCGCAAGGTCTACTCGATCGCGCCCTCGTCGTCGGGTGGCACCACGGTCGGCGAGGCCCTCAACATCCTGGAGAGGACCGACCTCTCCGACGCGAGCGACGTGCAGTACCTGCACCACTACATCGAGGCCAGCCGGATCGCGTTCGCCGACCGGGGGCGCTGGGTCGGCGACCCCGCCTTCGAGGACGTACCCGCGAAGGAGCTGCTGTCGCAGAGGTACGCCGACTCGCGCGCGTGCCTGGTCAAGGACGACGCGGTGCTGACCAGCCCGCTCGCGCCGGGCGACCCGCGCCACCCGGCGGCCTGCTCCACCGCGGGAACGGCCGCTGCGACGACGTACGAGGGTGAGAACACCACGCACCTCACGGTCGCCGACAAGTGGGGCGACGTGGTCTCGTACACGCTGACCATCGAGCAGACCGGCGGCAGCGGCATCACCGTCCCGGGCCGCGGCTTCCTCCTCAACAACGAGCTGACGGACCTCTCGTTCACCCCGGCCAACCCGGCCGTGCACGACCCGAACCTCCCCGGCCCCGGCAAGCGGCCGCGCTCGTCGATCTCGCCGACGATCGTGCTGGACCGGCACGACAAGCCCGTGGTGGCGCTCGGTTCGCCGGGCGGCGCGACCATCATCACCACCGTGCTGCAGACGCTCACCGGATTCCTCGACCGCGGACTGCCGCTCGTCGACGCGATCGCCGCGCCGCGTGCCAGCCAACGCAACGCGGCACAGACGGAACTCGAACCGGGCCTCTACGACAGCGCGCTCAGGACCAGGCTGGAGGCACTCGGGCACTCCTTCAAGCTCAACCCCGAGATCGGCGCGGCGACAGGCGTCCAGCGCCTTGCGGACGGCAAGTGGCTGGCCGCCGCGGAGACGGTACGGCGCGGGGGCGGCTCGGCGATGGTGGTGCGGCCCGCGTCGTAGCGGCCGACGGGTGGATCGCGCCACCCGGCCGGGCGGCGGAGGGTGAACGGCGCGGTGCCCGCGCCGTTCACGGCCGGCTCACGCGGGCCCGGGGTCAGCGCGCCGTCAGGACGCGGGGCCCCGAGTCCGTGATGGCCACCGTGTGTTCGGCGTGGGCGGCGCGGGAGCCGTCGTCCGTGCGCAGGGTCCAGCCGTCGGGCGCCGCGTGGAAGCCGTCGGTGCCGCCGCCGATGAGCATGGGCTCGATGGCGAGGACCATGCCGTGCCGCAGCGGCAGGCCGCGGCCGGGACGCCCCTCGTTGGGGACGGGCGGGTCCTCGTGCATACGGCGGCCCACGCCATGGCCGCCGAAGCCGTCCGGGATGCCGTACCCCGCCGCGCGGCAGACCGTGCCGACGGCGTGCGCGATGTCCCCGATGCGGTTGCCGACGACGGCCGCCGCGATGCCCGCCGCGAGGGCGCGGTCGGCGGTCTCGACCAGGCGGACGTCGGCGGCGCGCGGCCGGCCGACGATGAAACTGATCGCGGAGTCGCCGACCCAGCCCCCCAGTTCGGCTCCGAAGTCGATGGACACCAGGTCGCCGTCGCGCAGCCGGTAGCCGGTCGGGATGCCGTGCACGATCGCGTTGTTCACGGAGGCGCAGATGACCGCGGGGAACGGGGTGGGCGCGAAGGAGGGGCGGTAGCCGAGGAAGGGGGAGCCGGCGCCCGCGTCGCGCAGCACCTGGTGGGCGACCTCGTCCAGCTCCAGCAGCGAGACGCCCACGGCGGCCGCCTCCCGTACCGCCGTGAGCGCCCTGCCCACGACCTGTCCCGCCTCGTGCATCGCGTCGATCGACGTGTCCGTCTTGAGTTCCACCATGCCAATTACTATACCGGTATTAGAATGGGGTCATGGTGCGTACCCCGCTGACCCCCGAAGAGCGCGAACGCGGCGAGCTCCTCGGGCGGTTGCTGCGTGAGGCCCGCGGCGGCCGGAGCATGGTGGAGGTCGCGGCGGCCGCCGGTGTCTCGGCCGAGACCCTGCGCAAGATCGAGACCGGGCGGGCGCCCACGCCCGCCTTCTTCACCGTGGCGGCGCTGGCGAGGGCGCTCGGGCTGTCCATGGACGACCTCGATCACCGGACTCCGCTCCCGGCCCGAAAACTCCCCGTAGCCGTTCCGTAACACGGAGGGTGTTCGCTACCGGACCGGAGTACTTCGGTCGGGTGGGGAGTTGTGTGATGGCTTTGGATCAACTCCCCGGTGAGGTACGGGAGTTCGCCAGCTATCTGGACGGGTTGATGCGGCGGCTCGATCAGGGCGGCGGCTGGTGCGGGGTGTTCTGGCAGCGTGACCCCGACGGTATGCGGGCCTGCCTGGACGGCTGGGAGGTGCCGCCCTGGGACGTGGTCGAGGCGCTCCTGCAGGATCTCGGCGCGGAGTACGGCGGCGGGGCCGCGGAGCGGGAGGTCGGGCGGGCCCGTTCGCTGCACGGTGCCTCGCTCGCCGCGTTCGACGCCCGCCCCGGCGGGCGCGACGCGCTCGGTGACCGTCTCGACGTGATGCTCCGCGAACAGCGCTACGCGGCGGAACGCCGGACCGAGCTGAACCGGTCGCTGGCGGAGGCCGCCACACCGCGGGAGGCAGACGCGGTACGGCTGGACCTGGCCTGGGCCCGGGACGACCACGAACGGGCCACCGCCCGCTGCGCCGAACTCCGGCACCGTATGGAGACCCTCGACCGACGCGCCCTGCGGACCCACGCATCGGGCGCGCCCGGTTTTCCGGGGACCGCCGGGGGCGTAGGCCGTCCGGCGGACGGCAAGGTGCGCGGGAACCCTCCCGGCGAGCCGTGGGCCGAGAACACGTGGGCTGACGACATGGGCTCCCCGGACACGGGCTTCGAGGACATGGGCTCCCCGGACATGGGGGCCGAGGTCACGGGTTCCCAGGACATAGAGGCCGAGGCCGCGGAGGCGGCGGGTCGCCACCGTGCCGCCCTCCCCGGGCGGACGAGGAGCCGCTCGCCGCTCGCGGACGCCACCGCGTCCCCTCGATCCGAGACCGCCGATCCCGGCGCGTACGACCCGTCGGCCACCACTGCGGGGCCGGGCCCCCAAGCCTTCACCCGCACCGGTCCCGACACGTCGGACGGCCCGTCCGTCCCGAGCCGCTCCGCCGCCAGAGGGGACGGCGGCGCGGGGGGCGGAGGCCGCGCTCCTGTGCCCGGTCGTCCCGGGACGGACGCACAGGCGTTCGCGCCCGCCGGATCGGGTGCGGCCGGGAGCGGCCCCGCCCCCGGCGGGGCCGGCGTCCGAGGTGACGGCTCCACGCCGCCCCACCACGCTTCCGAGTCTTCCGTCCCCGCCGAACCGGACACGGGTGGCGGCGACTTCGAGACCGGTGGTCCCGGCGTCCGGGCCGGCACTCGCGCCGCCCGCCGCCCCGGATCCGGCGAGGCCACCGCGGATACCGGCGCCGCCGCGGGCGGCGACGGCTTCGGGCCCGGTACTCCCGCCCCCGGCACCGGGCGCGAGGCGTACGACCCCGAGGCCCGGCCGGAGGACGGCTCCGGCGCCGTACGGCCCCACGAGGAGCCCCGGCCACCGGCCGCGCGGTCCACGACCCCCGAGGCCGCCCCGGCCCCCAGGCGGCGCTCCAGGCGCCGCCCCCGGGGCAGCGCGCGGTTCGCCGGGATGATGGAGTCCGGCGCGGCCCCCGTGCCCGTCCCCGGGACGCCGGCGCCGCTGCCCGCCACCCGGGCCGCCCCGAACCGCCGCACACCCCGCGGCGCGCGTTTCGCCGGGGCCGCCGAGGAGCGGGCGGAGCCGGAGCCGCGGACGGAGCCCCTGGACGAGGACGCCCGGCGGGCCACCGCCGAGACGGTGCGGACACTGGTCCGGCTGCGCGCCGAAGGCCGCAGCGGCGAAGCGCACGCCGCACTCGTCGAGGCCGCGTACTGGCCCGCCGCCCGCTTCCCGCTGCTCGCCGCGGAGTTGCACGACGCGGGCCTCGACGCGGACTGGGCCACCCTGCTCTGGGAGGCCGCCTCGCTCCCCGCGGACCGGCTGGTCGCCGCGTCCGACGCCCTCTGCGCGGCCGGCCGTGCCACCGACGGACAGCAGATGCTGCGCCAGGGCGTCGCCCGCCCCGCACCGGAGATCGGGGCCGCCGTGCTCGGCCTCGCCGACGAGGGCCGACGGCGCGAGGTCCGGGCGCTGCTCGACGCCTACGTACGGGTCCGTACCCCCGAGGAGGCCGCCCGCAGCGCGGAGAACGATCCGGCGCGGCTCGTGCCGCTCCTGCTGGACGCCGCCCGGGAGGTCTCCGAACAACGCCACTGGGACCTGGTGCACGCCCTTCGAGTGGCCGGGTTCACCGCCTGAGTCACCCGGGCGGCCCACACCCCGGTCAGCCTCTCACCCACAGGGGTGTGAAACGTGATCGACTCAGCGGGTTAACCCCGATGGTCTTGGCAAGGCTGTCCAGGGGGCTTACTTTCGAGCCTCTACCGCCTTTGTCTACGGGCGTAGAGGCTCTCTGACGTCCCGTCGAAGGAGCAGCTCATGGCCAACGTCGTACGTGCCGCTCTGGTCCAGGCGACCTGGACCGGCGACACCGCATCCATGGTCGCCAAGCACGAGGAGCACGCCCGCGAGGCGGCCCGGCAGGGCGCGAAGGTGATCGGCTTCCAGGAAGTCTTCAACGCCCCCTATTTCTGCCAGGTCCAGGAGCCCGAGCACTACCGCTGGGCCGAACCCGTGCCCGACGGGCCCACCGTGACCCGCATGCGGGAACTCGCCCGTGAGACCGGCATGGTCATCGTCGTGCCCGTCTTCGAGGTCGAGCAGTCCGGCTTCTACTTCAACACCGCCGCCGTGATCGACGCCGACGGCACCTTCCTGGGCAAGTACCGCAAGCACCACATCCCCCAGGTCAAGGGTTTCTGGGAGAAGTACTACTTCAAACCGGGCAACCTCGGCTGGCCCGTCTTCGACACCGCGGTCGGCCGGATCGGCGTCTACATCTGCTACGACCGCCACTTCCCCGAGGGCTGGCGGCAACTCGGCCTGAACGGCGCGCAGCTCGTCTACAACCCCTCCGCCACCTCCCGCGGCCTCTCCGCCTACCTCTGGCAGCTGGAACAGCCCGCCGCGGCCGTCGCCAACGAGTACTTCATCGCCGCGATCAACCGGGTCGGACAGGAGGAGTACGGGGACAACGACTTCTACGGGACCTCGTACTTCGTCGACCCGCGCGGACAGTTCGTGGGGGAGACCGCCGACGACAAGACCGAGGAACTCGTCGTCCGGGACCTCGACTTCGGCCTGATCGACGAGGTGCGTCAGCAATGGGCGTTCTACCGCGACCGCCGTCCCGACGCGTACGAGGGGCTGGTGCGGCCGTGAGCGACCTGTACGCACGGCACAAGGCGGTACTGCCCGACTGGCTCGCCCTCTACTACCAGGACCCGCTGGAGATCACCCACGGCGAGGGCCGCCACGTCTGGGACGCCGACGGCAACAAGTACCTGGACTTCTTCGGCGGCATCCTGACGACGATGACCGCGCACGCGCTGCCCGAGGTGACCAAGGCCGTCAGCGAGCAGGCCGGGCGGATCATCCACTCCTCCACGCTCTACCTCAACCGGCCGATGGTCGAACTCGCCGAGCGCATCGCCCAGTTGTCGGGCATCCCGGACGCCCGTGTCTTCTTCACCACCTCCGGCACCGAGGCCAATGACACGGCCCTGCTGCTCGCCACCGCCCACCGGCGCAGCAACCAGATCCTGGCGATGCGCAACAGCTACCACGGCCGGTCCTTCAGCGCGGTCGGCATCACCGGCAACAAGGGCTGGTCGCCGACCTCGCTGTCGCCGCTGCAGACGCTGTACGTCCACGGCGGAGTCCGCACCCGCGGTCCCTACGCCGGCCTGTCCGACGCCGAGTTCATCGCCGCCTGCGTCGCGGACCTCAGGGACCTGCTCGGCCACGTCCGGCCGCCCGCGGCCCTGATCGCCGAACCCGTCCAGGGCGTCGGCGGTTTCACGATCCCGCCCGACGGTCTGTACGCGGCCTTCCGCGAGGTCCTCGACGAGCACGGCATCCTCTGGATCGCGGACGAGGTGCAGACCGGCTGGGGCCGCACCGGCGAGCACTTCTGGGGCTGGCAGGCGCACGACGCCGCGGGCCCGCCGGACATGCTGACCTTCGCCAAGGGCATCGGCAACGGCATGTCCATCGGCGGTGTCGTCGCCCGTGCCGAGATCATGAACTGCCTGGACTCCAACTCCATCTCGACCTTCGGCGGCTCACCGGTCACGATGGCGGCGGGGCTGGCGAACCTCACCTACCTTCTCGAACACGACCTCCAGGGCAACGCCCGGCGCGTCGGCGGGCTGCTCATCGAGCGCCTGCGGGCGATCGCCGCACAGGTCGACGGCGTACGGGAGGTCCGCGGCCGCGGACTGATGATCGGCGTCGAACTGGTGAAGCCCGGCACCGACGAGGCGCATCCCGAGGGTGCCGCCGCCGTGCTCGAGGCGGCCCGCGAGGAAGGCATGCTGATCGGCAAGGGCGGCGGTCACGACACCAGCGTGCTGCGCATCGCGCCGCCCCTGTCCCTCACCGTCGCCGAGGCGGAGGAGGGCGCGGCGATCCTCGATCGCGCGCTGAGGTGCACCCGGTAAGAGAACCTGAGCAAGGGAACGTCGCCATGACCACCGCCCCGGACACCGTCCTGTCGGTACGCCAGGTCCTCACCCTGGAACGGGTGCTCGCCGGAGAGCCCGAGGTGGTGGCGGGCGCGGGCCACCTCGACCGGCCCGTGCGCTGGGTGCACGTCGCGGAGGCCGCCGACGTGGGTGTGATGCTCAGCGGCGGCGAAATGGTGCTCACCACCGGCGTGCTGCTGGCCGGCGACCCGGACGCGCAGGCCGAGTACATCCGTTCGCTGCACCGCGCGGAGGCCGCGGCCGTCGTCCTCGGACTCGGCCGGGCCTTCCCCGCGCCGCCGGACGTGATGCGCCGGGCCGCCGAGCGGTGCGGGCTGCCCATGGTCGTACTGCACCGCCCCTTCCCCTTCGCCGAGTTGACGGAGGAAGTGCAGTCCCGGCTGGTCAGCATCAAGTTCGCGGCCGTGAGTCTGTCCGAGGCGGTACGCACCGCGCTCACCGGCCTCATCACCTCGGGCGCCCCCATGCAGCGGATCCTCGACGAGATCGCGGGCCACGCGGCCTGCCCCGTCGTCGTCACCAACCTCGCCCACCGGGTCCTCGCCACCGCGGGGGAGCGGTCCGCGGTGGACGACGTGCTGCGCGACTGGGAGCGCATCGCCCGGCAGGCGGGCGGCAGCGAGGGCGACGGGTGGATCCGGGCGGAGCTGGGCGGCCGGGGCGAGCGCTGGGGCCGCATCGTGCTGTGCGGTCACCGCGGCGACGCGGTGACCGGGCGGCTGCTCGCCGACCGGGCCGCCGAGGCCCTGGTCCTGCACCGGATGCTCGCCGGCTCCACGCACACCTGGGAGGAGGAGTCCGCGCAGAGTCTGCTCACCGACCTCGTGAGCGGGGTCGTACCGGCGCGGCAGCTGCTCCCGCGAGCGCGCGCGGCGGGGCTTCCCGTGAACCGGCGGTCGTTCGTGCCGCTGGCCGTCCGGGACGGCGACCCGGCCCAACTGGACCGTGTGCTCAGGCTGCTGGGCCTGTCCGGACTCGTCGCCGAACTCGCCGACGGGGCCACCGCCGTGCTGCTGAGCCTCGCCCGGGACCAGGACGCCGAGGCGCTGGCCGCGCACTTCGCCGTCCGGCTGCGCCACGAGACCGGCGCCCCCGCGACCGTGGCGGCCGCCTCCGCCCGTCACGCCTGGGACGACGTCCCCGGCGGCCTGCGAGAGGCCCTGCACGTCGCCGAGGCCGCCGCCGACACTCCGGTCGGCCAGGAGGACCACCCGGTGCTCGTACGGCTGCGTGACGTCCATCTGCGCGGTCTGGTGCGGCTGCTCAGGGACGACCCGCACGTCCAGTCCTTCGCCGAACGGGAGCTGGACGGGCTGCTGTGCGGGGCCGACGCGGAGTCGGAGCTGTTGCCCGTGCTGCGGACGTATCTCGCGACCGGCCGCAACAAGTCCCGTACCGCGCAGCTCCACCACGTCAGCAGGCCCGCGCTCTACCGCCGACTGGAGGCGATAGAGGCGCGCCTCGCCGTCGACCTCGACGACTTCGAACAGGCGGCCTCCGTACACATCGCGCTGCTCGCGCACGACGCCCAACAACGATGAAACACCGGATGACTCAGGTGAAACATGCGACGACGCGGGGGTGACACCGTGGAACGGCAGCGCACCTCAGACGTGACACGGTGCACCTCAAAGCCGCCCGCCGGGCTTTCTAGGCTCCTCGCACACCGAGCGACCGGAGGTCCCGATGAGCAGAGTGATCCGCGCCGCCGTCTTCCAGACCGCCTGGACCGGCGACAAGGAGTCGATGATCCAGGTCCACGAGCAGGCGGCCCGCGACGCCGCCGCGCAGGGCGCACAGGTCCTGTGTTTCCAGGAGCTCTTCTACGGGCCCTACTTCTGCCAGGTCCAGGACAAGGCGTTCTACGAGTACGCCGAGCAGATCCCCGAGGGCCCGATCGTCCGGCGCTTCCAGGCGCTCGCCGAGGAACTGGGCCTCGTCCTCGTCCTGCCGATGTACGAGGAGGAGCAGCCCGGGGTCCTGTACAACACCGCGGCGGTGATCGACGCCGACGGTTCCTACCTGGGCAAGTACCGCAAGACCCACATCCCGCAGGTGGCGGGGTTCTGGGAGAAGTTCTACTTCCGGCCGGGCAACTCCGGCTGGCCGGTCTTCGACACCGCCGTCGGCAGGATCGGCGTCTACATCTGCTACGACCGGCACTTCCCGGAGGGCTGGCGCGCACTGGGCCTCGCGGGCGCCGAGATCGTCTTCAACCCCTCGGCCACCTCGCGCGGGCTCTCCGGCTACCTGTGGCAGCTGGAGCAGCCGGCCGCGGCCGTCGCCAACGAGTACTTCGTGGGCGCGATCAACCGGGTGGGGGTCGAGGAGTACGGCGACAACGACTTCTACGGGACGAGCTACTTCGTCGACCCGGAGGCCCAGTTCGTCGGCGAGGTGGCGAGCGACAAGGAGAGCGAACTCGTCGTCCGCGACCTGGACATGGCCAGACTCCGCGAGGTGCGCGACCGGTGGCAGTTCTACCGGGACCGCGCCCCGGGCGCGTACGGGCCGCTGACGGCTCCCTGACGGACGGTCCCCGGTGGGCCCGGCCGGCGGGGGCCGGGCCCACGGGCCCTCCTTCCCATCGGGCCTCCCCGGAGGAAACAGCGTTGACCTCAGCTTCTGACAGCTTCGGAATTCCCCCAGTGCACGCACGACCGGAAGGAGAGGGAGCATGAGCCGTACCGTCATCCGTGGTGGCCTCGTCGTCACCGCGTCCGACGAGATGCACGCCGACGTCCTGATCGAGGACGGCCGGGTCGTCGCGCTCGCCGCGACGGGCACCCCGACGGCCGAGTCGTGGACGGCCGAGCGGACCGTCGACGCCGCCGGGAAGTACGTCATCCCGGGTGGCGTCGACGCCCACACCCACATGGAGCTGCCGTTCGGCGGCACCTTCGCCTCCGACACCTTCGAGACGGGCACCAGGGCGGCGGCCTGGGGTGGCACCACCACCATCGTCGACTTCGCGGTGCAGAGCGTCGGCCACTCGCTGCGTGAGGGCCTCGACGCCTGGAACGCCAAGGCCGACGGCCAGTGCGCCATCGACTACGCCTTCCACATGATCGTCTCGGACGTCAACCAGGACACGCTGAAGGAGATGGACCTGCTGGTCCAGGAGGGCGTCACCTCCTTCAAGCAGTTCATGGCCTACCCCGGCGTCTTCTACAGCGACGACGGCCAGATCCTGCGCGCCATGCAGCGCTCCGCCGAGAACGGCGGCCTGATCATGATGCACGCCGAGAACGGCATCGCGATCGACGTGCTCGTCGAGCAGGCGCTGGCCAGGGGGGAGACCGACCCGCGCTTCCACGGCGAGGTCCGCAAGGCGCTCCTGGAGGCCGAGGCCACCCACCGCGCCATCAGGCTCGCGCAGGTCGCGGGGGCGCCGCTGTACGTCGTGCACGTCTCGGCGCAGGAGGCGGTCGCCGAGATCGCACGGGCGCGTGACGAGGGCCTGAACGTCTTCGGCGAGACCTGCCCGCAGTACCTGTTCCTGTCGACCGACAACCTCGCGGAGCCGGACTTCGAGGGCTCGAAGTACGTGTGCAGCACGCCTCTTCGGCCCGAGGAGCACCAGGCCGCCCTGTGGCGGGGCCTGCGCACCAACGACCTCCAGGTGGTGTCGACCGACCACTGCCCCTTCTGCTTCGTGGGCCAGAAGGAGCTCGGCCGGGGCGACTTCTCGAAGATCCCCAACGGCCTGCCGGGCGTGGAGAACCGCATGGACCTGCTGCACCAGGCCGTCGTCGACGGGCACATCTCGCGCCGCCGCTGGATCGAGATCGCCTGCGCGACCCCGGCCCGGATGTTCGGTCTGTACCCGAAGAAGGGCACCATCGCGCCGGGCGCCGACGCCGACATCGTCATCTACGACCCGCACGCCGAGCAGGTCATGTCCGTCGAGACGCACCACATGAACGTCGACTACTCGGCGTACGAGGGCAAGCGTGTCACCGGCCGGGTCGAGACCGTGCTCTCGCGCGGCGAACCGGTGATCACCGAGCGGGAGTTCACCGGACGCGCCGGACACGGCGTCTACACCCCCCGCTCCACCTGTCAGTACCTTCTCTGAGAGCCTAGGAGTGGCGCCATGGACTTCGGACTCGTCCTGCAGACCGACCCCCCGGCCTCCCGCGTCATCGAGCTGATGAAGCGGGCCGAGGGCAACGGCTTCACGTACGGCTGGACCTTCGACTCCGCCGTGCTGTGGCAGGAACCCTTCGTGATCTACAGTCAGATCCTCGCCCATACCGAGAGGTTGACCGTCGGGCCGATGGTCACCAATCCGGGCACCCGTACCTGGGAGGTGACCGCCTCCACCTTCGCGACGCTCAACGACATGTACGGCAACCGCACCGTGTGCGGCATCGGACGGGGCGACTCGGCGATGCGCGTCGCCGGACGCAAGCCGAACACGCTCGCCCGGATCAGCGGCGCGATGAAGGTCATCCGGGCGCTCGGCCGCGGCGAGGAGGCCGACCTCGGCGGCACGGTCGTCAAGTTCCCCTGGGTCAGGCCCGGTGCCGAACTCCCGGTGTGGATGGCCGCGTACGGCCCCAAGGCACTGAAGATGACCGGCGAGGAGGCCGACGGCTTCATCCTCCAGCTCGCCGACCTCTATCTCACCGAGTACATGGTCAAGGCGGTGAAGACCGCGGCGGCAGCGGCGGGCCGGGACCCGTCCGAGGTCACGATCTGTGTGGCCGCGCCGGCCTACGTCACCGAGGACGACTCGACGGAGGCGATCGCCCACGCCCGTGAGCAGTGCCGCTGGTTCGGCGGCATGGTCGGCAACCACGTAGCCGACCTCGTCTCCAAGTACGGCGAGCACTCCGCCGCCGTGCCCGAGGAACTCACCGACTACATCAAGGCCCGCGAGGGGTACGACTACTCCCACCACGGACGCAGCGGCAACCCCGACACCACGTTCGTCCCCGACGAGATCGTCGACCGGTTCTGTCTGATCGGCACCGCCGAGCAGCACGTCGAGAAGCTGAACGCGCTGCGCGAGCTGGGTGTCGACCAGTTCGCCCTGTACGACATGCACGACGCGCAGGAGGCCACCATCGACGCCTACGGGTCGAAGGTCATTCCGGCCGTCAACGGCCGATGACCATCTGAACGACTCCTGAGATCAGGGCCGTTGAGGCCATTCGCCACTCGCCTCGCCCGCACCGCCCCCTAGTACTCCCCTTCCCGCCGTCCCGGGAAGGGGGCCAGGGCGCTCTCTTCGCGCACCCCCCATGACGCCACCCGCACGGCCTTTCCGTCACTCCTCACTTGATTGGCCTGCCCATGCCCGAGACCGTCCCCACCGACAGCCCGCCAACCACCCAGGTCACACTCGCCGACGGCCGGGTGGAGATCGCCCCCGACACTCCGGCGCCCAGCGGTCCCTACGCCAACGAGGACCTGCTGCCGGTCCCGGTCGCCAAGCGGACCTGGACCACGTACAACTTCTCGGCGCTCTGGGTCGGCATGGCCCACAACACCGCCTCCTGGACCCTGGCCTCCGGTCTGATCGCCGTGGGCATGGACTGGAAACAGGCCGTGTTCACCATCGCGCTGGCCAACCTGATCGTGCTGGTCCCGATGCTGCTCACCGGGCACGCCGGACCCAAGTACGGCATCCCCTTCCCGGTCTTCGCCCGCGCCTCCTTCGGGGTTCGCGGCGCCAACCTCCCCGCCGTCGTACGGGCGTTGGTGGCCTGCGGATGGTTCGGCATCCAGACCTGGATCGGCGGCGAGGCGATCTACTTCCTCGCCGGGAAGCTCTTCGGGGACAGCTGGGCGAACGCCTCGCACATCGGCGGCTACGCGTGGACGATGTGGCTGTCCTTCGTGATCTTCTGGGTGCTGCAGGTCGCGATCATCTACCGGGGCATGGAGACGATCCGCCGCTTCGAGAACTGGGCGGCGCCCTTCGTGCTCGTCGGCGCCGGCGTCATGCTGTGGTGGATGAGCAGCAAGGCGGGCGGCTTCGGCCCGTTGCTCGACCAGCCGTCCAAGCTCGGCTGGGGCGGCGGCTTCTGGAAGCTGTTCTGGCCCTCGCTCATGGGCATGATCGGCTTCTGGTCCACCCTGTCCCTGAACATCCCCGACTTCACCCGGTACGGCAAGAGCCAGAAGGCGCAGACCTGGGGCCAGGCGCTCGGTCTGCCCACCACGATGACGCTCTTCGCCTTCCTGTCCGTCATGGTCACCTCGGGATCGCAGGCCGTGTACGGCGAGGCGATCTGGGACCCGGTCAAGCTGGCCGCCAAGACGGACAACGTCGCCGGCATCGTCTACGCGCTGGTCACCGTGCTGGTCGCGACCCTGTCCGTGAACATCGCGGCCAACCTGGTCTCCCCAGCCTTCGACTTCTCCAACATCGCGCCCAGGAGGATCAGTTTCCGGGCCGGCGCCATGACCACCTGCGTCCTCGGTGTGCTGATCTTCCCCTGGAGGCTCTACTCCGACCCGCAGGGCTACATCTTCACCTGGCTCGGCCTGGTCGGCGGTCTGCTGGGCACGGTCGCCGGCATCCTCATCGCCGACTACTGGATCCTGCGCCGCACCAGGCTCGACCTCGCCGACCTGTACCGCGCCGGCGGACGTTACTGGTACGACGGCGGCTGGAACTGGCGGGCCGTCGTCGCCTTCGTCACCGGCGGTGTCCTGGCCGTCGGCGGCGCCGACTTCCACCCGCTGATCGACGGGCGGCCCATCCCGGCGCTGTCGTCGCTCGCCGACTACGGCTGGGCGGTGGGCCTGGGCACGTCGCTGGTGCTGTACACGGGCCTGATGCTGCTGCGGTGCCGGCCGGAGTCCGACGCCTGACACACGACCGCGCGAGGGAGGACGGTCAGCTCTTGCGGCCGTTCTCCAGCGTGGCCACCACTTCCTTGGCGGCCTTGATGGCGCCCTTGTTGATCTCGTCGGTGCCGGGCGCCTTCTTCGTCTCGAAGTCGCTTCCGTTGTAGGTGACGGCCACCAGCGCGTTGGACACGCGGGCGATCACCACACCCTCGCGGGTCTGCTGCTTGTCCTCGGTGGTGAGGTTCACGACGGAGTAGCCCCCGTCACCGAGGCCGGGCACCGCGCCCCCGCCGCTCTTCTTCGTGACGCGCTCCTGGTAGGACTTCTGGGCCGCCGCGTCCGAGCTCATGATCTCGTAGGACACGTCGAGCCAGCGGTAGTCGAACCCCTTGAGCGCGTTCCAGGAGCAGGTGCGGCGTACGGACTTGTCCGTCGAGGCGATCTCCTGGCCGGCCGTCTTGGTACCCGGGACCAGGGACGTGATCGTCTTCGTCGTGACGCTGGTGCACGGCGCGGGCGCGGCCGTGTACGTCTTCACGGCCGCCGTCGTCGAGGGCTGGGTGGGACTCCCCGAGTCCTGGGCCGAATTGTGCTCGGGTCCGGTCGGAGTCGCGGGCGCCGGAGACGAACCGGACGACATGACCCAGCCCGTGCAGGCGAGCACGGCGACCGGCAGCAGGCGCGCGGTGAGGGCGAGCGGCAGAGGAAGTGAACGCACGACGCACTTCTCGTGGGGGACGGTGCGGAGGAGTCCGCACTGCGGACGGGACGACAGTGTCACATGACTCTCCGTGGGGCGGAAGGGCGAACTCGCTCCGTACCTGTGCGGTGACTGCGGTTCACGGCCGGACGCCGGGACTCCGCTCCGCCGTCACCAGCCACACCGCCGCCCGCAACCGCACACCACGATCCGTCGCATAAGGGCGCAAAGTGTCCTCCAGGGCTTTGCGGGTGACGGTGCCGACCACCCGTCCGGGCGTACGCGAGAGGATGAAGCCGACGGCGTCGGCCGCGTCCCGTCCCCACACCGTCTCCGTGCCGACCGACGTCACACTCACCTTCTCCCAGCCCTCCAGCACCTCACGGATCCGGGCCGGGTCGGACAGCGAGGCCATCGCGGTCTGCGCCGCCACGGTGTGGGCGTCCGGCGCGTCGAGGAGCCTCGCGAAGAGACTCAGGGCGCGCGACTCCTCCAGATGCGGGCCGGCGGGCTGCGGACAGACGAACGCGAGGCGCCCTCCCGGGCGCAGCGCCCGTCCCAGGTTCCGGAACGCGGCCGCGTGGTCGGCGAAGAACATCACCCCACCCCGGCTGATCACCACGTCGTATCCGGCGGCCGGGAAGCGGTGGGTCTGGGCGTCACCGAGTTCGTACGCGACGTTCGTGACGCCCGCCGCGGCGGTGGCCGCCCGTGCCCGGTCCAGCAGGGGCGCCGAGATGTCGACACCGACCGCGTGTCCGTGCGCGGCCAGCCGGCCCGCGGTCCTGGTCGTCGCGCCGGCCCCGCAGCCGACGTCCAGGACACGGTCGCCCGCGGCGATCGCGGCACCCGCGAAGAGCGCGTCGTCGAGACCCGACACGAGGGCGTCGTAGCGGGCGTGGTGGGTGGCCCAGTGGCTGCCGAGAGGACCGTTCCACACCTGCGCCTGAACGGAGTTGGCGATCAGCGTCATGAGGGCTCCTTCGCCGTGCGCACGGGCAGCGCGCTCTCGATCCGGTCGACGGCGGCGAACGCGCCGTACGCGACGAGACGCACCAGACAGGCGTCGGTACGGTCGGGGGTGCGCCAGGCCGCCACGTCCTCCTCCGTGATCCGGTAGGGGGCGAGCGCCGCCAGGAGTGCCAGGCGGGCCCCGGGGCGGTCGCGGCCCGGAAGCCCGTCCCACGCGAGCGGCGGATGCGCGCCGTCCCAGGCGCCGAGCGTCTCCCGCAGGAGGATCCGGTCGTCGGCGTCGAGGAGTCCCTCACCCTCGCCGGCGGCGGCACGCAGCGCGGCGTAGGCGGGGCCGACCGTGGTCGCGCGCGCCCAGTCCGGTCCGGGACCCGCGTGGTCGAGGAGGGCCAGACCGGCACCGTCGAGGAGGGTCAGACCGGCACCGGGGGCGGGGTGACGGCGCACCGTCCTGGACAGGGACCGCCCGCCCAGGCTCCGTACGGCCCGGAACCGCTGCACGTTGCCCGGCAGCAACCGCTCGGTCAGCAGCGCCGACACCACACGGTTGATGAAGTGGAAGGCGAGGGCCGTGCCGATGTAGGCGGGTGCGTGCGCGGCGGGGAAGGGGTACGGGGTCAGCTCCGGAGACCCGGGGGTCCGGGTCGCCCTGCCCCATGCCAGCACCCGCGCGTGGTCCTCGTCGGCGGGCCGCTCACCACGCGCCACCCGCTCCGCGAGCGCGTGGTCGCCCGTCGCGTGCAGCAGCATTTTGTGCGCGTCCACGCAGAACGGACACCGATTGGCCTCGGACACCCCGAGCGCCGCGAGTTCCTTCCCGGTCCTGCCGCCGTCGCCCGCGATCAGCGACTCACGCATCAGCGCCCACGCGGAGGCCATGATCCCAGGGGCGGAGGACAGCACGACGAAGGTGGGCGCCCGCATGATGCCGAAGTCCCTGGCGAGCTGGGTGTAGACGGCGCGCACGGGCCCGGCGGCGGACGCGGGCTCCGGCGGAGTGGTGTGACGGAAGGGACTGGACACGGGGTTCCTCCTGGCGGGTGATGCGGTGCGCCGACGGCCACCGACACGGCAACCCTGGTCCACAGGGGGGTGCGCGGGCGTCGTACGGCCGAAGGCACTCCGGGCTACCCCACCCGGTCCGGGCGCGGCCCGGCCTACTCCGCCGGGAGTAGGCCGCGCCCCCTCCACAGGTCTGACGCGGGCGGCCGAACAGCCGTCTATCGTGCGGGACATGACGCTGGACCCGGCCGCCCGCCGACAGCTCGCCGACACCGCCCTCGCGATCGTCGTCGGCGCCCTCGTCATGACCGCGGCCGCCTTCGACGAAGGCACCACCCCGGCCGACCACGTCCTGATCGCCCTCGCCTCCCTGTCCCTCGCGGCCTACCGCCGCGCACCCCGCGAGGTCCTCGCGGTCAGTACGGCCACCACGACGGCGTACGTGGTGCACGCACATCCCGGGCCCCTCGCGGCCCTGCCCGTCCTGGCCGCCGTCCACACGGCCGCGCGCGCCGGCCACCGCGGTGCGGCCGCGCTCGCGAGTGCCGCGTTCCTGGCCGGGTTCGTCGCGACGGGCCCCACCCGGCAGGAGATCGTCGAGCGAACCCTGCTGCTGGCGGGCTGGTTCCTGTGCGCCCTGGTGACGGGCCTCGCCGACCGCAACTGGCAGGCGTATCTGCGCCAGACCGAACAGCGCGCCCTGGAGGCGGAACGCACCCGGGAAGAAGCCGCCCTGCGCCGGGCCGGCGAGGAACGGCTGCGGATCGCCCGCGAGTTGCACGACTCGCTCACCCACAGCATCTCGATCGTCAAGCTCCAGGCCGGTGTCGCCGTCCACCTCGCCCGCAAACGCGGCGAGGAGGTGCCGCCCGCGCTCCTCGCCATCCAGGCGGCGGGCGGCGAGGCGATGCGCGAACTGCGCTCGACGCTCGAGGTGTTGCGCACCGACGAGCCGACCGGCACCCCCGCGCTGCTCGTGGAGCGGGCCCGCGCCGCGGGCCTCGCCGTCGAGCTGTCGGTCAGGGGCGACGAACGGCCGTTGACGGCGACGGTGGACCGCGCCGCCTACCGCATCGTCCAGGAGGCGCTGACCAACGCCGCCCGCCACGCGGGCCCGGCCGAGGTGACCGTCCGGCTCGACTACTCGGCGGCCGAGCTGGCGATCACCGTGGACGACGACGGTGGCGCCGACCCGTCCCGCCCGCCCACGCCCGGCATCGGCCTCACCGGGATGCGGGAACGCGTCACGGCTCTCGGCGGCACCCTGCGCGCCGCCCCGCGCGTCGGGGGTGGCTTCTCCGTCCAGGCCCGACTGCCCCTGGGAGCAACGGAGGACGTGGCGTGATCAGGGTCGCGCTCGTCGACGACCAGGCACTCATGCGCGCCGGATTCCGCGCCCTGCTGGACGCCGAGGACGACCTCGAGGTGGTGGGCGAGGCCGCCGACGGGCAGCAGGGACTCGCGCTGGTGCGGGCCCAACGGCCGGACGTCGCCCTCGTCGACGTACAGATGCCCGTGATGTCGGGCATCGAGGCGACCCGGCGGATCGCCGCGGACCCGGAGTTGTCCGGCGTGCGCGTCCTCATCCTCACCAACTACGGCCTGGACGAGTACGTCTTCGAGGCGCTGCGCGCCGGGGCGAGCGGTTTCCTGCTCAAGGACACCGAGCCCGCCGACCTCCTCCAGGCCATCGAGGTCGTCGCGCGCGGAGAGGCACTGCTGTCCCCGTCCGTGACCCGCACGCTGATCGGCGAGTTCGTGGCCCGGCCCCCGGACCGGGCCACCGCGCCGGGCCTGGAGTGCCTCACCCGCCGCGAACGCGAGGTCACCGCGCTCGCCGCGCGGGGCCTCACCAACGAGGAGATCGCCGCACACATGGTCGTCAGCCCGTTCACGGCCAAGACGCACATCAGCCGCGCCATGACCAAACTGGGCGCCCGTGACCGGGCCCAACTGGTCGTGTTCGCCTACGAGTCGGGACTGGTGACGGCCAGAGGCGGCACTCAGTGGCGGCGTGCGAAGATCGGCGAATGACCGTGCCGTGCCCGAGACCGTCGTGTCCGAGACCCCTCCGCAGCGCCGTCCTCGCCGGCGCGCTGGCGCTCGCCGTGAGCGGTTGCGGCTTCTTCACCGAGCCCGAGCACCGGCCCGCGCCCGGCCCCTCGCCCGCCGTCGCGGTCCCGCGGGCCGGCGACTGCCCGCCGGCCGGTGTCCGCGTCGACGCCGGCAGCGTCGACGGGGCCATGGGGCTGCGGGCGATGAGCCTCACCCTCACCAACTGTTCCGGGCGGCCGTACCGGGTGAACGGGTACCCCTCCGTCCGCGTCCTCGACGAGAAGGGCGCCCCGCTCACCGGCGTGCGGACCGTCCGGGGCACCGACAAGGTCCCCATGGCCCCGGAGGACCCGGGGGCCGAGCCGTTCACCCTGGCCCCGGGCGAGAGCGCGCGGGCGGCCCTGTACTGGCGGATGGCGGCCGAGAACGGCACCTACCTCCGGGTCGTCCCGCAGAAGGGACGCGCCGCCGTGGACGTACGGCCACCGGAGACACTCGACATCGGACCCGAGAACACCCTCGGCACGACGGCGTGGGCGGCCTCGCCGTCCTGACGGCCGGCCTGCGGACCGCCGCCCCTGCGGACCGCCGCCCGTCCTGACGCCACCCGGGCGCGGTGGCCTGCCGGCTGCCCCGCGCCCCGCCGCATGATCCGAACGACAGGCCCTACGGGACCCGCGCCGTCCACTCGGCCGACCCGAACTTCGAGCGTGCCAACTCCTCGGCGCGGGCCAGCTCGGCGGGTGTCACCCCGCCGTCCCTGAGCCCGTAGCGGCCGCGGAAGGAGTCGATCATCCGCCCGATGACCTCCTCGCGCGCGAGCCCGGTCTGCCGGCGCAGCGGATCGACCCGCTTCTTCGCGCTCCCGATGCCCTTGTCGGAGAGCTTCTCCCGGCCGATGCGCAGCACTTCGAGCATCTTGTCGGCGTCGATGTCGTACGACATGGTCACGTGGTGGAGCACGGCACCGGCGCCGCCGCCCGGACCCAATACCCGCTTCTGGGCGGCTCCCGCGATCTTCCCCTGCTCCGTCGCGATGTCGTTCAGGGGCTGGTACCAGGCCCTGATCCCCATGTCCGCCAGCGCACCGAGCACCCAGTCGTCGAGATAGGCGTAGCTGTCCTGGAAGGACAGGCCCTGGACGAGCGCCTCCGGGACCGAGAGCGAGTAGGTGATGGTGTTGCCCGGCTCCACGAACATCGCACCACCGCCGGAGATCCGGCGCACCACCTCGATGCCGTGCCGTGCGGCGCCCTCGGCGTCGACCTCGTTGCGCAGCGACTGGAAACTGCCGATGATCACCGACGGGGCTCCCCACTCCCACACGCGCAGCGTCGGCGCGCGGCGGCCGGCCGCCACCTCCGCGGTCAGCACCTCGTCCAGCGCCATGTGCAGCGCGGGGGACTGCGGCCCCTCGTGGATCAGCTGCCAGTCGTAGTCCGTCCAGTCGGTGGCGTGCGCGAGCGCCCTGCGCACCGCGATCCCGATGCCCTCCGAGGTCAGGCCGTACATGACCGTGCCCGCCGGCAGAGCGGCGTCGACACGGGCCGCCAGGCCCGCCGTGTCGGTGTCGGCGGGGGCGCCCTCCAGCGCGCCGTTCACGGCGTCCAGCGCCTCGTCCGGTTCGAGGAAGAAATCGCCCGCCACGCGCGCGTGGCGCAGCGTCCCGTCCTCGACGTCCAGGTCCACCACGACGAGCTTGCCGCCGGGGATCTTGTACTCACCGTGCACCGATCCGCCTCCGTTCGTTCCACCGGCACCAACGCCGACCTGCGGTGATTGATTCCGGTCGGGCAGCGCGCGGTGCCTGGCTCCGCCAGGGGACGGGGCGCCCTGACCTCCGGGGGACGGCGAGTGCCATAGTCGGGCCCGAGGTTGATCGCTCCGCACAGCGAGGTGACACAGCATGTTCACGACCCGACCGACCCTCCAGGGCACCTTCGGCATGGTGTCCTCCACCCACTGGCTCGCCTCGCAGTCCGCCATGGCCGTCCTGGAGGACGGCGGCAACGCGTTCGACGCCGCCGTCGCCGCGGGTTTCGTCCTGCACGTCGTCGAGCCGCACCTCAACGGACCCGCTGGAGAGGTCCCGATCATCCTCGCCCCGGCGGGCGGCGCCATACGGGTGCTGTGCGGGCAGGGCGGGGCACCCGCCGGGGCGACGATCGCGCACTACAGGGGACTCGGTCTGGATCTCGTACCCGGCACCGGCCCGCTCGCCGCGGCCGTCCCCGGCGCCTTCGACGCGTGGATGCTGCTCCTGCGCGACCACGGCACGAAGTCGCTCGCCGACGTCCTGAAGTACGCCATCGGATACGCCGAGGACGGGCACGCGCCCGTGGAGCGTGTCGGCGAGACGGTGGAGGCCGTCCGTGAGCTGTTCGAGACGGAGTGGACCTCGTCCGCGGAGGTGTACCTGCCGGGCGGGACGGCACCGCGACCCGGTGAGCTCTTCCGCAATCCCGCGCTCGCCGCCACCTGGCGGCGGCTGCTCGCCGAAGTGTCCGCGGCGCAGGGCCGGGAGGCCGAGATCGACGCGGCGCGGGAGGTCTGGCGCACGGGATTCATCGCCGAGGCCCTGGTGCGCCAGGCCGGACGGCCCACCATGGACACCAGCGGTGAGCGCCACGCCGGCACCCTGACGGCCACCGACCTCGCCTCCTGGTCCGCGACGTACGAGGCACCGGCGACGTACGACTGGCGGGGCTGGACCCTGTGCAAGGCGGGCCCCTGGAGTCAGGGCCCGGTCCTCCTGCAGCAGCTCGCCCTGCTCCCGCCGGAACTCCCGCCGCACGGCTCCGCCGACTACGTCCACCTGCTCGTCGAGGGCTGCAAACTCGCCATGGCCGACCGGGAGGCCTGGTACGGGGACGCGGCCGAGGTGCCGCTCGACGCGCTGCTGTCGGTCGCGTACAACACGGCCCGCCGCGCCCTCATCGGCGACGGGGCCTCGTACGAGCTGCGCCCCGGCGCTCCCGGCGGGCGCACTCCGAGGATGAGCCACCACGCCCGGCGGGCGGCCTGCGGGGAGCCCGGCTTCGACGCGCCGGCCGTACCCGGCGCGGGCGAACCCACCGTGGCGAGGGCGCCCGCCGAACCCGAGGTGGCACCGGACGGCTCCACCCGCGGCGACACCTGCCACCTCGACGTCGTGGACCGCTGGGGCAACATGGTCGCGGCCACCCCCAGCGGGGGCTGGCTCCAGTCGAACCCGGTCGTCCCCGGACTGGGCTTCCCGCTCGGCACCCGGCTCCAGATGGCCTGGCTGGAGGAGGGGCTGCCCAACTCCCTGACGCCCGGCCGCCGTCCGCGCACCACCCTGACGCCGTCGCTGGCGCTGCGCGACGGGGTGCCGGTCATGGCGTTCGGCACTCCGGGCGGCGACCAGCAGGACCAGTGGCAGACCCACTTCTTCCTGGCCGTGGCCCTGCGCGACGAAGTACGCGGCGGGCTCGACCTCCAGGGCGCGATCGACGCGCCGAACTGGCACAACGACAGCTTCCCCGGCTCCTTCTACCCGCGCGGCATGCGCCCCGGCAGCCTCACCGTCGAGTCCCGCACCGACCCCGCCGTCGTCACGGAACTGCGTCGCCGAGGCCACGACGTGCAGGTGTCCGACGCATGGTCGGAGGGCCGGCTGTGCGCGGTCGCCCGGGACCCCCGCACCGGGGTGCTGTCCGCCGCGGCGAATCCGCGGGGGATGCAGGGGTACGCGGTCGGACGCTGAGCCGGGGGCCGGGTCCGGTGGCCAGGGGCCGAGGACCGCGGGCTCCGGTCCGAACCTCCCGGCCCCGGCCCGGCGCCCCGCGAATTCACCCCGAATCCACCTGAAGTGCACCGGACGGGTAGGGATTGTCAGTGACGCGTGCTGTCATGGAGCCATGATCGGACACACCGAAACCATCGACGAGTTTCTCGCCCACCGCACAGCCGATGTCGAAGAAGCGGTCCGCCACGCGGCCGCCGCCGAGATCATGCCCCGCTTCAGGCAGCTCGCCGCGCACGAGATCGACCAGAAGAGCGGCCCGCACGACCTCGTCACGGACGCCGACCGCAAGGCCGAGGAGTACCTCACCGCAACGCTCCCCAAGCTGCTGCCCGGCTCGATCGTGGTCGGCGAGGAGGCGGTCCACGCCGACCCGGCGACGTACGACGCGATCCAGGGCGCGGCACCGGTCTGGATCGTCGACCCGGTCGACGGCACCCGCCAGTTCGTCCGCGGCGAGTCCGGTTTCTGCACGCTCGTCGCCCTCACGCTGGGCGGTGTCGTCCACGCGTCCTGGACCTACGCACCGGCCCGTGGCCGGCTCGCCGTCGCCCTCCGCGGCCGGGGTGCCCACCTCGACGGACAGCCGCTGCGCTCCGGCTCGCCCGCGCCCGGCCGTGACCTGGAGATAGCCACCTCGCACCCCGACTACACGACGGACGAGCAGAAGCGAGCGCTCCTCGGCCTGAACACCGAGGGCGTCCGGCCCCGCCCGTGCGGCTCGGCCGGCCTGGAGTACCTGGCCGTCGCCCGCGGGGAGCTGGACGCGACGGCCTTCTCCTGGGAGGCGGCCTGGGACCACGCGGCGGGTCTGTTGCTGGTCGAGGAGGCGGGCGGCACCCATCTGACCCTGACGGGTGAGCCGTTCCGCGTCACCGGCGGCAACGCGCTGCCGTTCACGGCGGCCCGGGACGAGGCGACGGCCCACCGGGTGCGGGGACTGCTGGCAGCCGGAGCCTGACCGGGAGGGGCGCGGTGCCCCGTGCGACCCGCGAGGCTTCGCCGTCCGGTGGGACGAACCCGCCGACGCCGGCCGAGGCGACGACGTTCATCCGGACGGGCACGGGCGGCGGTCGGCGACCTCGCGCGATCGCGCCGGTCCGGGGGCACCGCCGCCGACGGCGCCAGGTACGCAGTCGAGTGCGAGGCGCCGCGGGACGTCGCCCTCAGGGCGGCGGTGGAGAACACCGTCCGGGGCCTGCGCGCCCTCCCCGCACGTGTGCTCGCTCGGCCCTTGGCTGTGCACAGCGGAGGTGTGACCCGGTGAAGGGCGCGACGTGTCGTATCCCTTCGGGCGCTGGAGTGAAACAACGCGGACCCGGCGGGCTCCGCGGGTTGCGCAGGCGGTTGAAAGTCTCGGAAGGCCCAGGTCAGCGGCCATTGTTGGCCGGATCCGGGCCTTTCGGCCCGCGCGGGAAAATCCCAGAGTTCCGTCTTCCTCCCAGGCGGAGGCAATCTCTCGTTCACGGGGCCGTCGCCGGGGGACGGCTTGCTATGGAGCGAAGTTATCTAGACAACTTTGCTCCCCTGGGTGTCGCCGCGGCGGTATCCGGGGCGGAGAGGACCCAACACCGTGTCATCCCTCTCACAGGCCGCCGCGTCCGGGAACAGCATCGCGATCGGCTCCCCGACGCCCCCGCCGCGCGGTACCGAACTGGCCCTCACCTGGGCGACGGACGCCCCCGACCCCAAGAACTGGATCGGCGTCTACCCCGCCGACCGGCTGCCCGCCAGCGGCAGCAGCTCGCTCGTTTGGGCCTACGTGCCCGGCGCGTCCGGGCAGACCACCCTCGACACCTCCGGTCTGAGCGGTGGGCCGTACATCGTGTATCTGCTGGCCAAGGACGGCTACGGCGTCCTCGCCAGGACGGAGCCGTTCAGCTTCACGGGAGCCTCCGTCGGCAACTCCGTCAAGCTGACGACGCCGGCCCCCCACGAAGGCGACAAGGTCTCCTTCCACTGGACGACGGACACACCCGACCCGAAGAACTGGATCGGGGTGTACGACGGCGACCGGCAGCCGGGCCACGGCTCCTCCCTCGCCTGGGAGTACACCCCGGCCGCCACCGGTGACATCACCCTCGACACCTCCGGCCTGAGCGGCGGCCCGTACACCGCCTATCTGCTGGCCAAGGACGGCTACGGCATCCTCGCCGAGACCGCCGCGTTCAGTTTCGCCGTGCGCCCCGTGATCCCGCGCCCGCACGCGGTCGTGGACGCCGTCACCACCGAGCCGCAGACCGCGGGCGAGGACTTCTCGGTGAAGCTGGGCGGTCTGTGGATCAGGCCCGAGGGCAACAGCGCGGGGAGCGCGACCTTCAAGCGGGTCGGCGGCGACTCCTGGCTTTCGGTCGCCGCGGACGGCACGGTCAGCGGCCGGGCCCCGCGCACAGCGCCGCGCAGACCCGGCCGAGTGGTGGCCGCCGTCACCGACAGCGCCGTCGGCGGTGACACCGTCACCGTCCAGGTGCCTGTGCGCTCCCCCCGGGAGCGGCTCCGCCTGAAGGTGGCCACGCTGAACCTCTGGGACGCAGGCACCCACGTCGACGGCTTCCTGGAGAAGCAGCTGCGGCTGGTCCTCACCCAGGGCCTGGACGTGGTGGCGCTCCAGGAATGCGGTGACAAGGCGGCCGAGGACCTCGCCGGGGCGCTCGGCCGGCACGTGTACCGGGCCGGCGGCCTCGGCATCGTGAGCCGTTACCCGCTCAGTGACGTCGTCGCCCCTACCGCGGCCCTCCCGGCCGCCGCAGCGACGCTGCACCTGCCCGGCGACCGCACGGTACGCCTGTGGACGGCGCAGTTGGACGAAGCCGACTACGGGCCGTACGCGCTGTCGGCGGGCCGGACGCCCGCACAGGTCGAGGCGGCGGAGAAGGAGACGGTCCGCTACCGGCAGGTACAGGCGCTGGTGGCCGCCCTGCGGCCGGAACTCGCCTCCCACACCCCCGTCGTGCTGGCGGCCGGCCTCGCCTCGCCTTCCCACCGCGACTGGACGAACCGGACCACGTCCGCGCACGGGGGAGTGGGCCGGGTCCGCTGGCCCGTCACCGAGGCGCTGGAGAAGGCGGGCCTCGTCGACGCCTACCGCGACGCCCACGCCCGCCCGGAGAAGGCGCCCGGCATCACCTGGTCCCCCGTCAGGCCGCGGCACGAGGGCGGTGACGGGGCGGAACCGCAGGACCGGATCGACCAGATCCAGTACGCGGGGCGGCTCAAGGTCCTCGAGGCACACAGCCTGTTCACCGGCTGGCCCCGGCCGGTGCCGGACGCCGCCGCCAACGGCTGGCCCTCCGACCACGCCGCCGCCGTCGTCACCTTCTCCCTGTCCGCCCGCGGCTGACCGCGAACGATCCGAAGGACCTTCCTCCCATGACCGAGATCAGCCGCCGCACCTTCATCGGCACCACCGCGGCCGGAGCCGCGATAGCCGCCGGACTCCCCGGCACCGCGGAGGCCGCGGGGCGCGGCACCGGCCACGGCGGCATCGACGACGTCAAGCACGTCGTCATCCTGATGCAGGAGAACCGCAGCTTCGACCACTACTTCGGCACCCTGAGCGGCGTACGGGGCTTCAGCGACCGCCAGGCCACCGTCCTCCCCGGCGGCGACCCGGTGTTCCGCCAGCCCGCAGTGAGCCGCGAGGAGGGCCACCTCCTGCCCTTCCGTATGGACACCACGAAGTACAACGCCCAGAACGCGGGCGGCCTCGCGCACGACTGGGACACCGGCCACTCGGCCGTCAACGCGGGCGCCATGAACAAGTGGGTCTCCGCCAAGGGCGAACGGACCATGGGGTACTTCACGCGGGCGGACATCCCCTACCAGTACGCGCTGGCCGACGCCTTCACCCTCTGCGACGGCTACTTCTGCTCGCTGAACGGCCCCACCGACCCCAACCGCCTCTACCTGTGGACCGGCACCGCGGGCCCCGGCGTGGACGGCACCACCGGCCCGTGGACCGACAACACGCCGGTCACGGACAACCCGGTGGCCGACTGGACGACGTACGCCGAACGCCTGGAGCAGGCCGGCGTCACCTGGCGCGTCTACCACAACCCCGATGGCTCCGACGACCGTTACGGCGACTACGACGACAACGCCCTGTCGTACTTCAAGCAGTTCCACGAGTTCCCCAAGGACGACCCGCGTTACGTCAACGCGATGACGAAGTGGGACCTGACGGCGTTCGACAAGCACTGCAAGGACGGCACCCTGCCCACGGTCTCCTGGCTGGTGGCGCCCTACCTGTTCTCCGAGCACCCGAACGCCGGCCCCGACTACGGCGCCCACTGGGTCGACACCGCGCTGCAGTCGCTGTTCTCCAACCCCGACGTGTGGAAGCACACCGCCTTCCTGGTCATGTACGACGAGAACGACGGCTACTTCGACCACGTCATCCCGCCGTTCCCCGAGCCCGGCACCAAGGACGAGTTCGCGGGAGGCAAGCCCATCGGCCTCGGCAGCCGGGTGCCGCTGTGGGTCGTCTCGCCGTGGTCGCGCGGCGGCTGGGTCAACTCCCAGGTGTTCGACCACACCTCGGTGCTCCGCTTCCTGGAGCGCGTCACCGGCGTGCGGGAGCCCAACATCTCCGACTGGCGGCGCACCGTCTGCGGGGACCTCACCAGCGCCTTCGACTTCACCAAGCCCGACTACAGCATCCCGGGACTGCCCGACACCGTCGCGCTGATGGCCAAGGCGGACGCCGGCAGCTCGCTGCCGGCGGTCAAGGTGCCCGACCAGCAGTCGATGCCCGCGCAGGAGGAGGGCCACAGGCCGCACCGCGCGCTGCCGTACCGCCCGTGGGCCGACGTGAAGGTCGACCGGACCACCGGCGAGGTCACCTGCACCCTGACCAACGACGGCAGCGTCGGCTACCACTTCACCGTCCTGCCGAACACCGCCCTGCCCTTCACCGGCACGCCCTTCACGGTCCCGGCGGGCTCGTCCCGCACCTATGTGTGGGACGCCGCCGGCACCGACGGCCGCTACGACTTCTCGGTGTACGGCGCCGACGGTTTCGTCCGCCGCTTCTCCGGCACCGTCGTCCGCACCGGCCAGGACGACGTGGCGGTGCCTTCGGTGACGGCGGCCCTGCGGCACCCCGGGCGTCCGGAGAACGCCTCGGTGGAGCTGGAACTGCGCAACACCGGCGGCACCGAGGTGGCGTTCACGATCACGCCGAACGACTTCGCCGGCGAGGAGCGGACCGAATGGGTCGGGGCGGGCGACCGCACCCGCGTGTCCTGGCGCACCGACGCGGGGCGGTACGACTTCACGGTCACCGCGGGCACCGGCACCCGGTTCGCCCAGCGCTACGCCGGAGCCGTCCACACCGTGTGAGCCACCGCCGGCCGGG
This sequence comes from Streptomyces sp. NPDC057950, assembly GCF_042887295.1. Classification (NCBI taxonomy): domain Bacteria; kingdom Bacillati; phylum Actinomycetota; class Actinomycetes; order Kitasatosporales; family Streptomycetaceae; genus Streptomyces; species Streptomyces sp. NPDC057950. Next base: position 66,908 of record NZ_JBHVPP010000009.1, read on the forward strand.
ACCGGGCACCGCCGCCGACGGCCGCCTGCCCGGCTCCGGCCCGGCGGCCGGGGCACGCCCCGTACGGGCCGTGACCGGTCCGCGGCCGGTGCGTGACCGGTCCCCGGCGGTTCGCGGCCCGCGCGGCTCGCGGATTCCCACCCCGCGCCGCCGGGCTCGTCGGCCCTCCGGCATATCCTGGTGGCCAGTGGCCGTCGGCGACAAAGGAGTCCGAGGTGCCGTCGATGCTCGATGCCGTCGTCGTGGGTGCGGGGCCGAACGGGCTGACAGCTGCCGTGGAGCTGGCCCGCCGGGGCTTCTCGGTCGCCGTCTTCGAGGCTCGGGACACGGTGGGTGGCGGCGCCCGTACCGAAGAACTGACCCTGCCCGGATTCCGGCACGACCCCTGCGCGGCCGCCCATCCGCTCGGCATCAACTCGCCCGCCTTCCGGGCGATGCCCCTGGAGCGCTACGGCCTGGAGTGGCTGCACGCCGAGCTGCCCATGGCCCATCCGTTCCCGGACGGTACGGCCGCGGTGCTCGCGCGCTCCGTCGCCGAGACGGCCGCCTCGTTCGGACCGCGCGACGCCGGCACCTACCGGCGGCTGGTCGCCCCCTTCCTCCCCAAGTGGGACACGCTGGCCCACGACTTCATGTCCCTGCCCGCGACCGCGCTGCCCCGCGACCCGGTCACCCTGGCCCGGTTCGGCCTCACCGGACTGCCACCCTCCACGTGGCTGATGCGGCGCTTCCGTGACGAGCGGGCCAAGGCCCTGTTCGCCGGGCTCGTCGCCCATGTCATCGCCCCGCTGGACGGCATCGGCACCGGAGCCGTCGGCCTGGTCTTCGCGCTGGCCGCCCACGCCCGGGGCTGGCCGGTCGCGCGCGGCGGCTCCCAGTCGATCTCCGACGCGCTCACCGCCTACCTGCGGGACCTCGGCGGCAGTGTCCACACCGACTACGAGGTCAAGCGCCTCGACGACCTGCCGCCCGCGCGCGCCTACGTCTTCGACACCTCGCCCACCGCGCTCTCCCGGATCGCGGGCTTCGGCCGGTACTACGAGAACTACCGCTACGGGGCAGGCGTCTTCAAGGTCGACTACGCGCTGGACGGTCCCGTGCCCTGGACGGCCGAGGAGGCCCGTACCGCCGGGACCGTGCAGGTGGGCGCGAGCCGCGCCGAGATCGGTGCCGCTCTGCACGCCGTCTCGCGCGAGGGCCGGGCGCCGGACGCCCCCTTCCTGATCACCGTGCAGCCCAGCGTCGTCGACCCCTCCAGGGCACCCGAGGGGAAGCAGGTCTTCTGGGCGTACGGGCACGTTCCCAACGGCTGGACGGGGGACCTCACGGACGCGATCGAGCGCCAGCTGGAGCGGTTCGCGCCCGGATTCCGCGACCGTGTGCTCGCCCGCGCGACCGCCGGCCCGGCCGAACTCGCCGCGCGCAACGCCAACTACGTGGGCGGCGACATCGCGTGCGGCGCCGCCTCCGGACTGCAGCTCCTGCTGCGTCCCAGGCTGTCCCCGTCCCCGTACGGCACGCCGCACCCGGCCGTCTTCATCTGCTCCTCGGCCACCCCGCCGGGCCCCGGCGTGCACGGCATGTCGGGGCACAACGCGGCGAAGGCCGTGTGGCGCCGCCTGCGACAGCCCTGACCACCGACCCGGTACGGACACCGGCGCGGACCGGCGGCACGGACGGCGGCGGCCCGGCGGTGCCCGGAGGACAATGCGGTGAGAACCGCGTATGAGGAGGCCGAGCCGTCATGACCGCCATCACCCTGGTCCGGGGCGACATCACCGGGCAGAGCGTCGACGCGATCGTCAACGCGGCGAACTCCTCGCTGCTCGGCGGCGGGGGCGTGGACGGGGCCATCCACCGCCGCGGGGGCCCCGCCATCCTGGCGGACTGCCGAAGGCTCCGTGCCTCGCACTACGGCAAGGGCCTGGCCACCGGCAAGGCGGTCGCGACCACCGCGGGCGACCTGGACGCGCGGTGGGTGATCCACACCGTGGGCCCGGTCTTCAGCGACACCGAGGACCGCTCGCACCTGCTGGCGTCCTGCTACCGCGAATCACTGCGCGTCGCCGACGAACTCGGCGCGCGCACGGTCGCGTTCCCCGCCGTCTCGGCCGGTGTGTACGGGTGGCCGATGGAGGACGCCGCCCGGGTCGCGGTCCGGACCGTGCGGGAAACGGAGGCGTCGGTCGAGGAGGTCAGGTTCGTCCTCTTCGACGAGCGGGCGTACGAGGCGTTCGCCGCGCAGGTCGGCTGACGGCAGGCGTCTTCCGGAAGGCCGCCGCCCGCCGGTGCCGCGCAGGGCTCCGGGTCGCGGGGCCGCGCGGCATGGGGGCCCGTGCCGCACAGCCGGTGGACCGAGGCGAGCGGTGAACCCGGCGCGGGCCGCGCGAACCCGGCGCAGAGGATGACGCGGGCCGTGCGCCCCCGGCCACCGTGCCGCACCGGGCCCACCGCTCGTCGCCCGGCCGGCCTCCGCGCCGGAGGTGACACGCACGGGTGACGCATGCCGGGCCGGTCGCTCAGGCGGAGGCGGCACGCAGTTCCGCCAGGGTGGCCGCGGTCAGTGGCCGGGGTGCGCTGTCGGGGTCGACGAGGACGACCGGGCAGGCCGCGGTGTGCGTGAGCGCGCTGGTGAAGCTCCCGTCGGCGAACTGCGCCAGCGGACCGCGGGGGGAGCGACCCACCGCGACGGTGCCGGCGTGGACCTCGGCGGCATGCCGGGCCAGGGCCCGGCCCGCGGCGGCGTGGTCGCCGACGCCGGTCAGTATCTGTCCGACGGCCGGGATGCCGCGGGCCGCGAGCCGGTCGAGGTGGGCGGTGACGGCGGAACGGGCCTGGTCCGCGGTCTCGACGTCCACGGCCTGTTCCTCGACCACGGCGGTCTGCCGGACGTGGACGACCTCGAGGGCCGTACCCGCCTCGTGGGCGAGCCGAGCCGCGGTGTCGACGATGGCGGCGGCCCTGTCGTGGGCGCCGACGGCGACGATGAGCGGTGGCCGGTCGGTGGCCGCCGCGGCGCCGACCGGCGTGAGTGTGGGTGCGACGGCTTCGCCCCGGCCCGCCGCCTGTTCGGCCCGGCGGAGCAGACGGTGGCCGCTCGCCAGGACCGGGATGGCCACGACGAAGGTCCCGGCGCCCAGGTAGAAGGGCACGCTGAGGTCGGTCGCGTCGGCGAGCCGGCCGGCGGCATAGGGGCCGAGGCCGCCGCCGATGAAGCGCAGGAAGCCGTAGGCGGAGGAGGCCACCGGCCGCTCGACGGGCGAGACGAGCATGACGGCCTGGGTGGTGAGGGTGTTGTTGATGCCGATGAAGGCGCCGCTGACGACGACCGCCACGATCACCACGCCGGGCGAGTCGACGCCGGCCGCGATGACCGCCATGACGATCCCGAGGCCGAGCAGGTTGGCGTACAGCACCGGGGCGGTCCCGTACCGGGCCTGCAGACGCGGGGCGAAGAACACGCTGAAGGCGGCCACCAGCAGGCCCCACCCGGTGAAGACCAGTCCGAGCTGGTGCGCGCTCAGCTTCATCGGGTAGGGGGCGTACCCCAGCATCGTGAAGAAGCCCCAGTTGTACAGCAGGGCCATGACGCCCATGGTCAGCAGGCCGCGGTGGCGCAGCGCCTTGAGGGGGGCGAGCGGGGTGGTGGGCCGCTCCGGCCTGGGCAGGGCCGGCACGAAGGCCAGGGTCGCGGCCAGGGCGACGGCCATCAGGACGGCGACACCGAAGAAGGGGCCGCGCCAGCTGATGGCGCCCAGCTCGCCGCCGAGCAGGGGACCCACGGCGATGCCGAGGCCGAGGGCGGTCTCGTACAGGATGATCGCGCCGCCGAAGCCGCCGCTCGCGGAGGCGACGATGACGGCGAGCGAGGTGGCGATGAACAGCGCGTTGCCCAGGCCCCAGCCGGCCCGGAAGCCGACGATGCCGTTGATGGAGTCGGTGGAGCCCGCGAGCGCGGCGAACACGACGATGACGGCCAGCCCCACCACCAGGGTGCGCTTGGCGCCGATGTGGCTGGAGACCCAGCCGACGAACAGCATGGCGACCGCGGTGACGATCAGGTAGCTGCTGAACAGCAGGGAGACCTGGCTGGGTGAGGCGTGCAGACCCTCGGCGAGGGCGGGCAGGATCGGGTCGACCAGACCGATGCCCATGAACGAGATGACGCAGGCGAACGCGACGGCCCAGACGGCCCGGGGCTGCTTGAAGGGGCCGGCGGCCCTTCCGTGCGGTTCACTCATGTGCGGTTCTCCGTGGTGTCGCAGGGAACGGGGTCAGGAGCGGGAATGGCGGTCGTCGATGACCCGGGCCAGGGCCGGCAGCGCGACCCGGACAGCCCGCTGTTCCGGTTCGGTCAGGTCCTCGATCAGCTGCCCCAGGGCGTCCGCGCGCTCGGTCCGTCGCCGGCGGAACACGTCCAGGCCGTCGTCGGTGGCTTCCACGAGCACGCCCCGGCCGTCGCTGTGGTCGGCGGTGCGCCGGACCAGGCCCGCGCGTTCCATCCGGGTGACCAGCTGCGTCATGTTCGGCTGGGAGACGTTCTCGGCCCTGGCGAGCTCGGTCAGCCGCTGCGGCCCCTCCCGGCCGAGCCGGCTCAGTGCCGAGGAGGCCGCCGTGCTCAGACCGCCGGTGACGGCGCTGCGACGGACGTATCGGACCAGCCGCTCCACGGCGATCATCAGGTCCTCGGCCGGCGCCGGTGTGCCCGTGTCCATAACCCGCTTATGCATAATCGCATCATGCATCTAGATGTAGAGGGAAACAACATCGCGTCGCGAGCGCGGGCGGGTGTGTGTTCGCGGCTCGGGTCCGCGCCGCCGTCGGTGCGCCGCGGGGGACGCCGGAAGGCGCCCGCCGCGGCGGACCGGCCGGCTGTCAGCCGTCGATGCGGTGCTGGGTCCAGAACGAGGTCAGGTCCGTGGTCGTGGCGGCCTGGGCGGCGGCCTTGAACTCGGACGTCGTCGAGACGCCGTACCAGTGCGAAGTGGCGTAGTCCTTCAGCAGTTTGGCCATGACCGTGTCGCCGAGCACGCGCCGCAGGTCGTGCAGGGCGCACTTGCCGTAGCCGTACACGACCGTGGAGTACCGGGACGAGTGGGCGTCCCAGTAGGCCATCGAGTTGGTGATCTTCTCGGCGCTCGAGGCCCAGGAGACGCTGCTCCAGCAGCTGGTGCCGGTCTTGTTCTGCGCCAGGTCGGTGGCGTAGTCGGTGAACGCCTCATCCAGCCAAGGGCTGTTGTACTCGTCGTCGCCGACGATCCCGTAGAACCACTGGTGACCGATCTCGTGGGTGAGCGCCGTGGTGCTGACCAGGTCGAGGACGAAGCCGGGGTACTCCATGCCGCCGAACCAGTAGTTGTTGTCGATCACCGCGTCGAGCTCGCCGTACGGGTACGCGCCGAAGCGCGCGGCGTGGGCGTCCACCGCGGACTTGGCGGTGGAGAGCATCGACTGGGAGTCGGAGGAGCTGATGCCGGAGACGGAGTAGATGTTGATCGCGGTGCCGGCGGGGGAGGTGCCGGAGATCTTGCTGAACGGCCCGGCGGCCCAGGCGAAGTCACGGACCTTGGCGGCCGTGGCCGTGGTGACCGTCCGGCCGCTCGATCCGGCGGTGTCGACCGAGGTGCCGGTGGCCGGGACGAGGAGGCTCGTCGGGTGGTCGAGGGTCACCTTGAAGTCGGCGGCCAGCGAGTAGAAGGACTCGCCGTTGTTGGTGTACGGGTCCAGGTGCCAGCCGGCCGCGTCCTTGACCGCCAGTACGGGCAGTGCGTTGCCGATGTTGACGAAGGCGCCGTCGTAGCCGAAGCGGTCGGCGCCGCTGGGAACGGTGATCCCCAGGTCGAAGCCGATCGTGGCGGTCTGACCCTGCGTCAGGGGTGTCGACAGGCCGATCCTCAGGGCCGTGCAGCCCACCGAGAGGGCGCCCGCCGTGCCACCGGTGACGTTGCTGACCGTGATCGGCGTCGCGGAGCAGGTGCCGTGGTAGTTGTCCCACAGCCTCAGATACACCTCGCTGAGCGCGGTGGAGGAGGCGTTGGTGAAGGTCGCGCTCTCGTGACCGGTCCAGACGGTGCCGCTGGTGTTGCTGCTCAGACTGACGGTGTACGAGGGTGCGGCCGGCGTCCGGGTGGAGTCCGCGGGCGGAGTGGTGGCGCCGGAGGTGTCGAGGGCGACGTCGTCGAGGACGAAGCTCGTCCTGAGGCTGGAGTCCTCGGTGCCGGTGAAGGCGATCGTCACGGTCTGGCCCGCGAACGCCGAGACGTCGAAGGACTTCTGCGCGTAGCCGGTGTTCTTGTTGAGGTTCGAGTACGTCGCCAGCGTCGTGCTGCCGACCTTCGCCGTCAGCTTGTCGTACGCGGTGGACGTCGTCGTCTCGGTGGTGTCGATGTGCAGCCAGAAGGTGAGGGTGGCGGAGCTGCACCCGGACGGGATGGTGACGCTCTGCGAGAGGGTGTCGGTGTGCGTGCTGCCCACACCGTCCAGCCAGGCGAAGGAGGTGCCGCCGTGGGCGGTCTGGCCGGTGCGAGAGGTGATCACGCTGGTCGACGACTGGGTCCAGGGCGAAGTGCCGCTCTCGAAACCGCCGTTGGTGACCACCTGGGCGGGGGTGCAGGCGTCTGCCGAGGGGGCGGTGGGCGGCGCGGCCGACGCCGGGGCTCCGGGGAGCAGGGCGGCGGCCAGTGCGACGACGGCGAGTGCGGCCGTCGCGAGGGCCTTGTGGGGGGTCGGTCTCACACGAACTCCTTTGAGGCGGCCGGGATTCCGGCCTGCTCGGTGGCCGCCCGCCCGGCTCGGGTGCGCCGGAGGGCAGCCGGGACTGCGCGGATCGCTCGCGCGATCGCGAGGGTGTGATTTCTGCCGCGTCCCCCTGGGGTCAGGGCGACGGCTGCCGGAAGCCTGGCAGATTTGACCGGGTCATGCCATCCGTGGTGAGTAAAAGTCGTGTCGACCGGACGTGCGGGGGCCGAGGCCCGAAAGGGGCGGGGACGCCCGCCGAGGCCCGGCGGGGACGCCGAAGGCACGGGTGCGCCGTCCTGTCTGCCCGACAGGACGGCGCACCCGTGCCTTTGCCGCGGCCCGCGCCGGCGACCGCCGCCGCGGGCCAAAGCCCTTGCGGGTCAGGCGAGTTGTGAGACCTGGTAGTGGCCGATCCGCCAGCCCTCGTCCGTGCGCTCGACCAGCACACCGAGGGTGAGGCTGACGGTGGGCCGGTCCGCGAAGGAGAAGTCCGCGGCCAGGTAGCCGAGTACGAGGTGGTCGGCGGGACGCCGGGTCTCGAGGATCCGGTACGTGACCGCCATCCCGAGCGGCTGCGAGTCGTAGTACGCGGCGACGCCCGGTCTTCCGACGCTGTACGGGCGCAGCCCCTGGAAGATCGCGTCCTCGGTGAACTGGGCGGCGACCTGCTCCGGTTCGTGGCTGTCCACGCCGGCCTTCCACCGGTCGAGGACGCCGCGCAGGATCGCCTCACTGTCCGTCGTGCTGTTCATCGGGCTCCTTCCCTCGTCGTGCCGTCGTCGTGCGGACTCAGTGGCCGGCGCTCATGCCGCCGTCGACGTGGAGGATCTCGCCCGTGACGAAGGGGGCGTTCTCGAGGTAGATGACGGCGTCGGCGATGTCGCTCTCCTCGCCCATGCGGCCGACGGGGTGCAGGGAGGCGAGGACCTCGTGGGACTCCGCGGGGTGCATGGGCGTCTTGATGGTGCCGGGGGAGACGGCGTTGACGCGGATGTTGCGGGTGGCGTACTCGATGGCGAGCGACTTGGTGGCGGACTGGAGACCGCCCTTGGTCAGGGAGGCGAGTACGGAGGGGACGTTCGAGTCGGCGTTGTCGACGAGGCTGGTGGTGATGTTGACGATGTGGCCACCGCCCTGCTCGAGCATGTGCTCGACGGCGAGCTGGGTGAGACGGAAGAGGCCGGTGAGGTTGATGCCGACGACCGTGGCGTAGTCGTCCGCGGTGTAGTCGGTGAAGGGCTTGGCGACGAAGACGCCGGCGTTGTTGACGAGGGTGTCGATGCGGCCGAAGCGTTCGATGCCGGCGGCGATGACGCGCTCGGCGGTGGCGGGGTCGGCGATGTCGCCCTGGACGGTCAGGATGCCCGCGTCGTTCGAGGGGGCGATGGTGCGCGAGGTGGCGACGACCGCGTAGCCGAGCTTGCGGTAGGCGTCGGCGATGGCGGCGCCGAGTCCCTGCGAGGCACCGGTGACGACTGCGACCTTCTGGTCCTGAGAGCTCATGATGACTTCTCCGAAACGTGTGGTGAGGGTTCCTCGACCGATCTCCGATGGCCAGTTCCATTGCTAGCCGACCGGTCGACTATTTGGACCGTAGGGTGCCCGGAGGGGGAAGTCAAAGTCCCACGGGGGTCGAGCCGGGACGGGTTTCCTCCCAGTTGGTAGGCGCAGCCTCCCAGCCCAGGTCGGAAGGGGGCGGGTGGACTCAGCGCCGGTGCGGATCGCCTTCGGGCAGCCAGCAGTCCGGGGTGTCGAGGCCGAGGTCACCGACGTCGGCGCAGAGGGCTTCGGCGGCGGCCAGGACGGCGGGCCGGTCCTCGTTCTCGCGCTGGACCAGCGACCAGGTCCAGTGGATCCGGGGCGCCACGACGGGGCGCTGGACCAGGTCGGGCGGCAGCGGAGTGGTCTGGCCCTTGGGGGAGTTGACGACCGGACGGCCGCTGCGGCGGACGTGGTCGAAGAACGCGGGTCCGGTGATGCCGCCGTCGGAGATCCGCACCGCGCGGGCCCCCGTGTCGCGGGCCAGCAGTTCGGCGTAGACGTTCCAGGACGACCAGGAGGTGGCGTCGTCGTCGAGGAGCACGGCGGTGTCCACCGCCGCCACCTCGCCGGTGTCGTCGCCCGCGGATACGGCGTAGAGCCGGTCGGCGCCGAGGAGGCGGGCTTGCAGGCCGCGTTGCCGCAGGTCCTCGGTGCGCACCCAGCACACCGCGAGGTCCAGGCTGCCGTCGGCGACCCGGGCGGCCTGGGTGTGCGAGGGGGCGATCCACGCGTCGAGGTGGAGCCGGGCCACTCCGGCGGTGCGGGCGGTCAGGTCCGGCGGGAGCCAGTTGACGTAGCCGAGTCGCACCGATTCCGATCCGGAGAGCCGCTCGGCGCAGCGCTGGAGGTCCTCGGCCCGTTCCAGCAGCGCGCGGGTGTGCGGGAGCAGGGCCGCGCCGGCCGAGGTGAGGGAGACCGAACGGCGGTCGCGATCGAACAGTCGTACGCCCAAGTCGCGCTCGAGCGCCTTGATCTGCTGCGACAGGGAGGGGCCCGCGATCAGCAGGCGTTCGGCGGCCCGGCCGAAGTTCAGCTCTTCGGCGACGGCGACGAAATACCGCAGTTGGCGCAGTTCCACGTCCGTCATGCTACGTCGCTGCGAGGCCGCGCCTCCCAGCGGGGAGGAAGCCGGTCGTGGCGCCGTCCCGACGCCGGACGGAGGATGAGGGCAGGGAGGTACGGGGTCTTGGAGCCATGGGTTCCTGGGCCCAGGGTTCCTGGAGCCACGGGTCCTGGCGTCACGGGCTCTGGAACCCGCGGGCGTCCCTTCATCCACGGCGTTCCGGTACCCGCCGGACCCCCACCGAGCGGAGCGGGATCATGCGAGAGTTCCTGGTCGAGATCACCACCACGATCCCCGAGGGCACCAGTCAGGACGAGGTCGACCGTCGGCGCGCCGCCGAAGCCGTCAGAGCCCGGGAACTGGCCGCCGCCGGCCGGCTGGCGCGGCTGTGGCGCCCGGTCGGTGAGCTGCGCAGCCTCGGCATCTGGCTGGCCGAGGACGAGGAAGAACTCCACGAGAAGGTGCTCGGCACCCTCCCGCTGCGTCCATGGATGAGCCTGAACGTCACCGCCCTGGAGTCCCACCCGAACGACCCGGGCCGTACCGCCACCGAGTCCTGACGGGGCCGCCACCGCGTCCACGGGGGCCGTGCCGCCGTGCGGGCCCCCGCGCATGCCGCCGTGCTGCGTATCGGCTTCCCGCACCACATGGTGGTAATACGGGATGCCGCCCCGTACCGGCGGGCGGGCCGTCGGTGTACGCGCGGCGCCGCCCGTGTGCCGCCGATGCCTGCCACTCGCCACCGATGTCTCTGACGTGGAGTCCGTCATGACCACACCGCAGGATCTGTTGATCATCGCCTTGGACGTCACGTCCAGCCGCGACATCGGGCAGGGCGACCTGTCGCTGGCCCTCGCGGGGGCCGAGCTGGTCGACCTCATCGAGGCCGGGGCCCTCACCCTGGACGATGACCGCATCGTGCCCGGCGCGGCATGGACCCCGGACGACGCCCTGCTGTCGGAGGCGGTGTCGTCACTCGTCCGGCAGGAACCGTACGAATCGGTCGAGGACTGGCTGTGGCGCCGGGGGCGTGACCTGTTCGCGGCCTATCGGGCCGCCGTCGAGGCGCAGACACCCCTCGCCGCCGGTCGCCGTCGCTGGAATCCGCTGCGCGGCGGGCCGGCGGAACGGGCCGACTCGCCGGCCCGGCGCCGCGCGGAGGACCGCTGGTCGAAGGGCGATCCCGTCCTCGTCGGGCTGGCGGCCGCCGTGGGCATCGAACACCCGGACGCGGAGAGCGCAGCCCCCGCCGACGAGGCGGTCGGGACGGTCCTGGACGCCGTGCACGACGCGGAGACGGAACTCGAAGCCGTACGGCAACGGCGCAGCATCGAGAACGCGGCCTTCGACAACATCTGGCGGGCCCCGTGACGACCGGGCACCGACGGCCGGTGAGCTGAAGACCGGTACGCGGAGGGCGGGACCGTGGGCCCCCCTTCAGGAGGCCCGCCTCGCGGCCGGTCGCGGGCGTGAGCGGGTCAGACCGCGGCCACGGCCTCCCGGGGCGGACGCGCGCCGAGCAGGGCCAGGCAGTTCGCCCACAGCGCGCCCAGCCGGTGCGTGTTGTTGTAGAGCTTGGCGAACAGCACCTGCCCCTCCAGCTGGGCGACCACCGCCCGCGCCGCTTCCCGGGCGTCGGCCACGACGACCTCCCCGCGCCCGAGCGACTCACCGACGACCGAGGCGACCATCTCGACCTGCTCGTCGAAGATCTCCTGCAGCCGGGTGCGGATCGCCTCGGTGTGGTTGCTCATCTCCAGGGTGAGGTTCCCGAACAGACACCCCGAGACGGTGCCGCAGCTCTGCTGCCCGGCGAGCTGGCCGGCCTCGGTCGCCTCGAACAGCAGCCACAGCCGCCGCAGCGGATCCTCGTCACCGTTCAGGATCCGCGCCCAGGCCCGCCGCTGGCCGGTCCAGTGCTCGTCGATCACGGCCAGGGCGAGCGCCTCCTTCGACTCGAAGAAGTAGTAGAAACTGCCCTTGGGCACACCGGCCGCCTTGCAGATCTCGGCCACGCCCAGGGCCGAGTAACCGCGTAGCTCGATGAGTGCTTGCGCGGTGCTGAGTATCTTCTCGCGGGCGTCGCTGGTCCGTCCCATGGAGTCAGTGTACGACCGGTCGTCTACCCGCGTCCGTCCCCCTCGGGAAAGCGGTCACCAGCCGGTCAGCAGCAGATGGTTCAGGAGCAGCGCGAGGGCGCCCTGGGCGGCGAGCCAGACACGCGGCCGGGGCAGCAGGGCGGCGGCCGGGAGCAGCCACATCGCGAAGGGCAGCCAGATGCGTTCCGTCTCCGCCTTGCTCATCCCGGAGAGGTCGGCGGCGAGCAGGGCGAGCAGGGCGGCGAGCGCGAGCAGGGCGAGACGGGGTTCGGCGGCCGGCAGCCGCAGGCAGCGGCGGACGCCCCCGCGCACCGGGGCCGCGCCGGCCCGCCGCAGGCCCGCCACCGTCGCCGGGCCCACGATCAGCACCGTGCACGCGAGGTTCGCCCACACCCAGTAGCCGTACGGTCTGACCCCGCCGACTCCCTGGTAGTAGCGCGTGACCAGCAGACGGTACGCCTCCCACCAGTCGAAGCCGAGCAAGGTGAACACCACCGGCACCACGGCGGCTCCGGCGACGACGTAGGGGAGGGGCCGCAGCCGTCGGGAGCCGAGCAGCAGCACGGCGCCGGCGATCACCGCGTACAGCACGAGCCCGTACGACAGATAAGCGGTGAGTCCGAACAGCAGCCCGGCGACGAGTCCCGTCGCCCGCGGGCGGGAGCCGGTCACCGCGAGGGCGAGGAACGCGACGGCCCAGGTGGCGACCGCCGCGAAGTACCCGTCCGCGGAGGCGCCCACCCAGACGGCGGCGGGCGCGAGGACGAGGAAGGGGGCGGCGCGGCGGGCGAGGGCCTCCCCGGCCAGCACGCGCACGGCGACCAGTACCGCGGCCGCGGCCGTCGAGCCGACGGTGACGCACCACGCGCCCGCCCAGCCCCCGCCGCCCAGACCGATCCGGTCCAGCAGCACGAAGGTGAGGGTGGCCCCGGGCGGGTGTCCGGCGATGTGCGCGGGCCAGGGCGCGGGGGACTGGCTCACGATGTGGTGGGTGAAGTCCCGCAGGGTCGCGGGGATGTCGTGGAAGCGGTCGATGACGGTGAGGTACTCGTTCGTGGTGGTCAGCCGGCCGGCGATGCCGCGCTGCCAGCCGTCCACCAGCGCGAGGGAGAACGTCCAGGCCGTCGTGGCGCCCCAGGCGACGCACAGCAGCGGGCGCCAGGACAGCCGCGCGGCGAGCGCGGGGCCGTACGCCACGACGGCGACGGCGACCACGACGGCGGCCGGGGTACCGGGGCCGACGTGCGGTTCCCACCGCGCGAACAGGGGAGGCCATCCGACGAAGAGCGAATGGTCGCGGCGTTGGACGGCGGTGCCGACCAGGGCGGCCGCCGTGACGAGCAGTGCGGCGACGAGGACCGCCGACAGGTCGAGAAGGAGATCGCGGAGCGGGCCGCACGGATGGTCGGGGGAGATGTCGCGGGGACGGTCGCGGAGAAGATCGCGGTTCACACCGGCACGGTAGGCCGCGCACACCCCGTTGATGCCGCCACAGGGATGGACGTCAGGCTTTCGTCATGGTTCGAAGACCCTTTTGGGGGCCTTCTCCGCCCTACGGTCGGGGCATGCCACGGCCTCCCCTCCTCCCCACCTCGCCCGCGTTCTGGCGCAGTCCCGTGCGCGGCCCCTGGTTCACCTCCGTGCTCGGCATCGTGCTGCTCGGCGGGATCACGGTGCTGTTCCTGACGGGACTGCTGTCGTACGCCGCCTACAACCCGGACCTGGCCCCGGTGAACGACCAGACTCCGGACAAGGGTCTCCTCGGCTTCTATCTCTTCTCGTGGCCGACCCACCCGTCGTGGCTGTACCGGCTCACCCAGGGAGTCCACGTCACGCTCGGGATCACCCTCGTCCCCGTACTCCTGGCGAAACTGTGGTCGGTGGTCCCCAAGCTGTTCGCGCTGCCGCCCGCCCGGTCCCTCGCCCACGCGCTGGAGCGCGTCTCGCTGCTCCTGCTGGTCGGCGGCGCGCTCTTCGAGTTCACGACGGGCGTGCTGAACATCCAGCTCGACTACCTGTTTCCAGGCTCCTTCTACCCGTTGCACTTCTACGGGGCCTGGGTGTTCATCGCCGCCTTCGTCGCGCACGCCGTACTGAAGACACCCGCGGCCCTGCGCAATGTGCGCCGGATGCGCGCCGAGAACGGCGAACCCGATACAACCACCGCCGAACATCCCTCGGAGCAGGACGAGTTGGTGTCACCGAACCCTGCCGAACCCACCGTGTCACGACGTGGCGCCGTGGGGCTTGTGGGCGGCGGGTCACTGCTCCTGTTCGTGACGACGGCGGGGCACAGCTTCGACGCGCCGCTGCGGCAGACCGCGGTGCTCGCCCCGCACGGCGGCTCCGAACCGGGCTCGGGGCCGGGCGGGTTCCAGATCAACAAGACGGCCCGCTACGCCGGGATCGACCCGCGCGAGACGGGTGAGGACGCCTGGCGGCTCGTCGTCGCCGGGCGCACCGGCACGGTCCGGCTGAGCCGATCCGACCTCCTGCGACTGCCCCTGCACAGCTCGGCGCTGCCCATCGCCTGCGTGGAGGGCTGGTCCACCTCCGACCAGTGGTGGCGCGGGGTGCGGCTGCGGGATCTCGCGTCACTCGTCGGCTACGAGCACGGCACGGCGCCCGACGTGCTGGTGGAGTCGCTCCAGCGGCACGGGGCGTTCCGCCGGGGCGCCCTGCGCCACAACCAGGTGCGCGATCCGCGTTCCCTGCTCGCCCTGTTCGTCAACGGCGAGGACCTGACCCCCGACCACGGCTACCCGGCGCGCGTCATCGTTCCCGCGGCGCCCGGCGTGCTCAACACCAAATGGGTGGCCCGGATGACGTTCGGAGACCTGTGATGAAGCGATACGCGACTCCCGCCGGGCGGCCGGACGCGGTCCGCCGGCCGCCTCTGGGCAGTCCGCTGCAGATCCTCCTCCTGGCCTGCTCCTTCGCGCTCGCCGGGTACGCGGGGGTGCGGCTGCTCGCCGGTGACTGGTTCGGCGTGACGCTGTGGTTCGTGGGCGCCGCGCTGCTGCACGACCTGGTGCTCGTGCCGTTGTACGCGGGCGCGGACCGGGTTCTCGCGCAGGGGCTGCGCGCGGTCGGCCGCCGGGAGTGGACGGTCTACGTCCGTGTCCCGGCGGCCTTCTCCTGCCTTCTGCTGCTGCTGTGGTTCCCGCTGATCAGCGGGCAGATGGCGGACCGCTACCGGTCCGCCACCGGCCTGGCGGGGGACGGCTTCCTGACCCGCTGGCTGCTGATCACGGCGGCGCTGTTCGGGGGTTCCGCGGTGCTGCTCGCGCTGCGGCTGCGCAGGGCGACGAAGGAGCGGCCGCCGGTCGACCAGTGACCGTCGGGGTGCCAGCCGGCGCGGCGTGCGTGCCGGAGCAGCGCCGGGGTGCCCAGGCGGGCCCAGAGGAAGGGCGTCCCGGCGGCTCCCCGGCCGTCGGCGACGCGCACCCGCACCCGTTCGTCGACATCGACGGGCACCGTCTCGACGATCAACAGCCCGCCGGGTGTCAGGAGTTGGCCCATGCGGTCGAGCAGGGCGGCGGGGTCGCCACCGATCCCGAGGTTGCCGTCGATCAGGAGCGCGGTGCCCCAGCGGCCCTCTCCGGGGACGGACTCGAAGACCGACCGGTGCAGCGCCTGTCCGCCGAGCCGGACGGTGTGTTGGACGGCGGCCTCGCTGACGTCGATGCCCAGGGCCCGCCGCCCCTGTGCCGCGAGTGCCGCGATCAGCCGGCCGGGTCCGCACCCCACGTCGAGCACGGCCCCCTCGCAGCGCCGCAGCATCTCCAGATCCGCGGTGTCGGCGCGGGCACACCACCGCTCCACCTCCAGCGGCAGCAGCCAGCCGTCGGTCCGGCGCAGATAGAGGGGGCCACGACCGACCCGCAGCGCGTCCGCGTACGGATCGCTGGACCAGGAGGCGTCCCGGTCGCCGGCCGGCGGCGCAGGGGAGGCGCCGGACGCGGCCCGCCGCGCGAGGCCATGATCGGGGACGCGTGGGAGGTGGGATCGGGGGTGGCGTGGGAGGTCCGGTGCGGGGTCGGGCGCGGGGGGCGCGGTCGGGTCGGGCTCGGGGTGCTCGGGGTGCTCGGGGTGCTCGGGTTCGGGCCGCCCCGCGAGGCCGGTTCCGGGTCGTGCCGGCGCGGCCTGCGACGCGCGGCCCGTGGGAGCCGGGGTTCGGCCCGTCGCGCCACGCGCGCCCGCGGTCGGGACCGCGGGCGCGGGCGGCGGCGTACGGCCCGCGCGGCCCGCGGTCCGGCCCTCCGTGGCATCGATGGTCCGGCCTTCCGTGGCATCGATGGTCCGGCCTTCCGTGGGACCGGCGGTGGGGCTTCCCGTGGCGCCGGGGGCAGAGGCGAGTTCGCGTGCCGTGCTCATCGCCCGGCCCCCGCTTCGAGTCGGGCGAGCTCGGCGGCGAACCGTCCGCGCGGCGCCGCGGCGGCGACGAGCCCGGCGTCGTACGCCGTGTCGACGTCCCGCAGACACGGCAGATCGCGGACACGCAGCCCCGCCGCGGTCAACCGCTCCCGCTGCGCCGCGCCGGTGGCGGCCGTCGACATCGGCACTCCCCGCACCAGGTCCGGGTCGGGGACGGCGAGCCCCAGCGCCCAGAAACCGCCGTCCTCGGCCGGCCCGAAGTACGCGTCGCAACCGGCGAAGTCCACGGTGAGGAGTTCCGGCGTCACCTGCGGGGTGTCCATGCCGATGAGCAGCGCGGGTCCGGCGCAGTCCGCGAAGGCGGCGGCCAGCCGTTCGTCCAAGTCACCCCCGCACTGCGGTACGACGTCGATGCCGGGCGGCAGCCAGGGACCCGGTGCGCCTTCGAGGACCAGCACGCGGCGTCGCGCGGGCGTCGCCGCGACCGCGAGCAGGGTGTCCACGAGTGCCGCCTCGGCGAGCGACGCCGCCTGACGGGGCGTGAACGGCGGGGTGAGCCGGGTCTTCACCCGTCCCGGCCGCGGTTCCTTGGCGATGACGAGCAGGGTGCTCACGGGGTGGTTCCTCCCGGGGACGGGGCGGGGGCGCGGGACGGGGCGGGCGGCTCGGCCAGCACGCGGCGCATGTCCCGTACCGCCTGCCAGGTGCCACGCCAGGTACCGGTGACCTTGGAGGCCCCGGTGCGCGGGAGATACGGCACGTCGTGCTCGGTGACGCGCCAGCCGGCGTCGGCGGCGCGGACGACCATCTGCAGCGGATAGCCGCTGCGGCGGTCCGTGAGGCCGAGGGCGAGCAGCGGTTCGCGGCGTGCGGCCCGCAGCGGACCGAGGTCGTGCAGGCCGAGTCCGGTACGGCGGCGGAGCATCCGGGCGAGCGCGAGGTTGCCGGCCCGCGCGTGCGCGGGCCACGCGCGCCACCCCTGCGGGCGTCGGCGCCCCAGCACCAGGTCGGCCGTGCCGTCGCGCACCTCGCGCACGAAGGGGACGAGCAGGGACGGGTCGAGGGAGGCGTCGCAGTCGCAGAAGCACACGATGTCGGCGGTGGCCGCGGTCAGTCCGGCGTGGCAGGCGGCACCGAACCCGCGGCGCGTCTCGCGCACCACGGTCGCGCCGAGGCCGCGGGCCAGTTCCGCGGAACCGTCCGTGGACCCGTTGTCCACGACCAGCGCGCGCCAGCCGGACGGAATGCGGGCGAGCACCCAGGGCAGGGCCTCGGCCTCGTTCAGACAGGGCAGCACCACATCGACTACGGGGTCCGCCGGGGGAGAGGTCGTCACGGCTCTCACCCTACGAACACGAAAGAGACATATAGGGCTTCGGCTCCTTACGAAACGCGGACGTCGAGCGGGGGAGGGCCGCACGGCGCCGGGGCGGGTGGGAGGCTGAAGCCATGCATGAGCCGTACGAATCCGCAGGTACCGGACCCGACGCGGTGCCGGGCGCCGCGACCGCCCCGGCGGGCCACGGGGGCACGGCGCGTGTCCTCGTCGTCGACGACGACCCCACCGTCGCCGAGGTCGTCTCCGGCTACCTCGACCGAGCGGGCTACCTCGTCGACCGTGCCGCGGACGGGCCCGCCGCGCTCGCCCGTGCCGCCGCGCACTGGCCCGACCTGGTGGTGCTGGACCTGATGCTGCCGGGGATGGACGGTCTCGAGGTGTGCCGGCGGATGCGCGGACGCGGTCCCGTGCCCGTCATCATGCTCACCGCGCGGGGCGACGAGGACGACCGGATCCTGGGCCTGGAGGTGGGCGCGGACGACTACGTCACCAAGCCGTTCAGCCCCCGCGAACTGGTGCTGCGCGTGGAGTCCGTACTGCGCCGGGCGCGCCCCGCCACCGCCGCGCACCCGCTGCACGCGGCCGGCCTCGGACTTGATCCGGCCGCCCGCCGCGCCACCAAGGGGAGCGTCGAACTCGCGCTCACGACAAGGGAGTTCGATCTCCTCGCCTTCTTCCTCCGCCACCCCGGACGGGTGTTCAGCCGCGAGGACCTGATGCGTGAGGTCTGGGGCTGGGACTTCGGCGACCTCTCGACGGTCACCGTGCACGTCCGGCGGCTGCGCGGGAAGGTCGAGGACGATCCGGCGAGGCCGCGGTTGATCCACACGGTGTGGGGCGTGGGCTACCGCTTCGACGCCACGAAGTCGACGGAGGCGGTCTGACATGCGTGACATGCTGCTCATCGCCCTCTGCGCCTTTCTCGGCGCCGCGGGGGCGGGCCTGCTCGGCGCGGGCACCCTGTGGCTGATCCGGCGCCGTTCGCTGACGGCGTCCCTCGCCGTGGTCGCCGCCGTGGGGGTGACCGCGATGCTCGCGGGGACACTCGCCGTGGCGTGGGCGATGTTCCTGTCCTCGCACGACCTGACCGTCGTCACGACGGTGGTGGCCATGGCGGCCGTCGTCTCGCTGGCCACCGCGCTGCTGCTGGGCCGCTGGGTCGTGGCGCGCAGCCGGGACCTGACGCTGGCCGCCCGCTCCTTCGGCGACGGCGGTGACTTCGCGGCCCCCGGCGGTCCGGCGACTGCCGAACTCGCGGCCCTTGGACGCGAGTTGGCCGCCACCAGTGTGAAGCTCGCCGAGTCACGGGACCGCGAACGGGCCCTGGAGACCTCACGCCGTGAGCTCGTCGCGTGGATCTCGCACGACCTGCGCACCCCGCTCGCCGGGCTCCGCGCGATGTCGGAGGCGCTGGAGGACGGCGTCGCCGCCGACCCGAACCGCTATCTGCGCCAGATGCGTACCGAGGTCGAACGGCTCAACGACATGGTGGGCGACCTCTTCGAACTCTCCCGCATACACGCGGGGAGCCTGGCCCTGTCCCCCTCCCGTGTCTCCGTGTACGACCTCGTGGGCGACGCACTCGCGGGTGCCGACCCGCTCGCGCGCGAGTACGGTGTGCGGCTGGTCGGCGACCGCGTCGAGCCGGTGCCGGTCGAGGTGGACGGCAAGGAGATGAGCCGTGTCCTCGGCAATCTCCTCGTCAACGCGATCCGGCGGACACCGGCCGACGGTACGGTGGCGATCGCGGCGGAGCGGTCGGACCACGGTGTGGTGCTGTCCGTCACCGACGGCTGCGGGGGCATCCCCGAGGAGGACCTGCCGCGCGTCTTCGACACCGGCTGGCGCGGCAGCCACGCGCGCACCCCGCCCGCCGGGGCGGGTCTGGGCCTGGCGATCGTGCGCGGCATCGTGGAGGCCCACCAGGGGCGGGCCGCCGTGCACAACGTCCCCGGCGGCTGCCGCTTCGAGGTCACCCTCCCGCTGGCGGGCCCGGCTCTGTCGGCGCGGTGACGCACGTGACGTGCTGTGACGTGCGGTGACATGAGGTCTCGGCCGATCCGCCACCGGACGCGCCGCCGGGCGGCGCGGACATGGCGGCAGCGCGGACACGGCGGGCACCGCGAGGGCGTCGGGCATCGCGAATACCGGGTGCGCGCGGACGGGGGGCGCTGCGACACTCACGGCATGTCGATCATCGAAGTCGCGCCCGGAGTGTCCCTCGCTTACGAGACGTTCGGCGACTCCTCGGATCCGGCGGTCCTGCTCGTGATGGGCTTCGGAGCCCAGATGATCGCCTGGCACGAGGACTTCTGCCGTGCGCTCGCGGAACGCGGCCGCCATGTGATCCGGTACGACAACCGCGACTGCGGGCTGTCCACCAGGTTCGACGACCACCCCGTCGACGTGGGCCGGTTCATCGACGCCGTGAGCTCGGGCGACATCCCGTCCGCCCTCGCGATGGTGCCCTACACCCTCCAGGACATGGCCGACGACGGCCTCGGCCTGCTCACCGCGCTCGGGATCGAACGCGCCCACGTGGTCGGCTCCTCGATGGGCGGCATGATCGCCCAGACGATGGCCATCAGCAGTCCCGCACGGGTGCTGACCCTGACGTCGATGATGTCCTCGACCGGCGAGCCCGACTACGGCCGGCCCAGCGACGAGGCCCGAGCGGCCCTCTTCGGCCCGAAGCCGGCGGACCGGGAGGGGTACGTGGCGGCCGCGGAAAGGGAACTGGTGTGGGCGTCCAGACGCTACGGCGACGTCGCACGCCTTCGTGAACTGGCCGCCGAGAGCTACGACCGCGGCCACCACCCCGCCGGAGCCGGGCGGCAGCTCGGCGCGATGATCCTCGGCGGCTCACGCGCCGACGGGCTCCGCGGCCTTCGCGTCCCGACTCTGGTGATCCACGGCCTGGACGACACCCTGATCGATCCCAGCGGCGGACAGCGCACGGCCGACCTGGTGCCCGGAGCGAGGCTCGTGCTGCTCCCCGACATGGGACACGACCGCCCCCGCGAACTCTGGCCCGAGATCATCGACGCCGTGGACGCGCACACCCGCTGAGCGCCCTGAGCGGTCGCGCCCTAGTCCGGCAGCGACTCGCCCAGCAGGCGCAGCAGATCGCCGGTGGCGTCCAGGGCGCCGAGCGCGGACAGGGCGGCGAGTGCCAGTACGGCCACGCCGATGGACCACAGGTTGGGCGGCGGAGCCGTCTGCAGCGCGGCGATCCGGCGGGTGACGGCGTGCTCCGAGAAGTTCAGCGCGCAGCCCGGCCGGGCCCGTTGGGCCACCAGGGCGGCCCGAGCGAGGGCGCGCGCGGTGGTACGTCGGTCCCCGACGCTGCGCGCGGCCTCCTCGTCGGCCCAGCGCTCCACAAGGAAGGCGACGGTGGCGCGCACCGGCTCCAGCACCGGGTTGGCCGCGGCGGCCAGGGTCACGGCGGTCGACAACGCCGAGTGCCGGTGGGTGAGATGGGCGCGTTCGTGGGCCAGCAGGACCCGCCGCTCCGCCGGTTCCAGCGCGCCGAGCATGGCGGACGTGACCAGGATCCGGCCCGGCGTCCCCGGGATCGCGAAGGCCCGCGGGGTCGAGGACGCGGCGACGACGAGTTCGCTGTCCGCGGGGTGCCCCTCGCACAGCCGTTCAAGGACGCGGCGGGTCGCGTAGTGGGTGCGCAGGGCCCGTACGAGGCGGAAGGCGATCAGCCAGAGAAGGGTGATCGCGGCGACGGCGATCGCCACCGGTACCGGCTCGGGCAGGCGCCGGCCCGCCTCGCCGGTCTCCGTGGCCACGAGCGGCGCCTCGTTGACGAGGGTGGCGGCGAGCAGGAGCAGCGCCCAGGTGGAAGCGGCCGCGGTCAGCACGGCCGCGACGGTGAGGACGCGGGCGGCCGGCGCGGGGGAGATCCGCCGGCCCACCTGTGCCGCTGCGGCCGTCAGCAGCAAGGGCAGGAAGAGGGGGATGTAGACGTCGATCCTCACGGTCCGCTCCCCCCGAGGAGATCGCGCAGGGCTTCTTCCTCCCGGGGGCTCAGCCCGGTGACGAACTGCTGGAGCGCCGCGATCGGGTCCGGCCCGCGGTCCAGTGCCTCGTGCATGGCCTCGGCGGTCAGTTCTGCCGCGTTCTTGGCGGGCCGGTACGCGCCGCGCCGGCCGTCGACGTCACGCAGCACCAGACCCTTGTCGTACAGGCGTTTGAGGATCGTGTGCACGGTGTTGTAGGCCAGGCCACCGCCGATCTCGCTCTGTATCTCGGCGGGGGTGAGGGCCTTGTCGGTGGCCCACAGGGCGGCGAGCACCTCGCTCTCCAATGCGCCGGCGCTGCGCCGTTCCGCCCTCCCGCGAGGGTCTGTGCCAGCCATGTTCGCCACCTTACAGCGCGTAGGGGTGCGGACGGTGGTGAGGACTTACGGAGTGCGCCCCCACCCGTTTCACTTCGATCTGCCCTTTTTCTCCTGCGACTTCCCTCTGTCACCCTACGTCTTGTAGGGTGGAAAACCCTACGCTCTGTAGGGTGAAAGGTGGACGATGGTCAAGACCAGGAGGGTCCTCCCGCACGCCGCGCTGACACTCGTCGTCCTGGTCGGCGCCGCGTATCTCGCGCGGTACCACTGGCCGGTGATCCGGACCGGGACGGGCCGGCTGGCCGTCGCCGACCACGGCTGGCTGTTCGTCGCGGCCGTCGCCACCGGGGGGACCTGGGTGTGCTCGGCACTCGCCCAGCAGGGCGCGGTGACCCGGCCGCTGCCCACCGGGCGGCTGGTCGCCGCCCAGTTCGCCGCGTCCGCCGCCAACCATGTGCTGCCCGCCGGTCTCGGCGCGGGCGCGGTCAACCTGCGCTTCCTGACCCGGTGCGGACTGCCGGTCGCCCGGTCGGCGACCGCGCTCGGCGTGAAGGCCACGGCCGGAGCCGTGGCGCGCGCCTTCCTGATCGCCGTGCTCGCGACGGCCTGCCCGGGCGTACTGCGCCTCCCGGGCGTCTCCGTGACCGCCGTCGCGGTCTCGGGCGCCGTGGCCGCGACCGCCGTCGTGCTCCTGCGGGGACCGCTGCGGCGGGCGGTGCGGGCCGTCCTGGCGGACGTGCGTGCCGTGCACGGGATCCCGGCCCGCGCCGCCGCGCTGTGGGGTGGCTCGCTGGCCTTCGCGGCGCTGCACGCCACCGTGGTCGTCGCGGTCGCCCAGGCCCTCGAACTGCCGCTGTCACCCGCCCGGGTGGCGCTGGCCTACCTCGCCGCGAGCAGCGCCGCCGTCCTGCTGCCCACCCCCGGCGGAATCGGCTCGCTGGACGCGGCCCTCGTCCTGGCCCTCACCCTGACCGGAGCGCCGGGCGTCGCGGCGGCGTCCGTCGTCCTCGGCTACCGGCTGCTGACGGTGTGGCTGCCACTGGTGCCGGGCCTGGTCGTGCTGGCGGTACTGGCGCGTCGCCGGGTGCTCTGAGCGCCCGGGGCGCCCTCGGCCGGGGTCCGAGTGGGCCACCGCGCAGTCAGGATGCTTTCAGGATCCCGCTGGCAGGGTCGGGTCCCATGACTGAGACTTCCGAGACGTCCGGGGCGTACGCGCACACCGGTGCCGCCCCCGGCCACCGCCTGCGCTGGAACAAGGTTCCCGAGGTCACCGCGTACTTCTGGATCATCAAGGTGCTGTGCACCACGGTCGGCGAGACCGCGGCGGACCTCCTGAACGAGAAACTGGGCATGGGCCTGACCGGCGTGTCGCTGCTGATGAGCGCACTGCTGGCGGCGGTGCTCGTGGTCCAGTTCCGCACCAAGGCATACAACCCCGGCGTCTACTGGCTCGCCGTGGCCCTCATCAGCGTCGTGGGCACCCTGATCAGCGACAACCTGACCGACAACCTGGGCGTACCGCTGACCACCAGTACCGCCGTGTTCTCCGTCGCCCTCGCGATCGTCTTCGCCGTCTGGTACCGCCGCGAGCGCACGCTGTCCATCCACAGCATCGACACCGTGTCGCGCGAGGCCTACTACTGGCTGGCGGTGCTGTTCACCTTCGCGCTGGGCACCGCGGCCGGTGACCTGGTCGCCGAGAAGATGGCCCTCGGATACTGGGTCTCGGCCGTCCTGTTCGGCCTCGCGATCGCCGCCGTGGCGGTCGCCCGCTTCGCGCTCGGTCTGAACGCCGTCCTGGCCTTCTGGATCGCCTACATCCTGACCCGGCCGCTCGGCGCCTCGATCGGCGACTACCTCTCCCAGCCCACCGGCGACGGCGGCCTGGGCTTCGGCACCGTGATCACCAGCGCGCTGTTCCTGGCCGTCATCCTGGCCCTGGTGGTGTACCTCGCGACGACGCGCAAGGACGTCACCCACGCGGAGCCGTCGCCGAGCCCCCGGGAGAGCTGACCGACCCGCCTGCGGGAAGGGCGACCGGCGGCCCCTGCGGGAACGGCGACCGGCCGGCCCTGCGGGAAGGGCGACCGGCCGGCCCTGCGGGAAGGGCGACCGGCCGGCCCTGCGGGAACGGCGACCGCCAGCCCCTGCGGGAACGGCGACCGCCGGCCCCAGCGGGAATGGCGACCGCCGGCCCCAGCGGGAATGGCGACCGCCGGCCCCAGCGGGAATGGCGACCGCCCGGCTCTCCGGAGAGGGGACTCCTGGGTGGAGAGGCGAGCCCTCAGCCCGCG
>NZ_JBHVPP010000009.1:90805-145684 GCF_042887295.1 Streptomyces sp. NPDC057950
CGGGCAGGCTGACCACGAACGCCGCGCCGTCGGTGTACCGCGGATCGTGGTCCACGTCCCCGCCGGCGGACCGGGCCAGGCGCCGCGCGAGCGGCAGACCCGGCTCTCCGGAGAGGGGACTCCTGGGTGGAGAGGCGAGCCCTCAGCCCGCGGGCAGGCTGACCACGAACGCCGCGCCGTCGGTGTACCGCGGATCGTGGTCCACGTCCCCGCCGGCGGACCGGGCCAGGCGCCGCGCGAGCGGCAGTCCCAGGCCCGCTCCGCCGTGTCCGTCCCCCGGATCGGCCCGGCGGCCGGGCTGGAACAGCTGCGCCACGAACGACGCCGGTACGCCGGGACCGTCGTCGGTGACCTCGACGCGTACGCCGCCGGGCTCCCCGTGGGCCAGGATCCCGACCCTGGTGCGCGCGTGCCGCAGCGCGTTGTCGAGCAGGGGGCTGACGATCCGCTCCAGAAGGGCGTCCGGCACCCCGGCCGACAGGGCGGCGTCCGGAGCGGTGACGACGACCTCCACCCGCTCGCGCGCACTGCCGAGACGGTCCACCAGACGTCCGAGCACCGGCGCCACGGCGGCCGTGCCGGGCGCGGTGGCCGCGCTGTCGCGGGCCTCGTCGAGCAGGGTGTCGCAGATCGTGCGCATCGACAGGGCCGCGTCGGCGATGGCCGCGTGGACGGCCAGGGTGTCCTCGGCGGAACGCGGACGGGCCTGCCACCAGTCGAGCTCGGCGACGATACGGGCGAGCGGATTGCGCAGCTCGTGCGACAGCTCCCGGGTGAGCTGGCGCTCGTGGCGCAGCAGTGCCCGGATGCGGTCGAGGAGCGCGTCCAGCGAACCGCCCAGCCGCGCCAGTTCGGTGGGGCGGGGCACGCCGCCGAAACGTTCCTCGGAGGTGATGGCGCTCCACTGGGTGGCCTGCTCCGTCATCGTGCGTACGGGGCGCAGCGCGCGTCCCACCGCCAGCCGGGTCAGCCCGTACGTGCAGGCGAGCATGGCGGCGTCGAGGACCAGGGAGGCGAGCAGCAGGGTGTCGGCCGAGCCGCGGTAGGGGGACAGGTCCAGCGCGGTGACGACGGCCGCGGTGCCGTTCCCGCCGGGCACCGGCTGCGCGCACAGCCGGACGGCGTCATGACCGGAGGCGGTCTCGCAGTGCCGGCCGCCGCGCGCCGCGAGCCGGCCGGCCGCACGGGTCAGCGGACCGGTGACGGTGGCGGACGAGGGCTTTTCGAGCAGCCTGCCGTCCGCGTAGATCCAGACGTTCGCGTCGAGGAGCTCCTCGCCCGGGGTCTCCAGGACCCGTACCCGCGAGGTGCTGGTGTCGACGGTCGCCGCGACGGCGGTGGCGCGGGTGCGCAGCTCGTCGTCCGCCTGGTGCTGGAGGTGATGCCGTACGACCGTGTTGAAGGCGACGGTGAGGATCACCATGAGGAGCGTCGCGGTGGTGAGCGCGACCAGCGAGAGCCGGCCGCGCAGGGTGCGCGGCCACCAGCGGGAGACGACGTCCCTCATGAGAGACGGTGGCCGATGCCGCGCGCGGTGGTGACGGTCAGCGTGCTGCCGCCGTCCCGGAGCTTGCGGCGCAACCGGGTCAGATACTGGTCCAGCGTGTTGTCGCTGACCTGGGCGCCCTCGGGCCAGCCCGCCCTGATCAGCTCCCGCCGCCGCACGATGTCCCCGGAGCCCGCCATCAGCGCGGCCAGCAGCCGGAACTCCGTCGGGGTGAGGGCGACCCGGGTACCCCGGACGGTGAGGCCGTGCCGGACCGGGTCGAGGACGACGTCGCCGGCCGTGGGCGACGGGAGGGTGCCTCCGTGCGAGGCGCCGCGCTTGAGCGCCGCCCGCAGCCGGGCGGCGAGCTCCGTCAGATGGAACGGCTTGGGCAGGTAGTCGTCGCCACCGGCCGAGAATCCCGCCAGCCGGTCGGTGAGGTGATGATGAGCCGTCAGGAAGATCACGGGCCGGAGAAAGCCGTTGGCCCGGAGCGCCTGGCACACGTCCCGGCCGTCCGCGTCGGGCAGTCCCACGTCGAGCACAGCCGCGCCGACCTCGGCCCCGGCCAGCCGCAGCGCGGTCGCGCCGTCCGCCGCGGGCAGGGTGTCGAAACCCTCGTCGCGCAGGCCGCGCAGCAGGACGTCCCGCAGGGCGTGATCGTCCTCGACGACCAGGATCGTGTGACGCATGGTTCTCCTTCAGCGGTTTCCGTGCTGTCGGCTCGGCCCGTTCCCCTACGGCGTCGGGGCGGCACGGCGTCGCGGCGGTGCAGCGGGTGTCCGGCGGATTCACGCCGGTGGCCCGGGGTCGGCGGCGTCCCCGGCCGGTGGCGCTACGCGGGGACCAGCAGCGGTCGCAGCCGGGACCGCGCGAGCCGGCCCGCGAGCGGGTCGCAGACCCTGTCGAGGAACGCCGCCGACGCCCTCGCGATCAGCGTGCCGACCAGCACGCCGGCCACCACGTCGTGCGGGTAGTGGGCCCCCACCCAGACCCGGGCGACGGCCATCGCGCAGGCCGCCACCAGGGCGACGGTGCCGAGACGGCGGGAGACGAAGAGCAGCGCGACCGCGGCCGCGGCGGCGATGACCGCGTGATTGCTGGGGAACGACCAGTCACCCGGCGCCGGACACGCCTCCAGCGTCCTCACCCGCAGGCTCTGACAGGGCCGGTCCTCACGGACGAGCAGCTTGAACACCGAGTTCACCCCGTACGCCACCACGACGATCACCGGCACCATGAGCGCGGTCACCGCGGCGCGGGCGCTCCGGTGCCGCGCCCGCCACCAGCCCACCAGCATGAGGACGGCGAACACCGCGAGCCCGTACGTCGACCAGTCCCGTACCAGCGTGTCCAGCCACGACGGTGCGTCCTGGGCGAGGCCCACGACGTAGGTGTAGGAGGAGCCGTCGATCGACGACCCGTCGAACGCGAGCGTCATCCCTGGGCACCCCTCTCCGCGGCGGCCCTGCGCGAGCGGCGCAGCTCGGCGGCCAGCGGGATCAGCGACACGACGATGATCACCGCGATGATCGGCAGGAGGTACCGGTCGACGTTCGGAATGGACGAGCCCAGCGCGTACCCGGCGAGGGTGAGGCTGAGGCTCCAGACGAGACCGCCGGCGACCTGCCACAGGGTGAACGTCCGGACGGGCACCTGGAGCGCGCCCGCCATCGGGTTCAGGACCGTGCGCACCACCGGCACGAAGCGGGCCAGCACGATCGCCTTCGCGTGCCCGTACCGCTCCAGCAGCTCCTCGGCACGCTGAGCCCCCGCGTGCAACCGGGGCGAGCCGCTGCGGGCCAGCAGGGCGCCGCCCGCTTTGCGTCCGATGAGATAGCCGCACTGGGCACCTGCCAGCGCGCCGACGGCGGCGGCGACCAGGAGCGCGGGCAGGGAGAGCTTCAGACCGGCCTGGCCCGACCCCGTGCACAGCAGGCCCGCCGTGAACAGCAGCGAGTCGCCGGGCAGGAAGAAGCCGATCAGCAGACCCGTCTCCGCGAACATCACCACGCCGACACCCAGCACGCCGAAGGCGGCGAGCAGGGACTGGGCGCTGAGCACGTTCACCGCGAGCTCGGACCCGAGCTGTGCCCCGAGCTGTGATCCGAGATGTGTTCCGAGCTGTGACGCTGCGAACAAAGGTGCGGCCATCGTCGCGAGCCCTCTCATACTGGACAGGGACGGGTGTGGTCGTGACGACACCCGACTGACTACAATGTTGTAGACGGTCTACTGAACTGTAGACGATATCGGGGTGAGGATCGTTCCCATGACCAGCGCGAAGGACGAACGCCGGCCGGCGGGTGAGCTCGAGGCCTCCGTCATGGCCGCTCTCTGGGCCGCCGACGCACCCCTCACGCCCGGCGGGGTGCAGACGCGGCTGGGGACGGGCCTGGCCCGCACGACGGTGACGACGATCCTGTCCAGGCTGCACGAGAAGGGGATCGTCGGCCGGGAACGGCAGGGCCGCGGCTTCGCCTACTTCCCCGTCCAGGACCCGCACGGGCTCACCGCTCGCCGTATGCACACCGAGCTCGACCGGGACGAGGACCGCGAGACGGCGCTGGCCCGGTTCGTCGCCCAGCTCAGCCCCGACGACGAGCGTCTCCTGCGCGGCCTGCTGGAACCGGACGGGTCATCGGCACCGGCACTGGACGGGCTACCGGAACCGTCACTCGACGGGCGACGGGCACCGGCACCCTCACTCGACGGGCGACAGGCACCGTCACCGGCGCCCGCACCGGACGGACGGTCGGCGCCGGCCGAACCGCCGGCGGCAGGCGGACGCCCGGAACCGGAACGCGGACGCGGCGAGTAGGACGAGTGCCCGGAACCTGGCGCGCAACTACGATGGGTGGGTCATGACCGCACTGCTGCTCATCCCGCTCCTGGTGCCCTTCGCGGTACCGGCGGCGGCACGGCGCTGCCTCGACCGGTTCACGCCGGTCGCCGCGCTGTGGGCGCTGACCCTCACGGTCCTCGTGGTGGCCGGCTCCTCGGTGGCCGCCCTCGGCGCGCTGGTCCTCACCGGCCTGCTCAAGCTGCCGTTCCTCGCGGGCCTCGGCGATTTCGTCCGGCCGCTGCGCACCCCGTCCGACCTCGTCGTCCTGCCTCTGGCGACGGCCGCCACCGGCCTGCTGACCCTCGCCGCCGGCACACTCGTCCGCTCCGCCCTGCGACAGCTGCGCGCCTTCCGCGCCGCCCGCACCGAGGCCGACGGCCGCCCCGCCGCGGGCGACCTGTGCGTGATCGAGTCGCCCCACCCGGACGCGTACGCGCTGCCCGGCCGCCCCCACCGCATCGTCGTCACGACGGGAATGCTCCGCAGCCTCGGCGCCGACGAACGCGAGGTGCTCTTCGCCCACGAGCGGGCCCACAACGCCGGCGGCCACCACCGGTTCCTCGTCCTCGCCGAGCTCGCGGCACACTGCCATCCCGGGCTGCGCCCGGTCCGCGCGGCCATCGCGCTGGCCGCCGAACGCGCCGCCGACGAGGCGGCCGCCGCCGTGGTGGGAGACCGGCGGCTGACCGCGCGCGCCATCGCGCGTGCCGCCCTCGCCGCCTCCTCGGCCCGCTCCGGCCGCCCCGACTTCGCGCCCGCGGCCACCACCGGACCCGTACCCCAGCGGGTGGCGGCCCTCCTCGCGGCTCCCCGGCCGCCCCGCCGTGCCGCCCCCTGGATCGCCCTCCTGCTGGCCGCCTGCGCGACCGCCTCGGCCGGCACGGCGGCCACCGGCGTCCTCGCCTTCCACCACGAGGTGGAGGTCGCCCAGGGCGAGGAACCCCGCTGACGGTCCCGGCCGCGGCCGGGACCGGCGGAGGTCGCGGCGGGGGCGTGCCGCGGAGAGCGGCGTGGGTGCGTACGGTGGTCCGGGCGGCGATGGGGGAGACGGCCCGCCCGAGGCCCCGCGAGGTTGATGTCGGATTCTCGCCAGCCCCGCCCTCGCCCGTGCCCGATCCTTGAGACATGCGGAACGGGATGCACACCGACACCGAGCGCTGCGTACGCGCCGTCCGGTCGAAGGACGCGCGCTTCGACGGCTGGTTCTTCACAGCGGTCCTGACCACCCGGATCTACTGTCGGCCCAGCTGTCCGGTCGTGCCGCCGAAGCCGGAGAACATGACGTTCCACCCGAGCGCGGCGGCCTGCCAGCAGGCCGGTTTCCGGGCCTGCAAGCGCTGCCGCCCGGACACCAGCCCCGGCTCGCCCGAGTGGAACCAGCGCGCCGACCTGGTGGCCCGCGCGATGCGTCTGATCGGCGACGGGGTCGTGGACCGCGAGGGTGTCCCCGGCCTGGCCGGCCGGCTCGGGTACAGCACCCGCCAGATAGAGCGGCAGCTGCTGGCCGAGCTGGGCGCGGGGCCGCTCGCGCTCGCCAGGGCCCAGCGCGCCCAGACCGCGCGGCTGCTCATCGAGACCACCCCGCTCCCGATGACGGAGATCGCCTTCGCGGCCGGGTTCTCCTCGATCCGTACCTTCAACGACACCGTGCGCGAGGTCTTCGCCCTCTCACCGAGCGAACTGCGCGAACGCCTCCCGAGGAAACGGGCGGCGGCCGTCGCGAGGGAGAACCGGGGAGCGACGACGGGCGGGGTGGCCGGGGCCGGGACGGGCGGGGGAACCGGGGCGGGGACGACCGCACCCGCCGTACTGTGCCTGCGCCTGCCCTTCCGTGCTCCTCTCAACCCCGACAACCTCTTCGGCCACCTCGCGGCGACCGCCGTGCCCGGGGTCGAGGAGTGGCGCGACGGCGCCTACCGGCGCACCCTGCGACTGCCCTACGGCCACGGCATCGTCGCGCTCACCCCGCACGCCGACCACATCGGCTGCCGTCTCACCCTCAGCGACCTGCGCGACCTGACCGTCGCCATCAGCCGCTGCCGCCGCATGCTCGACCTGGACGCCGACCCGGTCGCCGTGGACGAACAGTTGCGCACCGACCCGCTGCTCGCCCCGCTCGTCGACAAGGCGCCGGGACGCAGGGTGCCGCGCACGGTGGACGAGGCCGAGTTCGCGGTACGGGCCGTACTCGGCCAGCAGGTCTCCACGGCCGCCGCGCGTACCCACGCCGCCCGCCTGGTTCTCGCGCACGGCGAGCCGGTCGAGGATGCCGAGGGCGGCCTCACCCATCTCTTCCCTTCACCCGGCGCGCTGGCCGCGCTCGATCCGGACTCCCTCGCCATGCCGCGCACCCGCCGCACCACGTTCATCACGCTGGTGCGTCAACTGGCGGACGGCACGCTGCACTTGGGGGTGGAGAGCGACTGGGCGCAGGCGCGGGCCCGGCTCCTCGCCCTCCCCGGATTCGGCCCCTGGACGGTCGACGTCATCGCGATGCGTGCCCTCGGCGACCCCGACGCGTTCCTGCCCACCGATCTCGGAGTCCGGCGTGCCGCCCAGGAGTTGGGGCTGCCCTCCACTCCCGCCGCCCTCACAGCCCGCGCGGCGGCATGGCGCCCGTGGCGGGCGTACGCGGTCCAGTACCTGTGGGCGACGGACAGCCACCCGATCAACTTCCTTCCCGTATGAGCCCGTCACGGGCCCGCACCAAGGACATCCAGTGAAACGACACACGATCACCGACAGCCCCTACGGTCCTCTCACCCTCGTCGCCGACGACGGCCTCCTGTGCGGCCTCTACATGGTCGGCCAGCGCCACCGCCCGCCCGAGGAGGACTTCGGCGAGCGCGACGACACGCTCCTGCCCGAGCCGAAGCGTCAGCTGGCGGCCTATTTCGCGGGTGACCTGAAGGAGTTCGACCTGCCGATGCGCCTCGCCGGCACGCCCTTCCAGCGCAGCGTCTGGGACCAACTGGCCAGGATCCCGTACGGCGAGATCCGCTCGTACGGGGAACTCGCCGACGCCCTCGGCAACCCCAAGGCATCCCGCGCGGTGGGCCTCGCCAACGGCAGGAACCCGGTCGGCATCATCGTGCCCTGTCACCGTGTGGTCGGCGCCGACGGAAGCCTCACGGGCTACGGCGGCGGCCTGGACCGCAAGCGGCGCCTGCTGGACTTCGAGCGGGGCTCAGCCCTGTTCTGACCCGTTCCGGCGTGCAAGCGCCGAAGCCACGGGCACACCGTCTCCTCGGCGGTCCGGGGAGTCGGCCTGCGAGGTGGCGCAGGTCTCGGAGGGGAAGGACGACGCGGGCCGGACGGACGCGTGAGACCGGGGCGAGGCGAAGCTCCCCGCCATGATCAGCCGCCCGCCGCGCTGACAGCACTGCCACAGCACCGGCGGCAGGCTTCCTCGTCAGCGAGCCCGGTCGCTCTTCGGCCCGACGCCTTCGATCCTGGTCGGAGTTCCCTCCGAGGCGAACGAGTGGTGGAAGGTGAAGGCGTGCGGCACGGAGCCGTGGTCGTGGAGGTGCTCCAGCCCGGAAACCCCGTCCCGCCAGGTGGGTATCACGCCGTCGGAGACCCACCAGCACACGTAACTCGGGTGCCCTGTCCTCTCGAACCAGTCGTAACGCCTGTTCAGCGCCTCACGGTGCGGACCGGTGTGGACGGCGTCGAACGCGGGGCGCAGGTCGGTCCAGAGCGAGAGGGTCGCGGCCAGCGCGGTGGTCTCCACCGTACGCCCCTTGTCGTACCAGGTCGGTACGGCGAACTCCCCCCATGCGCCCCAGTCCGCCTCGAAGAGCATGCCCCGGTCACCGTCCGCCGCTTCAGCACGCGCGAGGAACCCGGGGTGCTGACCGATCTTCCGGTAGACGGCCTCACCACTGTCGTAGAACTCGCGCGTGAGAGGTCCGGGATCGACGAGAGGTGACTTCAGGACGCCGAATGTGTACAGAGCAAGATGGGGCATGCGTCTCTCCCTGGTTGGGGCCGCCTGGCGTGGCTCCGATTCGGTGGCTCACGCACGGGGGCGGGGGTTCGTGGGGCATGACCGACTCATCCCGTCGCGGGTGGCCAAGCCGGAAGGAACCCCCGTGCGACCGTGGGCGATCGCCGAAGACCAGATGAAGGTAGCTGCCTCCGCGGGCCATGTCGAAGTTGCGTTTTCCCTGTCCAAGTGGCCTCTCGCACCGGTCATCGCGGGGGCCGGTGCGGTGACGGGCGGGGCGGGCCGCGGGGTACCAGTGATCCACTTCGGCCGATCGATTCACAGGCCGCCTAGGTCAAGGCGCCGGCCTGCCGGCTGAGCAGGCCAAGGAGATCGAGCCGGGTGACCCCGCCTGCTGAGCAGCCCGATGCCCTTGGCGGCGTTCCCGGCGTGCCTCAGTAGTCGGTCTCATCGGTCAGCCCGCGGAGAAGTGCGGGCAGGGCGGTGCCGATGGGTTCCCGTACGACCTCGTCGGCGATCTCGTCGTAGGGGGTGGGTTCGGCGTTGACGATGACGAGCCGGGCTCCGTGGTCGGCGGCGACGCCCGCGAGGCCGGCGGCGGGTTGGACCTGGAGGCTGCTGCCGACGGCGATGAAGACCTGGGCGGCCTTGGTGATGGCGGCGGCCTCACCGAGGACGACGGGGTCGAGGCGTTCGCCGAAGAGCACGGTCGCCGATTTCAGGATGCCGCCGCACTTCAGGCACGGCGGGTCCTCCTCACCGGCTTCGACGCGGGCGAGGGCGTCCTGCATGGGTGTCTTTTCGTGGCATGCGGTGCACACGACGGTCCGTGCGGTGCCGTGGAGTTCGAGGACCTTGCGGGCGGGCATTCCGGCGAGCTGGTGCAGGCCGTCGACGTTCTGGGTGATCACGCGCACGGGCACCCCGGACCGCTCCAACTCGGCCACGGCCAGGTGGGCGGCGTTCGGCTCGGCCCGCAGCGCCTGGTTCGTCCGCCGCAGCTGCCACGCCCGGCGCCTGATCTCGGGATCACCCATGTAGTACTCGTACGTCACGAGCTTCTCGGCCTCGGGATCCTTCCGCCACAGGCCGTTGGGCCCGCGATAATCGGAGATCCCGGAATCGGTGGAGATCCCTGCCCCACTGAGGATGGCGACGAGTGGCCTGTTCATGGCCCGAGAGTAGGGCCCCTGTCGGTCCGGAGCGACCGGATATCAGGGCACGACCTGCGCACGCGCTGTGCTGCTCGACCGGCGTCCGTACAACGGCTCGCCGACCGCCCTGAGGAAACCGGGCGCACCGGCTCCGACGCGCTCGAAATCGACGGCCGACGGGAGTCGCCCTGCCCACCCCGCGCGCCATGGAAGAACCGCAACGCGGGATCCGCGGGATCCGCGGGATCCACACGGAGCCCCCGACCACTGCTTCTCTAGTCCACCTCGATGCCGAAATCCCGCACGAGTTCCTCCAGGCCACCGGTGTAGCCCTTGCCACCCAGGACGAAGTCCCAGTCCCCGGTCGGCCTTCGACGGAACGAGCCGAGCACCAAGGCGGTTTCGCGGGACCGGCCGTCGGAAACCTCGAGTTGCCCCAGCTCGGTCAGCCGCGGGTCGAGCAGACGGATGCGGGCGTCCGTGAATTCGGAGAGGTCGGCGTCCGGGTTGACCTCCGGGTCGATCGCGGCCACAAGGACGAACCGGTCAGCCTCGTCCGGCAAGCCGTCGAACGAGACGCAGATCGCGGCCTTGTCAGGTGCCGTGGGGGCCAGAGCCCTCACGGAACCATCGGCTGTCTGTGGGTTGTTGAAGAAAACGAAGTGATCGTCACTGAGGACTCGGTCGCCACGGCAGACCAGAGCGCACACATCCAATGCCACGCCACCGGTCCACGACATGCCCAGGACGTTGTAGTCGTGGGGCAATTGCGTGTCAGGGGTCGTCGGCGTCGGCGCCGTCGCGGTTTGCCGGCCGCCCTCACCCAGGCGCCCGCGCAGCCCATGACGATGCAGCAGATCAACAAGCTCAGGGCCGGAGACCAGCTCCAGCGGCTTGCCGTTGGCGAAGGTGTGCGAGCCGGGGCCGAACCCCGACGTCGTCACGAGGACACCCTTGTTGGCGCCGGCGTCCTGCACCGTTCCGTACAAGTCCCGTACGGCAGTGGGCGGCACCGTGTTGCGGTAGCGCTTCACCTGAACGACGATCTTTCCGCCTCGGATCGGTGTCGGATCCAGCGCGTCGACGTCCACACCGCCATCGTTGGAGCGCTGGGTGGTGACCGCCTGCATCCCCATGGCCCGGAAGAGATCGGCGACGAGATTCTCGAAGGCGATCGGATCCATGTCGTACAGGTCAGGCTCCTCATCGCTGCCGTGCGCGACAACACGGTTCCCGACATCCCGAGGCCGACGACTCGGCCGTACCGGCGAGAGTTGGTCGGGGCGGGCCGAGAGCTGTCCGTGGAGTGCGTCGGCCAGACAACTCGTCGCGTCCACCTGCGCCAGGTGCAGGCCACGGAACGTCGAGACCGGGGCCATCACGGTCGCCAGGTGGATCTGGCCAGGCCGGCCCGTCGTAGGGTCATGGCCATCCACGAACCCGTTCAACGTCACCGACTCGAGCGCGCCCAACTCGTCCGCGGCGAAGAGCTCGTGCAGAACGAGAAGCATGCACTGCGCGAGCACCTCCCGGTACAGGGCGCGACGCCGGCCCACTGGGCGCGCGGTCTCCTTGTCCTGGTCGGTCCCGGACACGTATCGGACGGACTTGACGTCAGGGACGATGCCGTAGGAGGGCAACTCCCAGTCCAGCACCAGTTGTCGGGCCGCAGCGTCATAGGCTGCCGTCACCTGACGTGGAAATCCCTCCGGCCATGCCTCCGAGGCGTAGAGAGCGGCAGAGAAATACTCCATGACCGAGTCAGGATCATGACGTCTCACTCCGTCGGTCACCTGGACGATACCGGCGTTGTGCCGCCTGACCTCGGCCAGTTGTGCATCGGCCCACTGCTGGTGCTCCCGCTGGTAGGACGCCAGCTGTTGTCGTCGCCGGGCCTCCGCCGCCTGGGCCGCGTGCCAATCCCGCTCGAAGCGAGCCCGTGCTTCAGCCTGTGCCTGGGCGCGGCGGTTGGACGTCCACCCGCTCTGCGTTTGGTAGTGGCTGGAGTCAGGCATTGCCACCGGCTGTGCCAACGGTCCCGGAGCGAAGGGCTGGACCTCTTCACGCCTCAGGAGAGAGGAGACCCTGAAGGCCGGAGCCTGACAACCCGAGGAGAGAAGGCCCTGCAGCGAAGCAACTTGAGCGTCCAGCTCCTCCGTGCGGCGTAGCGCTTCCGCCTGCCTGTACTCGCGGTGGTCCTGGGCGGCCCGCCGCTGGTAGGCGCGTGCCTGCTGAGCTTCCTGTCTGCGCCGTCTGGTTTCCGCTTCCATCTGGCGCTGTTGCTGCCGTTGCATCTCTGCCCAGACGCCGACGAAGCCGGTTGAGCGACGACTCATGTGCTGCAGACCCTCCCCGATGCGCTCTGGTTGTCCCCACAACCAGGTGTGACGAGACGACTTTATCCAGCAACGGCCGTCCCGCATATCCGCCTGCCGAAGGCAACCGGATCCCGTCGTCCCCGCAGGTCAAAGCAAGTTGAGGGAGCGCCTCGGTGCGTCCGGCCGCAATATCCGGACTGTGGCGGTCCGGGGCTCGTTCCAGCTCGCCCACCCCGACCGAGAGGTCTGTGAGCGCGGCTTGACATGGATCAACAAGCCGCGCTCACAGACCTGAACCGTCGACTCCTGCCGGCACGTCACCTCAGGAGGGATCTGCTCCGTCACGCCGCTGTATGCGTCGACGATCTCCTCCAAGCGGCCCGTGAAGTCCTCCGGCGGCGTGGCGGGCGCGGGCGAGGTGGTGGCGGCGGGCCAGCGTGTCGGGATGCTCGGCACCCAGGATCCGTTCTGAATCCGCGAGGTTGGACTCCAGCAGGGGAACCGCCCGCCGAAGGTCCCCCGCGTCCCGGTAGGCGAGCGCCAGAATGTTGCGGCTGGCCAGGGTGTCGGGATGCCCGGCACCCAGGATGCGCTCGGCATCGGTGAGGTTGGACTCCAGCAGGGGAACCGCCCGCCGGAGGTCCCCGTCATCGTGGAGGGCGAGCGCGAGGTTGTTGCGGCTGACCAAGGTGTCCCGGTGCTCGGCACCCAGGATGCGCTCGGTATCGGCGAGGTTGGACTCCAGCAGAGGGATGGCCCGCTGAAGGTCCCCCGCGTCCCGGTAGGCGAGCGCGAGGTTGCTGCGGCTGGCCAGGGTGTCGCGGTGCTCCGCGCCCAGGAGCCGCTCGACAGCGGCGAGGTTGGACTCGAACAGAGGGATGGCCCGCTGAAGGTCCCCGGCTTCCTGGTAGGCGGTCGCGAGATTGCTGTAGCTGGCCAGGGTGCTGGGGTGCCTCTTTCCCAGCAGGCGTTCGTGGACTCGAGCCGCGCGGCTCCCGGCAGCAACACCGCGGGCCACGGCTCCCTGACGGTAGAGGAACCTTGAGGCCTGTCTCAAGAGCTCTCCGGTCGTGGCCGTTTCAGATCCCGACGCCTGTGGAGTGTGATCGGTGTGAGCGATGACGTGAGGCAATAGCGTGCGCCATGTCGGCCAAGTGGCGGGATCGTCCGCGTCCGCGGGGAGGCAGCGGTTCAGGGCATTTGCCGCGGTCCGCTGTGCGCTTGCGATGTCTTCGGCGCGGCGGTGCGGGTCCTTTCGATCGGATGTTCGGGCGAGGGTTTGCACAAGCCGGTGCACGCTGATCGTGCCGCCCTCCTGGCTGATCATGCTGTACGCGGCCAGTTTGCCGATGGCCGTGTTCAGCGTGAGGGGATCGGCAACCATCTCCAGGTGGGAATGGGCGAACCTCAGCAGCCTGGCGCCCAGCCCATGGGCAGCAGCGGGGCGTTGATCCCGTAGTCGTCGGACCCCCCTGCGTAGGTGGGTCGGGTAGGCGAGGTCGTCGAGGAGGTTGCGGGGGATGTTGTCAGGGCCGTACCAGGCCAGCACCCGCAGAACCTCACCCGCCAGCGGCGTGCCCTTGAGGTGGTCGAGGGTGATGCTCCAAATGCGGGCGATCGTGCGGTCCGCGTCCCCGCCTTCCGTGGTCGTGGCGAACATCTCAGCCGGCGTGTTGGCCAGAAGGTCCAGGTAGGCGCGCGGGAAAACCCCGGTTTCGGCGCAGTACGAGGCTGCTTGTTCGACCGCCAGGGGCAGATGGCCCACCTTCGCGCAGACCTCGGCGGCGCCGTCGCCGTCCCACTCATGCCCGTGAGTCAGGACCCGGGTGAACAACTCGACGGCTTCCGCTTCCTCCATGACGCCCAAGGGCACGGTGGAGGACAGTTGATGCCAGCCGGTGGCACGACGGCTGGTGACAAGAAAACGTCCGCCCCGACCGGCCCGTTCGATGACCGGCAGGACATCCTGGGGATGGTCGACGTTGTCGAGCACGATCAGCCAGTTCCGATGGGCGGCCAGCCACGCCAGGGCCCACTCCCGCAGCTCGTCGGCTCCCGTCCCCGCGCTCCTGAAAGCAGGTTGAAGGGCGCCCGCGAGGTCGGCGAGCCCGGATTCCAGGGAGGCCGGTGAATCGGCCGTGATCCACCATCTCGGGGAGCTCCGTGACCGTGTCCTCGCCCAGTGTGCTGCGAGCGTGGACTTGCCGACCCCGCCCAGCCCGTGGAGAGCGTGCACGACGACTTGGTCCGAGGGGGCGAACGCGGCGTCCAGCGCCTCCAGTTGGCGATCACGCCCGACGAAACCACGCAGCTTCGGTATGTTGATCAGGCCCGTCGGCGCCTTGATCGTGGACGCGCTTTTCAACACTCCGGCGCGCAATACCGTGTTGTGGGTGTGGAAAGACGTGGCGTTCTTGACGTCACGGCCCGCCACGATCGAGCCCTGGTCGGCGGACAGGTCCCATGTCCCACGGTCCTGCTGTGCGCGACGGGGCTTGCGGCGCCCCATCAGGAACCCCGCCGTGCCTCGGAATCATCGACATCGCCGCCGGCCGCGATCGACCCGCTGTCAGCCGACGGCCCCACGGCTCCCGGCTGCCCGGGCCAACCGGACGGCGCGGCACCCGAACCGGTGTCGAAGGCTGTCGAACCACGCACACTCCCACCCGCCGCGATGGACCCACCACGCGCCACCGGCAGTGGCTCACTCGCCGACCCTTGCCGCGAGTGACTCAGCACCGCCAGCACGAACCCGGCCACCGTGAAGAACAAGCTCAGCACGCTGCTCAACTGATCAGCCCGATCCAGCCCTACCAGAACGAAGAACACGATCAGAGCGCTCAGACCGACGGCAGCCCCCACCCAGCGCAATACCTGCCACAACGTCATACAGGCATCATTGCGAAACGTCCGGGCTCGCAAGCCCCTTTTCGGGCAACCAGATTGATAGCGTCGGGGAATGACCAGTCGCAGCCGTGACCGCGTCGCGGACGTCCGCGGCGTCGTGGGTGCGCACATGCCCGACTGTCGGATCGAGTCCGTCGTGGTGCTTGGCGAGGGCCTCGACAACGTGGTGTACGAGGTCAACGGTGAGCTGATCGTGCGCTTCAGCAAGGAGCCCGACCTGGCACGGCGGAGCGCCCTGGTGGGCCACGAGGCCCGCGTGCTCGCCGCCGTCGCAGACATCTCGCCGCTGCCCGTCCCCGAACCGGCGTTCATGGTCGCGGAGCAGGGGTGTCTGGCGTACCGCAAGCTCCCCGGCGCGCCACTGTTGGACATGCCACCGCACCAGCGGTCGGCCCACGGCACGTCGATCGCCGCCACGCTCGGCGAGCTGCTCAGTGCGCTGCACGCTGTTCCGGTCGATCGGCTGGGCGATCTGGTGGACGCGGACCACCAGCCGCTGGCCGAGTGGCGGCACGGGGCCACGGAGACCTATGTGACGGTGGCCGGGCAGGTACCGGCGGCGCACCGCCGCCCCGTCGAGACCTTCCTGGCCGCCGCGCCCCCGCGCGAAGGATGCGCCCCGGCCTTCTCCCACAACGATCTGGGGATCGAACACGTTCTCGTCGACCCGGCCACATGGACGGTGACCGGCATCATCGACTGGAGCGACGCGGCCGTCGTCGACCCGGCCCACGACTTCGGGCTGCTCTACCGCGATCTCGGCCCCGCCGCGACCCGCGCCGCCCTCAGCGCCTGTCGAACCGACGCCGAAGACCTCGCGGCTCTCAGCGAGCGCGCCGTGTTCTATGCCAGGTGCGGTGTCCTCGAGGACCTGGCGTACGGCATCGAGACGGAACAGGACAAGTACGTCGACAAGAGTCTTGCGGCGATGGAATGGCTGTTTCCGCTCTAGCCGCCTCGTCTCGGCGGGCCGGCGGCCGCCGTTCGGATCACCCGAGGCGGCCCTTCAGGTGATTGCCGGACGCCTCATGAGACGGGCAGCGGTCGCGGGGGTACGACGCCTCAGCAGGGGACGAACCCAGAACGCCGTGAGGAGCTTGGCGATGTACGCAGCGGTCCGGCGGTACGAAGGGGTGACCGATGCGACCGAGGTCGCACGCCTCGTGAACGAGGGGTTCGTGCCGCTCATGCGCCAGGTCCCCGGCTTCGTGGCCTACTACTGGATCGATGCCGGGGACGGGGTCATGGTCTCGACCAGCGTCTTCAGGAACCAGGCCGGTGCCGACGAATCGAACGCGAGGGCTGCGGACTTCGTGCGCGACACCCTTGCGTCACTGCTCCCCAACCCGCCCCGGATCACGGCCGGCGAGGTGGTGGCCTCCGCATGACAGCAGTCGGACCAACCGCATGAGACGACCCGCGAGAACGGGTGACGGCCGCTGTCCTGAGGACGTGCGTCGTGCCGATCGCCTGACCACGCCGGACCTCGGGTGAGGCCCAACCACCTTGCGGTCGGGGCACCTTGCGCGTGGGCGTGTGAGCTCCGAACGGTCCTCCGGGTCGGACCGGAGAGCTGTCCGTCCGGAGCCGGCGTCGTCGTCCTCCGCCTTCGTCGACCTGGGACTTCGCCCCACCGCGGCCGGAGCCGCTAGGGTGCGCCGGAGCGAGGGTCGCGGGGCCCCGAGGCCGTGATCCGTCGGTCGACGCGTATGAGGCCGCTGTGAATTCCTGAGGCACTTGAACGCACCCGGGCCCCTCTACGTATGGCATGGGGGATTTCCATGCCGGGCCTGTTACGAGGCGTAGGAGTACACACGTGAGACGGAACACGCGCAGACGCCCCACAGGGGCACGGCGTGCGACATTTGCCGCAGCCGCGCTGATATTGGGCGGAGGAGGGCTGGTGGCGGTGAACGTCTACGCGTCAGCCACCGAGAACTGGGGCGGTGCGTCCGGGCAGCAGAACGAGACCAAGGCGGCGGGGGCCGCCACGATCGACTGTCCGGACGTGGGCAGCAAGCTCACGGAGGTGCCGGAGGCTGCGAAGGCGGAGGTCGACAAGCAACTCGCCCTCCTCGACCAGCAGATCTCCGAGGCGTACGCACGCCTCGCCTCGGCGGAGCAGGCCCAGAAGCAGGACCCGAGCTTCGTGCAGAACGCGGTCCTCGGCCCGCTGAAGGAGAAGCGGGGCGCGGTCATCGACCGCATCAAGATCGGTTTCAAGAACGCGGGCGCCGAGGCCCCGGGCATGCTCGACGGTGCCGCCACCTGCACCGCGGTCCCCGCCACCCCGGTCCAGGGCGACACGGGTGACCAGAACGGCGGCGGCCAGCAGGGCGACAACGGCGGCGGTCAGCAGCAGAACGACAACGGCCAGCAGAACAACGGCCAGCAGGGCGGCGGCGCGGCGCCCGTCAGCGGGCCCGTCGCCGCGGACTTCGTGGACATCACGACGGTTCAGCCGAACGTGCAGCAGAAGCCGGGCAACGGCGGCGGCGCCTCGACGGGTACGTTCACGAGCACGTGCGGGGTGAACGCCAACAAGAAGTTCAACACCGACAACGTGATCGTCGCCCCCGGTGTCGCCAACGGCGCCCACCACCTGCACGACTACGTCGGCAACCAGTCGAACGACGCGTTCGCCAGCAACGACGACCTCGCGGCCGGCGAGACCACGTGCAAGAACCAGGGTGACAAGTCCACCTACTACTGGCCGGTGCTCCGCGTACAGGACGGTACGCAGGAGTTCGACGCCGACCGCAACGGTGGTGGTCTGGAAGGCAACATCGGCAAGGTCCTTCAGGCCAAGCAGGCGCAGATCGAGTTCGTGGGCTCTCCGCAGGGCAAGGTCGTCGAGATGCCGACCTTCCTGCGCATCATCACCGGCGACGCGAAGGCGTTCGTCAACGGACCCGCGAACGCCAACGCGCACTGGAGCTGCACCGGGTTCGAGGACAAGGTGCAGTTGACGGACAAGTACCCGATCTGCCCCCAAGGCAGCAGCGTGATACGGAAGTTCGCCTTCCAGAGCTGCTGGGACGGGCAGAACATCGACAGCGCCAACCACCGCACGCACGTGGCCTTCGCCGACGCGAACGGCAACTGCGCGGGCGGTTTCAAGGCGATTCCGCAGCTGACGATGCGGCTGGTCTACGACGTTCCGCAGCCGACCGTCGAGAACGGCCAGGTGAAGAACCCGTACGCCGTGGACGGGTTCCCCGAGCAGCTGCACAAGGCCATCACCGACCACGACGACTTCATCAACGTCTTCGACGCGAAGCTGATGCGGGAGATGGTGGACTGCATCAACTCCGGCAAGCAGTGCGTCGACGGTGCCGGTAACGGCAACGGCGGTGGTGACAACGGCAACGCCAATGGTGGTGCCGGCGGTAACGGTGGTGACAACGGCAACGCCAACGGTGGTGCCGGCGGTAACGGCGGTAACGGTGGTGACAACGGCAACGCCAACGGTGGCGCCGGTGGCAACGGCGGGAACGCAGGCAACGGCGGCAACGCCGGCGGTGGTTCCGACGAGCCGACCAAGGAAGCTCCGACCCCGAGTGCCGACCCCACCTCCGGCGGAGACGCCGGGGCCGACCCGGGTACTCCCGCCGCGACGCAGCGGCCGAAGCCCCCGGCCACCACGCGCGGTGCCGAACCGGAGGGCGGTGACCAGGGCGGCGTCGTACCCAAGGCGGACACGACGACCCCGGCCGCGGGCAACGACGCACCCGCTGGGACCCAGGACGGCGCGGCCGACACCGGGCAGACGCCGGCCGCGGGCGCGGACGCCCCGACCGCGCAGGTGTCGTCGCAGGCCCAGGCACAGACCGAACCGCAGACGGTCGCGAGCGGCGACCTGGCCGAGACCGGCACGAACCTGTGGCCGGCCGCGGGCGGTGGCGTGCTCGTGATCGCGGGCCTGGTGCTCCTGCGCCGGATCAGGCGCAGCGCCGTGTGACGTCGCCCCCAGGGTGACCGACGAGACGACGCCCGTACCCGCGACCAGCGGGTACGGGCGTCGTCGCCGTCCCGGGCGTCCGCCTGAGGCGCGTCGTGGAAGTCCCGCCCGCCTCGCGACGCCTGGCGCGCCCTAGCCCACCCGGTGGCCGTTCTCGAGCTCCGCCGTTCCCGAGCCCTCGGACAGGACGTCGAGCGCGACCAGCACCCGGCGGCCGAGTGAGCCCGGCAGGTGATCGGCGAGTTCCTCCCGCGCCACCAGCCGCCACGACAGCAACTCCTCCTCCTGCAGCCGGATCCCCTCGAGCTGCCGCTCGTCGAGGACTCCACCGTCGTACAGATAGGCGACCAATGGGGGTCGCCCGGCCCCGTGCACCCAGTCGACCGCGAGCAGTCGGCCCGGGGCGATGTCGAGACCGATCTCCTCCGCGGTCTCGCGGCGGGCACCCTGCCGCGGGGTCTCCCCGTCGTCCGACTCGACGGTGCCGCCCGGAAGGGCCCAGCCCTCACGGTAGTTGGGCTCGACGAGCAGGATCCGTCCGTCGGCGCCGCGGAAGAGTACGGCGGCACCGGCGAGGACGCGGGGAAGCCCCGCGATGTACGTGGCGAAGTCCGGGGTGGTCATCCACGAAGCGTAACGAGCCCGCGCGGCGGTCCCCGAAGCGCGCCGACCGGTCCGGACGCGCCGACCGGTCCGAACGTGCCGACCGGTTCGAACGCGCCGACCGGTCCGGACGCCTTGACCGCTCCGGCCGCCCTCTCCCACCGTCGCGTCAGCGGACGGGGAGGCGCGGGAGGCACGCGTGGGACGGTGCCGATGCCCGCACGTCGACCGGGGACGGCGCGCGGGCTCTGCTCAGGCTCCGGCTTCGGTTCCGGCTTCGGTTCCCGCTCCGGCTTCGGTTCCGGCCTCCGCGAGCGTGACCGTGCGCGCGGCCAGTTCACTGATCCGTACGCCGTCGAAGCCGAAGACCGCGCTGCGTACCGTGTCCTCCAAGGGGTCCTTCCACTGTGCGGGAACGGCCTCGGCCCCGCACAGGACCCCGGCGACCGAGCCCGCCGTCGCCCCGTTCGAGTCGGTGTCCAGGCCGCCGCGGACGGTCAGCGTGATGGTGCGGGTGAAGTCGCCGTCGCCGTACAGGAGTCCGGCCGTGAGGACGGCGGCGTTCGGGATCGTATGGATCCAGCCGAGCCCGGCGGTCTCCTCCGACACCGTGCTCAGCGTGTCCTCCCAGGTCATCCGGGTCTCGTGGAGCGTGAGCACCCTGCGCACGGTGCGGGCGAGTCGGCTGCCGGCGGGGATGACGGTCAGTGCCGTGTCGAGCGCCTGCCGGACGGTGGGCGCGGTGAAGGCGGCGGAGACCAGCGCGGCCGCCCACATGGCGCCGTACACGCCGTTGCCGGTGTGGGACAGCACGGCGTCCCTGCGGGCCAGGGAGGCCGCGCGGCGCGGCACCCCCGGACAGGTCCACCCGTAGATGTCGGCGCGGATCAGGGCGCCGATCCACTCCTGGTACGGGTTGTCGTAGGTGGCGGTCAGGGGAGGCTTGATGCCGGCCGCGAGGTTGCGGTACGCCGCCCGTTCCGCGGTGAAGGTCTGCAGATAGGGCAGGCGCAGCAGCCACAGGTCGCCGACCTGCTCGGTGCTGAAGCCGAAGCCGTGTGTCTCCAGCAGGTCGAGGCCGAGGATCGCGTAGTCGACGTCGTCGTCCCGGCAACTGCCGTGGATACGGCCGCGTACGCACTGCCGCCACTCGGGCCGCAGCGCGAACTCGTCGCCCGCGCCGTCGTCGCTGTCGGCGGGTCCGGGGAGGTAGTCGGTGAGCGGCAGGGCGGCGGCCCGTCGCAGATAGCGGTCGATGCGGTCCCGCGTCCAGTGGTCGCCCTGCTCGACCGGCTTGCCGAGCATGTTGCCCGCGATCCGGCCCAGCCAGCCCCCGAGGACGCGGTCCGCGAGCTCAGTGCCCACAGGGGTCATGGTTCCGGTCTACCCGATTCCGGCCGCCGCCGTGCGGTGTTCCGCGGGCCGGTCGCGGCATGACGGCGGGGTCGTCCTGCGGTTAAGGTCGCAGCGGCGCGACTGCCTCGACGTGTGCGAGGCCGGAAAGCAAGGGGAATGCAAGGTGGCGGACTCTGCCGAGAAGACGACACGCGCGGGCGGCCGGCGTGATCCGCGGGTGCTGATCGCCGCGGACAAGTTCAAGGGCTCGCTGACCGCCGTCGAGGTCGCGGAGCGGGTGACGGCCGGGCTGCGCCGGGTGGCGCCGGCCGCCGTGGTCGAGTCGCTGCCGGTGGCCGACGGCGGTGACGGCACCGTCGACGCGGCGGTCGCGGCCGGTTTCGAGCGCCGGGAGGCACGGGTCGCCGGGCCCCTGGGGGAAGAGGTCACGGCCGCGTTCGCACTGCGGGGCGACACCGCGGTCGTCGAGATGGCGGAGGCCAGCGGGCTGCAGCGGCTGCCCGCCGGGACCTT
Source organism: Streptomyces sp. NPDC057950 (assembly GCF_042887295.1). Taxonomy (NCBI): domain Bacteria; kingdom Bacillati; phylum Actinomycetota; class Actinomycetes; order Kitasatosporales; family Streptomycetaceae; genus Streptomyces; species Streptomyces sp. NPDC057950. Next base: position 111,898 of record NZ_JBHVPP010000009.1, read on the forward strand.
CGCGCCGCTCACCGCGTCGACGTACGGCTCCGGGGAACTGCTGCGGGCCGCACTGGACGCGGGGGCGCGCACGATCGTGTTCGGTGTCGGCGGCAGCGCCACGACGGACGGTGGCGCCGGGATGCTCTCCGCGCTGGGCGCGCGCTTCCTCGACGCTGACGGCGAGCGGGTGGCACCCGGTGGTGCGGCGCTCGGCGACGTGGTGACCGCGGACCTGTCCGGCCTCGACGCCCGGCTCTCCTCGGTCGATCTCGTCCTCGCCAGCGACGTGGACAACCCCCTGACGGGCCCCAAGGGCGCCCCGGCCGTGTACGGCCCCCAGAAGGGCGCGAGCCCCGACGACGTGGTGGTCCTGGACACCGCGCTCACCCACTTCACCGCCGTCCTGGAGAAGGCGATCGGTTCGCGGGCCGCCGAGTACGCGGCCGCGCCCGGTGCTGGAGCGGCGGGCGGCATCGGGTACGGAGCGCTCGTCGTGGGCGCGCGTTTCCGTCCCGGCATCGAGGTCATGCTCGACGTCCTCGGTTTCGCGCCTGCTCTCGACCGGGCCGACCTCGTCATCACCGGTGAGGGCTCGCTCGACGAGCAGACCCTGCACGGGAAGGCCCCGGCGGGCGTCGCGACGGCCGCGCGTGCGGCGGGTAGGGAGGTCGTCGCGGTCTGCGGACGGCTCGCGCTTCCCCCGGAGGCGCTCGGGCGGGCCGGCATCCGGCGGGCGTACCCGCTCACCGACGTCGAGCCCGACATCGCTAAGTGCATCGCGGACGCGGGTCCGATCCTGGAGCGCGTCGCGGAGAACATCGGACGCGACTTCCTCATCTGAGCGGTCGGGAGCCCTGCCGGCGAGGCGGGGGAGGGTGCCCGTCCCCGCGCCCCGGGAAACCGCCCCTGTCTCGCGCCCCGCGTCCCGGGAAGCTGTCCCCGTCTCGCGCCTCGCGCTCCGGGAAGCCGTCCCCGCCTCGCGCCCTGCGCTCCGGGAAGCCGCCCCCGCCTCGCGCTCCGGGAAGCCGTCCCCGCCTCGCGCCCCGGGAAGCGGTCTCCGCCCCACACCCGCGCGGCCGACACACGGCGGCCCAGGTGGCTCGGCCGCCCGTTCGACCTCGGCCGCCGCCCGCCGCGCCTACCCCCTGCCGTACGCCCCCTCACACCGCCGCGGTCCCGCCCCCCGACAACCGGTACGCGTCCAGGGCCAGCGTCATCTCGATCAGGTCCCGGGGCCGGGCCAGTGAGCGCGAGGTGAGTTGTTCCAGCCGTCGCAGCCGGTTGAAGACCGTGTTGCGGTGGCAGTACAGACGACCCGCGGCCCGCCCGGCGGAACCCTCGCACAGCAGCCACACGTCGAGGGTCTCCAGCAGCACCGCCCGGTCGGCCGGCTCCAGCTCCAGCAGCGCCCCGAACACGTCCGCCACCAGCCGTCCCGCCAGCTCCGGCTGGCTGACCACCAGCGCGGTCGGCATCCGCTGGTCGAGACGTACGACCTCCGTGGAGTCCGGCGTACAGGTGCGCAACGCCAGCTCCGCCAGCCGCCGCGCGCGCCCCAGTTCACCGAGGCCCGCCACCACCGGACTGATACCGCCCGGCCCCGAGCACCGGCCGTGGAGCAGTCGCACCACGCGGTCCAGGTCCCGGTCGGCGTCCAGCGCCACCACGCCGACCTCGCAGTCCGCCCGCATCCGCCAGATGAAGCGCAAACCCCCGCCCTGTACCGGCCGGGGGACCGCCTCCCGTAAGTCCCGCCGCTCCGGACGCAGGACCACCACCGCGTACGGTGCCTGTTCGGGCAGGTCGAGCCCCGCCGCGGCCCGCGCCGCGAGTCCGGGCGCCTCCTGCCCCTCCAGCAGGGCGTCGAGCAGTGCCTGCAACTGCTCGTCCGTGCGCCGCCGCAGCTCGCGCTCGGTGGTCCGGTACGCCTCCGACGCGGCGACCGTCTGGGCGTCCACGGCCGACCACACCATCGTCGCCGAACGCATCAGCACCGCCAGCCGCTCCGGCTCCCGGCCCACCGGGCCCTCCATGAGCGCGTCCCACACGAGATAGCCCGCGGCGCGGTAGGCGTGCACGAGCAGTTCCAGCGGCAGTCCCTGCAGAGCCCGCCGGCGCCCCGCCTGTTCGGCGTGCTCCAGATCGCGGCGCGGCGAGGCCCGTGGCGCCGAGATCGTCTCGATCCCGATGCGCATGGCCGTCTCCGCCTCCCGCCACTGCTGGTCCTGCGGCAGCACCTGCGCGTAGACGGGCGAGTACTCGGCGAGCTGTCGCAGGTGCTGGTCGACGAGCTCGGGCAGTCGTTCCAGCAGAGCCCCGCAGGACTCCGCGAGCAGCTTCCAGTCATGACCGGTCCGCGGTCTGCGCCCTCCCATGGCCGGAGGATGCCATCCCCGTACCGCCCCGCACAGGCCCCTGACACGCAGCGTTGTGCGCGCGCACAACGGGCGGCCACGACCTCTGGGCACCCGCCGCGATTCGCCCGCCCCCCGTGGACGGACGCTCCCCGCCGGTGCTGAGGTGAGCGCCACACCGAGCAAGGACAAGCACCGAGCAAGGACAAGCACCGAGCAAGGACAAGGGAGGTGCCATGGGCGGTTCCGCTCTGCTCGTACGGAACCTGTCGGTCGGATACGGACCCGTACGCGCGCTGCGCCAGGTGTCGCTGGACGTTCCGGAAGGTGCCGTGGTCACGGTCCTGGGCGGCAACGGCGCGGGCAAGTCGACGCTGCTGCGTGCCGTGTGCCGGACCCTCTCCTTCCACGCGGGGGCGGTGACCGGAGGGTCCGTCAGCCTGGGCGGCCGACCACTCGACCGGCTGCCGCCGGACCGGGTGGTCGCCGCCGGGGTGTCCCAAGTACCGGAGGGCAGGCGGGTGTTCGCGCGGATGACGGTCGCCGACAATCTGCGGGCCGGAGCCCTCGGCGCCACCGGTGGCAGGGCCGACCGGGTCCGGGCGCTGCGCCGCGTGCACGACCTGTTCCCCGTGCTGGCCGAGCGCGCCCAGCAGCGCGCCGGACTGCTGTCCGGCGGCGAGCAGCAGATGCTCGCGGTCGGACGGGCGCTCATGGGCGCCCCGAAGGTGCTCCTCCTCGACGAGCCCTCGCTCGGACTCGCCCCGCTGATGGCCGCCCGGATCGCCGACACCGTACGGGAGATCAACGCGCAGGGCACCTCCGTCCTCCTCGTCGAGCAGAACGCCGCCCTCGCCCTCCGGCTCGCCACCCACGCCTACGTCCTCGAGGTCGGCGAGGTGACCCTCGCCGGCCCCGCCGCCGAGCTGGCCGCCTCCGACGAGGTGCGCCGCCGCTACCTGGGTGTGGTGGACGAGGACGCCGCGGCCGACGCGTCACGAGCGCGCGGCGCGCTGCCGGCCCTGCCGCGCTGGAAGGGGTGAGCGCCCTCGTGGACAGACCCGAGACCGTGCCGACCGCCCCCGAAGCGCCCGGACTTGCCGCGGACTCCGCCGTCCCCCCGCTCCACATCGAGGAGTTGACGGTCCGGTTCGCCGGCCTGACCGCCCTGGACGCGGTGAGCCTCACCGTGCGCCCCGGCACCGTGCACGCCCTCATCGGACCCAACGGCGCCGGGAAGTCCACCTGTTTCAACGTCATGTCCGGTGTCTACCGGCCGGCGTCGGGAAGCGTCCGCTTCGGCGAACACGAACTGACCGGCCTGCCACCGCACCGCATCGCGGCCCTCGGTGTCGCCCGGATCTTCCAGAACCTCGCCCTGCCGCCGCGCGTCACGGTCGAGGACAGCCTGCTGCTCGGCCGGCACCGGCTGACCCGTACCGGATTCCTCGCCGCGGGGCTGCGGCTGCCCGCCGCCGCCCGCGAGGAACGCCGGCACCGTGAACGCGTCCGTGAGATCGCCGCGTTCGTCGGTCTGGAGCGGCAGCTCGGCCGGCCGGCCGGCTCGCTCCCGTACGGGCAGCAGAAGCTCGCCGAACTCGCCCGCGCCCTGTGCATGGAGCCACGGCTCCTGCTGCTGGACGAACCCGTCGCGGGCATGACCGCCGACGAGCGGCGCCGTACCGCCGAGGTCGTCGCGGGTGTCCGCGACAGCCTCGGCATCTCGATCGTGCTGGTGGAACACGACATGGGGGTGGTGATGCGGCTCGCGGACGCGGTGACCGTACTCGACTTCGGACGCCGGATCGCCGACGGCGCCCCCGCCGACGTACAGAACGACCCCGCGGTCGTCCGCGCCTATCTGGGCGAACGCCCCGACGCAGAGGAGACCGACCGATGAGCACGTTCGCCGAGCTCCTCCTCAACGGAGTCTCGCTGGGCTCCGTCTACGCCCTGATCGCCCTCGGCTTCGTCGTGATCTTCCGGGCCACCGAGGTCGTGAACTTCGCCCACGCCTCGCTGCTCCTCGCGGGCGGCTACATCACCGCGTCCCTGCACGACGACATCGGCTTCTGGCCCGCGCTGCTCGTCGGCATCGCGGGCGCCGCCCTGGTCGGTGCCGCCGTGGAGTTCCTGGTGATGCGCCGCTACCGCGGCTCCGACCAGAGTGTCCTCGCCATCGTCACCATCGGCGTCGACATCCTGCTCACCACGGAACTGACCCGCCGTATCGGCACGAACGTCCTGAGCCCCGGCGACCCGTGGGGAGACGCCGTGCTCACCATCGGGCCGGTCTCCCTCGCGCACACCAGGATCGCCGCGTTCGCCGCCGCGGCCCTGCTCATCACGGTGTTCCTGCTGGCCTTCCGCTACACGTCCTGGGGCGTGGCGATGCGCGCGGCCGCCGAGAGCCCCGAGACCGCGGCCCTGATGGGCGTGCGGCTGCGCCGGGTGTCGCTCGGGGCGTGGGCGGTCGCCGGGGCACTGGCGGCCGTCGCCGCGCTGTTCCTCACCGTCTTCCCGACGCCCGGCCTGGAACGCGCCACGTCCCTCGCCGCGCTCAAGGCGTTCCCCGCGGCGATCCTCGGCGGCCTCGACTCGACGACGGGCGCGCTGGTGGGCGGCCTGCTCGTCGGCATCACCGAGTCCCTCGCCACCGGCTACCAGAGCGACCTCAGCTTCCTCGGGCGCGGTCTCGGGGACCTCGCGCCCTACGTGGTGATGGTCGCGATCCTGCTCATCCGGCCCGCCGGGCTGTTCGGCACGAAGGAGCTCGCCCGTGTCTGAGGTCCTCGCCCGCGAAGAGACGGCCGGCGAGCCGCGGCCCACGCGCCGCCGCGTCCGGTGGCTGCCGCACGGCCGCGTGTACGTCCGGGCCGGATGCGCCGTCCTGCTGCTCGGCCTGCCCTTCTACCTCGAACGCTTCTGGCTCCAGGCGGGCCTGTTCGCGATGGCCGCGGCGATCGGCGCGATCGGCATCAACCTGCTGACCGGCGCGACCGGACAGCTCTCCATGGGCCACGCCTTCTTCCTCGCGGTCGGCGCGTACGGCTACTGCGTGTTCGCCGCCGACGGGAGCGACGGGCTCACCGGTCTGGGTCTGCCGACCTGGCTCGCCGCCGTGCTCGCGGTCGCCGTCGCCGGGGTCGCCGGGGGCCTCTTCAGCCCGATCGCCGGCCGGCTGCGCGGGGCCTACCTCGGCATCGCCACCCTCGCGCTGATCTTCATCGGCCAGCACGTGCTGTTCAACGCGCGCGATCTCACCGGGGGCTTCAACGGCCGCGACGTACCGCCGCTGAGCCTGTTCGGTCTCACCTTCGACGACCGGGAGACGGTCATCGCCGACGTTCCCTTCGGCTCCGCCGAGAAGCTCTGGTACGTGGGACTCCTGCTGCTCCTCGCGGGGGCGCTCTTCGCCCGCGGGGTGCTGCGCGGCCGTCCCGGCCGGGCCCTGAACGCGATCCGCGACCACCGGATCGCGGCCGGCGTGATCGGAGTCCCCGTCGCCCGGTTCCGCGCCGGGGTCTTCGTCCTGTCCTCGATGTACGCCGGCCTGGCGGGGGTGCTGCTCGCGCTGGTCTTCCAGCGCACGGTGCCCGACTACTTCGGGATCACGCTCTCGCTCGACTATCTCGCCATGATCGTCATCGGCGGCCTCGGTTCGGTCGCCGGGGCGGTGGTGGGGGCGGCCTTCGTCTCCCTGCTGCCCCAGCTGCTGACGCACTACAGCGACGCCCTGCCCCTGGTCTCGGACCCGGGAACCGGCGGCATCGCACCGGGCGAGGCGGCCCGGTACCTGTACGGCGCCGCCGTCGTGGCGGCGGTGCTCTTCCTGCCCGGCGGCCTGGTCAGTGTGGCCGCCCGGCGTCGCGGCAGGCCCAACCCAGGGGAGGAAAGATGACCATGAGCATGGTACGGAGGCCGGGGGCACCCGCGGCGAAGGCGGTCGCGGGCGCGCTCGCGGTGCTGCTCGTGCTGGCCGGGTGCAGTTCCAAGGTCAAGGACGACAAGGGGAGCGACAAGGAGGCGGCGGGTGGCGTCAAGACCGGTGAGGGCGTCTCCGGGAAGACCATCGCGCTCGGCGTGCTCACCGACATGACGGGCGTCTACGCGACCCTCGGCAAGAGTGTCACGCAGGCCCAGCAGCTCTATGTGAAGCAGACCAACGCGGCCGGCGGTGTGTGCGGCTACCGGTTGGCGCTCACGGTCCGCGACCACGGCTACGACCCGCAGAAGGCGGTCTCCGGCTACACCGAGCTGGAGCCGAAGGTCCTCGGGTTCACCCAGTTCATCGGCTCGCCGTTCGTGGCCGCCGTCAAGCAGCGCGTGGACGGCCGGGACAAGGGCCTGGTGCTGCCCCAGGCATGGTCGGGCAACCTGCTCGGCAGCCCGTACATCCGGGTCATCGGGTCCACGTACGACATCGAGACGATCAACGCCCTCGACTTCCTGATGAAGGAGAAGGGACTGAAGAAGGGTGACAAGGTCGGCCACGTGTACTTCGAGGGCGACTACGGCGAGAACGCCCTGGCCGGTTCGAAGTACATGGCGAAGCAGTCCGGGCTCACCATCGTCGAGCAGAAGATCAAACCGACCGACAACGACATGACCGGCCAGGTCGCCGCGCTGAAGCAGGCCGGGGTGAAGGCGATCGTGATCAGCGCGGGCCCGCGCCAGGCCGCCTCGCTCGTCGGGGTCGCGGCGGCGGGCAGGTTCGACGTGCCGATCATCGGGAACAACTCGGCCTTCGCGCCGCAGCTGCTCGCCACCCAGGCGGGCCCCGCCCTGATGAGGAACTACTACGTCGCCTCGCCCTCGCTGCCCATCGGCGCGGACACCCCGCAGGCCAAGAAGCTCGTCGAGGACTACAAGGCGGCCTATCCGAAGGACTCGCTGGACAACGGCGTGGTGGCCGGCTGGACCGCCGCTCTCGCCTTCGGTGAGGCCCTCAAGAAGGCGTGTGCCGGCAAGGACCTCACCCGGGAGGGCGTGGACAAGGCGCTGCTGACGATCAACGCCTTCGACCCGGGCTTCGGCATCACCCAGGACTTCACCGACCCGAAGGCCCCGTCCTCCAAGGAGAGCGTCATCCTGCAACCGGACAAGAGCGCCGTGGGCGGGATGAAGGTCGTCCGGCAGGCCGCCGCCTCGGCCGTGGCCGAGGGCTACACACTGGGCGGCTGACCGCGCCCGCCTACGCCGAAGGGCCCCGAACCGGATGGTTCGGGGCCCTTCGGCCTCGTACAGCGGGGGCTACGGCAGCTGTGCCGCTCGCGCCTCACGCCGGTTGTCGCGGAAGTTGTTCACCCTGCGGGCCGTGGCGAAGAGGGGAATCACCGCACCGAGGACCAGCTGGAGCGCACACCCGGTCTGGAGGAGCAGCTGCCCGCCCGGAGCGTCGAAGGCCCAGGCCGCCAGCATGCCCATGCTCAGGACGATCCAGGAGAGCATCGCCACCGCGAGACGTCCCCGCGGCTTCGGATACTCGACCCGGCTCACCATGAGCCACGCGGTCCCGATGATCGCCATGAGCGTGGCGACGAAGGGAAGCTCCAGCAGCACGATCGAGACCACCGTCAGCGCGCCGAACGGCGACGGCATGCCCTGGAACGTGCCGTCCTTGACCGTCACGCAGGAGAAGCGCGCCAGCCGCAGCACGACCGCCAGCAGCACCACGATCGCGCCGACCGCGGCCACTCTCTGGTGCGCGTCGTCCGCGACCATGCCGTAGACCAGCACGAAGTAGGCCGGAGCGAGGCCGAAGCTGATCAGGTCCGACAGGTTGTCGAGTTCCGCGCCCATGGGGGAGGAGCGCAGTTTTCTCGCCACCAGGCCGTCGAACAGGTCGAAGACCGCGGCGCAGAGCATCAGGATGACGGCCGTGGCGGCGCTGTGCCGCGCCATGCCCGACTCCTGGCTGCCGGTGAGGTGCGGGATCAGGATGCCGGTGGTGGTGAAGTACACCGCCATGAAGCCGCACGTGGCGTTGCCGAGGGTGAGGGTGTCCGCTATCGAGAGGCGAAGGGAGAGGGGCATCTCCTCCTCGTCGTCCACCTCGTCGGCCTCCGGCACCCAGCCGGCCTGAGTCTCAGGATCAATCACGGTCAATTCGAGTCACCCCAGCCACGGTCTTCTGACCGACTTCCACATCGACCTCGACACCCTCGGGGAGGTAGATGTCGACGCGCGAGCCGAAACGGATCAGGCCGATCCGGTCGCCCTGCTCGACCTTCGTGCCCCGGGGTACATAAGGAACGATACGGCGGGCGACGGCGCCGGCGATCTGGATCATCTCGATGTCGCCGAGCTCGGTGTCGAAGTGCCAGACGACCCGCTCGTTGTTCTCGCTCTCCTTGTTGAACGCCGGAACGAACCCGCCCGGGATGTGCTCGACCGAGGTCACCGTGCCGGAGAGCGGCGCGCGGTTGACATGGACGTTGAGCGGACTCATGAAGATCGCGACGCGGGTACGCCCGTCCTTCCACGGCATGATGCTCTGCACCACACCGTCGGCGGGCGAGATGACGCGGCCCTGGGCGATCTCGCGCTCCGGGTCGCGGAAGAACCACAGCATGCCCGCCGCGAGCGCGGTGGCGGGTACGGCCACGGCCTTCGCGACGCCGGAGCGGCGCGAGCGGGCGAGGCTGAGGGCTGCGGTGGCGACGGTCGGGAGGAGCCACGGCGATGCTCCGCGCGCGAGGCGTACGCCGACCAGGCTGTCGCGAGGTGCAGAGGTTTGGCTGTGGGGCATGGATGACCTTCGTAGCGGATGATGCCGCGCTGGAACGGGGGACGGCGGCTTTCCCGGGATCGTACCGGTCGTGGGCCACAACTGGGCAAGCCAGGAAGCCGAGTCGGCGGCCGAAGAGTGTTGACGGGGTGTGATCTTCTTCTCGAAGAAAACACCCCGAACCAGGACATCCAACCCCGGCTAGCCCTGGAGTCGATACTCTTCGAGCAGTCGGCGCCCGATGATCATTTTCTGGATTTCGGCGGTACCTTCACCGATCAGCAGCATCGGTGCCTCACGGTAGAGGCGCTCGATCTCGTACTCCTTGGAGAAGCCGTAGCCGCCGTGGATCCGGAAGGCGTCCTCGACGACTTCTTTGCAGTATTCGGACGCGAGGTACTTCGCCATCCCCGCTTCGAGGTCGTTTCGTTCCCCGGAGTCCTTTTTGCGTGCCGCGTTCACCATCATCGCATGGGCGGCCTCGACCTTGGTGGCCATCTCGGCCAGCTTGAACTGGATGGCCTGATGCTGCGCGATCGGCTTGCCGAAAGTGTGACGCTGCTGGGCATACGAGACACCGAGTTCGAAGGCACGCTGAGCGACGCCGCAGCCACGGGCCGCCACGTTCACGCGGCCGACCTCCACTCCGTCCATCATTTGGTAAAACCCTCGGCCGGTGGCGCCGCCGAGCACCCGATTGGCCGGAACGCGCAATCCGTCCATGATGAGCTCGGTGGTGTCGACACCCTTGTAGCCCATCTTGTCGATCTTCCCGGGGATCGTGAGGCCGGGGCGGACCTCGCCGAAGCCGGGCTCCTTCTCGACCAGGAAGGTCGTCATCGACTTGTGCGGCGCCGTGCCCTCGGGGTGACCCTCGTCGCTGCGCACGAGCACGGCCACCAGGGTCGACGAGCCGCCGTTCGTCAGCCACATCTTCTGACCGTTCAGGACGTACTCGTCGCCGTCCCGGACCGCCTTGGACGAGATCGCCGACACGTCCGAGCCGAGCGCCGGCTCCGACATCGAGAACGCGCCACGCACCTCGCCCTGCGCCATCCGGGGCAGGAAGTGGTCCTTCTGCTCCTGGGTGCCGTGCTGCTTGATCATGTACGCCACGATGAAGTGCGTGTTGATGATGCCGGACACCGACATCCAGCCGCGGGCGATCTCCTCCACGCAGAGCGCGTACGTGAGGAGCGACTCGCCCAGCCCCCCGTACTCCTCGGGGATCATCAGGCCGAACAGGCCCAGTTCCTTCAGGCCGTCGACGATCTGCTGGGGGTACTCGTCGCGGTGCTCCAGCTCGGTGGCGACCGGGATGATCTCCTTGTCCACGAAGTCGCGGACCGTGGAGAGGATCTCCTGCTGGACGTCGGTCAGACCGGCGGTCTGGGCGAGTCGCGCCATGGCTACTTCTCCGTCTTCTTCTCCGCGGGTGCGGTCGGCTCGGGGCGGCCGGGCTGCTCGCCGCCGCGCTCCTTGATGTACGTCTCGGTGGGGACCATCACCTTGCGGCGGAACACGCAGACCAGCGTGCCGTCCTGCTTGTAGCCCCTGGTCTCGACATGGACGATCCCGCGGTCGTTCTTGCTCCGGGAGGGCGTCTTGTCGAGGACGGTCGTCTCGCCGTACAGGGTGTCGCCGTGGAAGGTCGGCGCCACGTGCTTGAGCGACTCGATCTCCAGGTTCGCGATGGCCTTCCCGGACACGTCGGGGACCGACATGCCGAGCAGCAGCGAGTAGATGTAGTTGCCGACGACGACGTTCCGGCCGAAGTCGGTCGTCCTCTCCGCATAGTTCGAGTCCATGTGGAGGGGGTGGTGGTTCATGGTCAGGAGGCAGAAGAGGTGGTCGTCGTACTCGGTGACCGTCTTGCCGGGCCAGTGCTTGTAGACCGCGCCGACCTCGAACTCTTCGTACGTACGTCCGAACTGCATGGTGCTCAGGCCTCCGGAGCTTCGAACTTGCTGGTGCGCCGCATGCCGGCCGCCCGGCCCTTGCCGGAGATCACCAGTGCCATCTTGCGGCTGGCCTCGTCGATCATCTCGTCACCGAGCATCGCGGAGCCCTTCTTGCCGCCCGCCTCGGACGTGTAGTACTCGTACGCGTCGAGAATCAGCTCGGCGTGGTCGAAGTCCTCCTGCGAGGGCGAGAAGATCTCGTTGGCCGCGGCGACCTGGTCCGGGTGCAGCACCCACTTGCCGTCGAAACCGAGGGCGGCGGCGCGCCCGGCGACCTCGCGGTAGCCCTCCTGGTTGCGGATCTGCAGGTAGGGGCCGTCGATCGCCTGGAGGTCGTGCGTCCGCGCGGCCATCAGGATGCGCATCAGGATGTAGTGGTACGCGTCCGCCGGGTACCCCGGCGGCTGCTCGCCGACGACGAGCGACTTCATGTTGATCGACGCCATGAAGTCGGCCGGGCCGAAGATGATGGTCTCCACGCGCGGCGAGGCGGCGGCGATCTCGTCGACGTTCACCAGGCCCTTCGCGTTCTCGATCTGCGCCTCGATGCCGATCTTCCCGACCTCGAAGCCCATCGTCTTCTCGATCTGGGTCAGCAGCAGGTCGAGGGCCACCACCTGCTGCGCGTCCTGGACCTTCGGCAGCATGATGCAGTCGAGGTTCTGGCCCGCGCCCTCGACGACCGTGACGACATCGCGGTACGTCCAGTGCGTCGTCCAGTCGTTCACCCGTACGACCCGCGTCTTGCCGGTCCAGTCGCCCTCGTTGAGGAACTTCACGATGGTGTGCCGCGCGTCGGGCTTGGCCAGCGGGGCGCAGGCGTCCTCCAGGTCCAGGAAGACCTGGTCCGCGGGGAGGCCCTGGGCCTTCTCCAGGAAGCGCGGGTTCGAGCCGGGCACCGCCAGGCAGGATCGCCGCGGACGAAGGCGGTTGACGGGCGTGGTCATGCGGGGACCTCCAGGGGGTCGAGCTTGTTCGCTTTCCGGATCTCGTCGACGATACGGCCGATGATTCCCGTGATGTCGAAGTCCTTCGGGGTGAAGACCGCGGCCACTCCGGCGGCTCGCAGCTGTTCGGCGTCGGCGTTCGGGATGATCCCGCCGGCGATCACCGGGATGTCGCCCGCGCCTGCCTCGCGCAGCCGTTCCAGCACGTCCGGCACCAGTTGGGCGTGCGAGCCGGACAGGATGGACAGGCCGACGGCGTGCACGTCCTCGGCGATCGAGGCGTCCACGATCTGCTCGGGCGTCAGCCTTATGCCCTGGTAGACCACCTCGAACCCGGCGTCGCGGGCCCGTACGGCGATCTGCTCGGCGCCGTTGGAGTGACCGTCCAGACCCGGCTTGCCCACCAGGAACCGGAGCTTGCCCACACCGAGGTCGCGGGCGGTCTCCTCGACCCGGTGGCGCACCAGTGCCATCGCGGTGCCCTCCTCGGCGGTGACCGCCACGGGCGCCGAGGAGACGCCGGTCGGTGCGCGGAACTCGCCGAAGACCTCGCGCAGGGCCTCGGACCACTCGCCGGTCGTGACCCCGGCGCGGGCGCACTCCAGGGTGGCCTCCATGAGGTTGTCGGTGCCCTTGGCCGCCTCCTTCAGCCGCTCCAGCGCCTTGCAGGGGCGCGGGTGGTTGAACGGCGGCTGGTAGCGGGTGTCGCGCCACTGCTGGAGCGCGGTGACGACACGGGCCTCGACGGCCGGGTCGACCGTCTGGATCGCCGCGTCCAGGTCGGCGGTCAGCGGGTTGGGCTCCGTCGACTCGTAGATGTTGACGCCGACGATCTTCTCGGCGCCGCCCTCGATCCGGGCCCGGCGCTCGGCGTGCGAGGAGACCAGCTGCGACTTGAGATAGCCGGACTCGACGGCGGCCATCGCCCCGCCCATCTCGTCGATCCGGTCCATCTCGGTGAGCGACTCCTGAACCAGGGAAGCCACCTTGGCCTCGATGACGTGCGAGCCCTCGAAGATGTCCTCGTACTCCAGCAGGTCGCTCTCGTGGGCGAGTACCTGCTGGATGCGCAGCGACCACTGCTGGTCCCAGGGCCGGGGCAGGCCCAGCGCCTCGTTCCACGCGGGAAGCTGCACGGCACGCGCGCGTGCGTCCTTCGAGAGCGTCACGGCCAGCATCTCCAGCACGATCCGCTGGACGTTGTTCTCCGGCTGGGCCTCCGTCAGCCCGAGGGAGTTGACCTGGACGCCGTAGCGGAAGCGGCGCTGCTTGGGGTCCTGGATGCCGTACCGCTCGCGCGTGACCTCGTCCCAGATGCGGTTGAACGCGCGCATCTTGCACATCTCCTCGATGAACCGGACTCCCGCGTTCACGAAGAAGGAGATACGGGCGACGACGTCACCGAACTTCTCCGGAGGCACCTGCCCCGAATCGCGGACGGCGTCCAGCACCGCGATGGCCGTCGACATCGCGTACGCGATCTCCTGGACCGGCGTCGCACCGGCCTCCTGGAGGTGGTACGAGCAGATGTTGATCGGGTTCCACTTGGGGATGTGGGAGACCGTGTAGGCGATCATGTCCGTCGTCAGGCGGAGCGAGGGCACCGGCGGGAAGACGTGGGTCCCCCGCGAGAGGTACTCCTTCACGATGTCGTTCTGTGTCGTCCCCTGGAGCGTGGTGATGTCCACACCCTGCTCCTCGGCGACGACCTGATAGAGCGCCAGCAGCCACATGGCGGTGGCGTTGATGGTCATCGAGGTGTTCATCTGGTCCAGGGGGATGTCCTGGAACAGCCGGCGCATGTCACCGAGGTGCGAGACCGGAACCCCGACCCGGCCGACCTCGCCGCGGGCGAGGACGTGGTCGGGGTCGTAGCCGGTCTGCGTCGGCAGGTCGAACGCGACCGACAGGCCGGTCTGGCCCTTGGCGAGGTTGCGCCGGTACAACTCGTTGGACGCCTCGGCCGTGGAGTGACCGGCGTACGTGCGCATGAGCCACGGCCGGTCCTTCTGACGCTGACGCTCTGTCATCTGGTGACCTCAGACGTTCCGGAAGCGGTTGATGGCGTCGATGTGCTGCGCGCGCTTCTCCTCGTCGCGCACACCTAGGCCCTCACGGGGCGCCAGGGTGAGCACACCGACCTTGCCCTGGTGCAGGTTGCGGTGCACGTCGTAGGCGGCCTGCCCGGTGTCCTCCAGGGAGTAGACCTTGGAGAGCGTGGGGTGGATCTTGCCCTTGGCCACGAGCCGGTTGGCCTCCCATGCCTCGCGGTAGTTCGCGAAGTGCGAGCCGATGATCCGCTTCAGTGACATCCACAGGTAGCGGTTGTCGTACTCGTGCATGTAGCCCGAGGTCGAGGCGCAGGTGGTGATGGTGCCGCCCTTGCGGGTGACGTAGACGCTCGCGCCGAAGGTCTCGCGGCCGGGGTGCTCGAAGACGATGTCGATGTCCTCGCCCCCGGTGAACTCGCGGATGCGCTTGCCGAAGCGCTTCCACTCCTTCGGGTCCTGGGTGGACTCGTCCTTCCAGAACCGGTAGCCCTCGGCGTTGCGGTCGATGATCGCCTCGGCGCCCATCGAGCGGCAGATGTCGGCCTTCTGCTCGCTGCTGACGACGCAGATGGGGTTGGCGCCGCCGGCGAGCGCGAACTGGGTGGCGTACGAGCCGAGTCCGCCGCTCGCGCCCCAGATGAGCACGTTGTCGCCCTGCTTCATGCCGGCGCCGTTGCGGGAGACCAGCTGCCGGTAGGCGGTGGAGTTCACCAGGCCGGGAGCGGCGGCCTCCTCCCAGCTCAGGTGGTCGGGCTTCGGCATGAGCTGGTTGGACTTGACGAGGGCGATCTCGGCGAGGCCGCCGAAGTTGGTCTCGAAGCCCCAGATGCGCTGCTCGGGATCGAGCATCGTGTCGTTGTGGCCGTCCGAGGACTCCAGCTCGACCGAGAGACAGTGCGCGACGACCTCGTCGCCGGGCTTCCAGGAGTTCACGCCGGGGCCGGTGCGCAGGACGACGCCCGCGAGGTCCGAACCGATGACGTGGTACGGCAGGTCGTGGCGCTTGCTGAGGTCGCTGAGCCGGCCGTAGCGCTCCAGGAAGCTGAAGGTCGACACCGGCTCGAAGATCGAGGTCCACACGGAGTTGTAGTTGACCGAGGAGGCCATGACGGCCACCAGGGCCTCGCCCGGCCCGAGCTCCGGCACCGGCACGTCGTCCAGGTGGATCGACTTGCGGGGGTCCTTGTCGCGGGTGCTGAGCCCGGCGAACATCTCCGTCTCGTCCTTGTGCACGGTGATGGCACGGTAGGACTCGGGGAGCGGAAGAGCGGCGAAGTCGGCGGACGTGGAGTCCGGCGACTGGATCGCGTCCAGGATTTCCTTCACGGTGTTGCCTCCGGCGATACGCGTCCGAGGGGAGACGCTGAGGGTTACGTCGGTACTGCTGCTGAGGTGAGGGGTGTGCCGTCGGTTCGGCGGAGGTGGTGCTGTGGCAGCGCTTTGTCGGCGCGGGAGGGTGCCTGTGACGCAGGCGTCCGGGCGCGCTCACCAGTGGTGTGCGGGGACAGCCGGCGTACGAGGGATCTCTGCACGCCGGCCGCCCGGACAACATCAACGTATGGCACACCGTGCCACCTGGCAAGGCACGGAGTGCCATGAGTTGCGCTCAGGTGAAATCTTTACGCAACACGTGAGCGATGATCGATCAGGCCACTCGATGATCGATCAAAACCCCTGTTCGGAGGGGGTGTGGCCGGTTCTCGCACGGGAACGGGGGGCGCGGCGGGGTGGCGGTGAGGTGGCCGGCGGATGGCCCGGCCAAGCCGGATGGTGACCTGTCGGGTACGGAGAGTGTCGCCCCGGGGCCCGGAGTGCCACGCGGGTGAGGGAGTTTCCGCGGCGGCGAGCGGCCCGGACACCCGCTCCGGCGCTCCGCCGATCGAGTGACGGTGGCGGAGGCGGTGCGGGGTGCGGTGCGGGGTGCGGACGCCGCGGGGCGCGGCGCGCGACGTCACGGACCTCGGAGCACCGGACGCGGTCGGAGTCGACCACTGGAGGGGCGGGGAAAGGGCCGCCCCCGGAAGGGCGGGGACCCGCCTCTTCCACGGGTTCCGCTGGTTCCGCGAACCCTACGGGCGGTCGCGCAGTGCCTGCTCGATCGTTCGCATCACCTGGTCGAGCGGGGCGTCGACCCGGGCCACGGTCACCAGGACGTCCCCCTCCGTGAAGGAGGACGCGGGCGCCGTGCGCGGCGCGGCGTCCCGCCCGGCACCGATCCCGGTCCCGAACGTCCTGCGGACGATGGAGAAGGCGTGGTCGAGCTGGGCCTCGACGTCTCCCTGGCCGCCGGCCCGCAGCCAGCGCCGCAGGACGTGGTTGTGGGCCGTGACCACGGCGGACGCGGCGACCTCCGCGAGCAGCGGATCGTCGTTGGCGTCGTCGTCATGGGCGTGCTCGTCGAAGTGGCCGAGGAGGTAGCGGGTGAAGAGCCGCTCGTACCGGGCCACGGAGGCGATCTCGGCCTCCCGCAGCGTGGGCACCTCACGGGTCAGTTTGTAACGCGAGACGGAGATCTCGGGCTGGGCCGCGTACATCTTCATGACTTCCTTGATGCCGCGGCACACCGTGTCGAGCGGGTGCTCGTGCGCGGGTGCCGCGTCGAGGACCGCCTCGGCGCGGATCAAGGTGTCGTCGTGGTCGGGGAAGATCGCCTCTTCCTTCGAACGGAAGTGGCGGAAGAAGGTGCGGCGGGCGACCCCGGCCCGGGCCGCGATCTCGTCGACGGTGGTCGCCTCGTACCCCTTGGTCGCGAACAGCTCCATGGCCGAGGCCGCCAGTTCCCGTCGCATCTTGAGCCGTTGCGCGGCGGCGCGACTGCCCGCGGCACTCTCCGGTGCGTCGGGCGTGGCCGGTGTACGTGAGGACTTGGCGGGCTGGGACATGACCCGAACGTACTGCATCTGCGCAGGAGAACGTGCAAGTCCGGGGATCCCCCCACCCTCCACGGGCGGGGGGTTTCCGGTCGGGTCGAGCAGTCCGCCCCAGTCGGCGCTGTCCACGGACCGGTCGCCGGGACGCTCAGCGGCGGGCATATTCGCGGAAGCCGCGCCCCGTCTTGCGGCCGAGGCAGCCCGCGGCCACCAGATGCTCCAGGAGCGGCGCCGGGGCGAGGCCCGGGTCGCGGAACTCCCGGTGCAGCACCTTCTCGATGGCCAGGGAGACGTCCAGACCCACCACGTCCAGGAGTTCGAAGGGCCCCATCGGGTACCCGCCGCCCAGCTTCATCGCGGCGTCGATGTCGTCGAGCGTCGCGTAGTGCTCCTGGACCATCTTGATCGCGTTGTTCAGGTACGGGAAGAGCAGCGCGTTCACGATGAATCCGGCGCGGTCGCCGCAGTCCACCGGGTGCTTGCGGATCTTCTCGCACAGCTCGCGGACCGTGCCGTGCACATCGTCCGCGGTCAGGACGGTCCGCACCACCTCGACCAGCTTCATCGCCGGGGCCGGGTTGAAGAAGTGCATGCCGATCACGTCCTGCGGGCGTGAGGTGGCGCGGGCGCAGGCGACGACGGGCAGCGAGGAGGTGGTGGTCGCGAGGATCGCGCCGGGCTTGCAGACCTTGTCGAACACCGCGAAGAGCTGCTGCTTGACCTCCAGGTCCTCGGCCACCGCCTCCAGGGCGAGATCGACCTCGGCGAAGGAGTCGTACGAACCCGCCGGCGTGATCAGGTCCAGGGTGCTCGCGGCGGCCTCGGCGGTCATCCGGCCCTTGTCGACCGACCGTGCCAGCGACTTGCCGATCCGGGCCTTGGCGGCCTGTGCCTTCTCCTCGCTGCGGGCGGCAAGGACGACCTCGTACCCGGCCTTCGCGAAGACCTCGGCGATGCCGGACGCCATCGTTCCGGAGCCCGCGACGCCGACCGAGCGCACCGTACGGCCAGGGGTGGCGGGGCCGCCGGAGAGCGGTGTCAGCGCGTCCCGCACGACGCTCGCGCTGCCGGGGGCCTCGTAGGAGTAGAAACCGCGCCCCGACTTCCGTCCGGTCAGGCCCGCCTCGCTGAGCTGCTTGAGGATGGGCGCGGGTGCGTGCAGCCGGTCGCGGGACTCGGTGTACATGGCCTCGAGGACCGTACGGGCCGTGTCGACGCCGATCAGGTCGAGCAGGGCGAGCGGCCCCATGGGCAGGCCGCAGCCGAGCTTCATGGCGGCGTCGATGTCCTCGCGGGAGGCGTACTTCGCCTCGTACATCGCGGCCGCCTGGTTCAGGTAGCCGAACAGCAGTCCGTCGGCGACGAAGCCGGGGCGGTCGCCGACCGCGACGGGCTCCTTGCCGAGGTCGAGGGCCAGGTTGGTGACGGCGCTGACGGCCGCGGGCGCGGTCAGTACCGACGAGACGACCTCGACGAGCTTCATCGCGGGCGCCGGATTGAAGAAGTGCAGGCCGAGAACGCGCTCGGGGTGGGCCGAGTCGGCGGCCAGACGCGTCACGGAGAGGGCGTTGGTGCCGGTGGCCAGGATGGCGTCCGTGCGCACGATGCCGTCCAGCGCGCGGAAGACCTGCTGCTTGATGTCGTACGACTCCGGGGTCACCTCGATGACCAGGTCGGCGTCGGCCGCCGCGGTGAGGTCGGTGGAGGTGCGGAAGCGGCCGAGGATGTCCTCGCGCTCCTGCCCGGTGAGGCGTTCGCGCCGCACGGCGCGGGCGGTGGAGGCTTCGAGCGCGGTGACGGCCTGGACGGCCGCTGCCTCGCTGATGTCGATGCCGACGACGTCGCGGCCGGCCCGGGCGAGCACCTCGGCGATGCCGGTGCCCATGGTGCCGAGGCCGACGACGGCGACGGTCTTGAGAGGGGACAGAGGGATGTCGGACTGGGGAGCGGCCATCGCGGGACTCCAGATGAGGGTGACGACTGAGGAGCGCACACGGGTGCGCCGAGGAGCGCACGGGGTGCGGAGCATTGCGGGTGTTTCCGGGCTGACGAGCGCACACGCCCGGTGCCGTCCGGGCCGGAAAGCCCGCGAGGGCGTACCCGGTGAACGGTGAAGCCGACCGGCTCTGTCCCGGAGCCATGTCGTACTGCGGTGCCTGAAGCACCGAACCGACTGCTCTCACGGCGGCTGCGTCACCAGGCCGCCCTGAGGAAAACGCGAGTGGGTGACTCGCTCGTCTGAGCTTAACCCGCCGGTAACGAGCGCGCCAGCCCCTGAGTTCGTGATGTAGGTCCCCACGTCCCGCAGCCGCATCTAGGCTCGGCGGCATGGACGAGGAGTTGCGATCACTCACGGAGCGTTTACGGATCGAGGCGGGGGCCTCGCCCGCGTACGACCCACTCGTGGCGACCGAGGACCTCCACGTACTGGCCGCGGCGCTCACCGAACCAGGGCAACCGCTGTGGGCGCGGGAGCTGGCGGCCTTCCGGCTCGGGATCGCCGGTGACGGGCGGGCCTTCGAGGCGCTCGTCCTGCTGCTCAACCACCGCGAGCCACGGCGCTGCGCGTCCGCGGCCTACGCCCTCGCGCGGCTCGGCGATCCGCGTACGGCCCGTGCGGCGGCCGCGCTGGCCACCAACGAACTGCGCGTCGCCTACGCGCTGCATCCGGTGCGGCTGCTGGTCGAGCTGCGCGCTCCCGAGGCCGTACCCGCGCTGATCACCACGCTGCGGCGCAGGCTGCGCCCGCACGATCCGTACCGCGCCGTCGCCCTCGCCTGCGTGCAGGGGCTGGGCGCGCTGGGCGACGTCCGCGCGGGACCCGTACTGAACGACGCGCTCGCGCATCCCGTTCTCGCCGAGGAGGCGGTGCGCGCGCTGGCGCGGCTGCCGGAGTGACGCCTGCCCGGCCGCCCCTGCCGACCGCCGCGCGCCCCTGCGTGACTCCGGCGGAGCCGCTTTCCGGCGGGCCCCGCCGGGGAGCCCCGGGTCAGACCGTGGAAGCCGCGGTGCCGGCGCCGGCGTCCGCCGGGGTCGGCGGAGGGACACGGGTACCGGTGAGATCTCGGACGTAGCGGACCTCGGGCACCTCGACACCTCCCGCCTCGAACGGCTCCTCGGTGCCGTCGGGGCCGAATCCGGCGTGCTCGTAGAACCCGCGCGCCCCCGTGTTCCCCTTGACCACCCACAGCAGCATCCGCTCGTACCCGGCGGCGGCACAGCGCTCGGCCGCCTCCCGCAGCAGCGCGCGCCCGATCCCGGCCCCCGTCCGGTCGGGGTCGACGTAGATCGCGTACAACTCGACGTCCGTGGCGCGGACTTCGCCGTCCCGGTAGGGGCCGTGACAGGCCCAGCCGACCACCTCGCCCGCCTGTTCCGCGACCAGGTTCACCACCGCGCCGCCGCCCTGCCCGAAGTGCCGGCGCCGCCGCGCCGCGTCCTCCCGGGTGCTGAGCGCGTCGAGGTACGGCTGGGGCATCAGGCCCCTGTACGCGGCCCGCCAGCCGAGGACGCGGATCTCCGACACCCGGTCGCAGTCCGCGAGGGTCATCGCCCGGACCCGGAGGCCGCTCATCCGCCGAGCACCGCGTACGCCTCGATCTCCATCAGGAAATCGGGGCCGACCAGGGCCGCGACCTGGACCGCGGAGGCGGCGGGCAGACGGTCCGCGGGTATGTGCGCGTCCCGGGCGGCGCGGATGGCCGGCATATGGGCCATGTCCGTGACGAAGAAGGTGAGTTTGACGACGTCGTCGAAGGTCGCGCCCGCGGCGGCCAGGCAGCGGCGCAGGTTCTCGAAGACCTGGTGGGCCTGCGCCGCCGGGTCGCCCTCGCCGACGAGCCTGCCGTCCTCGTCCAGGGCGAGCTGTCCCGAGACCGCCACGAGGCGGCCCGTGCCGAGGACGACATGTGAGTACGCGGCGGCGGGGGCGACTCCGTCGGGGGCGGAAATACGGGTCAGTTCACTCATGCGTCCATGGTGGACCACGGGTGTGACAACGCCCCCGACGGGCGTGCGGGTGTGCTCAGCCGCGGGGGCCGAGCAGCCCGTGCAGGGTCGCACCCTGTGCGGTGGCGGAGGTCGCCCGGGTGCTCAGCGGCTCCGGGTCGGGCAGCTTCTCGCAGACCGCGTCGGCCTCACCGCTCCCGCGCGGCACCTTGCCGTCGGTCAGATACGTCGCCAGGTACTTGTCCAGGCAGGCGTTCCCGCTCAGCGTGATGCCGTGGTTGCCGCCGCCCTGCTCGACCACCAGGCTGGAGCCGAGCAGCTGGTGATGGACCGTCACACCACCCTGGTAAGGGGTGGCCGCGTCGTCGGTCGCCTGGAAGACCAGGGCAGGCGGCAGCACCGTGTTGGAGATGTCCACCGGCCGCAGCGTGCTCGTCGGCCAGAACGCGCACGGCGCGTTGTACCAGGCGTTGTTCCAGACCATGAAGGGCGCCTTGGCGTAGGCGGCCCAGTTGTCCTTGCGCCACTGGTTCCAGTCGCGCGGCCAGGACACGTCACGGCACTGCACCGCGGTGTAGATGCTGTAACCGTTGCCGTCCGAGGCGTCCTTGGAGCCGATCTTCTTGTACGCCGCGAGGAGCGGGGTCGTGTCCTTCTTGTTCGTGTACGCCGCGAAGGCCTCGGCGAGACGGGGCCAGTAGCCGTTGTAGTAGCCGCCCGGGATGAAGGTGTCCTCCAGTTCGGAGGCGCCCACCTTCTTGTCGGCGGGCTTCTGGGCGAGCGCCGTGCGCATCGCGTACCACTTGGCCTCGACCCCGGCCGGGTCGGTGCCGAGCCGGTACGTCGCGTCGTGCTTGGCGACCCAGGCCAGGAAGGCCAGATGGCGGTCGTTGAAGGCGTAGTCCTGCCCGATGTTGTCCTCGTACCAGACGCCGGTGGGGTCGACGACGGAGTCGAGCACCAGCCGGCGTACGCGCTGCGGGTAGAGCTTGGCGTATACGGCGCCCAGGTAGGTGCCGTAGGAGTACCCGAAGTAGTTGATCTTCTTGGCGCCGAGTGCGCCGCGGATCGAGTCCATGTCGCGGACCGCGCTGATGGTGTCGATGTACGGCAGCAGGCTCGCGTACTTCTCTCCGCACCCCTTCGCGAAGGACCGGGCGCGGTCGAGGTTGGCCCTCTCGATCGCGGGGGTGCTGGGCACGGTGTCCGGCCGGACCGGGTCGAAGTGGCCGGGCCTGCAGTCCAGCGCGGGCCGGCTCGCGCCCACGCCGCGCGGGTCGAAGCCGATGACGTCGTACTGCGCCGCCACCGCCTTGGGCAGCGTGGAGGCGACGAATCCGGCCATCGTGATCCCGCTGCCGCCGGGGCCGCCGGGGTTCACCAGGAGCGGTCCCTGATACTTCTTCGCGGTGTGCGGGACGCGTGAGAGCGCCAGCGTGATGAGCCGGCCGTCCGGCTTCGAGTGGTCCAGCGGTACCTTCACGGACGCGCACTGGAGCGCCGGATAGGTGTGGGTGCCGCACTTCTTCCAGGTGAGCTCGGCGGTCGGGACGGTGCGCGGTGCGGCCGCGGAGCCGGCGCTCGCGCCGGCGGGGATCGAGGTGATCATCCCGGCCACCACGGCGGCGGCCCCGCACAGAGCAGCTGCGCGTTTCTTCACAACGCCTCCCAGGACGGAGGATTTTGAGCCGTGCACGCCACGGCCTTCGCCGCATCGTCCCGGGGTGGGGGTCCGTAAGAACCCGTTCTGGCAAGACTTGACCCGATTGGGTCGCGGGATGCGCTCGGATGACGTCACAGAGGTTTCGGACGACGCGGCGCCGATGGGCGGGAGTTCGAACGCCAGTGCCTGGGCGGGCGACGCTCGGCCGCCGCGGCACGTTCAGAGCAGCGTGAGCTGTGTCGGTTCGGGCGCGGCCGGTTCGGCCGCGGCGGCCCCGGGTGCGGCGATCCTGCGCGGCGCGCCCCCGTGCGCGGGACCGATGCCGTACTCCTGGGCGAGCTCGTGGACCTGACGGGTGATCCGGCGCTGGTACCACTTGGGAGCGTACGCCCCCTCCGCGTACAGCCGCTCGTAACGGCGTACGAGAAAAGGGTGGTGGCGCTCCAGCCAGGCCATGAACCACTCGCGGGCGCCGGGCCGCAGATGCAGCACCAGCGGGGTCACGGAGGTGGCTCCCGAGGCCGCGATCGCGCGCACGGTGGCACGCAGTTGGGCCGGGTGGTCGCCGAGGAAGGGGATCACGGGGGCCATCAGGACCCCGCAGTCGATGCCGTGGTCCGTCAGGGTGCGGACGACGTCCAGGCGGCGTTCGGGCGCCGGGGTGCCCGGTTCCACGGTGCGCCACAGCTCGGTGTCGGTGAAGCCCACCGAGACGGAGATGCCGACGTCGGTGACCTCGGATGCCTGCTTCAGGAGGTCGAGGTCGCGCAGGATCAGGGTGCCCTTCGTCAGGATCGAGAAGGGGTTCGCGTGGTCGCGCAGGGCGGCGATGATGCCCGGCATCAGCCGGTAACGGCCCTCGGCCCGCTGGTAGCAGTCGACGTTGGTGCCCATCGCGATGTGCTCGCCGTGCCAGCGGTGGGAGCCCAGGTGGCGGCGGAGCAGGTCCGGCGCGTTGACCTTGACCACGATCTGGGAGTCGAAGTCGAGGCCCGTGTCGAGGTCCAGATAGCTGTGCGTCCTGCGCGCGAAGCAGTAAACACACGCGTGCGTGCAGCCCCGATAGGGGTTGACCGTCCATTCGAAGGGCATGCGGGAGGCCCCCGGCACCCGGTTCACGATCGAGCGGGCCCGGATCTCGTGGAACGTGACGCCGCGGAACTCCGGGGTGTCGAACGTGCGGGTGATCACCGCGTCCGCGCCGAACAGCACGGCGTTTCGGGCGCGGTCCCCGGCGGGGTCCGCTGTGAGGTTCTCCCAGCGCATGAGGCCTCCTCGGTAGCACTGACCAGAGAATAGAACACATGTTCCCTTGATCGTGCGACCGGGTTTCCCGGGCCCCGCGGCGGGCCCCCTCCGCACCCCCGCGGTGAACCCCCTCCGCACCCCCGCGGACCCCCTCCGCACCCCCGCGGCGGGCCCCCTCCGCACCCCGCGGCGTGTCCTCCCGCGCCCTCGCCGTGAACCCCTTCCGAGCCCGCGCCGCGAACCCCTTCCGCGCCCCGGTCGCAAGCCCCTCCCGCGCCCCGCGAGGACCCCGATTTGAGGGGGTGACCCGCGTGGTGGTTGGCTTGCCGCACACCCCGAGTCACCAAGTGCTGGAGGAAGTGCCATGGCGCAGGTCGAGGCCACGACGGAGCGGGTCATCGCGGCGGACGCGGAGGCGGTGTTCGACGCCCTGGCCGACTACACCGGCACCCGAGCGAAACTGCTGCCCGAACACTTCAGCGAGTACGAGGTGCGTGAGGGCGGCGACGGCGAGGGCACCCTCGTCCACTGGAAGCTCCAGGCCACCAGCAAGCGCGTACGCGACTGCCTGCTCGAGGTCACCGAGCCGACCGACGGCGAGCTCGTCGAGAAGGACCGCAACTCCTCCATGGTCACCACCTGGCGG
Source organism: Streptomyces sp. NPDC057950 (assembly GCF_042887295.1). Taxonomy (NCBI): domain Bacteria; kingdom Bacillati; phylum Actinomycetota; class Actinomycetes; order Kitasatosporales; family Streptomycetaceae; genus Streptomyces; species Streptomyces sp. NPDC057950. Next base: position 136,298 of record NZ_JBHVPP010000009.1, read on the forward strand.
GTCACCCCGGCCGGCGAGGGCAAGTCGCGGGTTGTCGTCAGCACCGTCTGGAACGGCGCGGGCGGCATCGGCGGCTTCTTCGAGAAGGCCTTCGCCCCCAAGGGCCTCGGCCGGATCTACGACCTGGTGCTCGAGAAGCTCGCCACCGAGACGGAGAAGTAACCCCGAGGGGGCTTTCGGCGCCCCGCGCCCCCAAGAGGCAACCCTCCAGGGCGCGTTGCCGCCCTCACCGGTTCGAGTGCATCTCCTCGCGACGCGACGGTACGCCGTAACTCGTCGCGCTTGCTCGCAGTTGTCGCGATAAGCGGGAATTGTGCAGTGGGTGCGACGAGGGGAACGGACCGTGGGCGGCATCACTCTGGTACAGGACGAACCGGCTGCCGCACCCCCGCAGCCCGCCGTTGCGGAGGTGGTCGGCTCCACCGGCCCCGACCGGCTGGGTCCGCGCCAGGTACGGCTCGTCTTCCTCGGGCTCATGCTCGCGCTGCTGCTCGCCGCACTGGACCAGATGATCGTCGCCACCGCGCTCCCGAAGATCGTCGGTGAGCTGCACGGCCTGGACAGGATGTCCTGGGCGATCACCGCCTATCTGCTCACCTCCACCATCGGACTCCCGGTCTACGGCAAGGTCGGCGACCTCTTCGGCCGCAAGGGCGTCTTCCAGTTCGCGATCGCGACCTTCGTGATCGGCTCGGCACTCGCCGGACGCGCGCAGACCATGGACCAGCTGATCGCCTTCCGGGCGGTCCAGGGCGTCGGCGCGGGTGGCCTCATGATCGGCGTACAGGCGATCATCGCGGACATCGTGCCGCCCCGGGAACGCGGCCGCTTCATGGGCCTGATCGGCGCCGCGTTCGGTCTCGCCTCGGTCGCCGGGCCCCTGCTGGGCGGCTACTTCACCGACCACCTCTCCTGGCGCTGGTGCTTCTACGTCAACGTGCCCTTCGGCCTGCTCACGCTGGCCGTCGTCACCGTCGTCCTGAAACTGCCGAAGCCCGCCCGCCGGGGGCGTGTCGACGTGCTCGGGGTCCTGCTGCTCGCCGCCGCCTCGACGTGCCTCGTCCTGCTGACCAGTTGGGGCGGTACGGAGTACGCCTGGGGGTCCCGGGTGATCCTCGGGCTCGGCGCGGGCGCCCTGGCCGCGGCCGTCCTGTTCTTCGTCGTCGAGCGCTTCGCCGCCGAACCCCTGATCCCGCCCAGGCTGTTCAGGGACGGTGTCTTCAACGTCAGCGCGCTGGTGGGCCTGGTGGTCGGCGTCGCCCTCTTCGGCGCCGCCAGCTATCTGCCGACCTTCCTTCAGATGGTCGACGGGGCCAGCGCCACCGAGTCCGGACTGCTCATGCTCCCGATGATGGGCGGCATCGTCGGAGCCTCGGTCGTCTCCGGCCAGCTCATCAGCCGCACTGGCCGCTACAAGATCTATCCGGTGCTCGGCGGTGCCCTGTCGGTGCTCGGCATGTGGCTGCTCTCCCGGCTGGAGGTCGACACCTCGCGGCCGGCCTACAGCGTCTACATGGCCATCCTCGGCGCCGGCATCGGGCTGGTGATGCCCGTGCTGGTCCTGGCCGTCCAGAACTCCGTGCGCCCCGCCGACCTCGGGACCGCGACCAGCGCCAACAACTACTTCCGGCAGATCGGCGGCAGCGTCGGCGCCGCGATCTTCGGCACGCTGTTCGCCCGCCGGCTCGCGGACGCGCTCGCCGAACGCGTCCCGGCACGGGCCGGCACCGCCCTCCCGGACCCCGAGTCGCTGACCCCGCAACTCGTCCACGCGATGCCCGCACCGCTGCGCGACGCGTACATCGCGGCCTACGCGGACGCCATGCCGCGGATCTTCCTCTACCTCGTGCCGGTGCTCGTCCTCGGCCTGTTCATCGCCTTCTTCCTCAAGGAGAAACCGCTGGTGTCCCACAACGCCCCCGCCGCCGACACCGATTCCGTGCCCCTCACCCAGGTCCCCCCGGCCCGCACCACGTACGCCGCCGGGATCCCCGTCTGCGGAACCGTGCAGCACCCCGACGGAACCGTCGTGCCACGCGCAGCGCTCACCCTCATCGACATCGCCGGACAGCAGATCGGGCGAGGCGCCAGCGGTGAGGACGGGCGGTACGCGCTGTCCACGCCCGGATCGGGGTCGTACGTCCTGATCGCCGCGGCCGGGGGACACCAGCCGCAGGCCGTCTCCGTGACGATCGGTGAGCGTCCCGTGGAACTGGACGTCGTGCTCGGCGGCGCCGGCCGCCTCGCCGGGAGCGTGCTGACCGCGGACGGCACCCCGGTGCGCGACGCGACCGTCACGCTGACCAACGTCCACGGCGAAGTGGTGGCCACCACCCGCAGCGGGCGCGAAGGAGGCTATGTCATCACGGAGTTGGTGGCGGGCGAGTACACCCTCGCCGGGAGCGCGCCCGCGTTCCGGCCGGCCGCGCTCCCCGTCAGTGTGCAGGCGTCCCGCGAGACCCGTCAGGACGTCGAACTCGCCGGTGGCGCCGTCCTGCGCGGCACCGTACGGGCGGGCGGCGGACGGCCCGTGGAGGACGCGCGCGTGACGCTCCTGGACGCCGCGGGCAACGTCGTGGACACCCTCACCACCGGCGCCGACGGCACGTTCCGCTTCGTCGACCTGTCCTCCGGCGAGTACACCGTCATCGCGGCCGGCTACCCGCCGGTGGCCACGGTGCTCCAAGTGGCCGGTGGGGGCCGCACGGAGCGCGATCTGCAGCTCGGCCACGAGGACTGACCCGGACTGACCCGGACCGACCCGGACCGACCCGGACCGACCGGGGCCACCTGCCGCACCGCGGACGGGTGGTGCGCCGGAGCGGCCCCGGAAAGGTCAATTCCCTTGTTGCCGCACATCGCGACAGGCCGCGGTCGTACGGTGGTGGGTGCGGCACAGATCTTGCCGAGCCGCGGGGAGAGGGGCCTGGGCCATGGAGAGCGGCACTTCGCGTGGCACCGAAGTGGGCACATCTCCCAGCCGCACAGCTGGGAACCGCGTGACGGAGCCCGCCGATGCCGGGCGCGTCCCGCTGGCCGTGGTCGCCGTGGACCGCGACGGCCTCGTCTCCCACTGGAGCACCGGCGCCCGACGTCTGTTCGGCGTCTCGAGACAGGACGCGGTGGGCCACCCCGCCGTCGACCTGCTCCCCGTCTCCGGTGTGCTGCCCGAGGAGGACGAGACGGCGCTGTACGCGGTCCATGCCGCGTACGACGGGCTCGGCCCCGACCTGGAGTCCTCGCTCGACGGGCGGCTCTCCTACCCGGCCGCCGGGCGTGCCCGGCTCACGGTGCCCGGCCGGGAGCGCGAAGAGGACCACGAGGGCGGCCGGGGCCGGGGCCGCGTCGATGTGTTGTGGTGGGCGTACCCGCTGGTGGGTCCGGGGCGGGAGCGGCTGCTGGTACTGGCCGCCGACGCGGGCGCGCTGCGCCACACCGACGACCGGGTGGCCGTGGAGCGCATCGCACCCGCCTTCGCGCTGCACACCGACTTCCCCGGTGCCGAGGAACTGGCCCGCAGACTGCCCGAGATCCTGCCCAGCATGAGTGTGGACGAAGGCGCCCGAGTCGTCGCGCAGATCCTCGAACTCGGGTATCCGGTGATGGAGTTCAGCCAGAACGACCGGGTGCCCGTCACCCCCGACTGGGGGGTGCCCCGGCGGGCCGGGCGCAAGGCCCGCCGAGAGCGGGCCGCCGGGGCCGAGGCGGCCGGCCCGCCGCTCCCACGGGGCGCACAGGACGCACAGGACACGTACGGCGCGCAGGACGACGGCGAGGACCTCGAGTACGTCGCCGTGCGCGAGCGCCTGGAGTTCCTCAACGAGGTCAGCGGACGCATCGGCACCTCCCTCGACCTGGCGCGGACCGTCCTGGAGGTGAGCCGGGCCGTCGTGCCCCGCTTCACGGACGTGGCGGGCACCTATCTGCGCGAACAGGTCGTCGCCGGTGAGGGGTTCCCCGACGGGGTGCCCGACACCACCACCATGTGGCATCGCGTCGCCCTCGAGCACACGGACGAGCCGGGCCGGTGGGACGACGTCGTGCCCGTCGGCGAGGCCATGCCGTTCCCCGCCCACACCCCGTTCTTCCAGTGCATGACCACCGGCGAGCCCGTCCTCGTGCCGCGCATCAGCGAGCGGATGGGCCACATGATCGCCGCGCAGTTCGAGAAGCGCGACATCAGGCCGCTCATCACCCACCGTTCCATGCTGGTCGTACCCTTGAAGGCCCGCAACGTGGTGCTCGGCTTCATGGTCCTGCTGCGTCACCCGGAGCGCGTCGAGTTCAACGACATGGACCGGGTCACCGGCGCCGAACTCGCGGCCAGGGCCGGCCTCGTACTCGACAACGCCCGTATGTACACGTACCAGGAGAGCGTCGCCGAGACGCTCCAGGACAGCATGCTGCCGCAGATAGCGCCCCGCATGGCCGGCTGCGACATCGCCACCCGCTATCTGCCGGGCACGCTCCTCGGCCGCGTCGGCGGTGACTGGTTCGACTCGGTGAAGCTGCCCGGCTCCCGCACCGCCCTCGTCGTCGGCGACGTGATGGGCCACGGCCTCAACTCGGCCGCGATGATGGGACAGTTGCGCACCGCCGTGCAGACCATGGCGGCACTCGACCTGCCGCCCGCCCAGCTCCTGCGCAACCTCGACGACCTGGCCCAGCGGCTCGGCGAGCACTACCTCGCGACGTGCCTGTACGCGATCTACGACCCCATCGCCGGTGAACTGCACATCGCCAACGCGGGCCACATCCCGCCCGTCCTGGTCCGCGCCGCGAACGGCCACAGCGATCTGCTCGACCTGCCGACCGGCGCGCCCATCGGGGTCGGCGGTGTCCCCTTCGAGACGGTGCGCGTACCGGTGGCGACCGGCGACCGGCTCGTGATGTGCACCGACGGCCTGGTCGAGGTGCGTGGCGAGGACATCGGTGTCGGCCTCGCCACGCTCTGCGAGTCGGCCGCCCATCCGGCCGCGTCCATGGACGACGCCTGCGACACGATCATCAGGGCCCTCAACACCCGCGGCGGCCGCAAGGACGACGTTGCCCTGCTGATGGCCCGGCTCAACGGCATCGGACCCGAGGACATCGCCGAATGGCGCCTCACGTCCGATCCGGGCGAGGCGGGCCGGGCCCGCGCCGCGGTCCGCGAGCAGCTGCACGACTGGGGTTTGCAGCGGCTGGCCGACCCCGCCGAACTGATGGTCGGCGAACTGGTGGCGAACGCCGTCCGGCACACGCACAGCCGCCGGGTCGAACTGCGCCTCGTGCGCGGTGACACCCTGCTGTGCGAGGTGGCCGACGACGACCACACCCTGCCGACACTGCTCAGCGCGGGCCAGGGCGACGAGTTCGGACGCGGTCTGCGCGTCGTCAGCACGCTGGCCCGGGAGTGGGGCGCGAGCCGCACCAGCGGCGGCAAGACCGTGTGGTTCGAACTGACGTTGCCGCGGCGCTGACACACTCCCGGGGCTCTCCCGCACACTTCGCGGGCTTTCAGGGGCGCGGGGGGCGTAGGGGGCGCGCAACGGCGTAGACGGATCGAAATGACCCGTGAAGGAATGCGCCGCATGCTTGTCGCCGCACTCCAGGCGCGATAGACCGATCTCGCCCGCCGTGCTCGGCGGGCGGCGGTGCTACCTGGGGAGCGGGCATGAGCGTGACAGGTCGGTACAGGGGAGCCTGGGAGGGCTTCTGGCGCGAGGCCCCCGCCGAACAGGGAGCCGTCTTCTGGGATGCGGAGCCCGCCCTGACCGCGGGCGTGCATCTCGCCCTCTTCGAACCGTACGTGACGTTCCACGGGCTGCCTCTCGTCGACCTGGGCTGCGGCAACGGCACCCAGACCCGATTCCTCGCCGACCGCTTCCCGCATGTCGTCGGCGCCGACATCTCGGCCGCGGCGCTCGACCACGCCCGCCATGCCGACGCCGCGGGGCAGGCGACGTACCGGCTGCTCGACGCCTCGGAGAAGAGCGAGGTGCAGCACCTGCACGCGGAACTCGGCGACGTCAACGTCTATATGCGGGGCGTGCTCCACCAGTGCGAACCGGACGACCGCCAGCCGCTGGTGGACGGCATCGCCACTCTGCTGGGGGAGCGGGGCCGGGTGTTCCTCGTCGAACTCTCCGAGGCCGCCCGTCCCGTCCTGATGGGGCTGGCGCAGGGCTCCGACGGCCCTCCCGCCAAGCTGGCACCCGTCTTCCGGCACGGCATCGCGCCCGGCGAGGTCTCCGACGAATCCGTCCCCGAGCACCTCGGCGCGGCCGGTCTCACCGTCCTCGCGAGCGGTGAACTCCCGCTCGTCACGGCGGAGTACACCGCGCTCGGCACCCGGATCGAACTGCCCTCGAAGTGGCTGGTGGCGGGCCGCACCGCGGACTGAGTCACGGCACGGGTACGGCGTCACCGGCCGGTCGGTGACGCCGTACCCCTCTCAGTGGCCCTGGTCGCATACGCGGTGGCCTCGGCCCGCGGGCCTGCTCAACGGCCCCGCGCACGCGCCGCGCCACGGCCTCGCGCGACGACCCCTGTCAACGGCGTTCGTCGACGGCTACGTCAACAGCCGTTCACGGACGCCCTGTTCAGTGACCGGGCCAGCCGTCCATGTGACGGTGCACCGCCACGGCCGGTTGGTCCGCGGCCTTGGGCGCGTTCGCCACCGCGTCGTGCAGGACTCCGGTGACCTCGGCGGCCAGCGCGTCGACCTTCGTCTTCAGGTCGGCGGCCGGGATACCGGAGCGGCTCAGCTCGTCGAGCCTGCGGTGGATGTCGGCCAGCCGGCTCTTCGTCGCACTGTCCAGAGTGATCGGACGCGCGGTGGAGACCACGAACTGGTAGGCGCCGGCCAGGGTCTGGCATCCGTCACAGTGCTGGTTCGCCGCGTCGCTGAGGTTCACCGCGTTCAGACGCGTGTGCTGGCCCGCGAGGGTGACGATCTGGAAGGACAGGGCCACCGACCGGCAGTGCGCGTCGACCGAGCAGCCGACGGAGACCGCGTTGGCCTGGTTGCGGATGCCCGCGGACTTCACCGTGCCGAACTGCCGGACGGTGAAGGAGTCCTTGACCTGGGTCGGATGGGCCCGGTCGGCGTGGCTGAAGGTGTGGTCCTCGGCGACGGCCGCGTTACGGCCCATGCTGCCCGCCGCGGCCGTGGCGGCCTGCGCCGGTACGGCGGTGGCGATACCGGCCGCGCCGGCCGCGAACAGACCTATGCGCATGGCCTTCCGGCCGAGTGTCTTGCCGACGTGATTCGGCTTTCGATGGGCGTTGGCATGCGTGCTCACATGGTTCTCCTGTGGTGTCGGTGCAGTGTGCGGCCGGTCACGGTGTGACCGGGGGCGGTTCGCCGGTCGTGCTCGGGCTGTCCGTCGGGGTGGGCGGATCGGTGGTCGGCGCCGCTGACGACGGAGCCTCGGACGTCGGCGGTTCGGCGGATCCCTCGGAGGGACCGGGCGGCGAGCCCGCCGGGGCCGTCCCCGTCGTGTTCTGGCCGCCGGTGGGCTCGGTCGGCTTCTTCGACGGGCCCACACTGGGTGACGCGGAGGCTCCCGCGTCCGCGCTGGGCGAGGCCGAGGCGCTCGCCGAGGCGGACCCCGAGGCGCCGGGGGACGCGGCGCCGGACGGCAGGGCCGCCGAGGAGCCGGACGGCGACGCCTGCGGTCCGGGCGCGGTCGCCTGCCGGGCGGGCGGCTGTGCCGTGGAGACGCCCGGCTGGAGGATCGGGGCGATCGGCGGCCGCTTCGGCAGCGGCTCGGGCGTCACACCGGAGACCCACGCGTAGCTCAGCGTGCCCAGACCGACCAGGGCCAGCGCGCACAGTGCCACCCGCAGGCGGGGCTTGTCGTCGGTCGAGCGCTTGGCGGCGCGGAAGACCCGGCCGCCCATCTTGACCGACAGGTAGACCACGCCGGCCATCGGGCACAGCAGCATGAAGCAGCCGATCACGCCGATCAGGCCCGCGGCGATCTGGCCGTTGACGAAGGCGTCGCCCGTGCCCACGACCTGCGCGGTGAGCGAGCGGACCATCGTGGCGACGATCCGCGGCAGGTTCCACAGCGCGTAGCCGAGCTCACCGATCAGCAGCGGCACCATCGTGAGGACCCACGTGGTGATGATGGTGCGGGACGACTTCTTGAGCCCGACGACCTCGGCGCGGGCAGCCTTGCCGCGCCGTCCGGGGACGGTGCTGAGCAGGATCGGTTTGATCTTGCCGTAGAGATCCGGGACGCCGGCCAGGTCACCGAGGATGTAGTAGCCGTCCAGCCGGACGGCCGGCATCAGCTGCTCCAGGATCTCGAAGTGCCCGAGATACACCGTGGCCAGGAAGAACTGCTGACCGGTGGCGAAGTACGCGCCCGTCATGGCGAGCATGAAGACGAGGTTGAAGTACACCCCGCCCAGGTCCGTGCGGAGCCGTCCGGCGCGCCCGATCCGGTAGATGTCCGTCACGTCGGTGTACATGGACGGCCAGATCAGGAAGAGCCCGCAGCCGATGCACCCTGGCCGCGCGCCTCCGTATCTGCACGCCGAGGCGTGACCGAACTCGTGGAAGACGAGCGAGGCCACGGTGAGCCCGAACACGACGAGCATCAGCACCGGCTGGTCGAGGACCTGCAGCACGGGTTCGACCGCGCCGAAGAAGCCGAACAGCCAGACGTCCATGGCCACGGCCGCCGCCAGCATCAGCACGACCACCGTGGGCCGGTGCAGCCAGGCCAGCGAGCGGGCGATGCGGGCCGCCCGGCGCTCGTTGAAGATGATCCGGTGCCCCTTCAGGGCGAGCAGCAGATCGGACCGCGGCGCGGTGATCTCCTCCTCGTCCTGCCCCTCCGGCACCGTGACGCCCAGCGGGTCGAGCTTCTCCTCGACCAGGTAGCGCACGTTCTCGGCGCTGAGCTCGCGCCCGTAACGGGCGCTCACCCGGTGCGAGATGGTCTCGATGTCGTGCACGCCGTCGATCGCGGAGGCGACCAGGTACAGCAGCCGGGACAGCTGCACGACCTGGCCGTCTCCGCGGCGCGCGATGTACTTCGGGTCGGTGAAGCCCGAACCCTGATACTCCCCGTGCAGTTTGAGCCCGGAGCTCAGTCGGGGTACCGGCAGTACCTCGACACCGGCGCCGACAACCGGCAGCGTCCCCGTGGCGAACTGCTCGTAGGTGACCGGGATTCCCCCCGGCCCCGGCACCGGCGACCCGGTGTCGTACAGCAACGCGGGCCCGTCCCCCAGTGCCGTCATGTGTGGTCCTTCCCCCCCAAGGGCGGACCGCGCCCGCCCCGGGCGCGGTCCGCCGAACAGCCGTTGCGCGGCGGGTGTTACTGCGAGACGTTGATCGCCTGGCTGGCGCTGGACTCGGCCACCGACCAGCTGGAGTGGTCGTTGAGC
>NZ_JBHVPP010000009.1:145784-320260 GCF_042887295.1 Streptomyces sp. NPDC057950
GCGGCCGACTCGTTGTGGGCGCTGATGTTGGCGACGTGCTTGGTCACGTTGGTGGTGCGGCCGAAGCTGAACTTCAGGCGTCCGAGGGCCTCGCGGCCGGGGAGCAGCTCGGCGGACTCGGACTGCAGCTCGTTCATGTCCATGCTCATGGGATGTCCTTTCGGGACGTGGTTCGTTGATGTGGTCGTGGTGGTGACGCATAGGCGGACGCGGGCGTGGCGTCCGGTGTCGCGAAGGTGCGGAGGGACGCGGGCGAGCGTCCCGTTCCGGACTACTGCGAGACGTTGATGGCCTGGGCGGCGCTGGACGACGCGTCCGACCAGCTGGAGTGGTCGTTGAGCGCGGCCGACTCGTTGTGGGCGCTGATGTTGGCGACGTGCTTGGTCACGTTGGTGGTGCGGCCGAAGCTGAACTTCAGGCGTCCGAGGGCCTCGCGACCGGGCAGCAGCTCGGCGGACTCGGTGTCGAGTTCACGGTTGTCCATCATGATCGGTTCCCCCTCAGGGATAGACATTTCCGATCGAACGAAGGCAGGTTCCCCCCAAACTTCGTCCAATCTTGTCGGACGTGCTGTCCAACGAGATTGGACAGTAGTAGCCCCGGAGCTCGCCGCGCAAGCGGTTCGGGAAAAGACTTCTGGGGCCTGAGCGAAGCCCCACGTAGAATCGATCCCGCTTGGAAGAGTTCCGCCCGGCGGCGAGCAGGAAGTGACCATCGGTGGCCAACGCACTGCAGCAGATCATCAGAGATCGCCTCGACCGTGAGGGCTGGTCCTACGGAGAGGTGGCACGTCGGGGCGGCATTCCGCGCTCCACGGTCCATCACCTGGCGACGGCCGAGCGCGTGGTGCGTATGCCACAGCCCAGCACGCTGGAAGGGCTGTCCAAGGGACTTGGACTGTCGTTGGACACGGTGCGCCGTGCCGCGGCGGAGGCCTGCGGCATTCACGTGTACGCGGCTGATCCGGCGGCGGCGGTGGTGGACGCCAGTGCCTCGGCCGACCCCGAGGTCGACCTGCTCATCGCGAGCGTCCAGCAGCTCTCCGTCGACGACCGGCGCCATGTCGCGGCGCTCGTGGAATCACTCCTGGGGCGCGACGCCCACCGGGGCTGACCATCGGCCTGACGCCTGACGCCTGACGCCTGACGCCTGACGCCTGACGCCTGACGCCTGACGCCTGACGCCTGACGCCCGGGTCGGGGGCCGGCATCTCGCGTCGGGTGGGTCGGGGCCGTCGGGACCGGTGCGGTCCGGGCGCGGTGGGTGTCAGGCTGTCGGGCCGGTCGAGGGCGTACGGCGTAGACGCGCGAGCGCCCGCTCCGGTTCCTCTTCCCGGGGATCCCGGTAAAAGAATCCAGAACCGCCGAAACCGGCAAGATCCACAGCTAGTCTCTCATTCTGCTCGGGGCACGTGAGCCGCACGACCCCTGTGTCACCCAGGGGGACATGTGCTGTTCGTGCACGGAGGACCCACCACCGCCGTGGTCCGGGGCAGTACTGGCGAGTCCGTCGTCCTGCTCTCCGGCGAACTGCCCGACATACTGACCGAGAGCGCGCTCGCCGAACTGCTCGACCTCGCCGCCGCCGTCCTCAGTGAGCAGGAGCTGAAGCTCTTCCGCCGCTGCCTGGACGCCCTGGTGCGCGGGGAGGGCGGGACGCCGCGCCGCATCGAGCTGGACGGCGTCGTCCTGACCGTCTACGAGGACTGATCCGAGCCGCGTCCGCGCATCACGCCGAACCCCGAAGTGGCCCCCTCGCGCAGTTCTCCGCGGCCTCCGTGAAACCCTGACCGCCGGACGGTCGCGAAACGTGCGGCGGGTCCGGTTCGGGCCGCTATGTCCACGCATGGCGTCCTGGCCCGGCGCCGCGTCGCCGCGTAGCGTGGCCCGACATGGAGACTGCCGCTGACCTGTGCGAAGAGGGTGTGTCGTGAAGATCCTCATCAGCGCCGACATGGAGGGCGCCACCGGGGTGACCTGGCCGGCCGACGTGCTCCCGGGGACACCCCAGTGGGAGCGGTGCCGCTCGATGTTCACCTCGGACGTGAACGCCGCCGTGCTCGGTTTCCTCGACGGCGGCGCGGACGAGGTGCTGATCAACGAGGCGCACTGGTCCATGCGGAATCTGCTGCTCGAACGGCTCGACGAGAGAGCCGAGATGCTCACCGGCCGGCACAAGTCGCTGTCCATGGTGGAGGGCGTGCAGCACGGCGACGTGGACGGCATCGCGTTCGTCGGGTACCACACGGGCGCCGGCATGGAGGGCGTCCTCGCGCACACCTACCTGGCGAACTCGATCACCGGGGTGTGGGTGAACGGCGTACGGGCCAGCGAGGGGCTGCTCAACTCGCGTGTCGTCGCCGAGTACGGCGTCCCCGTCGTCCTCGTCACGGGGGACGACCTGGCCTGCGAGGACGCGCTCGGATACGCGCCGGGGGCGCTCAAGGTCGCCGTCAAGGACCATGTGTCGCGGTACGCCGCGGTGTGCCGTACGCCGTCCCGGACCGCCGCCGACATCCGGGCCGCCGCCAAGGAAGCGGCGGCGCTGGCCGTGCGGCACGAACCGGTGGTGGGCGGCCCGTTCACGGTGGCGCTGGAGTTCGACGCGGAGCACCTGTCCATGGCGGCCACCGTCGTGCCGGGTGTGGAACGCACCGGAGAGCGCAGAGTTGCCTACACCAGCGACACCATGTACGAGGGAATCCGTACCTTCAAGGCGGTCACCACGATCGTCTCGGCCGCGGTGGAGGAGCAGTATGGCTGACGGACAGGCACTGGACGAGGTCGTACGTTTCACCTCCGACCTCATCCGTATCGACACCACGAACCGGGGCGGCGGCGACTGCCAGGAACGGCCGGCCGCCGAGTACGCCGCCGCGCTGCTGGCCGAAACGGGCCTGGAACCCGTCCTCGTGGAGCGCACCAAAGGCCGTACGAACGTCGTCGCGCGGCTGGAGGGCACCGATCCCTCCGCCGACGCGCTGCTCGTCCACGGTCATCTCGACGTGGTGCCCGCGCAGGCCGAGGACTGGAGCGTGCACCCGTTCTCCGGGGAGATCCGCGACGGTGTCGTCTGGGGGCGCGGCGCGGTCGACATGAAGAACATGGACGCGATGATCCTCGCGGTCGTACGCGGCTGGGCACGCCTCGGTGTACGGCCCCGGCGCGACCTCGTGATCGCGTTCACCGCCGACGAGGAGGCGAGCGCGGAGGACGGGTCCGGATTCCTCGCCGACCGGCATCCGGAGCTGTTCGAGGGCTGTACCGAGGGCATCAGCGAGTCCGGGGCGTTCACCTTCCACGACGGCAGTGGCCGGGAGCTCTACCCGATCGCGGCGGGGGAGCGCGGCACCGGGTGGCTCAAGCTCACGGCGCGCGGGCGGGCAGGACACGGCTCCAAGGTGAACCGGAACAACGCCGTGACACACCTCGCGGCCGCGATCGCCAGGATCGGCGCGCACGAGTGGCCCATCAGACTCACGCCGACCGTCCGCGCGGCCCTCACCGAACTCGCCGCGCTGTACGGGATCGACGCGGACCTCGACGACCTCGACGGCGTGGACGAACTGCTGCGCAAGCTCGGCCCGGCCGCCGCGCTCGTCGACGCCACCGTGCGCAACAGCGCCAACCCGACCATGCTCAGCGCCGGTTACAAGGTCAACGTGATTCCCGGGGAAGCGGTCGCGTTCGTGGACGGCCGCCATCTCCCGGGCACCGAGGACGAGTTCCGCGCCACCCTCGACCACCTGACGGGACCGGACGTGGAGTGGGAGTTCCACCACCGCGAGGTCGCCCTGCAGGCGCCGCTCGATTCGGTGACGTACCACCGGATGCGTGCGGCGGTCGAGGAGTTCGCGCCCGAGGGGCACGTGGTGCCGTACTGCATGTCGGGCGGCACGGACGCCAAGCAGTTCTCGCGCCTCGGTATCACCGGTTACGGATTCGCGCCGCTGAAACTGCCCGAGGGTTTCGACTACCAGGCGCTCTTCCACGGTGTCGACGAACGCGTCCCCGTCGAGGCACTGCACTTCGGCGTCCACGTTCTCGACCGCTTTCTGCGCACGGCCTGAGGGGGACGGAATGCGGACACTGCCATACGGATCATGGCCTTCGCCCATCGACGCGGCGCTCGCCGCGGCACACGACGGGCATCCCGAATTCGCCGGTTTCGTCGGCGACGAGGCGTGGTGGACCGAACCCAGGCCCACCGAGGGCGGCCGGCGTACCCTCGTGCGGCGACGCGCCGACGGCACGCAGGAGTCGGTGCTGCCCGCCCCGTGGAACGTCCGCAGCCGCGTCATCGAGTACGGCGGACAGCCCTGGGCGGGGGAGATGCGCCCCGAGGGGCCGTTCGTGGTGTTCGTGAACTTCGCCGACCAGCGGCTGTACGCGTACGAGCCCGGCGCCGAGCCCCGCCCCCTCACGCCCGTGTCCCGCGTCGGTGGCGGACTGCGCTGGGTGGACCCGCAGTTGCGCCCCGAACGGGGTGAAGTGTGGTGTGTGATGGAGGAGTTCACCGGCGACGGACCGACCGACGTACGACGGGTGGCCGTGGCGGTGCCGCTCGACGGGTCGGCGGCACAGGACCGGGGCGCCGTGCGTGAACTCATCGACGCACGCCACCGGTTCGTCACCGGACCGCGGCTGTCCCCTGACGGCGGGCAGGCGGCCTGGCTCGCCTGGGACCACCCGCGGATGCCCTGGGACGGCACGGAACTCATCCTCGCGGACGTCACCGAGGACGGCACCCTGCACGCCCCGCGGGTGGTCGCGGGCGGCCCCGAGGAGTCGATCGCCCAGGCGGACTGGGCCGCCGACGGCACTCTGCTGTACGCGGGGGACCGCACCGGCTGGTGGAACCTGTACCGGCTCGGACGGGAGACGCCCGTCTGCACCCGGGAGGAGGAGTTCGGCGGCCCGCTGTGGAAGATCGGGTACCGCTGGTTCGCGCCCCTGCCGGGCGGGCTCGTCGCCGTCGTGCACGGACGGGGCGCCACCGCGCTCGGGATACTGGACCCGGAGACCGGCGAGGTCGTCGACGCGGCGGGCCCCTGGACCGAGTTCACCCCGACGCTCGCCGTGCACGGCAGCCGTGTCCTGGGCGTCGGCGCCAGTCCGCGCAGCGCGTACGAGGTGGTCGAGCTGGACTTCCGTACCGGACGCGCCCGGGTGGTCGGCGCCGCCCACGACGACCCGGTGGATCCCGCGCACTACCCGGAGCCGCAGATCCGCACCTTCACCGGCCCCGCCGGCCGGGAGATCCACGCCCACGTCTATCCGCCGCACCACCCCGATCACGTCGCCCCCGGCGACGAACTGCCGCCCTACGTCGTCTGGGCGCACGGTGGCCCCACCGGCCGGGCCCCCCTCGTCCTCGACCTGGAGATCGCCTACTTCACCTCGCGCGGCATCGGTGTCGCCGAGGTCAACTACGGCGGATCGGCGGGACACGGCAGGGAGTACCGCAACCGGCTGCGCGAACAGTGGGGCGTCGTCGACGTCGAGGACTGCGCGGCCGTCGCCGTCGCCCTCGCGGAGGAGGGCACCGCCGACCGGCGGCGGCTCGCCATCCGCGGCGGCAGCGCGGGCGGCTGGACCAGCGCCGCGTCCCTCACGGCCACCGACGTGTACGCCTGCGGCACGATCCTGTACCCGATCCTCGACCTCACCAGCTGGGGTTCGGGGGAGACCCACGACTTCGAGTCCCAGTACCTGGAGTCGCTGATCGGTCCGCTCGCCGAGGTGCCCGGCCGCTATGTGGAGCGTTCACCCGCCGAGCACGCCGACCGGATCACCGCGCCCTTCCTGCTCCTCCAAGGGCTCGACGACCCCATCTGTCCGCCCACGCAGTGCGAACGGTTCCTGTCCAGGATGGCGGGGCGAAACGTCCCGCACGCCTACATCGCCTTCGAGGGCGAGGGGCACGGATTCCGCCGGGCCGAGACCATGGTGCGCGCCCTGGAGTCCGAACTCTCCCTGTACGCACAGGTATTCGGTCTGAACCCGTCCGGCATTCCCACTCTGGAGCTCCTCAAGTGAAGTCCCTGACCCGTCCCGCCCGGCTCGCACCAGGGGCCCGCGTCGCCGTCGTCTCGCCGAGCGGTCCCGTGCCCGAGGAGCGGCTGGAGGCGGGCCTCGACCTGCTGCGCGGCTGGGATCTCGATCCCGTGGTGGCGCCCCATGTCCTGGACCGGCACGCCGAGTTCAACTACCTCGCGGGCGCCGACGCCGACCGGGCCGCCGACTTCCAGGCAGCCTGGTGCGACCCGGAGGTGTCCGCGGTGTTCTGCGCCCGCGGCGGCTACGGCGCGCAGCGCATGGTCGACCTCCTCGACTGGGACGCGATCCGCTCCGCGGGCCCCAAGGTGTTCCTCGGCTTCAGCGACATCACCGCACTGCACGAGGCGTTCGCGACCCGCGTCGGGCTGGTCACCCTGCACGGACCGATGATCGCGGCCGTCGACTTCCTGAAGAACGCGCGGACGCAGGAACACCTGCGGGCGACGCTCTTCGAGCCGGAGACCGTACGAACCCTCACGTCCGACACGGCAGGCGCGCTGGTTCCCGGGCGGGCCCGGGGCGTCACCCTCGGCGGCTGCGTCAGCCTGCTGGCCTGCGACCTCGGAACACCGCACGCCCGTGCGTCCGCCCGGGGCGGGCTGCTGCTGATCGAGGACATCGGCGAGGAGGCCTACCGGCTGGACCGGATCCTCACCCAGCTCCTGCGGGCCGGGTGGCTCGACCCGGTCGCCGGGATCGCGCTCGGTTCCTGGGTGGACTGCGGTCCGTACGAGGGCCTGCGGGCCGTCTTCGCCGACCGGCTGGGCGGCCTCGGCGTGCCGGTCGTCGAGCACTTCGGGTTCGG
This sequence comes from Streptomyces sp. NPDC057950, assembly GCF_042887295.1. Lineage (NCBI taxonomy): Bacteria > Bacillati > Actinomycetota > Actinomycetes > Kitasatosporales > Streptomycetaceae > Streptomyces > Streptomyces sp. NPDC057950. The sequence goes on from NZ_JBHVPP010000009.1 coordinate 152,649, forward strand.
CCACTGCGAGGGGGCCCTCACGATTCCGTTCGGCGTCGGGGCGGAACTGGACGCGGACGAGGGAACGCTGACGCTGGACGAGCCCGCACTCGCGTAGGTCCAGCCGTGGCCGGCGCGTAGGCCCAACCGTGGCCGGTGGCCGGTGGCCGGTGGCCGGTGGCCCGTGGCCCGTGGCTCGTGCCCCGGGGCCCGTCCCGTCGCCGGCGGGGCGCCGTGGTGTCACGGGCGGGGTCGGGGCGCCGCCTTTCAGGACGAGCCGGGGTCCGGGTGCGCGCCGGTGACCTGCCGGGGCGGCCGGGGAGGTGAGGACGAGGGTCCCGCCGGTCACCCGGAGGAACCTCCCACCGCGCGGGTCGCCGACCCGCGACCCATGCTGGGCGCATGAGTCCGAAGTCCCCCGACGCATCCGGCACGAGCGGCGCGAAGAGCCGCGCCGGGCTGATGACACCGGGCAGGACCACCGTCGTGGCGCTGGTTCTCCTCGCCCTGGTCTTCGTCTTCGAGAACACCCGGAGCACGAAGATCCGGCTGCTGATCCCGGAAGTGACCACGCCCCTGTGGATGGCGCTGCTGGGCACCGGCGCGATCGGCGCGCTGTGCGGGGCGTACTCCTCGAGGCGACGGCCGTGAGAACGTGTAGACCACGGGGCCGCAGAGCCGTGGCGGCGTACTGTGGCCGGATGCCTGAGAACGACTCCCCCTATCTCGCCCAGGGCCCCCGCGCGGGCATACGGCACTTCACGTACGAGGACGCGGCCGAGTTCACCGCGCGGGTCCGCGAGAGCAAGGCCCTGCATCAGCCCTGGCTCTTCCCGCCGGGAAGCCCCGACGCCTACGCGGCGTACGCGGGACGGCTCATCAAGGACCCCACGAAGGCCGGTTTCCTCGTCTGCGCGCGGGACGGCGGGGCCATCGCCGGCTTCATCAACATCAACAACATCGTCGAGGGCGGCTTTCTGAGCGGGGCGCTCGGATACGGCGCCTTCGCGCACGCCGCGGGGCGGGGACTCATGTCCGAGGGGCTCGGGCTCGTGGTCCGGTACGCCTTCACGACGATGGGGCTGCACCGGCTGGAGATCAACGTCCAGCCCGGGAACGCCGCCTCCATCGCGCTCGCCCGGCGCTGCGGATTCCGGCTGGAGGGGTTCTCGCCGGACTTCATCCACATCGACGGCGCCTGGCGCGACCACGAACGCTGGGCGATCACGTCGGAGATGACCTCTTCCCCGTGACCCGCCCGCGCCCGGCACGGTCCCCGGCCGTCGCGGGCCCGCCGGCGTCCCGGGGCCGGGCCGCACCGCCGCCTTTGCGTAATCCTGACCGTATCCTGACGAGCGGAACCCCTGGTCAGGTCGGCGATGTCGCTGTTCCATGGTCGTCGTGACGACGATCCGACGTGACGTAATGACGCTGCCGTCAGCGGAGCTGGGCCCCAGCAACCCCCTGCCGCCCCTGCGGCCGCTCGACGAGGCGCATCGCATCGACGACCGGGACCGCGAAGGACTGCCCCGGGACATGGCCCGGCAGATCGGCTACGAACCCCTCCGCGACGTCCTGCCGGAGCGCCTCCGGGACGGCTACGACAGACACCGCGCGCCCCGCGCGACCGACACGATCGTGATCGAGAACGACCGGCTGCGGGTCACCGTGCTGCCGTCCCGCGGGGGTCGTGTCGCCTCCCTCTTCCACAAGCCCTCCGGGCGCGAACTCCTGTACCGCAACCCGGTGTTCCAGCCCGCCTGCTTCGCCCTCAACGGCGCCTGGTTCTCCGGCGGCATCGAGTGGAACATCGGCGCGACCGGCCACACGACCCTGTCCTGCGCACCCGTCCACGCGGCCCGGGTGGTGGCCCCCGACGGCGGCGAGATGCTCCGCCTGTGGGAGTGGGAACGGCTGCGCGACCTGCCCTTCCAGGTCGACCTGTGGCTGCCGGACGGCTCCGACTTCCTGCACGTCGGCGTCCGTGTGCGCAACCCGCACGAGAAGCCCGCCCCCGTGTACTGGTGGTCCAACATCGCCGTCCCCGAGGGGCGCAGGGTGCTGGTCCCGGCGGACGAGGCATGGCACTTCGGCTACGAGCGGCGGCTGCGCCGGGTGCCGGTACCCGAGCACGAGGGCGTCGACCGCACCCGTCCGTCGCGCGCCGACTTCCCCGCCGACTACTTCTACGAGGTGCCCGACGGGCAGCGCCGCTGGATCGCCGCGCTCGACGACGCGGGTGAAGGGCTCGTGCAGACGTCCACCGACGTGCTGCGAGGACGCAAGCTGTTCGTCTGGGGTTCCGGCGCGGGCGGCCGGCGCTGGCAGGAGTGGCTCACCGAGCCCGGCACCGGCGGCTACTGCGAGATCCAGGCCGGGCTCGCCCGCACCCAGTTGGAGCACGTGCGGCTGGACGCGGAGGGCGAGGTGACCTGGCTGGAGTCGTACGGGCCGCTGGCGGGGGACGACGCCGCCGCGCGGACGGTCCACGGAACCGACTGGGCCGCGGCGCGGGCGGAGGTGGAGGGCCGTCTGGAGCGCGCTCTGCCGCGGGCCGACGTCGAGGCGGCGTACGCGGCCTGGCTCCCGCACGCCGACACCGAACCCGGCGAGGTGCTGCACGTCGGGTCCGGCTGGGGAGCCCTCGAAGTGCTCCGCGCCACCTACAAGTTGGCGGGGACGCCGTTCGACGGGTCGACGCTGGGGGCGGCCCAGGCGCCGTGGGTGGAACTGCTCAGGACCGGTGCCTTTCCCGAGCAGCGGCGGGTCGGGCCGCCGGGCGAGACGCTGGTCGCCCCGCACTGGCGGGACATGCTGGAGACGGCGCCCGCCAAGCCGCTCGCCGAATACCACCTCGGCGTCGCCCAGTGGCACGCGGGGGATGTGGCGCAGGCGGTGCGCAGTTGGGAGCGGGCACTCGAACTCGCCCCGTCCCTCTGGCCGTTGCTGCGCTGTCTGGCCGTCGCGGACCAGCAGGCGGGGAACCGGGAGCGGGCCGCTGACCGGTACGCCGAGGCGTTCGACGACCTGTGCCAGGAGCGTCGTGACGACGGTGCGGCGTGGACCGCGGCCACGGCCGCGCTCGGGCGGGAGGCGCTGGCGGCGCTGCTCGCGGCGCGGCGTACGGCGGACGCGCGGAGGGTCTGGGAGAGGCTGCGGCCCGCGACCCGGGAGAGGGGTCGATTCCGGCTGATCGAGGCGGAGTTGCTGCTCGCGGAGGGGGACCGGGAGGGCGCGCGGGCCGTGTTCGACGCGGGGTTCGAGGTCGCCGATCTGCGGGAGGGCGCCGAGGCGATCGGCGCGCTGTGGGCTCGGCTGACCGACGAGGCGCTGCCCGACCGGTACGACTTCCGGATGCGGCCGCCGGCGACCGAATGGCGCGTCGATCCGGCCTGAAGGGGACCCGCCCTCGCATGCCGGGAGCCGGGGCGGACCGGCCCGCCCCGGCCCACGAGGGCGGAAAGGGAGCCGGACCGGCTACTGGGCCGTCCCGCGGTCCACGTACTCGTAGACGACCCCGTCCGGATGCATGGCGATCAGGTTGCGGCCCGCGGGTGTCCCCACGGGCCCCGCCAGAATGTGCGCACCCAGCTCACCGAGCACCCGGTGGGCCTCGTCGACGTCCTTGACGGCGATGGTCGCGGCGACCTTGCGCAGGACGTCCAGCTCGGCCTCCGGTCCACTCATCAGCAGGAAGCAGCCGACCGCCGCGACCGACACTCCGCCGCGCTCGAAGCGCAGGGCGCGCACGCCCGCGAGTCTTTCGTAGAAGGGGACCGAAGCCTCCAGGTCGTCGACGCAGATACGCAGCGTGGTTCCCAGAATCTCCATGCGGAGGAGCCTAGTTGGGGCAGCCTCGGGAGGAGATCGTTTCGGACGCATCCCCAGGGGGACGGTCCACCCGTCGAGGAGCGGCCGCTTCACTCCCGCCCGGCCGAGCGCTTCACCCGTCCTCGGCCGGGCGGGTCACACGTCCTTCCGGCAGAGGATCTCCCCGTGCAGCACGGAGAACCAGCCGTCCTCCCGGCGCCCCCACTCGCGCCACGCCTCCGACACGGCCCGCAGGTCCCCGGCGGTCGCGTGGCCGCCCTCGGTGGCCCGGTCCGCGTACGCCGACGCCAGGGTGCGATCGGCCCACAGCCCGCTCCACCACCCCCGCTCGGCCTCGGTGGCGAAGGTCCAGGTGCTCGACGTCGCGGTGATGTCCGTGAGCCCGGCGGCCAGTGCCCACGACCTGAGACGGCGGCCCGCGGCCGGCTCGCCCCCGTTGGCGCGGGCGACGCGCAGATAGAGGTCCAGCCAGTCGGTCATGCCCGGTACCTCTGGATACCAGCTCATGGCCGGGTAGTCCGCGTCACGGACGGCGATGAAGCCGCCGGGCCTGGTGACCCGGTGCATCTCGCGCAGCGCCCGCACCGGGTCACCCACGTGCTGCAGCACCTGGTGGGCGTGGACGACACAGAAGGTGTCGTCCGGGAAGTCCAGGGCGTGCACGTCCGCGACCCCGAACTCGACGTTGCGCAGCCCGCGGTCGGCCGCCGTGGCGCGGGCCTGGTCCAGGATTCCGGGGGCGTGGTCGACGCCCGTGACGTGCCCGTCGGGAACCAGTTCCGCCAGGTCCGCGGTGATGGTGCCCGGTCCGCAGCCGATGTCCAGGATCTTCATGTGGGGCTTGAGCGAGTCGAGCAGGTAGGCCGCGGAGTTGGCGGCGGTGCGCCAGGTGTGCGAGCGCAGTACGGACTCGTGGTGGCCGTGCGTGTAGACGGCGGTCTCCTGCGGCTTGGGCATGACCGTTCCCCTTCGTCTTCTTCTCGTCGGTCATGGATCACCGTACGCCCGCGTGTCGGATGGTGAGACCTGCGTCTTGACATGTGGACCGCCGCTCTCAGTGGCGCGGGCCGTGCTCCGGGAGCATGCCGCGTACGGCGTACGCGGCGGCGGCGCCCAGGGCCGCGCCCGCGAGGACGTCGCTCGGGAAGTGGGCGCCGGTGTAGACACGTGACAGGGCCACCGCGGTGGCGAGCGGTGCCACGGCGGCGCCCCAGCCGCGCGACTCCAGTGCCACCCCTGTCGCGAAGGCGGCGGCCGACGCGGAGTGACCCGAGGGGAACGAGGTCGTGATCGGCTGGCGCTTGAGCCGGCGCGCCCGGGGGACCGGGGCGAGGGACGGGCGGGGGCGGCGCACCGTGCGTTTGCCGACGGTGTTGATCGTCGCGGAGGCGAGGCTGAGTGAGGCGAGACCCCTGGCCGCGGCCCGGCGCGCGTGGGGGGTGCGGGTGGCGGCGAGGGCCGCGGCCGTGGCGAACCACAGCAGGCCGTGGTTCGCGCTGCGGCTCAGTTTCGGCAGGACGCGGTCACCGCCCGGCCAGTGGCGGGACGCGACGGCCTCGAAGAGGCGGGAGTCCGCCGTCAGGAAGCGGCTGCGGAGGGGGTGAGGGCCCGGGGGACCGGTGGTGAGGTCGATGTCAGGCGTGATGGTCATGGGGTGCGACTACCCGCGCCGGGGCGTTTTCCGCCCCCGGGGCCCGCACGGGCCTCCGTCCGCGGGGTCCGCACGGGCCTCCGTTTCCGGGGTCCGCACGGGCCTCTGTCCCCGGGGTCCGCACGGGCCTCTGTCCCCGGGGTCCGCACGGGCCTCCGCCCCCGGGGCCCGCACCGGCCTCCGACGCCCCCGGCCGGGCCGCGGACCCCGGAATCGCGGGTGCGCCGCGTGCGGGGCCGGGGCGTGGTTCCGGGCCCGGCCGGGCGCGCGGGGATGTGGAGTGGCCCACCCCGTCGGATATGGGTTTGCCGGGCGGCCCCGCCTCCACGGAGAATGCCTCACCATGGGACACCTCGAAGCCGCACACCTTGAGTACTACCTTCCCGACGGGAGGGCGCTGCTCGGCGACGTGTCGTTTCGGGTGGGGGAAGGGGCCGTCGTCGCCCTGGTCGGTCCCAACGGAGCCGGCAAGACCACGCTGCTCCGGCTGATCTCGGGGGAGCTGAAGCCGCACGGGGGGACCGTCACCGTCGGTGGCGGCCTCGGTGTGATGCGTCAGTTCGTCGGCTCGGTACGGGACGAGACGACCGTACGGGACCTGCTCGTGTCCGTGGCACCGCCCCGCATCCGGCAGGCCGCGAAGGCCGTGGACGCCGCCGAGCACGATCTCATGACCGTCGACGACGAGGCTTCCCAGCTCCGCTACGCGCAGGCCCTGTCCGACTGGGCCGAGGTGCGCGGATACGAGTCCGAGACGCTCTGGGACATGTGCACCATGGCCGCGCTCGGCGTCCCGTACGAGAAGGCGCAGTGGCGTCAGGTGCGGACACTGTCCGGCGGTGAGCAGAAGCGGCTGGTGCTCGAAGCCCTGCTGCGCGGCACCGACGAGGTCCTGCTCCTCGACGAGCCGGACAACTATCTCGACGTACCCGGTAAGCGCTGGCTGGAGGAGCGGCTCAAGGAGACCCGCAAGACCGTTCTGTTCGTCTCCCACGACCGGGAGCTGCTGGCGCGCGCCGCCGAGAAGATCGTCAGCGTCGAGCCCAGCCCGGCCGGTGCCGACGCCTGGGTGCACGGCGGCGGCTTCGCGACGTACCACGAGGCCCGCCAGGAGCGCTTCGCCCGCTTCGAGGAACTGCGCAGGCGCTGGGACGAGAAGCACGCCCAGTTGAAGAAGCTGGTGCTGAACCTGCGTCAGGCCGCCTCCATCAGCCATGAGTTGGCGTCCCGCTACCAGGCCGCGCAGACCCGGCTGAGGAAGTTCGAGGAGGCCGGCCCGCCGCCTGAGCCGCCGCGCGAGCAGGACATCAGGATGCGGCTGCACGGCGGACGGACCGGTGTGCGGGCCATCACCTGCCAGGGGCTCGAGCTCACCGGTCTGATGAACCCCTTCGACCTGGAGGTCTTCTACGGCGAGCGCGTCGCGGTGCTCGGTTCCAACGGCTCCGGGAAGTCGCACTTCCTGCGTCTGCTCGCCGGGGACACCGTCGCGCACACCGGCGCGTGGAAACTCGGCGCGAGGGTCGTCGCGGGACACTTCGCGCAGACGCACGCCCATCCCGAGCTGCAGGGGCGCACGCTCCTGGACATCCTGTGGAGCGAGCACTCCCAGGACCGTGGCGCCGCGATGTCCCGGTTGCGCCGCTACGAACTGACCGCCCAGGCCGAGCAGCGGTTCGAGAAGCTGTCCGGCGGCCAGCAGGCCCGCTTCCAGATCCTGCTGCTGGAGCTCGAGGGCTCCACCGCCCTGCTGCTGGACGAGCCGACCGACAACCTCGACCTCGAGTCGGCGGAGGCACTCCAGGAGGGCCTGGAGGCGTACGAGGGGACGGTCCTCGCGGTCACCCACGACCGCTGGTTCGCCCGCTCCTTCGACCGCTACCTGGTCTTCGGTTCCGACGGACGGATCCGGGAGACGGCGGAGCCGGTCTGGGACGAGCGGCGCGTGGAGCGCGCCCGCTAGACAGGGCCCGGGACGCCCGTGGAATGCCCGCTTCCCCGGATGTTCGTAGAGTGGAGGGAGGGCGGCGAGATCCATGGTTCCCTCCCGGACGCCGCCCGGGTGCCGCTCGCGGGAGTGGGTGCCCGGCGGGCACCCGGACCGCGCCGCAGGACACGACGAGCGGGGTACCACCATGACCGGAGTCGACCCGGACCGGCTGGACGACCAGCAGCTGATGAGAGAGCTGGAGACGATCCACCGGACGCGCCACGACACGCTGCTCCACGGTTCGAACGACGCGCTGCGGACGCACAACGTGCGCATGGCCCAGTTGGAGGGCGAGTACCTGCGTCGCCACCCGCGCCGCCCGGTGGCCCCGGGCCGGACCCGTGACGGCGCCCGCGACCGGGTCTTCGGCGGAGCCGTCTGAACGCTCCGGACGGCGTCCCCGGCGGGGGCCCGGTCGCTCCCCTCGCACCCGCGACCGGACCCGCGCCGCTCCGGCGCCGGCACTGACACCGTCGCCGAGTCCGGCCCCCCCGTGTGCGGCCCGGCACGGCTGATGCCGGTGAGCGCCGAGCCGGGGAACTCGGACACCGCGACGTCCCCGACGGGGGCCGCCACGGCGACGTCCGCCACGGGGACGTCTCGACTCGGACCGCCACGGGGACGTCCCGACACGGACCGCCACGGTGACGTCCCGACACGAGCCGACACGGTGACGTCCCGACACGGGCTGACTCCGCGAGGTCCTCGCGACGGCCGGCTCCGCGGGCTGACCGCACCTCCCGCACGCATCGGACAGGGCCGTGGACCCTCGCCGGGTTCTCGGCCCCCGGGGATGCGGGTGCCTCAGCAGTACCCCCGGGACCGCGGCCCATGCCCGGCAGACAGGTATCAACCCGCTTGGTGCGTCAGGGGTTTGTCCCGACTGCGCAGGGGCAGGCGGAATTTCAGTGCTTCGGACAGGAGGCACGTCCGTGGGAGCCGTCAGGTTCTCGCCACGGGTGTGCCTGTCCGGCGCGCCCCGCGCTCCCACGGTGACCGTCCAACCCAAGGCACTTTCAAGGGAGTTGCGACGCACCATGGGAAACCGAGTGAGCGCGAAACGCCACCCGCACGACGACGCCCCCGACACCACGGAGGCGTTCCGCAGGCTTGCCGCACTCCCCGCGGGGAGTGCGCGCGACGCACTCCGCGAGGAAATCGTCGAGGCCTGGCTGCCCATGGCGGACCGGCTCGCGGGCCGCTTCCGCAATCGTGGTGAGAACCTGGAGGATCTGCGGCAGGTGGCGGCGCTCGGCCTGGTCAAGGCCGTCGACCGGTACGACCCCGAACTCGGGAACGCCTTCGAGAGCTACGCCGTGCCGACCGTGACCGGCGAGATCAAGCGCCACTTCCGCGACCACATGTGGACCGTCCATGTGCCGCGCCGGGTCCAGGACCTGCGCAACCGTGTGCGGTTCGCCCAGCAGGAACTGTCGGGGACCGTCTCGGGTCACGGGCCCACCGTCGCCGAGATCGCCGCGCACGCCCGGATGAGCGAGGAGGACGTCCGGGCCGGCCTGGAGGCGCTGGAGAGCTTCAGCGCGCTCTCCCTCGACGCCGAACTCCGGGGCAGCGACGACGGGTACTCGCTGAGCGACGGCATCGGCTCGGCCGACCCGGCCCTCGACGTCGTGATCGACCGCGAGGCCGTCAAGCCCCGGCTGCGGGCCCTGCCCGAGCGCGAACGCACCATCCTCTACATGCGGTTCTTCGGCGACATGACCCAGAGCAGCATCGCCGAGCAGCTCGGCATCTCGCAGATGCACGTCTCCCGGCTGATCAGCCGTTGCTGCGCGCGGCTGCGGAACCAGGTCCTGCGCGACGCGGCGTGACCGGTCCACCGGTCGCGGTCCGGCCGGACACGGCGGTGGGCAGGTGCGGGTGAAGCGGTCCGGCACGCGGATCCACACGCGTGCGGTGGACCCGCACGTGTCCGGTGGACCCGCACGTGTCCGGTGGACCCGCACGTGTCCGGTGGACCCGCACGCGTCCGGCGGACGCGTCGCCCCGGTGTGTCACACGCGGTGCATGGCCAGGGCGATGTGACGGGACATCATGTCCATCGCCTGGGCCTCCGCCATCGAGAAGGCGAGGCGGCCGCCACCGCGGAACAGCGTCAGAACTCCGCTCGCGGGGCCGGCCCCGCGGACCAGGGGGACGCACAGCAGCGAGGTCACGTTCGCGCGGACGAGGACGGGGGCGCCCGAGGTGTCACGGCCGAAGGCGTCCGGGTCGGCCGCACGCACCTGGAGCGCCGTCGATCCGCCGCGCGTGGCCTCGACGACGAGAGGACACGCGGCGGGATCCTGCCCGGCCACGGCACTCGCTCCCTCGGTGTCCTCGGCGGGGCGAGCACCGTCGTACGCGACAGCCGCCCGGGACCCGTGTCGGCCACCACCCAGTCCGCGAACCTCCCGTGCAGCACAGCGGCCGCCCGTGCCAGTACCGCGGACGGAGCCACGGCCGGTCCGCCGAGCAGCGCCGTGGTCATGGCGTCCACCAGGTCCATCAGCGCCGCGTGCCGGGTCGTCCCGGTGAGGTCCGGCACCGGGTCCGGCACCCGTTCGTCCGACGGCGCCCGGGACCCCGCGGGCTGCAGCACGACGAGGACGGCGGTGCGCGGCTCGCCGTTGGGGCGCAGGGCGGTCAGCGTCACCCGTACCGGCACCGAGGGGTGCTGCTGGAGGTGCACGGTGAGACTGCGGTCGCCCTCCCCGCGCGCCACCGCCGCGGCCTGCGAGCGGAACGCGGCGCGGTCGCCGTGCGCGAGGAACCCGGACAGCGGCCGGCCGGTGGCGTAGCCGGCCCGGACACCGGTGAAGTCGGCCGCCGCGAAGTTCATCCTGCGGACCACCGTCTCGCGGTCCACCAGTGCGACGGGCACCGGCACCCGCTGGAAGAGGGCCTTGAGGAGCTGCTGTTCCTGGCGGTCGACCGGGGCCACCGCGGCCGGGCCGCCGGAGGACAGCCGCTCGTACCGGGGCCACAACCGGCCCGCCACATGGTCGAGTTCGAAGATCGCCGCGTCGAGCACCGTCGGCAGGGCGTCGGCCGGTACGGAACGCGCCGCCTTGAGTTCCGAGACGCGGCGCACGAAATCCGCGAGTTCTTCACCGAATTCGTCCGTGTGCGCCATGCGATGAACGTAACCCGAAGGACAGGTTCCGGGTGTGGGCGGGGTGTGTCCGGCCGAGTCGTTTTCCGTGCGGGGGAGCGGGAAGGCGCGGAGAGAGGAGGCGCGAACATGGCGGACACCGGTCAACTCGGCCAACTGGGAACGGAATCGGCGGAGTCGACACTTCCGGGCAGGCGGCTGTCGGAACTGGCGGACCGGGCGGTCCGGTGCGCCACCGACTGCTGCGGCGCCAGTTGCGTGGTCTCCGAGGGCGCCGCCGACCGGTCCGCCGCCGTCACCCACCCCGACCTCGCCGGACTCGTGTCCGTCCAGCTGCGCTCCGGCGACGGCCCGATCCCCACCGCGCTGGAACGCGGGGAGCCCGTCGACTCGGCGGACCTGCTGCACGAGGAGCGCTGGCCCGCCTACCGCGCCCTGGCCCTCGACTCGGGGGTGCGCTCCACCGTCACGATCCCCTTCCGGCGCTCCGGGCTGACCGTCACCCTCAGCCTGTACAGCTTCCGGCCGGGCGCCCTGGAGGACGCCCCGCACGGCCCCGCCCGCGCACTCGGCGAGCTCGCCGTGACCTGCCTCGTCCGTGACCGCTCCTACCGTGCCGCGCTGGCCGAGCTCGACCAGCTCGGTGCCGCGCTGCGCACCCGGCCGCTGGTCGACCAGGCGTGCGGCATCGTCATGCACGTACTGGGCTGCGACGCGGACGCGGCCTTCGGCGTGCTGCGCCGCATCTCGCAGGGGAGCCAGCGCAAACTGGCCGACGTGGCCTCGGCCGTCGTGGCCAGGCGTGGCCGCGGTCTGGAACGGGAGATGCGCGTCATCTCGGACCGCTCCCTCCCCGACCGACTGACGAGCGCCTCGCCGTTGTCACCCGCTCGGGTGCCGCCGTCCCGCGAATGGTGTCCGGCCGCGCGCGCCCCGGGGCCGGGCGGGCTGTGATGGGCTCGGGGAGCACGACGGCCGTGCCCCTTCAGACGGAGCCGTTCCGAAGGAGCCCAGCCGATGCGCCGTACCGCCCGTGTGCTGTCCGCCACCGCCCTGGCCTGTACCGCGCTGGGCGCGGCCGCCTCGGCCGCGTCCGCGGATCCGGGCGCCCAGGTCGTGCCGCGCTCCGTGAGACCCGGTGAACTCGTCACCGTCTCCGTCTCCTGTGACGCGACGGGCGGCGCGGCCCCCGAGTTCGTCGACGCCCGCTCCTCCCGCTCCGCCGACTTCGCGGGGTGGGAGGTCCGGTTGCGCCGGGTGAGCGACGGCGCGGACAAGAAGACCGTCACCTACCGCGGCACGGCTCGCGTGCCGTCCCGTGCTCCGGCCCGCGTTCCGGCCCGCGTTCCGTCCCGTGCTCCGGCCCCCGTTCCGTCCCGTGCTCCTGAGCGCGGGGGTTCGGGCGGCCGCATCGGCGACGCGAGCCGTGCGGCGGGTCCCGACGCCTCGGGCGGAGTCGGTGAGCGGGCTGCCGAGGGCGTGTGTCCCGGTGCGCAGGGCGGCCGTGCGAGACCGTGGAAGGCCCCGTACAGCGTGACTCGCGACGCCCCAGGCGCCGCGCACGGTACGTCTCACGAGGTTCCCGGTGAGGCCGCCGGCGTTCGCGGGGAGACCCCGCGCGAGACGTCGGCCGTTCCTCGGGAGATCGTGGGTGCGGCCCCGGCCGTCCCTCGGGAATCCGGCCCGGGTGTGGTCTCGGTCGTTCCTGGGGAGGTCGTTCCCGGGGAGGTCGCGAGTGTGGCCTCGGCCGTCCCTGGGGAATCCGGGCCGGGTGTGGTCTCGGTCGTTCCTCGGGGGGTTTCGAGTGCGGCCCCGGCGGCCCGTCGGGAAGGCGCTCCGGGTGTGGTCTCGGTCGTTCCCGGCGAATCCGGGCCGGGTGTGGTCTCGGTCGTTCCTCGGGGGGTTTCGAGTGCGGCCCCGGCGGCCCGTCGGGAAGGCGCTCCGGGCGCGGTCTCGGTCGTTCCTCGCGAAGTCGGCCCGAGTGCGGCCCCCGTCGCCCCTCGGGAAGCTCCACGCGACGTCCCGGTCACCCCCGGGGGCACTACCGGCGAGGGTGCCTCCAAGGGGGTCGCTCCGGGGACGGGCCGGGACGGCGTTCCGGTCATTCCAGGGGCGGCGGGCGCGCCGGCCGCTCCCGGGCAGGCTCCGGGCGACGTCCCGGTCGTTCCCGGGAGCACCGCGGGTGAGGGCGTCCAGGACCCGCTCGCGGGTGTCGTTCCCGACAGCGCCCCGGCCGTTCCCGGGACCCCGGCCCGTGAGGGCGTCGGGGATGTTCCTCCCGCAACGGCACGTGACAGCGCCCCGGTCGCCCCGGAGAACGCGGTCGGCGAGGCTGCCCAGGACGTACCCCCGGTTACCGTCCCGGAAAGTGGTCAGGGCGTACCTCCCGGTACCGCTCGGGAGGGCGGTCAGGACGTTCCCCCGGGTCCCGCTCGTGAAGGCGGTCAGGACCGTCCAGGTGGCGGGGGCCGCGACCACGCGTCCGGCGCCGCCCAGTCCGCGCCTCACGACAACGCCGCGGACCATCCGCAAGGCGCAGGACGCGGCGACACCCCTCAGGGCACCGGTCACGACGGCGCGGACGACACGGACCGCCCCTCGGGCGCCCAGCACGGGGTGGAGGCGGGTGAGGGCGGTGCCTACACCGAATCCGTCCCGGCCCTGATCGTCGGAGCACTTCTCATCGCGGGCGCCCTCAGCGCGGCCGCCCACCGTCTGTGCCGCGAGCGGCTGTCCGCCGGCCGCTGACGATGTGACGGGCGCGACCCGGCGGCCGCCCATGGCGGCACCGAAGCGTGGGTACGGAGTCACCGAAGCGGATCACGCACGGCGACGCGGCGGAGCGTACGGCAGGGGCGGCGGAGACAGGGCACGGCATCACGGACTGCGCGGAGGCACGGATGCGGCGGACGGTTCCGGAAGGGCACGGTCCGGTCCGTTACGGCCCGCCGCTCCCCGATCAGGGCCTGCCGGTGCTGCCGGAACTGCGCGCCGTCCTCGCCGCCGCCGCGGACCACACCGAGGCGGAGCCCCCCGGAGGCGGCCCCGGCCTCCTAGACGCCGCCCGCGGCTACTGGAACCGGCGTGGTCTGGCCGCCGAACGCGACCGGATGGCCGCCGCCCCCGGCGCCCCCGCGCTGCTCCTCGCACTGACCGGCGCGCTCGGCGGTGACGTCCTGGTGCCGAGGCCGTGCGCCGCCTGGTGGGCGCCGCAGGTGCGGTTGCTGGGCCGGTCCGTGTTCCATGTGGCGACGCCCGCGGAGTGCGGCGGCCTGCCGGACCCGTACGCGCTGCTGGAGACGGTGCGCAGGGTCCGCGCCGAGGGCGGCGATCCACGGCTGCTCGTCCTCTCCGTCGCCGACGACCCGACGGCCACCGTCGCGCCGCCCGAAGTGGTCCACGAGACCGTCGAGGCCGCCGTGGCCGAGGGGCTGCACGTGGTCAGCGACGAGACCTGGCGCGACACCCTGCACCGGCCGCACGACACCGTGCTGCTCAGCCCCGCCGAGATGCTCCCCGAAGAGGTCACCGTCATCGCGGACCTCTCCGGGGCCTTCCTGCCGCAGGGCTGGCCCGCCGCCGTGGCCCGCTTCCCGGTCACCGACGCGGGTGTCCTGCTGCGCGCCCGCGTCCTCGACGTGCTCACCGTGCTGGGGGCCCGCGTCGCGCGACCGGTCGCCGTCGCGGCCTCGTACGCGCTCGGCGAGCCGGACGCGGTCACCGGAAGGCTCACGGCGGCCGTACGCCTGCACGCGCGCGCGGCCGACGCCGTGCACCGCGCGGTGACCGGCGCGGGTGCCCTCGCGCGGCCACCCCGGGCCGGCCGTCATCTGTACGTGGATCTCGGCCCGTTGCGCACCGCGCTCACCGCGCACGGCGTCGGCGACGCGCAGGAACTGGAGGACTTCCTCACCGCCCGGCTCGGCATGCCCGCGCCGGGCGGCCACCGCTTCGGGGACGACCTCGGAGCGCTGCGGGTGCGGCTCGGGACGGGACCGCTGTTCGGCGCGAGCGACGAGGAGCGGGCGGAATGCCTCAGTTCACCCTCGCCGTTGGAACTGCCACACGTGCAACGTGCGTTGACCCTCTTGGGGTCGACCTTCGGCGATCTCCGCGACGACGCTCAGCGATGGGAGCCTCTTCGATGACGCAGCAGTCCCGGTCGACCACGAGCACCGACACCAGCGCACCGGACACCGACGAGCCGACGCCCTCCCCGGCTCCGGCGGCGCGTTCCTCGCCCGCCACCCCACCCGTCGTACCGCTCCTTCCCGCCGTTCCGCTCGCCGAGCCCCGACCGCTCGGCGAGCGGCGTGTCTGGCCGAGATCGTTCGTCGACCGGCTGACCGCGCCGCTGCCGGGGCTGCGGGCCTTCGCCCGGTTCGCCCGCGAGGGCGCGCTGCGGCCCCGGCCCGAGGGGCTCGCCGACGTCCCCTCCCTGCCGTTCGAACCGGGACCGCTGCCCCGGGTGGGCGCGCGTGCCGTCGCCGTCTCCTGGGCGGGCCACGCGAGTTGGGTGGTCCACATAGGCGGGCTCACCGTCCTCACCGACCCGGTCTGGTCCCGCCGGATCCTCGGCACCCCGGCCCGGATCACCCCCGTCGGTGTGCCCTGGAGCGCGCTGCCGCACATCGACGCGGTCGTCATCAGCCACAACCACTACGACCATCTGGACGCCCCGACCCTGAGCCGTCTCCCGCGCCACACCCCGGTGTTCGTGCCGGCCGGGCTCGGACACTGGTTCCGGCGCCGCCGTTTCACCCGTGTCACCGAGCTGGACTGGTGGGAGGCGGCCGAACTCGACGGTGTGCGCTTCGACTTCGTGCCCGCCCACCACTGGTCCAAGCGCGGTCTCACCGACACCTGCCGGACCCTGTGGGGTGGTTGGGTCCTGACGGAGCCCGGCGGACAACGGGTGTACTTTGCGGGGGACACGGGGTACGGCCACTGGTTCGAGCGCATCGGCCGGCGGTATCCGGGCATCGACCTCGCCCTGCTGCCCATCGGCGCGTACGACCCCCGGTGGTGGCTCAGTGACGTCCACTGCGATCCGGAGGAGGCCGTCCGGGCCGCCGTCGACCTCGGCGCCCGCCGGATGGCGCCCATGCACTGGGGGACGTTCGTGCTGTCGGCGGAGCCGGTGCTGGAGCCCTTGACCAGAGTGCGGGCGGCCTGGGAGCGGGCGGGTCTCGAGCGGGCGGACCTGTGGGATCTGCCGGTGGGGGGTTCCCGGGTGCTGGGGTGAGGACACACCGGCGGGACTGAGGGGGTGGGGGCGGGGTGATGGTGCGGGGGCGGCGGCGCGGGCGAGCCGGGGACGAGGTCGGCGAGAGTACGGGGCGTCAGCGGTTGCCCGGGTCGCCCGCGGGGTTCTCCGTCCCCCTGCCGGGACGCCCGCGCGGCTCGGCGCCCCGCAACCGGCGCCACAGGCCCGGCGCCAGGCTGAGGGCCACCGTCAGGACGACCGCCGCCACCACTCCCTGCCAGGGTTCGTCGAAGAGGGATCCGCCCAGGATGCCGATGACCTGGTAGGTGGCCGCCCAGGCCAGGCACGCGGGTATGTCGCCGCGAGCGAAGGCGCGCAGCGGCATCTTCGCCAGCAGACAGGCCAACATGACCGGTATGCGGCCCGCCGGGACCAGCCGGGACAGCACAAGCACGGTGGCGCCGTGGTCGCTCAGCTTCTCCTGGGCCTGGGCGAGACGGTCCTCGGGAGCACGGACCCGGATCGCCTCCAGCCAGCGCGAGCCGTTCCGGGATCGCATCCCCCGCCGGCCGAGCCAGTACAGCGCCACGTCACCGAGGAACGCGGCGAGGGAGGCCACCGCGAACACCAGCAGCAGCGCGAACGGCGCCGTCTGGTGGAAGGCCCCCACGGCCGCCGAACTCACCAGAGCGCCCGTCGGCACCACCGGCACCAGCGCGCCGATCAGCACCAGCAGGAACAGCGACGGATAACCGATCGCCTGCTGCGTGGTCTCCGGTGTGACGGCCGCGCCCGTGGCGGCCAGGAACATCGTCGCGGCGCTGTTCCTCGCGGACAGGAAGAGCGCCGGGGTGGTGCCGGCGGCGGACAGCGGTATCACCGCGCGACCTCCGGCCGCACACTATGGCCGTGGTCGAGCCGGTGGACCGCCACCTCGGGCGCGGACTCGGCGGCCAGGCGCACGAACTCATCACCCGGCGCATGGAATTCATGGGGGCGCACACCGTCCATGCCGATCGGCCAGTACGTGCCGTAGTGCACCGGCACAGCGCTGCGCGGCATCAGACGGGCCAGCGCCTGCGCCGCCCGCCCCGCGTCCAGATGCCCCTCCCCGAGGAAGGGCCCCCAGCCGCCGACCGGCAACAGCGCCACGTCGACCGGTCCGACCTCCTCGGCCATCGAGTCGAACAGCCCGGTGTCTCCGGCGAAATACGTCCGCGCGTCGCCCTCGACCACGAACCCCAGCGCGGGCGAGCGGTGCGGTCCGACCGGCAGCCGTCGCCCGTCGTGCCGCGCCGACACGACACGTACCACCAGGTCACCGACCTCGATCCGGTCCCCGGGCGCCACTTCGGTGAGCCGCAGACGGTCCAGCCTGCGCAGTGCGGGCACCGCGCGCCCCGCCCCCTCGGGGACCAGCACCAGCGTGCCCGGCGCGAGCCGCCGCAGCGAGGGCACGTGCAGGTGGTCGGCGTGCAGATGCGAGACCAGCGCCACGTCCGCGGCCGCCGCCTCGGGCGGGGGCGGCGCCCCGCGCCTGCGCCGCAGGTGCGCGAGCCGGCGCGCGAAGAGCGGATCCGTGACGACGCGTGTACCGGAGTCCTCCAGCGTGCAGGTGGCGTGCCCCCACCAGGTGATCTCCACCGGCACCTCTTTGCCTCCTTCGTGCGACTCCCCCCGAGCCTACGGGCAGGAGTAGGGTCGGCGGCGAAACCCGGAGGTGAGGGGGACGCCATGGGAAACGCGCGCAGTGCCTCCGCCGTGCCGGCCACGGTGCGCGTCACGGCCATCGCGAGCCTGACGCCCCTGGAGGAGCTCGAGGCGGACCCCTTCCTCGTCGACTCCCGCAGCCAGCACGCGATGTGCGCCCGCTGGGCCGCCGAGCGCGGCTACGTCGTCACCCGGGAGCTTCTCGTCCGGGGGCTGCGGCCCGACCACCGCACTTTGTGGACCGACGTAGAGGCGGGCCTCGTCGACCTGTTCGTCGCGCCGAGCCACCGTGTCCTGGAGCGCGCCCTCGCCTCCGTCGACGAGTTCACCGCCGAGTGCGCCCGCCGGGGCGTCCGGATCGAGACGGTGGGCAGCGCGGAACCCGCCTACGACGCCCAGATGAAGGCCCGGGTCCACCGCCGGCTGTCGATGCCGACCGCGGGGTACGACGGCCGCTGACCGGCGACCCCGACCGCACCGCCGTCGTGGGGACGGGCACATCCGGCCGTCCCGGCCCGTTGTGACAGGGTGGGAGGAGGCCTCGCGGACCGGGCGGGCCCGGGACGTGAGGTGGACAGGACGTGGGTGGAGGACGGTGGCGACGGGTCCTCAGCGGGGTCGGACGGAGCATCGCGGTGTGGGCCGTGTCCACGGTCACGATGCTGGTACTGGCCGGCGCGCTGCCCGACTTCCAGCTGCAGTCCGACAACGGGGACAGCGCCACCCGCATCGCCGTCACGGCGGCGGCCGGCGCGGGCGTCTTCGGTCTGCTGTCGTCGCTGGTGTGGCCGCTGCTCGTACGGGCCCTGCTGCTCGTGCCCGCGCTGATACTCGGCCTGCTCGTCTTCTTCCTGAACGGGTCGCTGCTGCTGCTCGCCCTGCGCATCAACCCCTCCGGGCAGAGTGAGGCCGCGCCGGAGACCGCCGTGGTCGTCGCCGCCGTGATGTCCGCGGTCGCCTCCGCCACGGGGGCCGCTCTCGCCGTCCGGGACGACGACGCCTACCGGCGCAGGCTCTACCGGCTCGCGGCCCGCCGCCGCGACCGGTCCGACGGCCACGCCGGTCCCTCGACCCCCGGCGTCGTCTTCGTCCAGCTCGACGGCGTGGGACACGACGTGCTCGAGGAGGCGACGGGCAAGGGCCTCATGCCGACCGTCGCGCGGTGGCTCGGCATCACCCACCGGCTCACCCCCTGGCGCACCGACTGGTCGAGCCAGACCGGCGCCAGCCAGCTCGGCATCCTGCACGGCAGCAACCACGACATACCGGCCTTCAGGTGGTACGAGAAGGAGAGCCACGAGGTCATGGTCTGCAACCGGCCCAGCAGCGCGGCCGAACTCCAGCGCCGGGCCATCGCGTACACCGGCGACGGGGGACTGCTCACCGTCGCCGGAGCCAGCCGCGGCAATCTCTTCAGCGGCGGCGCGGACGAGCTGGCCCTCGTGCTCTCCATGGCCGCGCGCAGAGGCCGGGAGAACCGTTCCCGCTCGGGTTACTTCGCGTACTTCTCCGACCCCGCCAACGCCGTCCGCACGGCGATGTCCTTCGTCGCCGAGGTGTTCCGCGAGACCGGCCAGTCCACCCGCGCCCGGTTGCAGAAGCGCCGCCCGCGGGTCGGGCGCGGCGGGCTGTACCCCTTGGTCCGCGCCTTCGCGACCGTCGTCGAGCGGGACGTCGTCGTCGCCGCGGTGATCGGCGACATGCTCGCCGGGCGCGACGCGGTCTACGCGGACCTGGTGGCGTACGACGAGGTGGCGCACCACTCCGGGCCGCGCGGCCGGGACACGGAGAAGGTCCTGGAGCGGCTCGACCGCTCGCTCGCGCTGATCGAGAAGGTCGCCGAACACGCCCCCCGGCCCTACCGGATCGTCGTGCTGTCGGACCACGGGCAGAGCCCCGGCGAGACCTTCCTGACCCGCTACGGCCTCAGTCTCGGCAACCTGGTCCGGGCCGGCTGCGGGCTGCCGGTGCCGCGCCGGGCGCGGGGCACGCACAGCGGAGCCGAGGCGCGGGCGGCGGTCCGGGCCGCGCTGCGCCGGCCCGTCGAGGAGAGCGGCGGGCGCCACCGCCCCTCGCGCCACTCCGAACCCGTCGTACTGGCCTCCGGCAACCTCGGCCTCGTCTCCTTCCCGGACGTACCGCACCGGATGAGCCGCGAGGAGATCGACCGCCGCCACCCCGCGCTGCTGTCGACACTCGCCAACCACCCCGGCGTCGGCTTCCTGCTGGTGCGCAGCGAGGAGCACGGCGGCCTGGTGATCGGCGCGCACGGCGCGGAGGCGCCCGTCGACACGCTCGACGACGCGCGCCCGGGACCGCTCGCCGACTTCGGCCCCGGCGCCGCCGACGCCGTACGGCGCACGCACACGTTCCCGCACACCGCCGACATCATGGTCAACTCCTGGTACGACCCCGGGGAGGGCGAGGTACTCGCCTTCGAGGAGCAGATCGGCTCGCACGGCGGACTCGGCGGCGCCCAGGGACATCCGTTCCTGATGTCGCCGCTCGACCTGTCCGACCCGGTCGACGACGACGGCGACCTGGTGGGCGCCGAGCGGGTGCACCGCGTCCTGCGCGGCTGGCTGCGCGAGTGCGACGGACCCCAGGTGCCGCTGCCCGCGGGCGAGAGCGGGCGCGCCGCCTGAAAATGGGCTGCGGCGGACGGACTCACGCGCACACACTGGTCGTTCCGGACACCGCGCGACCGCGCGCTCCACCCGAACACCTCCCAGGAGTCCGTGCGTGCACGCAGCCGTCACCGTCACCCCCGCCCGCCTCCCGGAGCTGCTGCTCGGTCTCGCGACCGTGCGGCCCGTCTTCATCTGGGGCGCTCCCGGCATCGGAAAGTCCTCCCTGGTGCGGGAATTCGCCGAATCGCTGGGACTGGAGTGCGTGAGCCTGCTCGGCACCCAGCTCGCGCCCGAGGACCTCATCGGTGTCCCGCAGATCCGCGACGGACGGTCCGTCTTCTGCCCGCCGGAGGCGATCGCCCGTGACGAGCCCTACTGCCTGTTCCTGGACGAGCTGAACGCGGCGACCCCCGACGTCCAGAAGGCCTTCTACTCGCTGATCCTGGACCGCCGCATCGGCAACTACGAGCTGCCCGCCGGATCCATCGTCATCGGAGCGGGCAACCGCGCGACCGACAACGCGCTGGCCCGCCCGATCGCCTCCGCGCTCGTCAACCGCCTCGCCCATGTGCACCTGGAGGCCTCGCCGAAGGACTGGCTGGTCTGGGCCGCGGGCAACGGCATCCACCCCTGGGTCCTGGACCACCTCACCGACCGCCCCGACCACCTGTGGTCCAAGCCGCCCAAGACGGAGGAGCCCTTCTCCACGCCCCGTTCCTGGCACATGCTCTCCGACGCGCTCCACTCCTTCGGTCCCGCCCTCGACGAGGCCACCCTGGGCGTGATCGCGCACGGCACGCTGACGCCCGCGCACGCGGTCGCCTTCCGCGGCTACGTCAAGATCGTGCGCAGCCGGTTCGGTATCGAGGCCGTCCTCAAGGGCGACGCCCGCTGGCCGCACCGCCCCGAGGACCGCGATCTGCTCTACTACCTCGCCGAGTCCTTCCGCGGACGTCTGGTCAAGGAGCTGCCCGTGAGCAAGGACCACCTCTCGGCGGCAGGACAGCAGACCGCGTTCCGCGCCAAGTCGCTGCTCGTGCAGCTCGCCGAGATCTCGGTGGAGGTTGCGCAGAGCGTCATCTCCCCGGACGCCGACGGCAATCCCGTACTGCCCGCGTGGTTCCTGGTCGAGGCCGCCATGGACATGCCCCGGCTGGTGGAGGCCCGCCGGTGAGCCGCGCGCGCCGCCGGGACCAGCCCAAGAAGGACCTGGCCGGGGAGGCGTTCGCGGAGGGCATGCGACTGGTCCGGGCCAACCGCGCGCTCGCCGCCATCGGGTTCAGCACCTGCCGCCGGGAGGACTGCGACGCGTCGCCCCGCGAGGGCCTCGTCCGGGTCGACTCCGGCGGCGTACTGCACGTCCACCCCACCCGCCGGGCCGAACCCGCCGAGTGGGCCTGGGCGGTCGCGCACGGCGTCATCCACCTCGGCTTCGGCCACGTCCCCGCGGCGACCGGCCCGCGCGAGCAGCCCGACCGGCACGATCTCGCCGCCCGCTGCGCCGTGGTCAACCGCTTCCTGCTCGGCTTCCCGGTCGGCAGCACCCCCGAGGACCTGCCGCCGTCCTATCCCGGCGGCGACGAGGAGCAGCTCGCCGCCCGCTGGCGCCGCGACGGGATCCCGGCCGCGTACGACCGCTGCGGTACGGCCGGCGCGGACCCGGACCAGCTGCTGGTGCCCTGGAACACCTGGAAGGGCGGCACCGCGCCGGACTGGCAGCTCGCCTTCGCGCACGCCCTGACGCGCACCGTGGCCACGGCGCTGGACGTGGCGGGCGGCCGCCGCTCCTCGATGCGCGGCGGACCCACCCGGCTGCAGCCCTGGGAGCGGGCGTTGAGCTGGTTCGTCTCCTCCTACCCGCTGCTCGGTGGCATCGCGGCCGGCATCACCCTGGTCGCCGACGCCGAACTCGCGCGCGCCCACGACATCTCCGTCGCGGCGGTCGACGCGGAGGCGGGCGAGATCTACGTCAACCCGCTGCGCGAACTCGACGACGAGGAATGGCGGTTCGTCCTCGCCCACGAGATGCTGCACGCCGCCCTGCGCCACGGCGACCGGTGCGGCACCCGCGACCCGTACCTCTTCAACGTCGCCTGCGACTACGTCGTCAACGGCTGGCTGTGCGCGATGCAGGTCGGCACGATGCCCGACGGACTGCTGTACGACCCGGGGTTGACGGATCTGTCGGCGGAGGAGGTCTACGACCGGATCGCGACGGACCTGCGCCGGATGCGCCGCCTGTCCACCCTGCGCGGCAAGGGCGCAGGTGACATCCTCGGCGGTCCGATCGGCTCGCCGCGCGACTACGTCGACCTCGACGAGCTGTACCGCCGCGGGCTGGCCAGGGGCCTCGACCTGCACCAGTACCAGGAGCGCGGCTTCCTGCCGGGGGGTCTGGTGGAGGAGATCCGCGCGCTCGGCCACCCGCCGCTGCCCTGGGACGCCCGGCTGGCCCGCTGGTTCGACGAGTTCGTACCGCGCCCCGAGCCGGTGCGGACGTACGCGCGTCCGGCACGGCGGCAGGCATCCACCCCCGACATCCCGCGCGCCGGACGGTACTTCCCGCCCGAGGAGATCGCCCGCTGCACCTTCGGCGTCGTCCTCGACACCTCCGGCTCCATGGACCGCACGCTGCTCGGCAAGGCGCTGGGCGCGATCGCCTCGTACGCCGAGGCCCGTGACGTACCCGCCGCGCGCGTCGTCTTCTGCGACACCGCGCCGCACGACGCGGGCTATCTGCCGGTCACCGAGATCGCGGGCCGCGTCCGGGTGCACGGCCGCGGCGGTACGGTGCTGCAGCCCGGCGTCGACCTGCTGCACCGGGCGGACGACTTCCCGCCCGGCGCACCGGTGCTGGTCATCACGGACGGCTGGTGCGACGTGCTGCGGGTGCGGCGCGAGCACGCGTATCTGATCCCGGACGGCGCGCGGCTCCCGTTCACGGCGCGGGGGCCGGTCTTCCGCGTGCGGTGAGCCGTCATTCTGGGTGAGCGGCGCGCGGGTGTGATCGGATGGTGCGTACGGTCCCGGAACACGGGACCCACCGCCCCATCGAAGGGAATCATCGTGGCAACCACGCGCACCGCGCACACCGTGTGGGAAGGCAACCTGCTCGAGGGCAGCGGCGTCGTCACCTTCGACTCCTCCGGCATCGGCGAGCAGCCGGTGACGTGGGCGTCGCGGGCGCAGGACGCCAACGGAAAGACCAGCCCCGAGGAGCTGATCGCCGCCGCCCACTCCAGTTGCTTCTCCATGGCGCTGTCGCACGCCCTCGCGGGCGCGGGCACCCCGCCCACCAAGCTGATCACCAACGCCGACGTCACGTTCCAGCCCGGTGAGGGCATCACCGGCATCCACCTCACCGTCGAGGGCACGGTACCGGGCCTCGACAACGACGGCTTCGTGGCCGCGGCCGAGGACGCCAAGAAGAACTGCCCGGTCAGCGCCGCCCTGACGGGGACGACGATCACCCTGACCGCCAAGCTCGCCTGACACCCCGTACGCCACGGTGCCGCGGTCCCACGGGGCCGCGGCACCGTTGTGTCCGGACCCGCCGGAGAAGCACGCCCCATTGACAAGACGGCACTCAAGTTTTGTGCTGGAGGCCGGGCAGCACCCCGGCGGAAGGGGACGGACATGGCACGTGCGGTCGGGATCGACCTCGGTACGACGAACTCGGTGGTGGCCGTCCTCGAAGGAGGCGACCCCACCGTCGTCACCAACGCGGAGGGCGCGCGCACCACACCCTCGGTGGTGGCCTTCGCGAAGAACGGCGAAGTGCTCGTCGGGGAGGTCGCCAAGCGGCAGGCCGTGACGAACGTGGAGCGCACCGCCCGCTCGGTCAAGCGGTACATGGGTGACGCGGACTGGCGCTTCCCGGAGCAGGGCTCCGTCGACGGCACCCGCTACCGAGCCCAGGAACTGTCGGCGCGCGTGCTGCAGAAGCTGAAGCGGGACGCGGAGGCGTATCTCGGCGAGGACGTCACGGACGCCGTGATCACCGTGCCCGCCCACTTCGACGACGCTCAGCGCCAGGCCACCAAGGAGGCCGGCGAGATCGCGGGTCTGAGGGTCCTGCGGATCATCAACGAGCCGACGGCCGCCGCCCTCGCGTACGGGCTCGACCGAGGCGAGGAACAGACCGTTCTCGTCTTCGACCTGGGCGGCGGCACGTTCGACGTCTCGCTCCTGGAGATCGGCGACGGCGTCATCGAGGTCAAGGCCACCAACGGCGACACCCGGCTCGGCGGGGACGACTGGGACCAGCGGATCGTCGAACACCTCGCCCAGCGCTTCAAGGGCTCGCACGGCATCGATCTGGGCCGCGACAAGATGGCCCTGCAACGTCTGCGCGAGGGCGCCGAGAAGGCCAAGATCGAGCTCTCCAGCTCCTCCGAGACCACCGTCAACCTGCCCTACATCACCGCATCCGCCGAGGGTCCGCTGCACCTGGAGGAGAAACTGACGCGTGCTCAGTTCCAGGAGCTGACCGCCGATCTGCTCGACCGCTGCAAGACACCCTTCCACCGGGCGGTCAAGGACGCGGGTGTGCGGCTCGCCGCGATCGACCACGTCATCCTGGTCGGCGGCTCGACCCGGATGCCCGCGGTGACGGACCTGGTCCGCGAACTCACCGGCAAGGACCCGCACAAGGGCGTCAACCCGGACGAGGTGGTGGCGCTCGGAGCGGCTCTCCAGGCGGGCGTGATCCGGGGGGACGTGAAGGACGTCCTCCTCCTCGACGTCACCCCGCTCTCGCTCGGCATCGAGACCAAGGGCGGCATCATGACCAGGCTGATCGAGCGCAACACCACGATCCCGACCCGCCGTTCGGAGATCTTCACGACGGCGGCCGACAACCAGCCGTCGGTCGGCATCCAGGTCTACCAGGGCGAGCGGGAGATCGCCACGTACAACAAGAAGCTCGGTGTCTTCGACCTGACCGGGCTGCCGCCGTCGCCGCGCGGGGTCCCGCAGATCGAGGTCGCCTTCGACATCGACGCCAACGGGATCATGCACGTCTCCGCGAAGGACCTGGCCACCGGACGCGAGCAGAAGATGACGGTCACCGGCGGCTCCGCACTGCCCAAGGACGCCATCGACCGGATGATGCGCGAGGCCGAGCAGTACGCCGACGAGGACCGTACGCGCCGCGAGGCCGCCGAGACCCGCAACCGGGCCGAGCAACTCGTCTACCAGACCGAGAAGTTCCTCCGCGAGAACGACGAGCGCATACCGCCCGGCACCAGGCCGGAGGTCGAGTCCGCGATCGCCGACCTCAAACGACTCCTGCTGGACTCCGCCGACGACACGACCGCCCTGCGGGCCGGCGTCGAGAACCTGGCCTCCGTGAGCCAGCGGATGGGCCAGGCGATGTACGCGCAGGCCGCGCAGACCCCCCGGGACGAGACGGCCGACGAGCACGCCCCGGCCGCCGAGGAGGACGGCGTGGTGGACGCCGAGATCGTGGACGACGACAGGGAGGCGAGGGGCGGCGCGGCCTAGGCGTATGGCAGGGGGAGCCGCTGGAAACGCTGGAAACGCTGGTGCCGGGGAGCCGGGGAGCCGGGGAGCCGGGGAGCCGGGGAGCGGGGGTGCCGGGGAGCCGGGGAGTGGGGGAGCCGGGGTGCCGGGGAGCCAGGGTGCTGGGCCGCAGGGCCGTGTGCTCCTCCTCGCCGGGACCCCGTCCGGGCACACCTCCCGTCCGGGCCGGGGCTCCGTCAGTAGAAGTCCCGCAGTTCCCGCAGGATCTCCTTCGTGCGGGGGACGGAGGCGGCCTGGGCCGACATGTGGTCCAGGACCTCCAGGTGCGTGGCCACCTCGCGCCGCGAGTCGAGATAGACGGCGCCGGTCAGGTACTCGCTGTAGACCATGTCCGGCAGCTCCGGCTCCGCGAAGCGGAACAGCGCGAAGGACGTGTACGTCCCCGGATGCGGCCCGCTCGCGTACTCGGCGACCTGGAGGGTGATGTCGTCGCTCTCCAACTCCCGCAGCAGCCGGTCGATCTGGTTGCGCATCACCTCACCGCGGATGCTCACGGGCCGCCGCAGCGCGGTCTCGTCCATGATCACCCAGAGGCGGGGCCGGTTCTCCCGCCCCAGCAGCAGCTGTTGCCGCGTCATGCGCAGCGTGACATGCCGCTCGATGGCCTCCGGACCAGTCTGCCCGACCGTCCCGGCCTCCAGCACGGCCCGCGCGTACTCCTCGGTCTGCAGCAGTCCGGGCACGAAGTGCGGCTCGTACGAGCGGATCATCCGGGCGGCGCCCTCGAGGCTGACGTGCATGCTGAACCAGTCCGGCAGCACGTCGTGGAACCGCTGCCACCACCCCGGCCGGTTCGCCTCCTCGGCCAGCGCGACGAAAGCGGTGACCTCCGCGTCGGCCACCCCGTACGTGGTCAGCAGCACCTGGAGGTAGGGGATCTTGAGGGCGACCTCGGCCATCTCCATGCGGCGCACGGTCGCCGGAGCCACCCGCAGTACGCGCGCGGCCTCTTCGCGCCGCAGACCGGTGGCCTCCCGCAACTCCTGCAGCCGCCGCCCGAGGACCACTTGCCCCACGGTGGGCGCAGCCCGCCGCTCACTCACGCCACACCCTCCCCACGCGCCGAAACCCCCCGAGCAGTGTGTCATGCGACCCCGCGACGTTCATGGGGTCGGACAGGACGCGACCGACTCAAACCGATAGTTGATTATTCGTCAAGACGCATGGGACTGGAGGTACTTGAACGTAGCGGGGTCGGCGGGCAGGAACGTCTCGATGGCCAGCTCGGCGACCGTCACGTCCATCGGGGTGTTGAACGTGGAGATGGACGACATGAACGACAGGATCCGCCCGTCGTGCTCGATCCGCATCGGCAGCGCGAAGTACGGGACAGGCTCGGCGGCCTCCGTGTCGGCCGGCTCCGGATCCACGGACGGAACCGGGTACGCGGCCACCTCCTCGTACAGCGCGCGCAGAGGCTCGGAGCGGCGCAGGGCGATCCGACGCTCCATCTGTGCGAGCAGGCGATCACGCCATTCCCGCAGGTTGCGGATGCGCGGGGCCAGGCCCTGGGGGTGCAGGGTGAGCCGCATCGCGTTCAGTGGCGGCGTGAGCAGCGACTCGGGGACACCGTCGAGGAACATGGCGACGCCCCGGTTCGCGGCGAGCACGGTGTACGTGGCGTCGACCACCAGCGCCGGGTAGGGCTCGTAACCCTGGATCAGCCGCTCCATGCCCTGACGCACCGCCTCCATCGCCGGGGCGTCGAGGGGGGTCTCCGGGTAGTGCGGGGCATAACCGGCGGCCAGGAGCAACGCGTTGCGTTCGCGCACCGGCACGTCGAGGTGTTCGGCCAGCCGCAGCACCATCTCCTCGCTCGGACGGGAGCGTCCCGTCTCGATGAAGCTGATGTGCCGGGCGGAGGAGTCGGCCCGCAGTGCCAGCTCCAGTTGGCTGACCCGACGCTGCTCCCGCCAGCCGCGCAGCAGCGGGCCGACTCCCGCGCCGGCCGGGGGGATCGGTGGCGTACTGGATCCGGAGGTGACCATGGGCATACGCCGACCGTAGTCGAGGAGTGGGCGTGCGCGACATCTTGCACCGGGGTCCGCCCCGGGGGAGCGAAGCCGTTTCCTCGTCCGCGCCCTCGCTGCCCGACCCGTCCGTGCGTGGGGGCCGCAAGCCGGCCCCCGGGACACGCGCTTCGGCCCGAACCGCCCGTCCCCGAACGCCGGACGGGCCGAGCGGACGCAACCGCCTCGTCGCCTCGCCGGCTCCGGCGGCGGGGCGACGGCACGGGGGTTCAGGGAAGGAGGACGACCTCGCCCTTGGTGCGGCGGCCCTCTATGTCCCGGTGGGCGGTGGCGGCCTGGTCGAGCGGCTACGTACGCCACACGGGGACGTCCGGTTCGCCGGCCGCGGCCGGCTGAAACAGCTGCTGCGCCGGATCGGCCTGCATCCGGGCCAGGAGCTGGTGATGATGCACCTGTGGGACCTCGGCCCCCAGAGGCAGGCCGACCTGGTGCGGCTGATGGACTCCGACGCCGCCACGATGACCCGCACCGTCCGGCGCCTGGAGAAGGCCGGCTTCGTCCGCCGCAGCCCCTCGCCCACCGACAGGCGCGCCTCGCTCATCGGACCCACGGCGGCCAGACATGCCCTGCGCCGCGAGGTCGAGCGGGTCTGGATCCACCTGGAGGACCTCTCCACGGCGGGCCTCTCCGCCGACGAGCGAACCGCTGCCCTGCACACCCTCGAACGCCTGGAACACAACCTCGTCCGGGCCGCCGCCGATCCTGACGGGGCGTGCGGGGGAGTGAGCACGTGCACGACCGCGTGGGGCCGGAAGGGGCGACTGTGTGAAGCCGCCCATGTGCGCCGGAAGCCCGGCTCCCCTCGTCAGGCCCCTCGGAATCGATCATCTAGGCTGGCGCGGTGGCTGATGAGCAGGAGCGGGCGCGGCCGTCGGGAGTGTGGGCCACGGCGGTCGGGGTGGCCAGGGTGCGGGCGCTGGAGACCGAGCGGGAGAACGCGCTGTTCCGCGACCCGCTGGCACAGGCATTCGCCACCGCCGGCGGCCTGTGGCCCGCCTCACCGTCGCTGCCCGATGACGAGGCCGCGCGAAGCCGCCGACTGGCCGTGGCGTTCTCCATCGTCGTCAGGACGAAGTTCCTCGACGACCTGTTGCGGCAGGCCGCCGCGTCCGGGATCCGGCAGGTCGTGCTGCTCGGCGCCGGCATGGACAGCCGGGCCTTCCGGATGGACTGGCCCGAGGGCACCCGGCTGTTCGAGGTCGACACCGCCGCGCCACTGGACTTCAAGGCTTCGGTGCTGCGCCAGGAGCGGGCCGTCGCACGCTGCGAGCGGATCACCGTCGCGGTGGATCTGCGTGAGGACTGGCCGGGCGCGCTGGCCGCCGCAGGGCACGACCCGGCCGAGCCGACCGTGTGGATCGCCGAAGGACTGCTGATCTATCTGCCCGAGGACGCGGTGGAGCTGCTGCTTGCCCGGATCGGCGCGCGGTCGGCGGCAGGCAGTCGGATGGGGCTGACGTTGGGCTCGCGCGGCGTGATCGAACGCTTCGGCGTGGACGCCGCGCCGGGATCGGCGGCGTCCCTGTGGATCTCGGAGATGCCCGACGACCCGGTGGGCTGGCTGGCCGGGCACGGCTGGGATGCCGACAGCCACACCCTGCGCGAGCGCGCTGCCGCCTACGGCCGCCCGATCAACACCCCGCCGCGGCGCGAGGAGCGGCCCGGCGGTCTGATCTCGGCGGTCCGCCGGTAGAGCGCCTCCCGGTTCCCCGGACGATCGATTCCCAGGGGGCCAGATGAAGGGAGCCAGGTTCGTGCGCGGCCGGACGGCCGTGCTCCGCGAGTCTTGATCGCCGCCGAGCCCGCTGATTGGTTGATGGGCGTGACTGAACTCGGAACCGCCGCCTGGCCACCCGCCCCGATCAGGACCGAGCGGCTCGTGCTCCGCGAACCCGAGGCCCGGGACCGTGCGGTGTTCATCGAGCTGCTCGCGTCGCCAGAGGTGCACACCTACCTCGGCGGCCCCCGGCCGCGTGACGAGCTCGAGCGCGAGATGCCCGGGACGCCCGAGCGGTGGCCCGGGAGCTTCGTCGTCGATCTCGACGGGTCGATGATCGGCCAGATCCTGCTCAGGAGAGCGCCGGGGCACAGTCGCCCGGCTGCCGAGGGGAAGGTCGATCTCGGCTACCTGTTCCTGCCACGGGCGTGGGGATCCGGGTACGCCGCCGAGGCGTGCGCGGCGGCACTCGGCTGGCTCACCGGCGCGCTTCCCGGCGAGCCGGTGGTGCTCCACACCCAGACCGCCAACGTCGGCTCGATGCGTCTCGCGGCGAAACTGGGGTTCACCGAGGTGGAGCGGTTCGAGGCATGGGGCGCCGAGCAGTGGCTCGGCATGTGGTCCCCGGTCACGCCGTCGCCGTCCGATTGAGGTCGTGCTTCGGCCCGACACCGCTGTCGAGTTGTGGAAGCGCTGTCGGGCACGACACCTCACAGTGTCACCAGGACTCGGCCTGCAGGAAGAGCGTGATCACCTCCACAAAGAACCAGATGGAGAACACCAGACACGCGAGCCAAAGCCCCCACAGGACCCAACGAGCCCCTCGTCGTACGCGCATGAGCGGATCATCCCCCATCGCGGTCCTGGCCCTGTCACCGGACCGGGTCCTCCATCCCACAACTCCTCCCGGATCCGACCCCGTTCGTCGTCGACCCGCACATCGTGGAGGGGCGCGGTGCCCGGCGTCCAGGTGGAGCGCACCACCGCACGAACCTCGACGAGACGGGAGATCTCGACGGGAACACCGCCGGGAGTCTCTGCGCCTTCGGACCGTGATCGGCCGGGGCCTTCGCCCTGGGAGAAAGCGCGCTCGCGACCCGTCTGCTTGGATACCGGAGGTGACGACGAGTTCTTCTGTTCCGCCTGCGGACGACGCCGATTCCGACCGCCTCAGGGCCCTGCTGGAACGCGCTGCCACGGGCCGGGACAGTCAGGCATGGAGCGATCTCTGGACGGAGCTCCACCACAACGGCTCCCTGGATGTCGCCCATCCGCTGGTGCTGCCCACACTGGCCGACCTGGCGGAGACCGGCGAGGCCGACGAGGCGGCTTCGGCCCTCCACCTGTCCGGCGCCCTTCTCGTCCAGGCCGACCAGCGGTACGAAACCCGGAACCTGCGGCACCAGTACGCCCCGGAAGTCGCACGCCTCCTGGGCGCCGCGAACCGACGGCGGCAGGTCACCGCCGCCCGGAACGACTACTGCTATCTGGTCGAGGCGGTTTTGAACCTGGAGGGTGACATCCATTGGGCGGAGGGCCTGGTCTGGGGCGTCGTCGGTGAGGAATACGAGCTCGAGTGCCCCGACCCCGACGGCTGCGCGTCGCTGTGGGTGATGTTCGGAGAGCGAGGCTCCTTCAGCACGGCGGACGGCGACGCCCTCTCCGACGACGTCGAGACCTTTCCTCTCCATCCGGCCGATCCTCGCGTCCTGGAAGGTCTCGGCCGCCGTCTCCACGACCTTGCCCTGGCCGACGGACACGAGGAAGTCGCGCGCGCCCTGACCTATGCCTTCGGCGAGGCGACCTGCCCGGAGTGTCAGCGACGCTTCTCCGTCATCGGGCAGATCATCGCGGCTTCCAGCTGAGAACCGCGTCGAAACGGCAGGATGCGAACCCACGATCCCTTCGTCCCGAAGCGACTCGGGCGGGCGCCGCTGTTCGTTGACGTGGTCACACGGCCGGACACCCACCGTCCTACGGAATCGGGTCATGTTCCAGCCGGCACCGATCGTCTCGCAGATGCGGACGTGCGAGATCCGGCAAGCGGCGACGGGAGAGGGGTGCTGCGTCCGTGGAGAAGCTGTCACCCGGTCGGTCGCGTGCGGAAGCCGCCCGGCAAGGCACGGGCCGGACAGGGGAGGTGGGGTGGGGAACCCGGTAGCAGGGACCGGACCCGAGGACTGTGGCACGCTGGGAAGCAGCCCGCCCGCGTGCTGTACCGAAGGAGCAAGTCATGCCCGTCGAGCCCTTGGCGCAGAAGGAGATCGAGACGCGCCTGTCGGACCTGCCCGGCTGGTCGCTCGACGGCGACCGCCTCACCCGCTCCTACCGCCTGGCATCCCACTCCGCCGCCACCGCGATGGTCGTGCACATCGCCCAGGTGCAGGAGGAACTCGACCACCACTCCGACCTGACACTCGGCTACGACACGGTCACCCTCACCGTGAACACGCACAGCGTCGGCGGCGCCGTCACCGACCTCGACTTCACGCTCGCCCGCAGAGTGGAGAACCTCGCCCCGGGACACGGCGCCACCTGACCCGCGTGCTGGACCACGAGAAGGAAGCAGCCGCCTACGACGCCGGCCGCGGCGGTGAACCCGGCGCCGAGGCGGCCGCGAACGCGGTGCTCGGCCGCGTCCCCGAGGACGCGCACGACCCGCTCGACACGGCCTGCGGTACGGAACGGTCACCCGCCGCCTCGCCGTCGCACGCCCACGGCTGCGGGTGACGGGCGCGGACGCCGCGCACAGCATGACGCGGATGGCCGCGGCCAGGCTCCCGGGCTCCGTGATACGGGCCGACGGTCGCCGACTGCCCTTCGCCGACGGCTCGTTCGACGCCGTCACCAGCGTATGGCCGCTGCACCTCGCCGACAGCGGCGCGGACGTCCGGGACATCGTCGCCGAGTGCGCACGGGCACTGCGTCCAGGCGGGGTGTACGTCACCACCGTCGACAAGGCCGCCGCGCACGACGTGGGCAGCGACATCGACGCCGTACTCGCCCCGCGACCGCGACGGGCCGCCCGGGACGCGGCGGACCAGGTGACGGCGTACGCCGGCGAGTACGGCCTCGTCCCGGCCGGCCGGAGCCGGTTTTGGGGTCATGGACAGGGCCGCACCCCGCGCGGCACCGTGGCCGACCTGCGACGCGGCTGGTTCACCCGGCCGGCGCCCGGCGAACCGCTGACGGAGCATTTCGTCACGCTGCTCGAAGCGCTGCCCGATCAGGACGTCCCCCGCCCCGAACCGCGGTTCGCGCCGCGCGCGTTCAGGAAGCCCCCGGCCGGATGAACTCCACGAGCCGGTTCGTCACGTCGACGTTCCGGTCACCGTGCGGGAAGTCGAAGTCGTTCGGGCCCGCTCATGAACGGCCTCCCGTCGTGCCCCCGGAAAGCGAGTCGGCGAGGTAGGCGGCGAGGTCGGGGACTGTGGGTGACAGCAAGTGCCGCACCCAGGCGTCGCGTTCGTGCAGGATCGGCGGCAACTCCCAGACGCAGCCGATCCAGGGCATCGCGAGTGGCCCGAAGTGGCTGGGGTCCCGGTCCGGGCAGCCCAGTACGGGCTGGCCCGCCGCCGCGCCCCGGAAGTGCAGGACGTTGTCCCACACCCAGCTGTACGCGTTCAGGTAGGCGCCGTCGTCCCCGCCCCGGTGCAGGACGACGAACGACGCCGGCGGGGTGCCGTCCGGCTCCGGCAGCAGGGCCGGCAGCAGCGCGTACGCCGCTTCCTCGACCTCGGGCGCGATGCCCGCCGGGTCGGCGGTGACGTGATACCGCTTGATCCACCGCCCCGCCACCTCGATGGGCGGCGGCACCGTCAACAGCTTCTCCCTGAAGCCCGTTGAGGCAGCGGCGGTCGCGGTGGTCGGAGGGTTCGTCCGTGACCCGGGACGTGCCGTACTCGTCGAGGTCTCTGGATCCGCGGGGGTCGTCGAGGTCATGGCAGGACGGTAGAGCCGCTCCACTGACATCCTGTGTCAGTGAAGTCCAGCCGCCTGGTGTCCATTCTTCTGCTGCTGCAGACCCGCGCCCGGATGACGGCCGCCGAACTCGCCGAGGAGCTCGAGGTGTCGGTACGGACCGTGTACCGGGACGTGGAGTCCCTGCACGCGGCCGGTGTACCGCTCTACGGCGACGCGGGCCATGCGGGCGGCTACCGGCTCCTGGACGGCTACCGCACCCGGCTCACCGGACTCACGACCGGCGAGGCCGAGGCACTGTTCCTCGCGGGCGTGCCCGGCCCCGCCGCCGAGCTCGGACTCGGCCGGGTCCTCGCCGCGGCCCGGCTGAAGGTCCGTGCGGCACTTCCGCGTGAGCTGCGTGCCCACGCCGACCGGATCAGCGACCGCTTCCACCTCGACGCGCCGGGCTGGTACGCGGACGCCGACGACATCCCGTACCTCCCCGCCGTCGCCGACGCCGTCTGGAACGGCCGCGTCCTGAGCGTCGTGTACCGGCGGTGGCGTGAGCCCACCGATGTACGGCGCCGCCTCGAGCCGTACGGTCTGGTGCTGAAGGCGGGCCGCTGGTACGTGGTGGCGGGACCGGGACCCCGTACCTTCCGCGTCGATCAGATCCTCCGACTCGACGTCTTTGAAGAGGAGTTCACGCTCCCCGAGGACTTCGACCTGGCCGCGTACTGGACGGCGTACCAACGGGACTTCCACGACCGGCTGCACCGGGGCGAGGCGGTGATCCGGGTGGCGCCGGGAACCCGGATCACCGGCGCGGCGGGCGACGCGCTGGCGGCGGGCGGCGTGAGGGAGCCGGACGGCTGGACCCGGGCCACCGTCCCGATCGAGTCCGTGGACCGTGCCCACGACGAGTTCCTCGCCCGCGGAGCCGCCATCGAGGTGCTGGAGCCCCTCGAACTGCGGGACCGGATCGCGCGGACGGCGGCGGCGCTGGCCCGGCTGTACGCGTAGAGCCCGGTCACCGCCGGGTTCCTGGCCCCATGGCCGGGGAGCGACCCCGCGCCGACGCCGCTCCGGCTCGACGGGACGGTGCGCGACGCCGACACGGATCCGTCGCCGCGGTCGACGGAGCCGCGGTCGACGGAGCCGGCGTCGACGGAGCCGGCGTTGACGGAGCCGCTGTCGACGGAGCCGCGGTCGACGGAGCCGCGGTCGACGGAGCCGCGGTCGACGGAGCCGGCGTTGACGGAGCCGCCGTCGACCGGCACGGCGCCCGAACCGCACGTCCTCGGTGATCCGCCGGGGGTCAGGCCTGCCAGGTCAGCCCCCGGCGGATCGCGGACTCCACCGCCGAGTAGCCGCCGTCCGCCCGCTCCAACTCGTGGGGCACCGCCGGGTACAGGGGCGGCTGCGCCATGAGACGCGGGCGCGTGCCGTGGTGCGGCTGCGCCGCGTGCACCAGGAACGGGTGACAGAGGTACACGTCGCCGGGCCGTCCGGTGGCCAGGGCGAGCGGGCGGTGGGCGGACGCCTCGGCCACCTTCGGACCGAGTTCGAGGAACGAGGCGCCCGCCTCGCCGTAGGGCTCCAGGACCGGCGGCACGTCGAGGTGCGAGCCCACCCTGATACGGGTCGGGGCGTCGTCCTCGGTCACCTCGCTGAACAGGAAGAGCATCAGCAGAGCCCGGCCCCGTGAGGAGAGGTTGGAGTGGTACAGCGACTGGCCGTCCGGGAGATAGCTTCCCTCGATGTGCCACCCCGCGTCGTCCGGCTCGTCCGGGTGCGGGAACCGCAGCGGGAAGCTGCCCAGCGCGTACCGCGGCTGCCAGCGCCGCTCACCGACCAGCAGGTCGAAGGCACGGTGCAACGCGGGGGAGTTGGCCGCGGCCGCGAACGGACCCTGCGCCATGCTGCTCACCCAGCGCACGGGGTCCTCCCAGGTGCCGGGGTCGTCCGGGTCGTACCCCGTCTCCTTCCACAGCAGCCCCGCGCCGTCCTCCGCGACGCGTGGTGGGAAGGCGCCCTCGATCCGCACGAACCCGTCCTCGAGGAACCGCTCCACCATGTCGTCGTCCATGGGGCCATGCTCGGGGACGGGCCACTCCGGGCGCATCGGATTTTTCCTGCCGCCGGATTCGCTGTTCGAGCAATGCCGTTGGCCGTTTCCGGGAGCCGTGGAGCACGCTGTGCTCCCACCCGGACGAGAGGCCGGCCACCATGGCGCACGACCACGAGAACATCCAGCGGCACCGGCACGGGAGCGCTCCCCGGCACGCCCACGACCACATGGACTTCGCCGACATGGTTCCCCTGCTGGAGCAGGAGGCGGAGCTGTTCAGCCCGCTGTACACCGAGGCGGCGGCCTGGCTGAGGGAGCAGCGGCCCGAGCCGGGCTGATAGTGGACGCGGGCAGTGGCCCCGGCGTCATCTCGTGTCTGCTCGCGGACGCCTTCCCCGAGGCGCGGGTCGTCGCCGTGGACGGCGTGGAATCCCTGCTGGAGCGCGCCCGCGCCCGCACCGGCCGGCGCGGCGTCGGCGACCGCTTCAGCACGGTGCGGACCGACCTCGCCGACGGACTGGGGGACGTGGAGTACCAACGTGGAGTACCCGGCCGACCTGCTGTGGGCCGGCAGGTCCCTGCACCACGTGGGGGACCAGGGCGCCGCACTCGCAGGGTTCGCGCGCGCACTCGTGCCCGGCGGCACCCTCGCTCTCCTGGAGGGCGGTCTGCCCCCGCGCTACCTTCCGCGTGACTTCGGTATGAGCCGCCCCGGTCTGCAGTCCAGGATCGACGTCGTCCACGACGAGTTCTTCGACCGGGTGCGGGCGGGCTGCCCGTAGCGGTGGCGGAGACCGAGGACTGGCCCGCCCTCCCGAGGGCGGCCGGTCTGGGTCACACGGCGACCCGGACCTTCCTCGTCGAACTTCCCGCCCCGCTGTCCGACGAGGGCCGTGCCTTCGTAGTCACGGCCCCCACCCGCCTGCGCGATTCCCTCGGCGAAGGGCTCGACCCGGACGACCTCGCCACCCTCGACCGACTTCTCGACCCGCGGGACAAGGCGGGCGGGCACCACCGCCAGGACGTGTTCCTGCTGACGGCGCACACGGCGCACATCGCGGTGAAGCCGGAGCGACCCGGGCCGGCGGCCTCGCGCCCGGCCGCGCGGGGCACCTGGGACGACTACGGGAGCCTTCCGCCCGGTGATCTCCTGACGGGCGATCAGGCGGCGGGGTCGATCGTCCGGGCGATCGGCCGGCCCGCCGGCGCCGACGCGGACACCGTGGTGGTACGGCCGATCGGTCGGTGCGTCCGACGGGCGCGGGGAGCCCGCTTCGGGGCGCGGGCCGGTGATCCGTGCGTGGACGACGGGTGGGCGCCGCACCGGCCCACGACACCCGCGCCCACCCGTCGAGCCCGCGCGGCCCTCAGTTGTTCTGCAGGAACTGCTTCGCCAGGGAGTCTCCGAGCGACACGGCCGCGGTGTGACTCTCGATCGGTGACACCTGCGAGTTCTTGAACAGGATGTACGTCACGCCGGAGTCCGCGCCGCCGGTCTCCGGGTCGGGGTCGATACCGAGGGCCTTGGCCGTGGCGTACGAGGCCTCACCGATGATCTGTGTCGGCCCGGTGTCGCCCACGACGGCGTACTCGACCTTGTTGTTGTAGATCACCGCGACGACCCCGCCGCCCTTGATCCCGTAGCTCGTGTACTTCCAGATGCTGCTGGTGCTCGGCACCACGACGTACGGCAGCGACTCGGCCCGCAGCGGCTTGCCGTCGGACTGGTGGAAGGCGGTGTCGTCCTGGAACCAGGGGTCGGCGTCGCCGTTGCACTGGGTGGTGACCTGGCCGTCGCAGTCGATGTCCATGTCGGCCTTCCAGAACACGGCGCCGTTCTTGCCGCATACGGGGATGGTGGCCGAGGTCTCGTCGTCGGTCTTGTACTTCCCGCTCGATATCTGCGAACAGGACGTCACCTTGGCGAGCAGCGACGCCGCGCTGACCGAGCCCTCCTGGGCGGAGGCGGGAGACGCGGCGCCGGACGGGGCGGCGGTCGCCGGGAGTGCGGCGGTGGCGAGGAGCGCGGCACCGGCGACGGCCGCGAGGGTCAGTGTTCGAGAGCGCATGTGGGGGACCCCTCTGTTAGGAAACTTTCCTTACCGGGTTGCGGTACAAGGAAGCCCTGTTTGCATGACCCCGTCAAGACCTTCGGCGGAGTCGGCCCGGTCCAGGAATCGGACGGAGGGGTGTTCCGGGGGCTGACGCCGATTCAGGGGGTCGGAATGCCGCAGGCCCGGACGCGCGGGGCGGGTCCGGGCCTGCGGAGGAGTCGGGGCTGGTCAGCCCACGTCGAAGGCGGCCGGGTCGGGACCGATGCGACGGTCCTCGTTCAGCGCGCTGATCGCCGCGATGTCCTCGGCGTCGAGGGAGAAGTCGAACACGTCGATGTTCTCCGCGATCCGGGCCGGGGTCACGGACTTGGGGATCACGACGTTGCCCAGCTGGATGTGCCAGCGGAGCACGATCTGCGCCGGGGTGCGGCCGTGCTTCTGGGCGATGGCGACGATCGCCGGGACCTCCAGCAGGCCCTTGCCCTGGCCGAGCGGGGACCATGCCTCGGTGGCGATGCCCTGCTCCGCGTGGAACTCGCGGGCCACGCGCTGCTGGAGGTGCGGGTGCAGCTCGATCTGGTTGACGGCCGGGATGACGGACGTCGCCTCGATCAGCCTCTCCAGGTGTTCCGGAAGGAAGTTGGAGGTGCCGATGGCCTTGGCGCGGCCGTCGGCGTGGATCTTCTCGAAGGCCCTGTACGTGTCGACGTATCGATCCCGGGACGGCAGCGGCCAGTGGATCAGGTACAGGTCCACGTATTCCAGGCCGAGCTTCTCCAGGGAGGTGTCGAACGCGCGGAGTGTCGCGTCGTACCCCTGGTCGCTGTTCCAGAGCTTGGTGGTGACGAAGAGGTCCTCGCGCGCGATGCCGGAGGAGGTGATCGCCTTGCCGGTACCCTCCTCGTTGCCGTAGATCGCCGCCGTGTCGATGCTGCGGTATCCGCTCTCCAGCGCCGTGGCGACGGCTCGCTCCGCCTCGTCGTCCGGGACCTGCCAGACGCCGAAGCCCAGCTGCGGCATCTCGACACCGTTGTTCAGGATGATCGGGGGGACCTTGCTCACGAGCTCTCGATCCTTCAGTCGTCGGGTGGTACTCCCATGGTCAACGATCACCGGCCCCGATGCATTCCTGACCGGCTGATTCGCGGTGGATTGACGGCGTGGCCCGGAGATTGGCCGGAAATGGGCCCGGCGGTGGGGCGCGGTCGTCGACGGGGCGAGGGAGGCGGGTCGCTTCCGGGCGGAGCGGCGGATGGCTCGGGCCGGGAGCGGGAAGGGCGGGCGGGGAGTCCCTATGCCTGGTACAGCGCCTCGACCTCCGTCGAGTACGCGTTCTCGATCGCCTTCCGCTTCAGCTTCAGCGAAGGCGTCAGCAATCCGTGTTCCTCGGTGAACTGGTGGGCCAGTATCCGGAAGGTGCGGATCGACTCGGCCTGCGAGACGAGGGTGTTGGCCGCGACCACCGCGCGCCGCACCTCGGTCTCCAGGTCCGGGTCGTGTACCAGGTCGGCGGTGGACAGCGGGGGCTTGCCCCGCATCTGGAGCCAGTGTTCGACGGCCTCTCCGTCGAGTGTGACGAGCGCCGCGATGTACGGCCGGTCGTTCCCGACGACGATGCACTGCGCGACCAGCGGATGATCGCGCACCCGCTCCTCCAGGATGCCCGGTGAGACGCTCTTGCCGCCGGAGGTCACCAGGATCTCCTTCTTGCGCCCGGTGATGGTGAGGTAGCCGTCCTCGTCGAGGGAGCCCAGGTCGCCGGTGGCGAGCCAGCCGTCGTGCAGGGTGGCGTCGGTGGCCTTGGGGTCGTTGAGATAGCCCTGGAAGACGTTTCCGCCGTTCAGCCAGACCTCCCCGTCGTCCGCGATGTGCACGGTGGTGCCGGGGATCGCCTGGCCGACGGTGCCGAAGCGGGTGCGCTCGGGCGGGTTGGCGGTGGCGGCCGCGGTGGACTCGGTGAGCCCGTACCCCTCGTACACGGTGACCCCCGTGCCCGCGAAGAACAGCCCGAGCCGCCGGTCCATCGCCGAACCGCCCGACATCGCGTGTCTGACCCGGCCGCCCATCGCGGCCCGCACCTTGGAGTAGACGACCTTGTCGAAGAACTGGTGCTGCACCCGCAGGGCCGCCGAGGGGCCAGGTCCGATGCCCCAGGCCTTCTCCTCGATCGCGTCCGCGTAGCGCACGGCGACCTCGACGGCCTTCTCGAACGGTCCTGATCTGCCCTCTTTCTCGGCCTTGCGGCGGGCGGCGTTGAAGACCTTCTCGAAGATGTACGGCACCGCGAGGAAGAACGTCGGGCGGAACGCGGCCAGGTCCGGCAGCAGGGCCGCCGCGTTGAGCTGCGGCTGGTGGCCGAACTTGACCTTCCCGCGGAACGCCGCGACCTGCACCATTCTCCCGAAGACATGCGCGAGCGGCAGGAACAGCAGAGTGGACGCCTGGTCACCGCGCCGTGAGTGGAAGACCGGCTCCCAGCGCTCGATGACGGTGTCCGCCTCGAACATGAAGTTCGCGTGCGAGAGGACACAGCCCTTGGGGCGCCCGGTGGTGCCCGAGGTGTAGATGATCGTCGCGATGGACTCGGGCGTGACCGCGCGCCGGTGCCGGTGCACCACCTCGTCGTCGAGGTGCGCGCCCGCTTCGTACAGCTCCTGCACCGCGCCGGCGTCCAGCTGCCACAGCTTGTGCAGCTGCGGCAGCCGGTCGACGACGGTGGCGACCGTCATCGCGTGGTCCTCGTGCTCCACCATGACCGCCGACACCTGGGCGTCGTGCAGCATCCAGAAGACCTGCTCGGCGGAGGAGGTCGGGTAGACGGGCACGACCTGAGCGCCGATCGTCCACAACGCGAAGTCGAAGAGCGTCCACTCGTAGCGCGTGGGGCACAT
The DNA here is from genome assembly GCF_042887295.1 of Streptomyces sp. NPDC057950. Lineage (NCBI taxonomy): Bacteria > Bacillati > Actinomycetota > Actinomycetes > Kitasatosporales > Streptomycetaceae > Streptomyces > Streptomyces sp. NPDC057950. The sequence goes on from NZ_JBHVPP010000009.1 coordinate 192,971, forward strand.
GATCGCGATCCGGTCCCCGAACCGGATGCCGTGGGCGAGCAGGCCCTTGGCCAGGGCGAGGACCTCGTCACGGAACTCGGCCGACGTCACGTCGCGCCACTGTCCCTGCTCGTCCTTGCGGCCGAGCGCGATGTGCAGCGGATCCTCCTTGGCATGGTCGAACACGACGTCGGCCAGGCCGCCCACCGGCGGCGCCGACGCCAACGGAGAGTTGGTGAACTCGCGCAATCCCGCTCCTAGTGGCGCTCCGCACAGCGCCGTGAAAGCTACCCCACGGGGCCGCCGGACGGGAGGGGCGCCGGAGTGGGGGAGCACGCGGCGTCCGCACAGGTCAGTCGCGGAAATGCCCGCACATGGGGAAGGGTCGGACAGAATTCCTTACGGCACCGTAGGTTTCGATCCCGTAATCTCCACGGAATCTGTACGACCGACGGCGCCCTGGCGACAGGATCCCGGATGCCGGATTTGCCGTCCTCGTGCGGCGGCGGGAACGCGTGCGACGGCCCCGCCGGACAGGGGCGCGTGCGAGGGGTTCCCGCCGCGTCGGCGGCGCGCGGCGGCCCCGTCGGGCGAGCGCGGCGCAGGGCCGGGCAAGGGCGGGGCGAGGGCCAGGGACGGGGCAAGGGTCGGGGACGGGGCAAGGGTCGGGGCGGTCTACCCCTCGAACTCCGTCAGGTCGATCCCGAACACCCGCAGGTCGTTCCCGTGCACGGGATCCTGCGCGGTGCCCTCCGGTCGCATGTCGAGCTTGCCCAGCACGTTCGTGGAAGCGGTGTCCCCGGTCCGGCACACGGCGACGACCCGGTCCAGGCCGCGGTCCTGCAGGGCGAACTCCAGCGCGCCGTGGGCCGCCTCCGAGGCGTAACCCTGCCCCCAGAACGCCCGCCCGAGCCGCCAGCCGATCGCCACCTCGCCCGCGATCGCCGACGGGGCGTCGGCCAGGTACAGTCCCACCGCTCCGGCCAGCTCCCCGGAGCCCAGGAGCTCGACGGCGAAGATCCCGAAGCCCTCCTCGTCCCACTCCTCCTCCCATGCCTCGATGTCCTCGGCCGTCTCCTCCAGGGAACGCGTGGCGCCGTCGCCGATCCACCGCATCACCTCGGGGTCGGCGTGGATCTCGGACAGGGGGACAAGGTCGTCGTCCAGCCAGCGGCGCAGGAGAAGACGGGGGGTGTGGATCTCGCTCATGGCCCCATCCTGCCGATACGGGGGCGTGAGGGCGAATGACGGAGGGATCGGCCCGGTGGCGACGGGATCATCCAGGTGGCGGCAGCGGGCGGCCGCGCGGTCCCGGCTGTCCCCGGTGCAGCCGGTCACCGCCGCCCAGGATCGCCGCCGCCAGCGCGTTCGCCGCGCCCTGCGCGGACGCCTGGCGCTGTCCGTGCACCAGGACGAAGTCGACCTCGCCGAGCTCCGGCAGTCCCGCCCGCTCCGGAACCGTGACCAGGCCGGGCGGTACGAGCCCCCGGGAGTGGGCCATCACACCGAGGCCCGCGCGGGCCGCCGCGACCAGGGCGTTCAGGCTGCCGCTGGTGCAGGCGATGCGCCAGGACCGGCCCTGGCGCTCCAGCGCCTCCAGGGCCAGGGCGCGGGTGATGCCCGGGGGCGGGTAGACGATCAGCGGGACCGGACGGTCGGGGTCGAGGCGCAGCCGTTCCGCCCCGATCCAGACCAGGCGGTCGTGCCGGACCAGCTCGCCGCGCGGGTCCTCGGGCCGCCGCTTGGCCAGCACCAGGTCGAGTCTGCCCGCCGCGAGCTGCTCGTGCAGCGTGCCGGACAACTCGACCGTCAGCTCCAGATCCACTTCGGGATGGTCGTACCGGAAACCCTCCAGGATCTCCGGCAGCCGGGTCAGCACGAAGTCCTCCGAGGCGCCGAAGCGCAGGCGGCCGCGCAGCCGGGTGCCCGTGAAGAACGCCGTCGCCTGTTCGTGCACCTCCAGGATGCGGCGCGCGAAGCCCAGCATCGCCTCGCCGTCCACCGTGAGCTCCACGGAGTGCGTGTCGCGCGAGAACAGCTGCCGTCCGGCGGCGTCCTCCAGCCGGCGCACGTGCTGGCTGACCGTCGACTGGCGCAGCCCCAGCCGTCGGGCCGCCTGGGTGAAGCTGAGGGTTTGGGCCACCGCGAGAAAGGTACGCAGCTGGGACGGGTCGTACACGGTCTCAGGTTATCGCGGATCGTGATGTCAGTCAGAACGGTATGACGGATTCCCGATCACGGAAGCGAGGAGGACGATGGAGAGGGCACGACCCGCCTCGGCGGACGATCTACGACAAGCGAGCAGTGGAGCACCGTGAAACGCCTGCAGTGGCCGAGTTGGATGCCGATCGACCCCTACATCCTGCTGTTGCTCGGGACGGTGGGCCTCGCGGCCCTGCTTCCGGCGCGCGGCGCGGGCGCCGATGTCGCCTCGGGCGCGTCCACGGCGGCGATCGCCTTCCTCTTCTTCCTGTACGGCGCCCGGCTCTCCACCCGGGAGGCGATGGAAGGGCTCAAGCACTGGCGGCTCCACGTCACGGTGCTGGCCTGCACCTTCGTGGTCTTCCCGCTGCTCGGTCTCGCCGCGCGCGGACTGGAACCGGTGTTCCTGACGCACAACCTCTACTCCGGTCTGCTCTTCCTGACGCTCGTCCCCTCGACGATCCAGTCGTCGATCGCGTTCACCTCCATCGCCCGCGGCAACGTGCCCGCCGCGATCTGCGCCGGCTCCTTCTCCTCGCTTGCGGGCATCGTCGTCACCCCGTTGCTCGCGGCGGTCCTGCTCGGCAGCAGCGGCGGCGGGTTCTCCCCGGACTCGCTGGTCAAGATCGTGCTGCAACTGCTGGTGCCGTTCCTCGCCGGGCAACTGCTGCGGCGCTGGATCGGCGGATTCATCACCCGGAACAAGAGGGTCCTCGGGTATGTCGACCGCGGGTCGATCCTGCTGGTCGTCTACACCGCGTTCAGCGAGGGCATGGTGCAGGGCATCTGGCACCAGGTCAGCGCGGTCCGGCTGGCCGGACTGCTGCTCGTGGAGGCCCTGCTCCTCGCGGTGATGCTGGCGCTGACCTGGTACGGCGGGAAGGCGCTGGGCTTCGGCCGGGGCGACCGGATCGCGATCCAGTTCGCCGGGTCGAAGAAGTCCCTCGCGTCCGGGCTTCCCATGGCGGGCGTCCTGTTCGGCGCGCACGCCTCGCTCGCCGTGCTGCCGCTGATGCTCTTCCATCAGATGCAGCTCATGGTGTGCGCGGTGATCGCGAAGCGCCGTGCCCGCGATCCCGAGGCGATCGGGGCCGCCGGGGACGCCGGGGACGCACGGGCGGTCCGCCCGGCCGCGGATCGGAACCCGGGCGCGGGCTCACGAGCCGCGGTCGGTACGGCGCGGCGTTCCGACTGAGATCCGCCCGCGCCGCCGGGGCGGCCGCGCACGGCCCGGCGCGCGTCGCCGCCCTCCTCGTCGTCGTGGGGGAGGGCGGCGAGCGGCACACCGAAGCCGGTCCCGGACCGCCGTCGTACGGGTGCGCCGTCGGGCACGGACGGGACGTCAGTGGCCACCGCCCACGTGGTCCAGGGGCAGATACAGGACGGTGTCCGGGGTCACCCTCCGGTCCGGGGCGGCGGACAGCTCCGAGTCGCTCAACGCCCGGTCGTAGACCCGGACCTCGTCGATCGTGCCGGTGAAGTAGGCCCGGCTGTCCATCCGTTGTCCCACGTGCACGCCGAACGGCGAGTTGCGGCTGACCGATCCGGGCACGTCCGGTGTGCTCAGCGACGTACCGTCGACGAAGAGCGTGAGCAGCCCGGCGCCGTGGTCCCGGCGCAGCACGAGATGGTGCCACTGACCGTCGTTGCGGGCGCCCGGGACGCGTACCGACGCGGTGGCCGGGGCCGTCGCGCCGTCACGGGTGGTGATCAGCGCGGTGATCCGGCCGGACGCGGGCTCGGCGCGCATCCACACCTGCGGCTGGGTCGTGCCGATTCCGCCCATCCACATCAGCGGCTGCTCCCCGGTGGCGGCCGTGTAGCGGAACCACAGGGACGCCGTGAAGTCCTTGGTGCCGAGCGTGAGGCGGTCCTGGTACGGCAGCCGTACGGCGTCGTCGGCGCCGTCGAACTCCAGGGCGCCGCCCAGCACGCCCGCCGCCTCGTGGGCGCCGCCGAGCACAGCGGCCCGTGCGGTGTGCGGGGCGAGGTCGGCCGTCGTCGGGTCCGGTCCGCGGCGCGGCGTGAGCCAGTCCTCGGTGAAGCGGGCGAAGCGGATCTCGTCGCGCGCGTCGACCGCGCCGCCCTCGTACAGCAGGCCCACGGTGTCGCCGTCGATCCGGGTCAGGTCCGAGTAGCCGGACCAGTCCGTGGTGACGACCGTGCCGCGGTCGACGCTGTCCCAGGTGCGGCCGCCGTCGTAGGAGGAGCGGATCATCATGGTCCTGCGCCGGTCGGGATCGCCGGGGCAGGCCAGCAGGATCCGGTCGTCCAGGCGCAGGACGGAGCCCTGGACCTGGGGTGCGTAGAGGTCCGGGAGGTCGCGGAAGGGGGCGGTGAAGCTGTCGCCGCCGTCACGGCTGACGCTCTGGGTCCGGTGGCCGAGATCGGTGCCGTCCTGCTCGCGCCCGCTGACCAGGACGGCACCGTCGGCGCGCTGGGTGAGCGTCAGTTCCGACGGCTTCTGGCGGAAGGTACCGTCGGCCGCGATCGGCCAGGAGTCGGTCGCGCCGATCCTCCAGTGGTCGCCGCCGTCGTCGCTGGTGATGAGGGCGGCGTTGTTGGCGGTGACCCGGCTGCCGTCCCAGGTCTCGGTGTTGACGCCGAAGACGAGGCGTCCGGAGTGCCGGCCGCGGGTCAGCTGGATGCCGTGCACGGGGCCGGTGGCGTACCAGGAGTTCCAGTTCGGCGGGAGGATCTCGTCGCTCAGGTCCCGCGGCCGGGACCAGCTGAGACCGTCGTCGTCGCTGTACTGCAGATGCGGGGTGCGGTCGCAGGGGACGTCGCAACCGCGGCCGTCCGTGCGGCCCGTGTTGTACGTCTGCGCCAGCACCACGCGGCCGGTCTCCCGGTCGACGACGGGCGCGGGGTTGCCGTGCGTGTCGCCCGCGCCCTCGTTCACGACCTGGAGCGGGCCCCAGCTGCGGCCGCCGTCCGTCGACCGTTTGACGACGATGTCGATGTCGCCCGCGTCGCCGCAGTCGTGGACGCGGCCCTCGGCGAACGCCAGCAGGGTGCCCCGCGTGGTCCGTACGACGGCCGGGATGCGGAAACACGCGTAGCCGGAATCCTGCGCGGCCTTGAAGAGCACCTGCTGCTCGAACTCGCCCGGTGCGGCGGACTGTTGGGCCCCGGCCGGACCGGGCAGCGCGATCAACGCGGCGGCGGTGAGGGCGGCCGTGAGAACGGCTGCCGCGGTGGATCTCAGACGTGCGCGGAGGCTTGACGGCATGGTGCGACCTGCCCTTCATGCGTCTGGGCGACCTGGGTGTGCCGGACATCGGACATCGGACATCCGACGTCCGATGTGCGGGCCACAGAGGCTACTTGGGCCCTCAAGCACCCCACAAGGAGCAGGTACCGGTCGTGTTCACGCCAGATTTCCGCCGTGCGGGGTCCGTGCCGAGCGGTTCGCCCACTGCGCGCCGGACGGGACGCTCCCGGCGTCCGGTGCGCGGACGACGAACCGGCCGCGCGCGGCGAACGGCGGGCCGCGACCCCCGCGCCTGACGGCCGAACGGGATCAGTTCACGGGTTTGTTGATCCGGATTTCCGGTACGGACGGCTAAGGACGGCTAACGTTCCGTCATGACCGCACCCCGAACCGCACCCCGCCTCGCCCTCGATCCCGCGCGCACCGCCCTGGTGCTCGTGGATCTGATGGACCGTATCGTCGGGCTGCCCGTGGAGCCCCGCGGCGGCACCGCAGTCCTCTCCGCCGCCGAGGAGCTGGCGACCGCCTTCCGCAAGGCGGGCGCGCTCGTCGTCCTCGTCCGGGTCGAGCGGCCCGGGGCGGTCGAACAGCCGCCCGGCAGCGGCCTGGTCGCCGGACTCTTCGCGCACGGCGACCTGGAGATCGTCAAGCGGTCCATCGGCGGGTTCCAGGGCACCGGTCTCGACGACCGTTTGCGGGAACGCGGCATCTCCACACTGGTGTTCGGCGGGATCGCCACCAACCTCGGGGTCGAGTCCACCGCCCGCGCCGCCGGAGACCTCGGCTACGACCTGGTCTTCGCCGAGGACGCGATGGCCGCCCTCACCGCCGCCGAGCACGACGCCTCCGTCCGCCTCGACTTCCCCCGGCTGGGCACGGTCGTCACCGTCGGGCAGGTGCGCCTCAGCGCCGGGTGAGCGAGCCGAAGGGATCCTGACGCCCCGCGCACCGGCCGGCACCCGCCGGCGCGGACCGGGCCCGGACAGGCCCGGACAGGCCCGGACAGGACAGGACAGGACAGGACAGGACAGGACAGGACAGGACACAGCGGGACCCCTTCGGCGCAGGGGGCGCTCCCCGCCGGTCGGGGCCCCGCCGCCGTGTCGCGGGGAGCCGGTCAGCCCTGGGCGGCCGCGGCCCGCAGGGCGATGCGGTGCTCGCCCGCGTACACGTTCATGGAGGCGCCGCGCAGGAAGCCGACCAGGGTCAGGCCCGACTCCGCGGCGAGGTCCACGGCCAGGGACGAGGGGGCCGAGACCGCCGCGAGGACCGGGACACCCGCCATGACGGCCTTCTGCGCCAGCTCGAAGGAGGCCCGCCCCGACACCAGCAGGACGGTCCGGGAGAGCGGGAGCCTGCCGTCCTGAAGGGCGCGCCCGACCAGCTTGTCGACCGCGTTGTGGCGGCCCACGTCCTCGCGTACGTCGATGAGCTCGCCGTCCTCGGTGAACAGCGCCGCGGCGTGCAGACCCCCGGTCCGGTCGAAGACCCGCTGCGCCGCACGCAGCCGGTCGGGGAGGACGGCGAGGAGTGCGGGCTCCAGCCGGACCGGGGGAGCGTCGTCACCGTCGTCGATGGTCCAGCGCGCCGTCGTGCGGACCGCGTCCAGGCTCGCCTTTCCGCACAGACCGCAGGACGACGTCGTGTAGACGTTGCGTTCGAGGGTGATGTCGGGCATGACGACGCCGGGCGCCGTCCGTACGTCCACGACGTTGTACGTGTTCGAGCCGTCCGCCGTCGCTCCCGCGCAGTAGACGATGCTCTGCAGCTCGTCCGCCCTGCCGAGGACCCCTTCGCTGACCAGGAAGCCCGCCGCGAGCGCGAAGTCGTCTCCCGGGGTGCGCATGGTGATGGCGATCGCCTTGCCGTTGAGGCGGATCTCCAGGGGTTCCTCGGCGACCAGCGTGTCCGGACGGGTGCTCTCGGCCCCGTCCCGGATGCGGATCACCTTGCGTCGTTCCGTGACTCGTCCCATGTCCTGATCAGTCCCGGTTCTGTACGTGCTGGTAGCCGAAACGGCCCTTGATGCAGAGATTGCCGTGGGTCACCGGGTTGTCGTGCGGAGAGGTGACCTTGACGATCTCATTGTCCTGCACGTGCAGCGTGAGGTTGCAGCCCACACCGCAGTAGGCGCACACCGTGGTCGTCGCGGTCTGCGCCGACTCGTCCCACGTACCCGCCTCCCGCATGTCGAACTCCGACCGGAAGGACAGCGCGCCGGTCGGGCACACCTCGATGCAGTTCCCGCAGTACACGCACGCCGAGTCGGTCAGCGGGGCGTCGTGCTCCACGGCGATCCTGGCGTCGAAGCCGCGTCCGGAGACCGAGATCGCGAAGGTGTTCTGCCACTGGTCGCCACAGGCGTCCACGCACTTGTAGCAGAGGACGCACTTGCCGTAGTCGCGTACGTACAGGGTGTTGTCGATCCGGGGTTCCTCCTCGACACGGGCGGCGTCGGGGCCGAACCGGTCCGGCTCGGCCCCGTACTCATCGATCCACCCCGCCACCTCGGGAGTGGTCGAGAGGTCGACCGAGGAGGCGAGCAGTTCGAGGACGATCCGGCGGCTGTGGCGGACGCGCTCCGTGTCCGTCCGCACCCGCATGCCCGGCTCCGCCTCGCGCGAGCAGGCCGGGGCGAGGGTGCGGGCGCCCTCGACCTCGACGACACAGACCCGGCAGGCGTTCTTCGGGGTCAGCGTGTCGCCGTGGCACAGGGTGGGGACGTCCTTCCCGGCGGAACGGCAGGCGTCGAGGATCGTCGAGCCCTCCGGCGCGCGCACCGGTTCACCGTCAAGGGTGAATTCGAGCAGCCGACGGGGAGTCCCGAGCGGTATCGCGGTCATTCGTACGCCCCCAGACGGTCGATCGCGGATTCCACCGCGTTCCACGCGGTCTGCCCCAGACCGCAGATGGAGGCGTCCCGCATCGCGCGGCCGACCTCTCTCAGCAGGGCGATGTCGTCTCCCGCGGCCGCGCCGGTGCGCTCGGCGATCCGGTGCAGCGCCTCCTCCTGGCGCACGGTCCCGACCCGGCAGGGCACACACTGCCCGCACGACTCGTCACGGAAGAACGCGGCGATCCGCAGCAGCAGGCGCGGGAGGGGGACCGAGTCGTCGAAGGCCATGACCACGCCCGAGCCGAGGGTCGTGCCCGCCTCCCGGGTGCCCTCGAAGGTGAGCGGGACGTCCAGTTCGTCGGGCCGTACGAAGCCCCCCGCCGCGCCGCCGAGCAGCACCGCCCGCAGGCCGTCCCGCACGCCCGCCAGCTCCAGCAACTCTCCCAGCGTCGCCCCGAAGGGCAGTTCGTAGACGCCGGGGCGCTCCACGCTCCCCGACACGCAGTACAGCTTCGGGCCGGTGGAGCCCGGGGTGCCGATCGCCGCGTACGCCTCGGCGCCCATGGTCAGGACCGGCAGGACGTTCACGAGCGTCTCGACGTTGTTCTCGGCGGTGGGCCTGCCGAACAGGCCCCTCTCCACGGGGAAGGGCGGCTTGGAGCGCGGCTCGCCCCGGTGGCCCTCGATCGAGTTGAACAGGGCGGTCTCCTCGCCGCAGATGTACGCGCCCGCGCCACGCCGGATCTCGATGTCGAAGGCGTACCCCTGCCCGAGGACGTCGTCACCGAGCAGACCCCGCGCGCGTGCCTGGCCGATGGCGTGCTCCATGCGGCGCAGGGCGCGCGGGTACTCGCCCCGCAGATACAGATAGCCCCGGTGCGCGCCGACCGCGTAGGCCGCGACCGTCATCGCCTCGACGAGGGCGTACGGGTCGCCCTCCATGACCACCCGGTCCTTGAAGGTGCCCGGCTCGGACTCGTCGGCGTTGCACACGAGATAGTGGGGTGTGTCGGGCGCGGACGCCGTGGCCCCCCATTTGCGGCCGGTGGGGAAGGCGGCCCCGCCCCGCCCGACCAGACCCGCGTCGGTGATTTCGCGGACGACACCGGCGGGGCCGAGCGCGAAGGCCCGCCGCAGCGCGGTGTACCCGCCGTGCGCCCGGTAGTCGTCCAGGTCGGCGGGGTCGGCCACGCCGATGCGGCCCAGCAGGACGAGGGAGGGGTCGCCGGCCTGCGGGAGGGCCCGCTCCGCGGGTGGTTCCTCGGCCGCCGAGCCGGGCGCGCTCGCCGTCCGCACGGCCCTTTCGACGGTGGCGGGCGCCGCCACGGCCGTCCGCACGGGATCGCCCGCCCTGACCGCGAGCGCGGCCGGAGCCCGCTCGCACAGACCGAGGCAGGGGCCGCGCTCCACGCTCACCCCGCTGCCGGGGCCCAGCCGGGACTCGACCCCCTCGCACAGCTCCTGGGCCCCCGCCGTCATGCAGGCCAGATCCGTGCAGACGTGGAGCACGGTCGCCGGGCGCGGCTTCAGCGAGAACATCGCGTAGAAGGTCGCGACACCGTACGCCTCCGCCGGCGGTACCGTCAGCCGGCGGCACAGATAGCCGAGCGCGCCCTCGCTGATCCAGCCGACCCGGTCGTTGACGGCGTGCAGTCCCGGCAGCAGCAGGTCCCGGCGCGCACGGGCCTCGCGGCCACCGCGCGCCCACCTGAGGTCGGCGTCGGACCGGTCGGCGCCCTCCCACGAGGACTCCGGAGGACCGAGCAGCGCGTCGACGGCCGCCCGTTCCTCGTCCGTCGGCTTGCTGTCACCGAAGTGCAGATCCATGTCCCGCCTCAGCTCCTCACGGTCGCGGCCGGCAGCTTGTCGATCCGGATCGCCGACGCCTTGAACTCCGCCGTCCCCGCGATCGGACAGTTCGCCTCGATCGTCAGCCGGTTGGTGTCCACGTCGTCCGGGAAGTGCATCGTCATGAACGCGAGTCCGGGGCGCAGCGCGGTGTCGACCCACACCGGCGCCCGTACGGAGCCGCGGCGCGAGGAGACCTGGACCTCCTCGCCCACCACGACCCCGTAGCGCTCCGCGTCCTCCGGGCACAGCTCGACGTACTCGCCGCGCCGCAGCGGGGAGGCGAAACCGCCGCTCTGCACACCGGTGTTGTAGGAGTCGAGGCGCCGTCCGGTGGTGAGGCGGATCGGGTACGTCTCGTCCGTCAGGTCCACCGGAGGGTCGTGCCGGACGAGCCCGAACGGCGCGCGACGGCCGCGTTCGGCGGGATCGTCGGCCCACAACCGCCCGTGCAGATAGGTCGGTTCGAGACGGGTGGGGTCCGGGCAGGGCCACTGGATGCCCTGTTCCTCCTCCAGGCGCGCGTACGTCATCCCATAGTGGTCCGGGGAGAGCGAGCGCAGTTCGTTCCAGACGGCCTCGGAGTCGGCGTACTTCCACTCGTGGCCGAGGCGTGCGGCGAGGTCGCGGAGGATGTCGATGTCCTCCCGGGCCTCGCCGGGCGGGGTCACCGCCGCGCGCACCCGCTGGACGCGGCGTTCGCTGTTGGTGGTGGTGCCCTCCGTCTCCGCCCACCCGGCGGTCGCGGGCAGCACCACGTCGGCGAGTTCGGCCGTTCTGGTGAGGAAGATGTCCTGGACGACGAGGAAGTCGAGGGCGCGAAGCCGCCGGACCGCCTGCTCGCTGTCGGCCTCCGACTGCGCCGGGTTCTCCCCGATGCAGTAGACCGCCTTGAGCGTGCCTTCCTCCATCGCCTCGAACATCTCCGTCAGGTTCAGCCCGTAGTGCGGCTCGATGACGGTGTCCCACGCGGACTCGAACTTCAGCCGCGTGTCCGGGTCGAGGATGTCCTGGAAGCCGGGGAGCCGGTTGGGGATGGCGCCCATGTCGCCACCGCCCTGGACGTTGTTCTGGCCGCGCAGCGGTTGGAGCCCGGAGCCGTGGCGGCCCACGTGGCCGGTCAGCAGGGACAGGTTGATCAGCGCGCGGACGTTGTCGGTGCCGTTGTGGTGTTCGGTGATGCCGAGTGTCCAGCACAGCTGGGCGCGTTCGGCGCGGGCGTAGGCGTGGGCCAACTCCCTGATCGCGGAGGCCGGTACGCCCGTCACCTTCTCCGCGAGGGACAGCGTCCAGGGTTCGACGAGCCGCGCGTACTGCTCGAACCCGCTGGTCGCCCGCCGGACGAAGGCGTGATTGGCGAGGCCCGCGCGGATGATCTCGCGGCCGATCGCGTGGGCCATCGGGATGTCGGTGCCGACGTTCAGACCGAGCCAGCCCTCCGCCCACTCGGCCGTCGAGGTGCGGCGCGGGTCGACCGCGTACATCCGGGCGCCGTTCCTGATCCCCTTCAGTACGTGCTGGAAGAAGATGGGGTGCGCGAAGCGGGCGTTGGAGCCCCACATCACCACGAGGTCGGTCTCCTCGACCTCCGCGTACGAGGAGGTCCCGCCGCCCGAGCCGAAGGCCGCCGAGAGACCGGCGACGCTCGGGGCGTGGCAGGTGCGGTTGCAGGAGTCGACGTTGTTGGTGCCCATGACGACCCGCGCGAACTTCTGGGCGACGTAGTTCATCTCGTTGGTCGCGCGGGCGCACGAGAACAGGCCGAACGCCCCGCGCGCGGCACGCAGCCCCGCGGCCGCGCGGCTCAGGGCCTCGTCCCAGCCGGCCCGCCGGAAGGGTTCGTCGCGGCTGTCCCGTACCAGCGGATGCGTGAGCCGCGTGTAGATCCTCGGGTCGCGTTTCCTCATGCGGCGGTCCTCGATGCGAGCAGATCCGATAGGGCGTGCACGGTACGGAGGGTGGGGACCGGGACGGCGGTGATCTCCGCCAGCTCGACGACGGCCGCGAGCAGGACGTCGAGTTCGAGCGGCTTGCCGCGTTCCAGGTCCTGCAGGGTGGAGGTGCGGTGGTCGCCGACGCGTTCGGCGCCGGCCAGCCGGCGTTCGATGGAGACGCCGACCTCGCAGCCGAGGGCCTCGGCGACGGCGAGGGTCTCCGCCATCATGATCTCGATGACCTCGCGGGTCCCGCCGTGCAGGCACATCTGCCGCATGGTCGCCCGGGAGAGCGCGCTGATGGGGTTGAAGGAGATGTTGCCGAGCAGCTTGAGCCAGATGTCGTTGCGCAGGTCCGTCTCGACGGGGCACTTGAGCCCGCCCGCCCGCATGGCCTCGCTGAACGTCCGGCAGCGGGTGGAGAGCGAGCGGTCGGGCTCGCCGATGGAGAACCGGGTGCCCTCCAGGTGGCGGACGACTCCTGGTCCTTCCAGTTCCGTCGCCGCGTACACCACGCATCCGACGGCCCGTTCGGGCGCGAGCACCGCGCTGACCGCGCCGCCCGGATCCACGCTGTCCACACGGTGGCCGTCGTGCGGGCCGCCGTGCCGGTGGAAGTACCACCAGGGGATGCCGTTCTGCGCGGCGACCACCGCCGTGTCCCGGTGCAGCAGGGGCTCGATCAGCGGCCCGCACGCCGCGTACGAGTTGGCCTTGAGACCGAGGAAGACGTAGTCGACGGGCCCGACCTCGGCCGGGTCGTCGGTGGCGTGGGCGCGCGCGGTGAAGTCGCCGCGCGGGCTGTGTACCTGGACTCCGTGCCGCCTCATGGCCGCCAGATGCGGTCCACGGGCGATGAGATGCACATCGGCGCCTGCGCGGTGCAGCGCGGCCCCGACATAGGCGCCGATCGCACCGGCGCCGAGAACGGCGACTTTCACTGTGGCTCGCTCCGTTCGGTCGAGGGTACCGAGGAACTGCCGAACTCTGTCGACGAAATATTGTCTACAGTATGGAAGTTGGGGCGGCAAGGCTTCGCACAGCACCCGGGGCGGCCGTGACCTCGTGGACAGCGGCCCCGCTCCGATGCGCCGCTGGTGGGAGCCTCGGACGGCGCGCTAGAATCCCGGCCGTCACGTAAGCCTTCTCGGCGCGGTCCGCGATCCGCCGGAAGGCTTTTTTCATGCCCGGATCCAGCCTGCTCCGGCGGCAGGTGCCGCCACGGGCGGACCCGCCGCGAAGGCGGTGGCAGCCCCGCCGACCACCGGGCCGAACGCCCTGCGCCGACCCCGGCGGTTCCGCGTGTCCATCCCCGCAAGAGGAGTTCCATGTCATGAGCGAACGGACCAACGCCCCATCAACGACCCGAACTTGGCGACTCGGTGACCTCACCGTCAACCGCGTCGGGTTCGGCGCGATGCGGCTGACCGGGACCGCGCCCTTCGACGGCGGCGTGCCGCGCGACCGCGAGCGGTCGATCGGCGTGCTCCGGCGGGCGGTCGAGCTCGGTGTGAACCACATCGACACCGCCGCGTTCTACTTCTCGGCGACGCGCTCCGCCAACGAGCTGATCAACCGGGCGCTGGCGCCGTACCCGGAGGACCTGGTCATCGTCACCAAGGTCTGGCCGGCCCGCGACCCCTCGGGCGGCTGGTGGTGGGCCAACCCGGCGCAGCTGCGCGGCCAGGTCGAGGAGAACCTGCGCCAACTCGGCCGCGACCACCTGGACGTGGTGAACCTGCGCGTTCCGCCGAGCCGGCGCAACGGCTCGATCGGCGAGCACTTCGGCGCGCTGGCCGAACTGCGCGAGGCCGGTCTGATCCGCCACCTCGGCGTCTCCCACGTCACGTCCCGGCAACTGGCCGAGGTACGGACCATCGCTCCGGTCGTGTGTGTGCAGAACCCCTACGGGATCGGTTCGCCGGGCGAGGACAGGTCCCTCCTGCGGCTCTGCGGTGAACTCGGCGTCGCCTTCGTCCCGTTCTTCGCGATCGCCGGTTCCGGACGCGAGGGGGGACCGGCCGCCCGTGACAGCGAGACGGTGTACGCCGTCGCCCGCGCGCACGAGGTGTCCGTCGCGCAGGTCCGGCTGGCCTGGACCCTGCGGCAGGGGCCGCACGTGCTGGCGATCCCGGGCACCGGCGACCCGGACCACCTCGCGCAGAACATGGCTGCGGGCACCCTGCGCCTCTCGGACGACGAGTCGGCACGCCTCGGCTCGCTGGGCCGGTGACGCGCCGCGACACCACAGGTCGTGCCGGGTCATGCGGGGCGGGTGCGACTTCGGTACGTCGGCCGGCCGACCGGCACGATCCGTGCGGCCGGGGCCCTGACGGGCTTGCGCGAGCACAGCGCCGCCCGAACCCAGGTCGCCCTGACGGTCCGGTTCCGGCCGCCGCGCGCTCCCGAACGACCGTTCGTCGCACCATGGATACCGTTCACCGCATACGGTCGACGAGTTGGCGCCGTACGGCTTCCCAACCGGACAACCGCTTCCTATCGTCCGGGATCATGAGTCCCCCTGTCGCGCCACCCGGCTGGAGCCGCTGGCTCGTCCCGCCCGCCGCCCTGTCGATCCACCTCTCCATCGGCCAGGCGTACGCCTGGAGCGTCTTCAAGCCGCCGCTCGAATCCGCGCTCGGCCTCAGCGGCACCCAGAGCGCGCTGCCCTTCCAGCTCGCCATCGTCATGCTCGGGCTGTCCGCCGCGTTCGGCGGCACTCTGGTGGAGCGCAACGGACCGCGCTGGGCGATGACCGTCGCCCTGGTCTGCTTCTCCACCGGTTTCCTGATCGCCTCGCTCGGCGCCGCCACCGAGCAGTACTGGCTGATCGTGTTCGGCTACGGCTTCGTCGGCGGGATCGGCCTGGGCATCGGCTACATCTCACCCGTCTCGACCCTGATCAAGTGGTTCCCGGAACGGCCGGGCATGGCCACCGGGATCGCGATCATGGGCTTCGGCGGCGGTGCGCTGATCGCCTCGCCCTGGTCCGCGCAGATGCTGAAGTCCTTCGGCTCCGACTCCTCCGGCATCGCCCTCGCCTTCCTCGTGCACGGGCTGTCGTACGCCGTCTTCATGACACTCGGCGTGCTGCTGGTGAGGGTGCCGCGCAGCGAGAAGCCCGTCGAGGCCCGCCCCGGTCCCCTCGACGGGGTGCAGGTCTCGGCGAAGAACGCCGTGCGCACCCCGCAGTTCTGGTGCCTGTGGCTCGTGCTGTGCATGAACGTGACCGCGGGCATCGGCATCCTGGAGAAGGCCGCCCCGATGATCACCGACTTCTTCGCGGACACCTCCACCCCGGTGTCGGTGTCGGCCGCCGCGGGCTTCGTGGCGCTGCTCTCCGCCGCGAACATGGCGGGCCGGATCGGCTGGTCATCCACGTCCGACCTGATCGGCCGCAAGAACATCTACCGCGTCTACCTCGGCGTGGGCGCGCTGATGTACCTGCTCATCTCGCAGTTCGGGGACTCCTCCAAGCCCCTCTTCATCATCTGCGCGCTGGTGATCCTCTCCTTCTACGGGGGTGGCTTCGCGACCGTCCCCGCGTACCTCAAGGACCTCTTCGGCACCTATCAGGTCGGAGCGATCCACGGGCGGCTGCTCACCGCCTGGTCCACGGCCGGTGTCCTCGGCCCGCTGATCGTCAACTGGATAGCGGACCGGCAGAAGGACGCGGGCAAGCACGGCGCCGCGCTCTACGACACCTCGTTCCTGATCATGATCGGGCTGCTGGTCGTCGGCTTCGTCGCCAACGAGCTGATCCGCCCGGTCCACGTCCGCCACCACATCCCCGCACCGAGGGAGGCAGCCGATGACGACTCCGTCCAGTCCCAGCAGTCCGCCTGACCGGCGTCCGCTGATCGCCCTCTCCTGGCTCTGGGTGGGCGCACCGCTCTGTTACGGCCTGTACGAGCTCGTTCTCAAGGTCAAACAGCTGTTCACGGGGTGAGACCCGGGCGTCCGCGCGGACCGTGCTCGTGCGTCCGAGGGTCTGACAGAAGCCGACAAGCCTGACGTCGCTTTCCTGTGGCATCACCTGACGTCGTACCCATGGGTCACTGATCAGACTGGAGGATCTCGCTACCCAAGGCAACGAGGGAGACCCCCCATGAACGGCTCACGCATCGCGGCCGTCGGCCACTACCAGCCCGCCAAGGTCCTCACCAACGAGGACCTGGCGGGCCTGGTCGACACCAGTGACGAGTGGATCAAGAGCCGGGTGGGCATCCGTACGCGCCACATCGCCGGACCCGACGAACCCGTCGACGAGCTGGCCGGGCACGCCGCCGCCAAGGCCCTTGCCGCCGCCGGACTGGCCCCCGCCGACATCGACCTCGTGCTGGTCGCCACCTCGACGGCCGTCGACCGCTCCCCGAACATGGCCGCCCGGGTCGCGCACCGCCTGGGCATCCCGTCCCCCGCGGCGATGGACGTCAACGTGGTCTGCGCGGGCTTCACCCACGCGCTCGCCACGGCCGACCACGCCGTGCGCGCGGGGGCGGCGACCCGGGCCCTGGTCATCGGCGCGGACAAGATGTCGGATGTGACGGACTGGACCGACCGCACGACCTGCGTCCTGGTCGGGGACGGCGCGGGAGCGGCCGTGGTCGAGGCCGCGGCGCCGGGCGACGAGCCGGGGATCGGGCCGGTGCTGTGGGGCTCGGTGCCCGAGATGGGGCACGCCGTACGCATCGAGGGCACCCCGGCGCGCTTCGCGCAGGAGGGCCAGAGCGTCTACCGCTGGGCGACGACCCGGCTCCCGGCGATCGCCCGGCAGGCCTGCGAGCGGGCCGGCCTCACACCCGAGGAACTCGCCGGAGTCGTCCTGCACCAGGCGAACCTGCGCATCATCGAACCCCTCGCGCAGAAGATCGGCGCCGTGAACGCGGTGGTCGCGCGCGATGTCGTGGACTCCGGGAACACCTCCGCCGCCAGCATCCCGCTCGCCCTCTCGAAGCTCGTCGAACGCGGTGAGATCGGCACCGGCGACCCCGTGCTCCTCTTCGGCTTCGGCGGCAACCTGTCCTACGCGGGCCAGGTCGTCCGCTGCCCCTGAACCCCGTGACCTGCGACGCAGGACCGATGTGACGCGCTCGACCGCACCGCCCCCTGGCTTTTGTGCGCCGTAGACTGTAGACGAAAGACAATTGATACTGGCTTTCCGAAGAGACCGGCTCACCGGTGACCGCGGCGTCCTGCGACGGAGACGTGCCGGCCACCGCGCCACCGCTGCCCAGGAGGGGGACCGCGATGTTGTCGACAGGACTGCCGCAGGGGGCGGTGCCCAGGCTGGAGCGGCCCGGCCCGCTGCGTGACCGTGTCTACGAGGCGCTGCTCGAACTCATCACGACACGCGCCCTCCAGCCGGGCCAGCACCTGGTCGAGAGCGAACTCGCCGGACACCTCGGAGTCTCCCGGCAGCCCGTACGCGAGGCGCTGCAGCGGCTGAACACGGAGGGATGGGTCGATCTGCGGCCCGCCCAGGGCGCGTTCGTGCACGAGCCGACGGAGGAGGAGGCCGACCAGCTCCTCACGGTCCGTACGCTCCTGGAGGCCGAGGCCGCGCGGCTCGCCGCCGCCAACACGGGCTCCGCCGGCATCACCGCCCTGGAGGAGCTGTGCGCCGAGGGGGAGCGCGCGGTCGCCGCCGACGACGTGGACGGCGCGGTCGCGATCAACGCCCGCTTCCACGCGAAGGTCATGGAGCTGGCCGGGAACGCGGTCCTCGCCGAACTGGCCGCTCAGGTCGACCGCCGGGTGCGCTGGTACTACACGCCGGTCGCCCGGCAGCGCGGCGGACAGTCCTGGATCGAGCACCGCGACCTCATCGCCGCCATCGCCGACCGCGACGAACCCCGCGCCACCCAGGTCATGCGCGAACACACCGAGCACACGCGCAAGACGTACCACGAGCGCGAGAAGTAGCCGGACCCCGCACACCGGTTCGGAACGTCGACGCCCACCGGGACCAGCCCCGAGTCCAGCGCGCCCCGCTCTTTGTCCTCTCAGTGGCGAAAGTTGGCGGCAATCTCTGCGCTACTTCTTCCCACACCCGGCGGCCACTGCTACGTTCCCCTCGAAAGCAAGCCACGGCGATGTGGCCAAATCCCGTTGGACACAGGCCGATTGAGGCGGGGAGGGGCTCGTGAGACGTATGACGGCTCGACCCGCGAACGCGCACCAGGCGCGGCTGCTGCGCCTGTTGCGAGACGGCGGTCCCAACTCCCGTGCCCAACTCGGTGACCAGGTCGACCTCTCCCGGTCGAAGCTGGCCGTCGAGGTGGAACGGCTCCTGGAGACCGGGCTCGTCGTCGCCGACGGACTCGCCGCATCCCGCGGCGGCCGCCGCTCCCACAACGTCCGGCTCGCCCCGGCGCTGCGCTTCCTCGGCGTCGACATCGGGGCGACCTCGATCGACGTCGCGGTCACCAACGCCGAACTGGAAGTGCTCGGGCACCTCAATCAGCCCATGGACGTCCGTGAGGGCCCGGTCGCGGTGTTCGAACAGGTGCTTGCCATGGCGGCCAAGCTGAGGTCCTCCGGGCTCGCGGAGGGATTCGACGGCGCCGGGATCGGCGTCCCGGGTCCGGTCCGCTTCCCCGAGGGCGTCCCGGTCGCACCGCCGATCATGCCGGGCTGGGACGGCTTCCCGGTCCGCGAGGCGCTCAGCCAGGATCTCGGCTGCCCCGTCATGGTCGACAACGACGTGAACCTGATGGCGATGGGGGAGCAGCACGCGGGCGTCGCACGCTCCGTGGGCGACTTCCTCTGCGTCAAGATCGGTACCGGTATCGGCTGCGGCATCGTCGTCGGCGGAGAGGTCTACCGCGGGACGACGGGCAGCGCCGGCGACATCGGGCACATCCAGGCGGTGCCCGACGGCCGCCCGTGCGCCTGCGGGAACCGCGGCTGCCTGGAGGCCCACTTCAGCGGTGCCGCACTCGCCCGGGACGCCACGGACGCCGCCCAGCAGGGACTCTCGGCGGAACTCGCCGCCCGGCTGGACGCGGCGGGCGCTCTCACCGCCGTCGACGTGGCCGCCGCGGCCGCGGCCGGCGACGCCACCGCCCTCGGCCTGATCCGTGAGGGCGGCAACCGCACCGGCCAGGTCCTCGCCGCTCTCGTCAGCTTCTTCAATCCGGGCCTGGTGGTGATCGGCGGTGGGGTGACGGGCCTCGGCCACACCCTGCTCGCCGCGATCCGCACCCAGGTCTACCGTCAGTCGCTACCGCTCGCGACAGGCAACCTGCCCATCGTCCTGGGGGAGTTGGGCCCTGCCGCCGGAGTCATCGGCGCGGCGCGGCTCATCAGCGATCACCTCTTCTCGCCCGCGTAACCGCAGCCGTAACCGCACCTGTATCCGCATCCGTGCCACGTGTTCCGCCGTCGCCGCTCCGCTCCGTTCCGCTCTCCTCAGCCCAGCCCCGCTCTCCGCGCTGCTCAGCCCTGCCCTGAAACCGGCCCGCACGCCCGCCAAGGGGAACCGTCATGGCACCAGAACCACCGCTGCTCACCATGTCCGGCATCACCAAGTCGTTCCCCGGCGTCCGCGCCCTCGACGGCGTCGACCTGGACGTACAGGCCGGCGAGGTCCACTGTCTGCTCGGCCAGAACGGGGCCGGGAAGTCCACCCTCATCAAGGTCCTGGCCGGCGCGCACCAGCCCGACGACGGGACGATCGGCTGGCGCGGCGCACCCGTCGCACTCCGCTCCCCGATCGCGGCCATGCGCCTCGGCATCGCCACCATCTACCAGGAACTCGACCTGGTGGAGGGCCTGTCGGTGGCCGAGAACGTCCACCTCGGACACGAACCCACCTCGGCCGGCTTCGTCGTACGGGGCAGGGCGGCGCGCGCGTCGACGGCCGCGCTCCTCGAACGGCTCGGACACCCCGAGATCGATCCGGCCAGGCTCGTCGGTGAACTCTCCGCCGCCCAGCGGCAGATCGTCTCCATGGCACGGGCACTGTCCCACGAGGTACGCCTCATCGTCATGGACGAGCCGTCCGCGGCCCTCGACCCCGACGAGGTCGACAACCTCTTCCGCATCGTCACCGGCCTCACCGCGGACGACGTCGCCGTCGTCTACATCTCGCACCGGCTGGAGGAGATCCGCCGCATCGGCGACCGCGTGACCGTCCTCAAGGACGGGCGGGCGGTGGCGGGCGGACTCCCCGCGAAGTCCACCCCGACCCGCGAGATCGTCGCGCTGATGACCGGGCGCAACGTGGAGTACGTGTTCCCCGACCGACCCACCCGGGAGTCCACCGCCGAGCCCGTCCTGCGGGTCCGTGGACTGGCCCGCGCGGGGGAGTTCGCACCGCTGGACCTCGATCTGCGCCCCGGCGAGATCGTCGGCCTGGCCGGGCTCGTCGGCTCCGGACGCTCCGAGATCCTGGAGACGATCTACGGTGCGCGCAGGCCGACCGCCGGCCAGGTCCGCATGGACGGACGGCCGTTGCGGCCCGGCAGCGTCCGCGCCGCCGTCCGCGCCGGACTCGGGCTCGCCCCCGAGGAGCGCAAGGCACAGGCGCTGCTGATGCTGGAGTCCGTCACGCGCAACGTCTCCGTGTCCTCCATGTCCCGCTTCGCCCGCGGGGGCTGGATCGACCGGGGCGCGGAACGGGGAGCGGCGCGGGCGGCGACCCGTGAACTGTCGCTGCGCCCGGACAACCCGTCGGTTCCGGTCCGCACCCTGTCCGGCGGCAACCAGCAGAAGGTGGTCCTGGCGCGCTGGCTGCTGCGCGGCTGCCGGGTACTGCTGTTGGACGAGCCGACCCGAGGTGTCGACGTCGGCGCCCGCGCCGAGCTGTACGCGGTCATCCGCCGCCTCGCCGAGGAGGGCCTGGCCGTCCTGCTGGTGTCGAGCGAAGTACCCGAGGTGCTGGGACTCGCCGACCGTGTGCTGGTGCTGCGCGAGGGCCGGGTCGTGCACACCGCCCCCGCCCGGGAGCTCGACGAACACCGTGTACTCGACCTCGTCATGGAAGGAAGTCCGGCATCATGACGCAGCCCGTGTCCCCGCCCCGGGACAGCACCGGCAAGGTGCCACCGATGGGCGAACTCCCCGCCTGGCGAACGTTCGGTGCCCGTGCCGACGTGCGCACCCTCTCGCTCCTCGGGGTGCTCGTCGCCCTGATCGTCATCGGCGGCATCACCAAGCCCGACGAGTTCCTCGACACCCGCAACCTCCAACTTGTCCTCACCCAGGCGTCGGTGATCGGCGTGGTCACCGTCGGCATGACCTTCGTGATCACCTCCGGCGGCATCGACCTGTCGGTCGGCGCCATCGTCGCGCTCTCCTCGGTGTGGGCGACCACCGTGGCCACCCAGGAGTACGGCTTCGCGGGCATCCTCCTCACCGCGGTGCTGGTCGGTGTCGGCTGCGGCCTGGTCAACGGCCTGCTCATCGCGTACGGCGGCATGGTGCCGTTCATCGCGACGCTCGCCATGCTCGCCTCGGCCCGCGGTCTCGCGCTCCAGATCACCGACGGCAGGACCCAGATCGTCAGCGTGGACGGCATCCTGAAGCTCGGCGAACGCGACTCGTACGTGCTGGGCGTTCCCCCGCTGGTACTGGTCTTCGCCGTCGTCACGGTCATCGGCTGGCTGATCCTCAACCGCACCACCTTCGGCCGCCGCACGGTCGCCGTCGGCGGCAACGCGGAGGCGGCCCGGCTCGCCGGCATCGACGTACGACGACAGCGGTTGTATCTCTACCTGCTCTCGGGACTGTGCTGCGGCATCGCCGCCTTCCTGCTGGTCATCCTGTCCGGCTCGGGCCAGAACACCAACGGCAACCTGTACGAACTCGACGCCATCGCGGCCGCGATCATCGGCGGCACGCTGCTCAGCGGGGGCCGAGGCACCATCACCGGCTCCGTGCTCGGCGTACTGATCTTCACCACGATCACCAACATCTTCGCGCTGAACAACCTGCAGAGCGACGTCCAGCAGATCGCCAAGGGCGCGATCATCGTCGCCGCGGTCCTGGTCCAGCGGCGCACCGCAAGCACGACCTGACACGGGAAGGGTTCACCGCCATGCCAGCACCCACGCACGTCACCAGCCGCCGAGGACTGCTCCTCGGGACCGCCGCCGTCTCGGCCGGCGCCCTCCTGACCGGCTGTACCTCCAACGACACCAAGGACGAGAAGCCTGCCTCGAACGACCGGCCGGCCGCCGACGACAAGCCCGGCAAGCACGTCACCATCGGCTTCGCGGGCCCGCAGGCCGACCACGGCTGGCTCAACGCGATCAACGACAACGCCAAGAGCCGCGCGAAGAAGTACTCGGACGTGACGCTGGAGATCACCGAGGGCTCCAACGACACCGCCGCGCAGATCGGCCAGATCGAGACACTGATCAACAAGAAGGTCGACGTTCTGGTGGTACTGCCCGCCGACGGCAAGGCGCTCACGCAGGTCGGACTGAAGGCGATGCGCGCCGGAATCCCCGTCGTCAACCTCGACCGGATCTTCAACTCACCGCAGGCGTACCGCTGCTGGATCGGCGGCGACAACTACGGCATGGGCCTCAGTGCCGGTCGCTACATCGGCGAGCAGCTCAAGGACAAGCAGGGCGCCCGGGTCATCGAACTGGCCGGCCTCGACAACCTGGAGCTGACCAAACAGCGCACCGAGGGCTTCGACGCGGCCCTGAAGAACTACCCGAACATCAAGAAGGTGGCCCGCCAGGCCGCCGAGTTCACCGTCGAGTCCGGTCAGGCCAAGATGTCCCAGCTCCTCCAGGCCCAGCCGAAGTTCGATGCCCTGTGGAACCACGACGACGACCAGGGCGTGGGCGCGCTGCGCGCGATCGAGCAGGCCGGCCGTGACGACTTCCTGATGGTGGGCGGCGCGGGCGCGCTCTCCGCCTTCCAGGCCATCGAGGCCGGCAACAGTGTCCTGAAGGCCACCGTCCTGTACCCGCCGACCATGGCGGCGTCCGCGATCGACCTGGCCCGCGCCCTCGGCCAGGGCAAGGGGGTGGGCGGTCTCGCCGAGTTCGAGATCCCGGCCTCGATCACGCTCTACTCCGCCGTCGTCGACAAGGACAACGTCGGCCAGTACATGTCCACCGGCTTCAAGTGATCCGCCACGTCCACAGCCCCCACAGCGTCACGACGACGCACGACGACGAGGAGGACATCCGTATGGGAGAGCCGCACCAGGGCGAACCGGCCGGGGCGGAGGCGGCCCGTGTGGATCAGGCCGGGGCGGCGGCACCCGCGACGGACGCCGCCGTGCGGGAGGCGGCACCGGGGGAGATCCCGGTGGGGGGGACGCCGGCGGGGAGCACCCCGGTACGGGGGTCCGGGGTGCGGGAGGCGGACAAGCCGGTGCTCGGCGTGGGCATGGTCGGGTACGCGTTCATGGGCGCCGCCCACTCCCAGGGCTGGCGCACCGTGGGCCGCGTCTTCGACCTGCCGCGCCGCCCGGTCCTCGCCGCGGTCTGCGGCCGTGACGCGGAAGCCGTCCGCGCCATGGCCGACCGGCACGGCTGGGCGGCGGCCGAGACGGACTGGCGTGCGCTGATCGCCCGGGACGACGTCGACCTCGTCGACATCTGCACGCCCGGCGACAGCCACGCCGAGATCGCGCTCGCCGCCCTGGCCGCGGGCAAGCACGTGCTGTGTGAGAAGCCGCTCGCCAACACGGTCGCGGAGGCGGAGGCGATGGCGGAGGCCGCCGAAGCCGCCGCCGCCCGCGGCCAGGTGGCCATGGTGGGCTTCAACTACCGTCGGCTGCCCGCGACCTCGCTGGCCCGGACCATGGTCGCCGAAGGACGCCTGGGCACCCTGCGGCACGTACGGGTGACCTACCTTCAGGACTGGCTGGTGGACCCGGAGTTCCCGCTCACCTGGCGGCTGCGCAGGGAACGCGCGGGATCGGGCGCGCTCGGCGACCTCGGGGCGCACATCGTCGACCTCGCCCAGTACCTGGCGGGCGAACCGGTCGTCGGGGTCTCCGCGCTCACCGAGACCTTCGTGCGGCAGCGGCCGCTCCCCGCCGCCGCGTCGAGCGGTCTGTCCGCCGTGCCGGACGCGGCCGGCCTCGGCACCGTGACCGTCGACGACGCGGCCCTCTTCACCGGCCGCTTCGCCTCCGGGGCCCTCGCCTCCTTCGAGGCGTCCCGGTTCGCCACCGGGCGCAAGAACGCCCTGCGCATCGAACTCAACGGGGAACGCGGCTCGTTGGCCTTCGACCTGGAGCGTCTCAACGAACTCTCCTTCCACGACCACACCGAGCCCGGCACCCACGCGGGCTTCCGCCGCATCCTCGTCACCGAACCCGACCACCCCTACCTGGAGGCATGGTGGCCTCCGGGCCACGGCCTCGGCTACGAACACACCTTCACCCACCAGGCCCACGACCTGGTGCGGGCCGTGGCGGCGGGACGGCGGCCCGTGCCGTCCTTCGCCGACGGCCTGCAGGTACAGCGAGTACTCGCGGCGGTCGAGGAGAGCGCCGAGAAGAACTCCGTCTACACCCCCGTGGCCGTCACACCCGTGACAGCCACCTCCCCAGCGGTTCGAGGAGACCTCTAGCCATGCCGCGCACCTTCACACTCTTCACCGGCCAGTGGGCCGACCTGCCGCTCGAGGAGGTCTGCCGGCTCGCCCGCGACTTCGGCTACGACGGGCTCGAACTCGCCTGCTGGGGCGACCACTTCGAGGTCGACAAGGCGCTCGCCGACCCCGCGTACGTCGAGTCCCGGCACGCGCTCCTCGACAAGTACGGCCTCAAGTGCTGGGCGATCTCCAACCACCTGGTCGGTCAGGCCGTCTGCGACGCCATCATCGACGAACGCCACCGGGCCATCCTGCCCGCCCGCATCTGGGGCGACGGCGAACCCGAGGGCGTACGGCAGCGGGCCGCCGCCGAGATCGCCGACACCGCGCGCGCCGCCGCGGCCCTCGGGGTCGACACCGTCATCGGCTTCACCGGCTCGGCCATCTGGCACCTGGTCGCCATGTTCCCGCCCGCGCCCGAGTCGATGATCGCCCGCGGCTACGAGGACTTCGCGACACGCTGGAACCCGATCCTCGACGTCTTCGACGCGCAGGGCGTGCGGTTCGCGCACGAGGTCCACCCCAGCGAGATCGCCTACGACTACTGGACCACCCACGAGGCCCTGAAGGCGGTCGGCCACCGGCCGGCGTTCGGGCTGAACTTCGACCCCTCGCACTTCGTGTGGCAGGACCTCGACCCGGTCGGTTTCCTCTACGACTTCCGCGACCGCATCTACCACGTCGACTGCAAGGAAGCCCGCAAACGGCTCGACGGGCGCAACGGCCGCCTCGGATCGCACCTGCCCTGGGGTGACCCGCGGCGCGGCTGGGACTTCGTCTCCGCGGGCCATGGCGACGTGCCCTGGGAGGACGTCTTCCGGATGCTGCGCTCCATCGACTACACGGGCCCCGTCTCGGTCGAGTGGGAGGACGCCGGAATGGACCGGCTCCAGGGCGCACCCGAGGCCCTGACCCGCCTCAAGACGTACGACTTCGAGCCGCCGTCGGCCTCCTTCGACGCGGCGTTCGGCGGCAACGACTAGTGCCACGGGCGGCGTTCGCCCCCACGGGAGGACGCCGGCCGCCGCGGCACCAGGCCGCGGCACACCGTTCACATGCTTCCGGGGTGACGGCGCACCCCGGCGTACCGCACCCGCCCGTACGACCAGCCCCTTCATGGAGGCATTTCGTGCACCCGAACGACCGGAACAAGAGCCGCACAAGCCACTTAAGACGTCCTGGGCTCCGCGGGGCCCTCGCCCTGCTGAGCGGCGCGCTGCTGGCAGCCGCGTCCCTCACCCTCACCGCCCCCGGGGCCGGCGCAGCCGTCGCCGGTCCGGGCGAGGCGGCCGCCGAGGACTTCCAGCAGGTCACCCTCGCCAAGGGCGAACCGGAGGTCGGTGAGCCGATGTCGCTCGCCGTCCTCCCCGACCGCTCGGTCCTGCACACCTCGCGCGACGGCGAACTCCGCCTCACCGACGCCGCGGGCAACACCAGACTCGCCGGCAAGCTCGACGTCTACACCCACGACGAGGAAGGGCTCCAGGGCGTCGGCGTCGACCCCGGCTTCGCGTCCAACCGCTTCGTCTACCTCTACTACGCGCCACCGCTGAACACCCCGGCGGGCGACGCCCCCGAGACCGGGACGGCCGCCGACTTCACCCCGTTCGACGGGGTCAACCGGCTCTCCCGCTTCGTCCTGAAGACCGACGGCACGCTCGACAACGCCAGCGAGAAGCAGATCCTCGACGTCAAGACCTCCCGGGGCATCTGCTGCCACGTCGGCGGCGACATCGACTTCGACGCGGCGGGGAACCTCTACCTCTCCACCGGCGACGACTCCAACCCCTTCCAGTCCGACGGCTTCACCCCCATCGACGAGCGCGCCGACCGCAACCCGGCGTTCGACGCCCAGCGTTCGGCCGGCAACACCAACGACCTGCGCGGCAAGATCCTGCGCATCAACGTGAACGCCGACGGCACGTACTCCATCCCCGACGGCAACCTCTTCGCACCCGGTACGGACAAGGCCCGCCCCGAGATCTACGCCATGGGCTTCCGCAACCCGTTCCGCTTCAGCGTCGACAAGAAGACCGGCATCGTCTACGTCGGTGACTACGGCCCGGACGCGGGCGCGGCCGACCCGGCGCGCGGCCCCGGCGGCCAGGTCGAGTTCGCCCGTGTCACCGCCGCGGGAAACTTCGGCTGGCCGTACTGCACCGGCAAGAACGACGCCTACGTGGACTACGACTTCGCGACCAGAGCCTCCGGCGCGGCCTTCGACTGCGCCGCCCCGAAGAACACCTCCCCCCACAACACCGGCCTCACCGACCTGCCCCCGGCCCAGCCCGCCTGGATCCCGTACGACGGCGCGTCCGTACCGGAGTTCGGCGACGGCTCCGAGTCCCCGATGGGCGGCCCGGTCTACCACTACGACGCCTTGCTCGACTCGCCGGTGAAGTTCCCGCAGGCCTACGACGGCAACTTCTTCGCCGGGGAGTTCGGCCGCCGCTGGATCAAGCGGATCGACGCCGACACCGACGGGACCGTGCGGTCCATCAGCTCCGTGCCATGGACGGGCACCCAGGTGATGGACATGGCCTTCGGCCCGGACGGCGCGCTCTACGTCCTCGACTACGGCACCGCCTGGTTCGGCGGCGACGAGAACTCCGGCCTCTACCGCATCGAGAACGCCACCGACGGCCACTCGCCCGTCGCCCAGGCCGCGGCGGACCGCACCTCGGGGCAGGCGCCGCTCAAGGTCCGCTTCTCCTCGGCAGGTTCGAGCGACGCGGACGGCGACGCCCTCACCTACAGCTGGGACTTCGGTGACGGCGGCACCTCGACGGCCGCCGACCCGTCGCACAAGTACAAGAGGAACGGGACCTACACCGCGACGGTGACCGCCAAGGACAGCACCGGGCGCACCGGCGGCGCCAGCGTGCGGATCGTGGTCGGCAACACCGCGCCGAAGGTGACCGTCGAACTGCCGGGTGACGGGCAGCTGTTCAGCTTCGGCGACCCCGTACCGTTCAAGGTGAGGGTCACCGACCCGGAGGACGGCCGCGCGATCGACTGCGCCAAGGTGAAGGTCACCTTCGTCCTCGGCCACGACAGCCACGGCCACCCGCTCACCTCGGCGAACGGCTGCTCCGGCACCCTGCAGACCAGTGCCGACGGCGGCCACGACGAGGACGCCAACATCTTCGGGGTCCTCGACGCCGAGTACACCGACGGGGGAGGCGGCGGCCAGACAGCGCTGACCACCCACGACCGCAACGTGCTCCAGCCCAGGCACCGGCAGGCCGAGCACCACGGCGACGCCTCCGGCATCACCGTCCAGTCGAAGGCCACCGCACATGGCGGGAAGACCGTCGGCGACATCGACAACGGCGACTGGATCTCCTTCACCCCGTACGTCCTGGCCGACGCCGAGAAGATCACGGCGCGCGTCTCGTCGGCCGGCGCGGGCGGCACCCTCGAGGTCCGCGCGGGCTCCCCGACCGGCCGCGTGCTGGGCAGGGCGGCGGTGCCGGTGACCGGCGGCTGGGACACCTTCCAGGACGTCAGCGCGGACATCTCACGCGCTCCGCGCGGCACCACGACGCTCTACCTCGTCTTCAAGGGCGGCGCCGGCGCGCTGTACGACGTGGACGACTTCACCTTCACCACGGGCTGACGGGAGGAGTGACGGTCATGCGCACAACGGCACGAATACTGACCACGGGTGCCGCCGCCGCCCTGCTCCTCGGATGTGTGGCGGGACCGGCCGCGTCGAAGGGCGCGGCCGGTCCCGGCGGGAGCCGGGTGCTGGTCTTCTCGAAGACGGCGGGTTTCCGGCACGACGCGATTCCGGAAGGGATCGCGGCCGTGCGGGAGTTGGGGATCGAGGGCGGCTTCACGGTCGACGCCACCGAGGACGCGGGCGCCTTCACCGCACGCAACCTCGCGCGGTACGACGCCGTGGTGTTCCTCTCGACCACCGGTGACGTCCTCGACGACACCCAACAGGGCGCTTTCGAGCGGTACATCGAGCGGGGCGGTGGCTACGCGGGCGTCCACGCGGCCGCCGACACCGAGTACGACTGGGACTTCTACGGCGGTCTCGTGGGCGCCTACTTCCAGTCGCATCCCGCGATCCAGCCCGCGACGGTCGACATCGAGGACACCGGGCACCCGGCGACCTCGGGACTTCCGGGAACCTGGGAGCGTACGGACGAGTGGTACAACTACCGCTCCGACCCCCGGGAACGGGTGCACGTCCTGGCCTCCCTCGACGAGTCCACGTACTCCGGCGGCACGATGGGCGGTGACCATCCGATCGCCTGGTGCCAGGAGTACCGGGGCGGCCGCGCCTTCTACACCGGGGGCGGTCACACCAAGGAGTCCTACGCGGACCCGGCTTTCCGGCAGCATCTGCTGGGCGGCATCCGGTACGCGACGGGGGCCGCCCGAGCCGACTGCCGCCCCGAGAACGGCTACCGGCCCCTCTTCGACGGTACCGCCGCCTCGCTGACCGACTGGCGGCAGGCGGGACCGGGCGCGTTCTCACTGTCACCGGACGGCACACTCACGTCGTCCGGCGGCCTGGGAATGCTCTGGTACGCCGGGGCCGCGTTCGGCTCCTACTCGCTGAAGCTGGACTGGAAGGTGGCCGGGGACGACAACTCCGGTGTGTTCGTGGGCTTCCCCGCCTCCGACGACCCGTGGTCGGCCGTCGACCACGGCCATGAGGTCCAGATCGACGCGACCGACACCCCCGACCGCACCACGGGGGCCGTGTACGGATTCCGTTCCGCCGACCTCAGGAAGCGCGACCGCGCGCTGAATCCGCCGGGGGAGTGGAACACGTACGAGATCCGGGTGGAGGGCGAACACCTCCGCGTCCGGCTCAACGGTGTGCGGATCAACGATTTCACCAACACCGATCCGGCACGGAGCCTGCGCGAGGGGCACATCGGCATCCAGAACCACGGAGCCGACGACCAGGTGTCGTTCCGCAACGTCCGGATCAAGGAACTGCCCGCGAAGCCCGTGGCTCACACGGCGTCGCCGGGCGACTGAGCGGCGGCGGGCGGGGGACGCCGGACCCCCGCCCGCCGTCTCGTCCGCACCTCAGCCGCCCCCGGCGCCCCTTCACCTCCCTCGTCCAGCTTCACCCTGACGTCCCTGACGTCCCTGAGGTCCCTGAGATCCCTGACGTCCCCCTGACCTCTTTCCTCTCTTCCCCCACTTCCGTCCGACCCCTGTGGCGGACGTACGACCAGGAGGCTGCCCGTGTCCGCGTCCTCTTCCGAACCCCGAGTGGGTGTGTGGCTGATCGGAGCGCGCGGTTCCGTCGCCACCACCGTCGTCGCGGGCTGCGCGGCCGTCACCGCGGGCCTGCACCCTCCGACCGGCATGGTCACCGAGACACCCCTCTTCGCCGGGTGCGGCCTGCCTCCGCTGTCCTCCCTCGTCTTCGGCGGACACGACACCGTGGACTGCCCGCTGCCCAAACGCGCGGAGGCGCTCGCGGCGGGGGGCGTCCTTCCGCACGGCCTGCCCGCGGCGGTCGCGGCCGAACTGGAGGCCGCCGACCGGGAGATCCGGCCCGGCGGCCCGGTCGCCGGCGGCACCCGCGACGCCGCGGAGCTGGTCGACGGCTTCGCCGCCGACCTGAGGGACTTCTTACGGCGACGGGGCCTGACCCGGGCGGTCGTGGTGAACGTGGCCTCCACCGAGCCCGTTCCCACCGAGCCCGTTCCCACCGACCCCACTCCCACCGGTACCGCGCTGCCCCCGAGCTCCCTGTACGCGGCGGCGGCCCTCCAGGCCGGCTGCCCGTACGTGAACTTCACCCCGTCGACCGGCCTCCACCACCCCGCGCTGGCGCCGGCGGCACGGACCGGCGGTCTGCCGTACGCCGGCCGGGACGGCAAGACGGGCCAGACCCTGCTGCGGTCGGTGCTCGGCCCGATGTTCGCGCAGCGCGCGCTGGAGGTCCGCGCCTGGTCGGGCACCAACCTGCTCGGCGGCGGTGACGGGGCCTCCCTGGCCGACCCGGCCGCCGCGGCCGCCAAGAACGCCGGCAAGGAACGGGTGCTCGCGGACACACTGGGCGCGGCCCCGCAGGGCGAGGTGCACATCGACGACGTGCCGGCACTCGGCGACTGGAAGACCGCCTGGGACCACATCGCCTTCGACGGCTTCCTCGGTACCCGGATGATCCTCCAGACCACGTGGCAGGGCTGCGACTCCGCCCTGGCGGCGCCCCTCGTCCTCGACCTCGCACGCCTGGTGTCCCGCGCCCACGAGGCGGGCCTGTCGGGGCCGCTCGACGGCCTGGGCTTCTACTTCAAGGACCCGCTGGGCGAGGGGCCCGCGGCGCTCGGCGAACAGTACGCCGAGCTCGCGCGGTTCGCGGCCCGACTGCGGACACCACGCCCGGAACGCCCGCGGCCGCGCCCCGAGCGCCGCGCCCAGCAGCCGGGACGACGGAACCCGCAGCCCGGACGGTCGTCGCACGGGCCCCGGGAGGAGCGGTGACGCATCCTCGCCCGGACGCGGGAGCGGCCGGTCCTGTGCCGCTCGGTGCCGGTCCGCGGCTGCTCGCCTGGGCCGAACTGCTGCGGCTGCCGGCCCTGTTCACCGTCCCCGGCGACGCCCTCGCCGGAGCCGCTGCCGCCGGTCGCCGCCCCGGATCGCGCACGCTGCTCGCCGTCGGCTGCTCGCTGTGCCTGTACGAGGCGGGCATGGCCCTCAACGACTGGGCCGACCGGGCCGAGGACGCCGCCGAGCGCCCGCACCGCCCGCTGCCGTCCGGCCGGGTGCCGCCGACCGCGGCCCTCGCGGCGGCGGGCGCCCTGACGGCGGTCGGCATGGCCCTCGCCGTGCGCGCGGGCCATGGCGCCCTCGCCCTCGCGGTGCCCCTCGCGGCCACCGTGTGGGCGTACGACCTCGTGCTCAAACGAACTCCCGCGGGGCCGGTGGCGATGGCCGCCGCCCGGGGCCTCGACCTGCTTCTCGGCGCGGCGGCGACGGGCGGCGGCGTCCGGCCCGCCCTGCCCTCCGCCGCCGTGCTGGCCGCCCACACCCTCGCGGTGACCGCGGTCTCCCGAGGCGAGACCCGGGGCGGATCACCGGTCGTACCGCTGGCCGCGCTCGTCGCGACGGGCTCGCTGTCCTGGGCGTTGACGCGCGGGCCCACCTCCGCCCGCGCTCCTCGGAGCGCCGCGCACGTCCTGCGCGGGGCCCTCACGGCCGCCTACGCCGCGACCTGTGCCCGCCCCCTCCTGCACGCCGCTCTCAACCCCTCGCCCCCGCTCACCCAACGAGCCGTCGGCGGCGGCATCCGCGCCATGATCCCGCTCCAGGCCGCCCTCGCGGCCCGCTCGGGCGCCCTCACCTCCGCGCTCCTCACCGCCGCACTGGCCCCCGCGGCCCGCAGGTTCGCGAAGAAGGTGAGCGTCACATGAGCCCCGCGCCGCGCTCCGCGGACCCCGCGCCGCACCCCACGACCCCCAGCACCCTGCGCTTCGGCTACGGCACCAACGGGCTGGCCGACCTCCGCCTCGACGACGCCCTCGCCCTGCTCGCGGACCTCGGCTACGACGGTGTCGGTCTGACGCTCGATCACATGCACCTCGACCCGATGGCCCCGGATCTCGCCGCCCGGACCAGGCGGGTGGCCCGCAGGCTGGACGCTCTCGGTCTCGGCGTCACCGTGGAGACCGGTGCCCGCTACGTCCTCGATCCGCGCCGCAAGCACGGACCGTCGCTCCTCGACCCGGACCCGGCGGACCGGGCGCGCCGCGCCGGCCTGCTGCACCGCGCCGTGCGGACCGCCGCCGACCTCGGCGCGTACGCCGTGCACTGCTTCAGCGGCGTACCCCCGGCCGGCACCGACGAGGACACCGCCTGGAAGCGGCTCGCCGAGACACTGGCCCCGGTGCTGGACGCGGCCACCCGCGCCGGTGTCCCGCTCGCCGTCGAACCCGAACCAGGCCATCTGCTCGCCACCCTCGACGACTTCCACCGCCTGCGCCACATCCTCGGCGACCCGCCCGCCCTCGGCCTCACCCTCGACATCGGTCACTGCCAGTGCCTGGAACCCCTTTCCCCGGCCGACTGCGTACGTGCCGCCGCGCCCTGGCTGCGGCACGTCCAGATCGAGGACATGCGCCGCGGCGTCCACGAACACCTCCCTCTCGGGGACGGGGAGATCGACTTCCCGCCCGTCCTCGAAGCCCTGGCCGCCACCGGCTACCAGGCCCTGACCGTCGTCGAACTGCCCCGCCACTCCCACGCGGGCCCCCACTTCGCCGAGGAGTCCCTCCCGTTCCTCCACCGCGCGGGCCGGGCGATCCCCGACAGCGCCGAAGGGAGCACCCCGTGAACCGCCACCCACGCGCACCCCACGGCGGCCCCCCGCCCACCGCCGCTCCACCTCCTGCCGTCGCTCCACCCGCGACCGCCACCACCACTGCCGCACCCGCCCTCGCGTCCCTGCGGGCCCGGCTCGACTCCCGCCTCGACGCCCCCGCCCGAGCCTGGCTCGACCGAGCTCTCACCGAAGCCGCCGACCATCCCGGGACCCACGGGCCGATCTCCGTCTGGGAGCTGCGGATCGCGGAGGCAGGCCGGCGCTGCGGCCACGAGAACGCCGACAACGCCCGCGTCCTCCTCCTGCACGCCGCCCGCGCCGACCCCCGGGCGCTCGCCCGCGTCTACCGCCAGGGCACCGCCGCCGAACGCCGTGCCGTCCTGCACGCCCTGCCCCACCTCGTGCCGGGCGCCGACGCGCTGCCCCTCGTCGAGGACGCACTGCGCACCAACGACACCCGGCTCGTCGCCGCCGCCCTCGGCCCGTACGCGGCCCGCCACCTGGACGCCCACAACTGGCGGCACGCCGTCCTCAAGTGCCTGTTCACCGGTGTCCCCGTCGACGCCGTGGCCGGACTCGCCGAGCGCGCCCGCGCGGACGCCGAACTCGCCCGGATGCTCGGCGACCACGCCGAGGAACGCACCGCCGCGGGCCGTCCCGTCCCCGAGGACCTCCGGCGCGTACTGGCGCTGACCGAGCCCGCCGACACCCCCACCGGCACCCACGGCCGATCCGGCAAGGAGTCCTGATGCGCATCTTCGACCCCCACATCCACATGACGTCACGGACCACCGACGACTACGAGGCCATGCGCGCCGCGGGCGTCCGCGCCCTCGTCGAGCCCGCCTTCTGGCTCGGCCAGCCCCGCACCTCGGCCGCCTCCTTCCTCGACTACTTCGACTCGCTGCTCGGCTGGGAGCCCTTCCGCGCCGCCCAGTACGGCATCGCCCACCACTGCGCACTCGCCCTCAACCCCAAGGAGGCCAACGACCCCCGCTGCGTCCCCGTCCTGGACGAACTGCCCCGGTACCTCGTCAAGGACCAGGTCGTGGCCGTGGGAGAGATCGGCTACGACTCCATGACCCCCGCCGAGGACACCGCCCTGACCACCCAGCTCCAGCTCGCCGCCGACCACGGGCTGCCCGCGTTGGTGCACACGCCCCACCGCGACAAGCTCACCGGCCTGCGCCGCACCCTCGACGCCGTCCGGGAGTCCGCACTGCCCCCGGACCGTGTCCTGGTCGACCACCTCAACGAGACGACCGTCAAGGAGGCCAAGGACAGCGGCTGCTGGCTGGGCTTCTCCGTCTATCCCGACACCAAGATGGACGAGGACCGCATGGTCGCGATCCTGCGCGCCCACGGCCCGGAGAGGGTTCTCGTCAACTCGGCCGCGGACTGGGGGAGGAGCGACCCCCTCAAGACCCGTCGCGTGGGCGACGCCCTGCTGGCCGCCGGGTTCACCGACGACGACGTCGACCGGGTGCTGTGGCGCAACCCCGTCGCCTTCTACGGACTCAGCGGACGCCTCTGCCTCGACCTCCCCGGCACCGGCGCGACCCACGAGGGCAACTCCGTCCTGCGCGGCGGGGAGTGAGCGATGCGCTTCCGCCACCCCGACGGCTCCACCGTCCACCTCGCCTACTGCACCAACGTCCACCCCGCCGAAACCCTCGACGGCGTCCTCGCCCAGCTCCGCGACCACTGCGAACCCGTCCGCCGGCGCCTCGGCCGCGACCGCCTCGGCATCGGCCTGTGGCTCGCCAAGGACGCCGCCCACGCCCTGGTCACCGACCCCTCCGCGCTGCGGGCCCTGCGCACCGAACTCGACCGCCGCGGCCTCGAGGTCGTCACCCTCAACGGCTTCCCCTACGAGGGCTTCGGCGCCGAAGAGGTCAAGTACCGCGTGTACCGGCCCGACTGGGCCGACCCGGAACGCCTCGCCCACACCACCGCCCTCGCCCGCGTCCTCGCCCAGCTCCTCCCCGACGACATCACCGAAGGCAGCGTCTCCACCCTGCCGCTGGCCTGGCGCACCGCCTACGACGACCACCGCGCGGCGAGGGCCCGAGCCGCGCTGACCACCCTCGCGGAACGCCTCGACGCCCTCCACGAACTCACCGGACGCTCGCTGCGCGTCGGCCTGGAACCCGAACCGGGCTGCACCGTCGAGACCACCGCCGACGCGCTCGCGCCGCTCACCGCCATCGGCCACGACCGCATCGGCATCTGCGTGGACACGTGCCACCTCGCCACCTCCTTCGAGGACCCGCACACCGCCCTGGACGCCCTCACCGAGGCCGGCGTCCCCATCGTCAAGTCCCAGCTCTCCGCGGCCCTGCACGCCGAACACCCCCGTCTCCCCGAAGTCCGCGCGGCCCTCGCCGCCTTCGACGAACCCCGCTTCCTGCACCAGACCCGCGCCACCACCGCCACGGGCCTGCGCGGCACCGACGACCTGGGCGAGGCCCTGACCGGCGACGCGCTGCCCGACACCACCCCGTGGCGCGCCCACTTCCACGTCCCGCTGCACGCGCCCCCCGCCGCACCCCTCACCTCGACCCTCCCCGTCCTCAAGGCCGCGCTGACCCGTCTCGTCGGCGGCCCGCACCCGCTCACCCGGCACCTGGAGGTCGAGACCTACACCTGGCAGGCCCTGCCGCCCGAGCTGCGCCCCCGGACCCGGGCCCAGCTCATCGACGGCATCGCCGCCGAACTCACCCTCGCCCGCGATCTGCTGACGGACCTGGGCCTCAAGGAGCTGCCGTGACCCACCCGACGCCGGAGCGTTCCGGGCCCACCCCGCTGCTCGTCCTCGACGTCGTCGGCCTCACCCCCCGCCTGCTCGACCACATGCCCCGCCTCAAAGCGCTCGGCCGGTCCGGTTTCAGCGCCCCGCTCGGCACCGTCCTGCCCGCCGTCACCTGCGCCGCCCAGTCCACCTTCCTCACCGGCACCCACCCCGGCGAGCACGGCATCGTCGGCAACGGCTGGTACTTCCGCGAACTCGGCGACGTACTCCTGTGGCGGCAGCACAACGGCCTGGTGTCCGGCGACAAACTGTGGGACGCCGCGCGCCGCGCGCACCCCGGCTACACGGTCGCCAACATCTGCTGGTGGTACGCCATGGGCGCCGACACCGACATCACCGTCACCCCCCGTCCCGTCTACTACGCCGACGGCCGCAAGGAACCCGACTGCTACACCCGGCCCCCGGCCCTGCACGACGAACTCACCGCGGAGTTCGGTACGTTCCCCCTCTTCCACTTCTGGGGACCCGGCGCCGACCTCGCCTCAAGCCGCTGGATCATCGACGCGACCCGGCACGTCAACCGCACCCGCCGGCCGGACCTGACCCTCTGCTACCTCCCCCACCTCGACTACGACCTGCAGCGCTTCGGCCCCGACGACCCGCGCTCCCACCGGGCGGCCGCCGACCTCGACGCCGCCGTCACGCCCCTTCTCGACGAAGCCGAGGCCGAAGGCCGCACCGTCGTCGCGCTCTCCGAGTACGGCATCACCCGCGTGGACCGTCCCGTCGACATCAACCGCGCCCTGCGCCGCGCCGGTCTCCTCGAGGTGCACACCCAGGACGGCATGGAGTACCTCGACCCGATGGCCTCCCGCGCCTTCGGGGTCGCCGACCACCAGATCGCCCACGTCTACGTACGACGCCCCGAGGACCTGGAGGCCACCAGGGCGGCGCTCACCGGTCTGCCCGGCATCGAGCGGCTCCTCGACGACGAGGGCAAGAAGGCCCACCACCTCGACCATCCGCGCTCCGGCGAACTCGTGGCCGTCGCCGAACCGGACGCCTGGTTCACGTACTACTACTGGCTCGACGACGCCCGCGCGCCCGACTTCGCGCGCCTCGTAGAGATCCACCGCAAACCCGGATACGACCCGGCCGAACTGTTCATGGACCCCCTCGACCCCTACGTCAAGGTGAAGGCCGCCACGGCGCTGGCCCGCAAGAAGCTCGGGCTGCGCTACCGCATGGCCGTCGTCCCCCTCGACCCCTCGGCTCTTCGCGGCAGCCACGGCCGCCTTCCCGCGAGCGACGACGAAGGTCCGCTCCTCATCTGCTCCACCCCCCGCACAGGCACCGGCCGCATCGCGGCCACCGAAGTGAAATCCCTGCTGCTCGGCCTCGCCGGTCTCGAGTGACGAGGCCGGACGAGCGACTACGGAAAGTGAAACACGCGCCACTGACAACGCCTCGGCCGCGCGTCCCGCACCTGCCCGGCGGGCCACCGGCCCGGACGGCAGCGCACCCTCCGGCACCCGGCACCGCTGAACACCGACCCGAAAGAGAGACACCGTGACCGCGTTCAACGACGGACCCGCGTTCAACGACGAACCCGCAGTCGGCGACGCCCTGCGCCGCACACTCGGAGTCAACCGCCGCCGCTTCCTCAGCACCTGCACCGCCGCCGCGACCGCGGCGATCGCGGCACCCGTCCTCGGCGCCTCTCCCGCCGTCGCCCACGACCGGGGCAGAGGCCACGACCACGACCACGGTCACGGTCACGGCGGTGACATCCTCGTGCCCGCGAACCGGCGCGGCATCATCCTCTACACCGTCCGTGACGCGACGGGCCGCGACCCGCTCGCCACCGACCTGCCCTCCGGCTTCCGCGAGGTCTTCAAGCAGCTCTCGCGCTTCGGCTACCGCCAGGTGGAGTTCGCCGGGTACGGCCAGCACGCCAACGCCCCCGGCGGAGCGAACCTGGAGTCCGTGGAGGGCGCCAGGCTGCTGCGCTCCTGGCTCGACGACCACGGGCTGCGGGCCCAGGGCAACCACGGCTTCATACCGTCGTCCTGGCCCCTCACCACACCCGACCTGGACACCTTCAAGAAGCACCTGGAGATCGCCAACATCCTCGGCATGGCGCACGTGGGCACCGGCGGAGATCCCACCGGCAGCGCCTACCGCTCGGACTGGGACGTCGCCGCCGACAAGTGGAACGCGCTCGGCGGGATCGCCCGCCGCGCCGGCCTCAAGCTGTACACCCACAACCACGACGCGGCGTACGGCTTCCTGCTCGACGGGGGCCCGCTGGACGACCAGGGCCGGCCGACCCGCAGTTCGGGCATCCGCAAACTGGAGTACTTCCTGAAGGTCACCGACCCGAAGGCGGTCTGGCTGGAGATGGACATCTTCTGGGCGCACGTGGCCCAGTACAAGTTCCGCACCTACACCGCCCACGACGGCTCCACCCGGGAGAAGATCTTCGATCCCGCCGGGCTCGTCGTCCGCAACGACAAGCGCTACCCGCTCTTCCACGCCAAGGACGGCACCGTCAACACCACCAACGGAATGGGCTACGACATGGTGCCCTTCGGCACCGGCGTCATCGACTACACCACGTTCTTCTCCCGTGTCGGCGACCGGAGTCACCACAACCCGATGGTCGAGCAGGACAACGCCCCGAGTGCCGCCGACCCGGGGCAGTCGCTGAAGCACGCGAAGATCGGTTACGACCACCTCGCCGCCCTCCGCGAGAAGCGTCACTAGACACGGCCTCCAACCGGCGCGCCACGTCAGGCGGCCCTCCCCACACGTGTCTCGTGGGAAGGGCCGCCTGATGTCCGTACGTCCGCGCACGTTCCGTTCCGTTGCCCGCCGTCCCCCTCTCGTCCCGTCAGCCGGCGGGCCGCGGCTGCGTACGCCCGCTCAACTCGGCTTCGCGCCCCGGCTGTTTCAGCAGCAGCGCGATCGCCGCCGCCGCCATCGAGATGCCGCCGGCCAGCGCGTACGCGCCGTCGTAACCCCAGGCGGCGACCACCATCGAGCCGAGACCGCCGCCGAACAGACCGCTGACCAGTTTCCCGCTGTACACCAGGCCGTAGTTGGTGGCGTTGTAGTTCTCGCCGAAGTAGTCCGGGGTCAGGGCCGCGAACATCGGGTAGAAGGCACCGCCGCCGAACCCGGAGAGGAAGGCGAAGAACAGGAAGAGCCACTCGCTCCTGACGTTCCCGGCCCAGATCACGCCGAACTGCGCGAGCCCCAGGACGACGATGACGAACACCAGGGTCAGCTTGCGTCCCCAGGTGTCGGACAGCCAGCCCACCACCGCGCGGCCGATGCCGTTGATGACGGCCATGATGCCCATCGAGGACGCCGCCACCAGGGGACCGAAGCCCACCTCCTTGGCGAAGTCGACCTGGAAGGAGATCCCGAAGATCGACACGCCCGCGGTCATCACGAGGGTGATCCACATCAGGGGGAGGACGCCCGTCCTGACGGCCTCCTTCGGGGTGTACTGCTTCACCGCGGGCGGGTTCTTGGCGAGGGTCGCCGCGGTCCTGGTGTCGCCGCCGTGGGTCAGCGGGTCGATGTCCGCCGGCCACCAGTTCTTCGGCGGGTCCTTGAAGAAGAACGCGGTGGACAGGACGACGATCATCACGTAGCACCCGATGAGGTCCAGGACGCGATGGTAGTTCCCGGTGTCGAACGCGTAGTTGAAGATGAAGATGAAGGGCAGGGAGCCGTAGGCGAATCCGCCGTTGACGAAGCCGGTCCTGGCGCCCCGCCGTTCGGGGAACCACTTGCCGACCATGTTGATGCAGGTCGCGTAGACCAGGCCCGAGCCGATGCCCCCGATGACACCGAAGCCCAGGATGGCCAGCAGCACGTTGCTCAGGTGCGACAGGGCGAGGAAGCCGAGTACGCACATGACCGCGCCGAGGTACATGGCCCTGCGGGCGGTGAGGACGCCCTTCTCCCGCATCCAGCCCGCCGGGAAGGCTATGCCGGCCTGGAAGAAGACCCAGACGCTCAGGATCCAGAAGGTGTTGCTCTGCGTCCAGCCGTGCGCGTGGGACAGAGTGTCCTCCGCGGAGCCGTACGCGTACTCGAAGACGCTGATGGCCATCATGGCGATCCACGGCAGGTACACCATGAACTTGCGTGAGTGGCCCAGGATGTCCCGGTCCGTCTCGCCGATCCGGTAGACACGGCCCCGGACGTCGGTGACTTCGCGGTACGAGCGGTTCGGGGCGCCGGCTTCGGCCGACGCGCCCTCGGTGGCGATGGGGTCCGCCGTCATGTCACGCCATCTCCTCGCCGAGCGGTTGCGGGTTGGGGACGATGCTCCGGGCCTTGGGGGTGCCCGGTGATTTCAGGAACAGTGCCAGGACGGCGGAGGCCAGGCCGATGGACCCCGCGAGCACGAAGGCCCCGTGGTAGTCCCACGCGCCGACGACGACCGCGCCCATGCCGGAGCCCACCAGGCCCGAGATCAGCTTCGAGCTGTAGACCATCCCGTAGTTGGAGGCGTTGTTGTTCTCGCCGAAGTAGTCCGCCGTCATGGCCGCGAAGAGCGGGAAGATCGCCCCGCCGCCGAAACCGGAGACCATGGAGCAGAACAGGAAGAACGGCATGCTGCCCATCTGGCCCGAGACCAGCACGCCGAACTGGGCGGAGCCCAGCACCAGACAGACGATGATCAGTGTGTTGCGGCGCCCGAAGCGGTCGGAGATCCAGCCGATCACGCCGCGCCCGGTCCCGTTGACGATCGCCTTCAGGGACATCGCGGTGGCCACGATCCCGCCCGCGAACCCCATGTCCTTGCCGAACGGCACCTGGAAGGCGATACCGAAGATGTTGATGCCCGCCGTGCACAGCAGACAGAACCACATCATCCACAGGACGGGTGTGCGGGCGGCCTCCCTGGGGGTGTACTGCTTCACCGCCGGCGGGTTC
This sequence comes from Streptomyces sp. NPDC057950, assembly GCF_042887295.1. Lineage (NCBI taxonomy): Bacteria > Bacillati > Actinomycetota > Actinomycetes > Kitasatosporales > Streptomycetaceae > Streptomyces > Streptomyces sp. NPDC057950. The sequence continues at coordinate 233,570 of NZ_JBHVPP010000009.1, forward strand.
TTCTCCAGCGCCCGCCGGATCCTGGGGTCGGACGACACCTTCAGCGGGTCCACGTGCGGAGGCCACCAGCCCTTGGGCGGGTCCTTGAAGAACCAGCCCGCGAACGCCACCACCAGGCAGCAGACCAGGCCCACCGTCACCAGAACGGTCCGGTAGTTGCCCAGGTCCATGTACGAGGTGAACAGGAAGACGAAGGGCACCGAGCCATAGGCGAAACCGCCGTTGACCAGGCCGGTCTTCCCACCCTTGCGCTCCGGGTACCACTTGCCGACCATGTTCACGCAGGTCGCGTAGACGAGGCCGGCGCCGATGCCGCTGAACATCCCGAAGCCGAGATACGCGACGCTCACATGCGGCGCGAACGCCAGCGAGACATAGCCCAGTACAGTGCCCAGCGCGCCGAGCATCATGGCGTACCGCGCGGGCAGCCGTCCGCTCTCCCGCAGTTGCCCGGCCGGGAATGCCACGGCCGCCTGGAAGAAGATCCAGACACCCATCAGCCAGAAGATGTGCCCACTGCTCCACAGGTGGGCGTCGTGCAGGGTGTCCTCGGCGGAGGTGAACGCGTACTCCGAGGAACTGATGCCCAGCATCCCCATCCAGGGGAAGAGCACCATGGTCCAGCGTGGTCGCCCCATGATGTCCCGGTCGGTCTCACCGATCCGGTACAGGCGGCCGTTGCGATCCGTCACCTCCCTGTAGGGGACGGATGTCGATAGGTCGGTGGTCGTCATGTCGGTTCAGCACCCCTTGCGTCGAAAGATCTGGCCAGCGCCCCCTGTCCAAATGCCTTTCGTGTGCGCACGGGTCCTGGGGGCGGCCGACGCGCACCGTCGGCCGCTCCCGCCCTGGTTCACCTCATGAACCGCCCCCCAACAGTCCGGCCGCGCGCGCCCAGCGGTACTTGGCGCCCAGGACCGCCACCGGCGTCTCGGTCGTGTACGGGTAGGCCACGACACCCCGCTCGTACAGGTACTGGCAGGCCTCCTCGACCTCGACGTCGCCCGCGAGCGACGCCACCACCGGCTTCTCGACGCCTCGCGCCCGGAACTCGGCCACCACGCGCGCGGTGAGCTCGGCGAAGACCATGGGAGGGGTGACGATGGTGTGCCAGTAACCGAGGACGAGGGCGTGGACGCGCGGATCCTCCAGGCCCAGCCGGATCGTCGCCTCGTACGTCGACGGCGGCTCGCCGCCCGTGATGTCGACCGGGTTGCCCGCGGCTCCGAAGGGCGGGATGAACGCCCTGAAGGACGCGTCCAGGTCCGGCGGTATCTCCATCAGGGTCAGACCGTTGTCCATCACGGCGTCGGAGAGAAGGACGCCGCTGCCGCCCGCGCCCGTGATGATCACGACGTTGTCTCCCCGGGGAGCCGGCAGCACCGGCAGTGCGCGCGCGTACTCCAGCATGTCGCGCAGCCCCGGAGCCCTGATGACGCCGGCCTGTTTCAGGATGTCCTCGTACACGGCGTCGTCGCCCGCGAGCGCGCCCGTGTGCGAACCGGCGGCCTTCGCCCCGGCGGCGGTGCGGCCCGCCTTCAGGACCACGACCGGCTTCTTGGGGACCGTCGCGCGAGCGGCCTCCACGAAGGCGCGGCCGTCCTTGAGGTCCTCCAGGTGCATCGCGATGCACTCGGTGTGCGGGTCCTCGCCGAACCAGGTCAGCAGGTCGTCCTCGTCCAGGTCCGACTTGTTGCCGAGCCCGACGATCGCGGAGACGCCCGTCCTCGTGGTGCGCGCGAAGCCCAGGACGGCCATGCCGATGCCGCCGGACTGCGAGGTCAGCGCGACACCGCCCTTGACGTCGTACGGCGTGCAGAACGTGGCGCAGAGGTCCTGCCAGGTCGAGTAGTAGCCGTAGATGTTCGGCCCGAGGAGCCGGATGCCGTGCCGCTCGGCGATCGCCACGATCTCGTCCTGGAGTGCCTGTTCACCGGTCTCCGCGAATCCGGAGGGGATCAGCACGGCGTTGGGGACGCCCTTGCGTCCCACCTCCTCCAGGGCCGCGGCCACGAACTTGGCGGGGATCGCGAAGACCGCCACGTCCACCTCACCTGGAACGTCCGTGACACTCTTGTACGCCTTGCGGCCCAGGATGTCATCGGCCTTGGGGTTCACCGGGTGGATCTCGCCGGCGAAGCCGCCGTCGACGAGGTTGCGCATCACCGAGTTCCCGATCTTGCCCTGCTCGTTGGAGGCGCCGATCACGGCCACCGAGGAGGGCTGCATCAGCCGCCGCATCGAGGTGAGGATCTCCTCGCGGCCGTACTTGCGCCGCTCCTTGGGGAGCGACTCGGCGAGGATCACCCGGATGTCCGCGGCGAGGGCGCCCTCCGGCGTGGCGATCACCGGGTTGAGGTCGACCTCGGCTATCTCCGGGAAGTCCGCGACGAGTTCGGAGACCCGGCGGATCTGCTCGGCGATCGCCCACCGGTCCACCGGCGGCGCGCCCCGCACCCCGCGCAGGATCTCGGCCGCCCGGATCGAGTCCAGCATCGACAGGGCCTCGTCGGCGCTCACGGGGGCGAGCCGGAAGGTGACGTCCTTGAGGACCTCGACCAGGACACCGCCGAGCCCGAACGCCACCACTTTCCCGAAGGTCGGGTCCGTCACGGCGCCGACGATGACCTCCTGCCCCCGGGGGAGCAGTTCCTGCACCTGGACGCCTTCGACACGGGCCCGCGGGTCGTACGCCTTCGCGTTCTCGACGATCCGGTGGAAGGCCGCGCGCACGTCCGCCGCGCCCTCCACGCCGACGACGACACCGCCGGCATCCGTCTTGTGCAGGATGTCCGGGGAGACGATCTTCATCACGACGGGCCCGCCGAAGCGTGCCGCGTACGCCACCGCCTCGTCGACGTCCCTCGCCAGTTCCTCGCCCGGTACGGCGATCGCGTACGCGTCGGCGATCACCTTGCCCTCGGGCGCGGTGAGCGCGGTTCGTCCCTCGGCCCGTACGGCGTCGAGGAGCGCGCGCACCCTCAGCACCCGGTCTTCGGCCATCACTCAGATCACTCCGTTCGACTTGAGCAGGCGCAGTTCCTCGTCGCCGAGGCCGAGCTCGCCGATGTAGACCTCTTCGTTGTGCTGGCCGAGCAGCGGTGAACTGGTCACGTCCACGGGGGAGTCGGAGAGCTTCAGCGGACTGCCGACCGTCACGAACTCGCCCCGCTCGGGGTGCGGCACGGTCACGACCATCTCGTTGGCGACCAGCGACTCGTCCTCGACGATCTCCTTGGTGGACAGGATCGGGCCGCAGGGGATGTTGTGGGCGTTGAGCCTCTCCAGCACCTCCCACTTGGGGAGGGTCGCCGACCACTCCTCGATGAGCTGGAACATCTTGGTGAGCTGGGGCAGCCGGGCCTCCGGGGTGGCCCATTCGGGGTCGTCAGCCAGCTCCGGCCGCCCGATCAGTTCGGTGAGCGGCTTCCAGCCGACCGGCTGCACGATGACGTACACGTAGTCGTTGGGGCCGCCCGGCGCGCACTTGACCGCCCAGCCGGGCTGACCGCCGCCGGACGCGTTGCCGGACCGGGGCACCTCGTCGCCGAAGTCCTCGTTGGGGTATTCGGCCAACGGCCCGTGCGCCAGGCGCTGCTGGTCCCGGAGCTTGACCCGGCACAGGTTGAGCACCGCGTGCTGCATCGCCACGTTCACGCGCTGCCCGCGTCCCGTGCTCTCCCGCTGGAACAGGGCGGCGAGGATGCCCGCGACCGCGTGGACACCCGTGCCCGAGTCGCCGATCTGAGCACCCGTCGCCAGCGGTGGCCCGTCCTCGAAGCCGGTGGTCGCCATCGACCCGCCCATGGCCTGCGCCACGACCTCGTACGCCTTGAAGTCGGTGTAGGGGCCGTCCCCGAAGCCCTTGATGGAGGCGTAGACGATCCTGGGGTTGATCTCCTGGACGCGGTCCCAGGTGAAGCCCATGCGGTCGACGGCGCCCGGCCCGAAGTTCTCGACCATGACGTCGGAACGCCGGATCAGCTCGGTGAGGATCTCCTTGCCGCGCTCGGTCTTGGTGTTGAGCGTGATGCTGCGCTTGTTGCAGTTGAGCATCGTGAAGTAGAGGGAGTCGACGTCTGGGAGGTCCCGCAGCTGCTTGCGGGTGATGTCGCCGGTCGGCGCCTCCAGCTTGACGACGTCCGCGCCGAGCCAGGCGAGCAGCTGGGTGGCGGAGGGGCCGGACTGGACGTGCGTCATGTCGAGGACGCGGATTCCTTCGAGAGCCTTGCCCGACGTTCCCGGGATCGCGGTCGTCGGTGTGGTCGGTGTCGTCGGTGTCATCGGGGGCACCTCACTTGTACATCGTCTGGTTCATGGTTCCGGGGGCGTACGCGTCCGGGTCGACCCAGACGTTGATGAGCGACGGCTTGCCCGACTCGCGGGCGCGGCGCAGCGCCGGGGCGATGTCGGCGGGGTCGCGGACCTCCTCGCCGTGACCCCCGAGCATCTGCGCGAACTTGTCGTAGTGGACGTCGCCGAGGGTGTTGCCGACCCGCTCGCGCTCCAGCCCGTACTTCTGGGCCTGGCCGTAACGGATCTGGTTCATCGAGGAGTTGTTGCCCACGATGCCGACGAACGGCAGGTCGTAACGGACGAGGGTCTCGAAGTCCCAGCCGGTGAGGGAGAAGGCGCCGTCGCCGAAGAGGGCCACGACCTCCTTGTCGGGGCGCGCCTTCTTCGCCGCGAGGACGAAGGGGATGCCGACGCCGAGGGTGCCGAGCGGGCCCGGGTCCATCCAGTGGCCCGGTGACTTGGGCTGTACGACCTGCCCGGAGAAGGTGACGATGTCGCCGCCGTCCCCGATGTAGATGGAGTCCTCGGTGAGGAAGTCGTTGATCTCGCTCACCAGTCGGTACGGGTGGATGGGGGAGGCGTCCGACCTCAGGCTGGGCAGCCGCTTGTCGAGTGCCGTCTGTTCGGCGGCCCGCAGTTCGTCGAGCCACTCCTTGCGCCGCGACGCACCCCCGTTGACGCGTCCGGAGGCGGCGTCGGTCACCGACTTCAGGACCAGCCCCGCGTCCCCGACGATCCCCAGGTCGATGTCCCGGTTCTTGCCGACGGTCCGGTAGTCGAGGTCGATCTGCACGACCGTCGCGTCGGGGGAGAGCCGTTTGCCGTAGCCCATACGGAAGTCGAAGGGCGTGCCCACGATCACGATCACGTCGGCGTGGGAGAACGCGTACCGGCGGGAGAGCTGGAAGTGGTGCGGGTCCCCGGGCGGCAGCGTGCCGCGTCCCGCGCCGTTCATGTACGCGGGGATGTTGAGGGTGCGTACGAGATCGATGGCCGCCTCGGTGCCCCGGGTCGTCCACACCTGGCTGCCCAGCAGGATCGCGGGCTTCTCGGCGTGCACGAGCAGATCGGCGAGCCGCTCGATCGCCTCGGGGTCGCCGGCCGAGCGGGTCGAGGCGCGGTACCGGCCGGCGGCGGGGATCCGGGCCTTGTCGACCGGCACCTTGGCGTCCAGGACGTCGCGCGGGATCTCCAGGAAGGACGGACCGGGTGCGCCGTGGTAGCACTCCCGGAACGCCATCGACACCATGTCGGCGGCGCGCGCCGTGTCCGGGACGGTCGCGGCGAACTTGGTGATCGGCGTCATCATGTCGACGTGCGGCAGGTCCTGGAGAGAGCCCATCTTGTGCTGGGTGTGCGCCCCCTGACCGCCGATCAGCAGCATCGGGGACTCGGCGCGGAAGGCGTTCGCGACGCCCGTCACGGCATCGGTGGTACCCGGCCCGGCCGTGACGACCGCGCATCCGGGTTTGCCGGTGATCCGCGCGTAGCCGTCGGCCGCGTGGGCGGCGACCTGCTCGTGACGTACGTCGACGACCTCTATGCCCTCGTCGACACAGCCGTCGTAGATGTCGATGATGTGGCCGCCGCACAAGGTGTAGACGACCTCCACGCCTTCCGCTCTGAGTGCCTTTGCGACCAGGTGCCCACCTGAGATGAGGGTCGAGTTGGTGTCGCTGCTGCCGTCGGGCATGGCGAAGTCCTGTCCCTTCGTAGGGGGTTGGAACGCTCTCGCGGTACATTGCATACAGTCGACGAATACTGTATGAAACTTGTTATCCCGCATCCGGTGGGTGGTGTCCAGGGGGCGTGCGGCACTTTCAGGCAGGAGCCGAGGTATGGACCTGTACGAGCACCAGGCAAGGGAACTCTTCGAGGAACACGGCATCTCGGTACCGAGGGCCGAGGTCACCGACTCGCCCAAGGAGGCCCGCGGGATCGCCCGCCGGCTCGGCGGCCGGGTGGTCGTCAAGGCACAGGTGAAGACGGGCGGCCGCGGCAAGGCCGGCGGCGTGAAAGTCGCCGCGGATCCGGCCGCGGCGGAACTGACGGCGCGCCAGATCCTCGGCATGGACATCAAGGGCCACACCGTCCGCGAGGTGATGCTGGCCCAACCCGTCGACATCGAGAGCGAGTTCTACGTCAGCTACGTCCTCGACCGGGCGGCCGGGCGCTTCCTCGCCATCGCCTCGGCACAGGGCGGCATGGACATCGAGGAGGTGGCCGCGACCCGGCCCGACGCCGTCGCGCGCATCCCCGTCGACCCCGCCGAAGGCGTCACCTCGGCCAAGGCGGCCGAGATCGCCGAAGCCGCCGGCCTTCCCCCGCGGACCGTCGACGTCCTGGTACGCCTGTGGGGGGTGCTGACCCGAGAGGACGCCCTGCTCGTCGAGGTGAACCCCCTCGTGCGCACCGTCCAGGGGCAGATCCTCGCCCTGGACGGCAAGGTCACCCTCGACGACAACGCCCGCTTCCGGCAGGAACGCTGGGGAGAGAAGGACGCACCGCACGACGACCCCCTGGAGGCGGCCGCCGCGGCCAGAGGGCTGAACTACGTCAAGCTGGACGGCGAGGTCGGCATCATCGGCAACGGCGCGGGCCTGGTCATGTCGACCCTCGACGTGGTCGCCGGATGCGGCGCCCGCCCCGCCAACTTCCTCGACATCGGCGGCGGCGCCTCCGCCCGGATCATGGCCGACGGCCTGTCCGTGGTCCTCTCCGACCCGGCGGTGAAATCGGTCCTCGTGAACGTCTTCGGCGGCATCACGGCCTGCGACACCGTCGCCATGGGCATCGTGCAAGCCCTGGAGAGCGTCCGGTTGACCAAACCGCTCGTGGTCCGCCTCGACGGCAACAACGCCGTACGCGGCCGGGCCGTCCTCGACGACCGCGCGCACCCCCTGGTCGAGCAGGCCACCACCATGGACGGCGCCGCGCGCCGCGCCGCCCGACTCGCCACCGCCGACTGAAGGAGTGGGACATGGCCGTCTTCCTCAGCAAGGAGAGCAAGATCCTCGTCCAGGGCATGACCGGCGGCGAGGGCATGAAACACACCCTGCGGATGCTCGCCGCCGGCACGGACGTGGTGGGCGGCGTCAATCCGCGCAAGGCGGGCCGCAGCGTCGACTTCGACGTCCCCCGAAGCCTCGACGGCCGGGGCGGCACTCCGGTGACCGTGCCGGTCTTCGGTTCGGTGCGCGAGGGGACGGAGGCCACCGGCGCCGACGTCACCGTCGTCTTCGTGCCGCCCGCGTTCGCCAAGGCCGCCGTGCTGGAGGCCGCCGACGCGGGGATCGCACTCGCCGTCGTCATCACCGAGGGCATCCCCGTCCACGACGCCGTCGCCTTCCACGCGTACGCCGCCGCGAAGGGCACCCGTGTCATCGGCCCCAACTGCCCCGGCCTGATCAGCCCCGGCCAGTCGAACGCGGGCATCATCCCCGCCGACATCACCAAGCCCGGACGCATCGGCCTGGTCTCCAAGTCGGGCACACTGACCTACCAACTCATGTACGAGCTGCGCGACATCGGCTTCTCGACGTGTGTGGGCATCGGCGGCGACCCCGTCGTCGGCACCACGCACATCGACTGCCTGGCCGCCTTCCAGGACGACCCCGACACCGACCTCGTCGTCCTCATCGGCGAGATCGGCGGCGACGCGGAGGAGCGGGCCGCCGCCTACATCCGCGACCACGTCACCAAGCCGGTCGTCGGCTACATCGCCGGGTTCACCGCGCCCGAGGGCAAGACGATGGGGCACGCCGGCGCGATCGTCTCCGGTTCGTCCGGCACCGCCCAGGCCAAGAAGGCGGCCCTGGAAGCGGCCGGGGTGCCGGTGGGCGGCACCCCGACCGAGACGGCCCGGCTGGTGCTGGCGCGGCTGGAGGCGGAGCGTGTCGCCACCGGCGGGTGAGGTGAGACGTCACTCATAGTCGATGTGCGGTGACTGTCACAAGCGGACCCGCGTCAGTACCTTCCTGGTACGGAACCTTCCTCGTGCGGACGCGGCCACCCTCCCGCGTACGCACCCCCGTCCACCTTCCTCCGTACGGACCCGACCACCGTCGTCCTCCGTACGGACGCGACCACCCCTCGTGCGAGCCGATGGACCATGCAGGTCCGGCACGAGCCAGGCACCTCCCGCCCCCGACTGTGCACCGAGAGCGGAGACATCCGAATGGCATCCACCCCCAACACCTCGCTGGTCCTGAAGTCCGGGACGTCCTGGGCCGACGCCTGGCAGCGCTGCCTCGCCGTCGTGCCCGAGGCGTTCCAGGAGGACCGGGTCCTCAACCTCTGGGGCACCTCCTGGCGGGCCGACGGCCGGGCGCTGCCCGCCACCAGCCCCGTCGACGGAAGCCCCGTCGCGGGCCCGCCCCGCCTGGACGGCGCCACCGCCCAACAGGCCGTACGCGCCTCACTCGACCAGCACCGGGCCTGGCGCCACGTCCCCCTGCCCGAACGCCGAGCCCGCGTCGCCGCCACCCTCGACGCGCTCACCGAGCACCGTGAACTGCTCGCCCTTCTCCTGGTCTGGGAGATCGGCAAGCCCTGGCGGCTCGCGCAGGCGGACGTGGACCGGGCGATCGACGGCGTCCGCTGGTACGTCGACGGCATCGAACCCATGGTCGAGGGCCGGATCCCGCTGGACGGCCCGGTGTCCAACATCGCCAGCTGGAACTACCCGATGAGCGTCCTCGTCCACGCCATGCTGGTCCAGGCCCTGGCGGGCAACGCGGTCATCGCCAAGGCCCCCACCGACGGCGGCGTCGCCTGCCTCACCCTGGCCTGCGCGCTCGCCGCACGCGAAGGGGTCCCCGTCACCCTCGTCAGCGGCAGCGGCGGCGAGCTGTCCGAGGCGCTCGTGCGCGCACCCGAGATCGGCTGCGTCTCCTTCGTCGGCGGCCGCGACACCGGCGCCGCCGTGGCCACCGCCGTCGCCCACCTGGGCAAGCGGCACATCCTCGAACAGGAGGGCCTCAACACCTGGGGCGTCTGGAACTACACGGACTGGGACGCGCTGACGGCCGTCGTCCCGAAGCTCTTCGACTACGGCAAGCAGCGCTGCACCGCCTACCCGCGCTTCGTCGTCCAGCGCAGCCTGTTCGACGAGTTCCTCGCCGCCTACCTCCCGGCCGTCCGCACCCTGCGCATCGGCCACCCACTCGCGATCGAGAACCCCGACGACCCCTTTCCCGCACTGGACTTCGGACCCGTCATCAACGCGGCCAAGGCGAAGGAGCTGGACGACCAGGTCACCGAGGCCATCAGCCGCGGCGCCGTCCCCCTGCACCGCGGCAAGCTGTCCGACACACGGTTCCTGCCCGGCCAGGACACCTCGGCGTACGTCCAGCCCGTCACGCTGCTCAACCCGCCGCCGTCCTCGCCACTGCACCACGCGGAGCCGTTCGGCCCCGTCGACACCATCGTCCTGGTCGACACCGAGGCGGAACTGCTCGCCGCGATGAACGCGTCGAACGGAGCGCTGGTGGCGACCCTTTCCACGGACGACGAGGCGACGTACACCCGACTGGCGCCACAGATCCGCGCGTTCAAACTCGGCCGCGGCAAGCCCCGTTCGCGAGGCGACCGCGACGAACTGTTCGGCGGACTCGGCGCGTCCTGGCGCGGGGCCTTCGTGGGCGGCGAACTGCTCGTCCGCGCCGTCACGCGGGGTCCGGCGGAGGAACGGCTGCCGGGCAACTTCCCCGAGTACCAGCTCGTTCCGTGACAATCGGGCAGCGGCTGTCCCGGTGACGGGGGAGTGGGCGGGTTCGTGTCCGGGTGCGCCCGGTCAGGGGCGCCGCCCACTCTCCGGTACCACTGCCGGCACCCGTGTGATGATCTCGTCCACCACCCACCGCGCGACCCCCGGCGGGTAGGGCTGGGGCAGGCCGAGCACGACGTGGTCCGTGCCCACGCCGATGAGGGCGGTGACCGCGGCCCGGGTGGCGGCGGGGTCGTCGTAGGAGACGACCACCTGCACCGACCGGGTGATCTCGCGCGGGTCGCGCCCGATCTCCGCGCAGTGCGCGTCCAGGACCCGGCCGCGCTCGGCGATGAACTCCACGCCGTTGTGGGGTGGTCCGGGGACGTTCCAGATGTCGGCCCGCTCGGCGACCAGCCGCAGCAGCCGCGTCCCCCAGCCCCCGATCAGGAGCGGGGGCCCCGGCCGCTGCACGGGCTTGGGCTCGTTGTACGTACCCCGGAGCCGGTAGTGGCGTCCCTCGAAGTCGAAGACCTCCTCGGTCCACATGCGCTTCAGGATCTCGACGGTCTCCGCGAGCCGGGCGACGCCCTCGCCGGGCGGGACGAGTGTCAGCCCGTACGCCGCGTGCTCCGCGACCGCCGGATTCTCGCCGGCGATCCCGCCCGCGCCGGGAGGCTGCCGGGTGCCGCCGACGCCGATGCCCATCACGAGCCGCCCGCCGGAGATCACGTCCACGGTCGAGGCGATCTTCCCGAGGACGGCGGGCGGCCGGACACGGTTACTGGTGACGAGCAGTCCGAGCCGCAGCCGCTCGGTCTGGGCGGCGAGAGCGGCGAGCAGCGTCCAGCTCTCGTGTGTCTGGCCGTTCCGGGGCCCGCGCAGCGGAAGCAGATGGTCCCATAGCCAGGCGTCCTCGATCTCGGGGAGGGCGTCGGCCTCACGCCAGACCCGGCGGATGTCCTCGTAGGAGACGTGCATAGGGGTGGTCTTGATGCCGAAGCGCACGCGCTGTTCGCTCATGTCGATCAGCGTAGCCAATCATCAGGAGAACTGACAATCAGTACTGGGTACAGTGCGGGCATGACCGGCGATCAGCTCCCTGGGTCCCCCGCGCCCCTGGTTCCTCCCACGCCTCCTGCGGCCTCCGTGCACCTCGAGGCCAGGCTCGGCTATCTCCTCAAGCACGCGCAGCAACGGCTGACGCGGGCATCCGCCGAGGCGCTGGCCCCCTTCGGGGTGGACGGGCACGAGCTGGCGGTCCTGGCGGTGCTCGCCGCCGAGTACCCGCTGTCGCAGGTCGAGGTCGCGGGACGGCTCGGCGTCGACCGCACCACGATGGTGGCGCTCGTTGACGGACTGGAGGACCACGGGCTCGTCGAGCGCCGCCGCAGCCCCCAGGACCGCCGCAAGAACATCGTGGAGCTGACCGCGGCGGGCCACGACTGCCTGCGGCGGGCCGAACTGGCCCGACGGGAGACGGAACAGCGCTTCCTCGCTCCGCTGGGCGAGGAGGCGGGGGCCGAGTTCGTGCGGGCGCTGCGGCTTCTGGTGGTGGGGGTGCGCGAGGGGGAGGGGTGACGGTGCGAGGGGTGATGGTGCGAGCGGTGACGGTGTGAGGGGTGACGGTGTGAGGGGTGACGGTGTGAGGAGGGCACCGGTCGGGTGCGTCCCGCCCGGATTTAGCGGCCGCGTGAACCCTTGGCGACCATCGCGTCACACAGGGTGGCCGACGCGATCTACCCGCCTCCGGTCCCGCACAGCCACTCCCAGGGCCTGGATATGCAGGTGAAAGGCACCCTGAAACCTTGGTATTGTTGTGCGTGTCGCCACGGGGAACACCCCCGGCCAGGCGACAGACACCTGGTCCGGGTGGCGGAATGGCAGACGCGCTAGCTTGAGGTGCTAGTGCCCTTTATCGGGCGTGGGGGTTCAAGTCCCCCCTCGGACACCAGTACCCAGTACAAGACATCGGTTGAGACCCCACTTCGTGTGGGGTCTTCTGCGTTCCGGGGCTGGGACTGCGGTCTCACCGGGCGCTGGACGCGGCGCAGAGCAGGCGTTGCTCCTGGAGTTCGGTGGTGTCGGCGTCCGGCAGAGTCAGTGCCCGGTCGAAGTCCTCGAGGGCCAGGTCGGGGCGGTCGGCGGCCAGGTGGGCGATGCCGCGGTTGAGCAGGATGTCGGGGTCGTCCCCGACGGCTTCGAGCGCGGCGCTAAGGTCCGCGACCGCCATCTCCGGGCGCGACTGCTGGAAGTGCACCACGGCCCGGTTGATCAGCGCGGCCGGGTAGCGCGGGTCCTTCGCGAGCGCTCCGTCGAAAGCGGCCAGAGCGCGGTCGAGTTGATCGCGTTGCAGGAGGACCGTGCCCTGCAGGCAGAGGAGTTGGAGTTCTCCCGGGTGGAGCCTCAGTCCGGTGGCCGTGTCGGTCTCGGCCGCGTCGAGATCGCCGGCTTCCAGCAGCAGTTCCGCTCGGGCTATCCGGGTGTCGAGGTCGCGCGGTTCCATCTCGAGTACGAGGCTGAAGTCCCCGAGAGCCCCCGCGTGGTCGCCGACCTGCGCGCGGGCGGTGCCGCGGTTGTAGTACAGCTCGGGGAACGGAGGCGCGAGCCGCACCGCACGGTCGTAGTCGGCCAGGGCGGCGTCGAAGTCGCCGCGGTCCCGCGAGATCCTGGCCCGCTCCGAGAGGTAGTCGGTGTAGTACGGGTCGATGTCGACGAGGCGGGTGTAGTCGGCGTGCGCTTCGTCCGGCCGGCCGAGTGCCACCAGCAGCCGGGCCCGGTTGTAGAGCAGTTGGGAGCGGTGCAGTGCCCACTGGTCGTCGTCGAGCCGCTCGTCGAGCCGGGTGATGCACGATTCCACGAGCGCGAGGGCGTGGTGCAGGTTGCCGCGGTGCATTTCGACGAGTGCCAGGCCGTTGTCGTGGAAGACGCTGTACGTCAGTCGTTCGGCCGGGTCCGGGAGGATTCCCGCGATGGCGACGGCGTTGTGCTGCCACTGGACGGCCAGTTCGTGGTCGCGGGGTTTCAGGAACCGGGTGTGCAGCATCGCGATGGCGTAACTGGTCATCATGTGGATCTTGGGATCGGTGAAGCGGCGCAGCAGGCTCTGGTACAGCTCCATGGACTGTTCCAGACGTCCGACCGGGATGCAGGCCGCGGCCGCCTCGCGGGTGAACTCCCAGTAGTCGTGTTCGTGCGAGCGCGGGTCGGTCAGGCCGCGGCCGCGCAGGCCGAGGTCGACCACGGCGGCGGAGAATCCGGTGGCCACGGCGTGGCGCTGGGCCGCGAGCAGGGCGGCCCGTCCCGCCCCGGCGGGGTCGCTGCCGTGTTCGCGGTGGTGCGCGACGGCTCCCATGCGGATGCCCCATGTGGCCGCCTGCTCAAGGGAGTCGGCACGCCGGTCGTGGAGGCGGGCGCGGGTGCGCGGGTCGGTCCGCCGGTATCCGTCGAGGGCGCGCGGGTCGTCGTCGGTGCAGTCGCCTTCGACATGGACCGCGGCCCATTCGTCGGGGGTCCGGTCCTCGACCGGCTGCTCGGCGGTGCGCGCCACGGGCAGGACGGCCACGTCGGCCAGAGCGTCCTGCAACTCGTCGGAGAGTGTGCCGCGGGTCGCCGAGACCACCACGCGCAGCCGGCGTGGGTCCGCGCGGCGCAGCAGCAGGGCGATCAGTTCCTGCGTGGTGGCCTCGGCGGCGTGCGCCTCTTCGAAGGCGATCTCGAAGGCGGCATCACTGTGGATGCGCCGGGAGTATTCGAGCAGGAAGCCGACGATGCCCTGGCTCATGCAACGGACCCAGCCGGCGCCGAAGAAGCGGGTGCGTTCCTCGTAGGGGGCGTCGTCGGCCAGGGTGCGCGGTGGCGGTCCGATGAGGTGGGCCAGCTCGGGCATCCCGTACAGGAGGGCCACGCGATGGTCCTCGACCAGGTCCGGCCAGCGCCGGTAGGCCTCGGGCAGAACGGCTCGTAGCACCGTGTCCACGCCGGTGTAGGGGCCGCGCAGCCGCTGGTGGCAGCGGACCACGAGGGCCTTTCCGGTGTGGGCTGCGATGGCGCGCAGGCGGTCGTCGCGCCTGTCTCCGACGATCCGCAGATGGCCCGTCATGCGAGTTCTACCTCCGGTGAAGAGGACGTGAGGGAGTGGGCTGACTTCTTGTTCCGGCGTTTTCTCCGCGACAGCACGACGAGTGCGACGATCTGGGCCACGTTCATGCACAGGGACAGCACAGCGTCCCAAAAGGACGCGTCCACGCCGCCGGAGCCGAGGGCGCGCCCGGCAATGCTGACGTAGTTGACCGTCACGGGGACGCTGACGAAGACGGTGATCGCGGCGAACGCGCCGTATCCCAGGACGATGAAAGGACCGTAGAACGCGCCGACTCTGCGGTCCCGGGGCGTCCATTTCTCCTCGTCCACGACACGGTCCGGGCGATTCATGAAACGCCATACACGATTCTTCATCAGGGTCATGCCCGCGTCGTGAAGGTCGTAGCAGTTCCAAGCGGTGGCCGCCACATAGTAGAGATCGGTTCGCAAGTAGAGCTGGAGCTGCCACAGCACGCGAACCGCGACCGTGAATGCCAGTCCGAGACAGAGCCGACCGGTCGACGAGAACGAACCGCCCGGATTCCGGGTCAGATCGGCGACGAGCCCGAGCGCGGCGAATACGACGCCGTCGCAGACCATCCCGGCGAAGAACGGGAGATAGCGCTTCGCCCTGGGAACGCTGAGCAGCCCGTTGATCTGGGTTTCGGCGACGATGTACGTGAGACGGTTGCTCACACTCAATCGTGTGGGCAGACCGAGGCGTCGGCCGGCAAGAATGTGGAAGCCCTCGTGCAGCAGCAGAAGCGGCACCTGACCGAGGGTGATGACCAGTTGGACCACGAGGAGGGAGTGGGTGAAGAAGATCTGCCCGGGATGCGGTGCCAGGTCCGGCCGCGCGATCGCCGCCCACGTCCAGCCGCCGACCATGGCGCCGTACAGCACCCAGGCCGGCGCGGAGAAGGCGGCTCGGCCCAGGCCGCGCAGTCGTACCCGCGGGGCAGGTGGGGCCGGCCGCCCCCGGTCCTCGTCGTCGACGAAGCCGAGCTCGCGCAGAGTGGTCACGAAATCCTGGAGATCGGCGTCCTCTCCGAAAGTGGTCTCGTACCAGTCGGCGGCGGCGCCGAGTGCCATTCCCCGCATGAGCTGCCGCAGCAACTCAGCGCCGTCGGCCGGGAAAACCGCGTAGGAACCGGTGTCCAGGCGGCCGACCACCACCTCGTCGCCTTCGGGAACGAAACTCAGTTCGTGGAAAACGAGGCCGTCACCGGCCACAGGCCCTCCTCCAGCGGAATTCCGGATAAGAGACCCGGGTGCGCCGACAGGCGGCGCACCCGAGCGTGGTAATGCGAAGCGATCAGGCCTGGACGGAGTACGGGCACTGACAGGCCGCCGACGTCAGGCGCACGTCGCCGGTGCGGCGCACCGCAATCTTCTTGGAGCCGGCCTTCTTACGCATGGCGACAGTCGACTTCATGACGGTCCTTTCTCGACGGTTGGCGCACCGACCGGCGGTCGGCGGCAATCAAAGATCTTCCAGCCGGACCGCCTGAGCAAGGTTCGATCGCGCCAATCAGATCACCCGGGACGCGCGTCTCGGGGTCAGGGTGCGCGGGAAAGCGTTTTCGCTCCCCGTATCGTCGTCGATGCCGCTGTTCACCGCTGATTCCGTCGCACGTACCCCACCGACATCGTTGCCAGGAGACAACAGAAGTCTGTTTTCCCACCTGAGGCCGGGTGAAGTCCACGTACGGAATCGGAAACCCGCCGACGGTGCCACAGAAAACGGAGCGCGTTCCGCCGGATTCCGTTTTTTCCGGCCCGGCTTTCCTCGGCCTAAGGGAGTGCAATGAGATCGTCAAAATATCGCCCGGTGATCCCCTGGGCGCCGTCCCCCCGGCCTTCTGTACCTGAAGAAGGACGGTCGCTTCCGGATATCGGACGGGTCGGCCGGGCGGCGGCGGGCGCCGTCGGCCTCCCCGCCCTCTCCTCCGCTTCGGCCGTGGACGTTCGCGCCGGCACCACCGCTCCGCTCGGGCCTCACCGGCCCCGCGCCACGTGTGGGCATGTCCCCGTCAGTCGACCGCTTTCGGGATCTTGCCGTCGTGGGGCGACGCGCGGGCGGAACCGGGCTTGTGGCGCGCCCCGCGACCCGCGTCCGTCCAGGAGCGGGCGGGACGGTCCCACTGAGGGGGCCGGAGATCCCGGGACACCCAGCCCACACACCCGGGCGGCCGGGTGTGGCCGGCCGTCGGCCTCGTCCTCGGGCGCTCCCGGCACCGTGAGCGCCGCAGCGGTTCCGCAGCGGTCGGCGACGGATCCCGGTCGAACCGCGGTGGCCGATACGGGTCGCCGGAGCCGGCCGTCAGGAAAGTCGTTGTGGTGGTTCCGGTCGAGGTCCAGGGGTGTGCCGGGCGCCCTGGGGGCCCGAACCGGGCTCCTCCTCCAGTACGGTCACCAATCCGGCCCCCTCAAGGGGCTCGCCGCACTGGGAGCAGACGATCCGCGTCCGCACATCGGCACCGCACGTGTGCAGGAACCGTGGCGCGGGCGGCGGGTCCTGCAGGTGCCGAAGGCCCCACTCCCGGAGCCCGATCAGCACCGGCTCCAGGGCCTGCCCCGCGGCCGTCAGGTGGTAGTCGAAGCGGGGAGGGCGGTCCTGGTACTGGCGGCGCTCCAGGATCCCCGCGGCCTCCAGGGATCTCAGCCGCTTGGTGAGGACGTCCCGCGGCGCTCCGGTGTTGGCGCGGATGTCGGCGTAGCGCCGGATTCCCAGGAACACCTCGCGCAACACCAGGAGCGACCAGCGCTCTCCTACGAGATCGAGGGTCCCGGCTATGGGGCAGGCGCGTGGCCGGATGTCGGACATGCCGCGATCCTAGTTGGTTTGTTTCGCGAACTCACTGCGCATAGCATCGACCGTAACCCCATGTCAGGTCCGGAGGCATTCGATGAACCACAAGCGTGCCGGAACCGACTCGCTCCTTGTGACGATTTTCGTCTTTCCCGGCGTCCGGCTGCTGGATGTGACCGGTCCCATCGAGGTGTTCACCTCGGCGAACGACTTCGGCGCGCACTACCGGTTGAACATGGTCTCGGTCGACGGGAACGAGGTGACGACGTCGGCGGGAACCCGTCTCGGCGTCGACATGGCCGTGGCGGACGCGCAGGAGGTCAGTGACGTCCTGGTGATTCCCGGCGGCCCGGCCTGGGATCGGATGATCAAGGACGACGCGCTGCTGGACACCGTGCGGGGGCTCGACGCGAACTCGCGCTGCACGGCTTCGGTCTGTACCGGCGCCTTCCTGCTGGCCGCCGCCGGTCTTCTGGACGGCCGCAGCGCAGCCACCCACTGGCGCCACTCGCGGCAGTTGGCCCTGCGCTTCCCCGCCGTCGAGGTCAAGCCGGACGCGATCTTCGTGCGGGACGGCAAGGTGATGACCTCGGCGGGAGTCACCGCGGGCATCGACCTGTCGCTGGCCCTCGTGGAGGAGCACTACGGAGCCGAAGTGGCCCGCGCGGTGGCCAAGGACCTGGTGGTCTTCATGCAACGGCCCGGTGGGCAGTCTCAGTTCAGCGTGCGCGCCCGCGCCGCCCACACCCGCCAGGACATGCTCCGCCGGGTGCTGGACGCCGTGGCGGAGGACCCCGCCGCCAACCACACGTTGTCCGCCATGGCGCGCCGGGCCGGTGTCAGCTCCCGCCATGTGGCCCGGCTCTTCTGCGAGGAGCTGGGCATGACCCCGGCCCGCTACGTGGAGCAGGTCCGGCTGGAGGCGGCGCAGGCGATGCTGGAGTGCGGTGACGATCCCATGGCGGTGATCGCCCGCCGTACGGGGTTCGGTTCGCCCGAGTCGCTGCGCAGGTCGTTCGTACGGAATCTCAAGGTGACTCCGGGTGTGTTCCGCGCCCGGTTCCACACCACCGGGGTGGCGGACGCGGGTGCGCCCGCGGGACCGAGGTCCGACGGTTGAGCCGGTGTCCGCAACGGGATACGGCCGGCGCCGTGAGCGGTCCGGTCGTCGTGGCGTCGTGAGCGGTCCGGTCGTCGTGGCACCCTGAGCGGTCCTCGTGGCCTCCGGGGCCACACGGAACCGTTGCCCCGCGTCGCCGGTGGATCCGCGACAGGGCGCCGTGGCAGGCCGCCTCTTGAAATCTTCCCGCCGGGGTCTCTCGCCCCGGCGCCCCTCGGGCGGCCCCCCGCGGCTCCCGCCCGGCCCCCCTGGCTCCCGCCCGGCGCGACTCCGCGCGCCGGGCCGAGTGGTCCCGGCCGGGCCCTCGTCCCGGCCGGACCCTCGCGAGCGTCAGGCGAACGCCCGCCCGACGAGGTCCCGTTGTTCGGCGGCGTGGCGGCGGGCGGAGCCGCCCGCCGGAGCGGAGGCCGCCGGGCGGCTCACGCACCCCACGGGGGTGGTGACCAGGGAGGCCACACGCGGCGCGGCGAAGGTCCACGCACCCTGGTTGGCCGGCTCCTCCTGAACCCAGCGCACGTCGACGCCGGACGGATACCGGGACAGTTCCGCCCGCAGCTCGTCGGCCGGGAAGGGGTACAGCCGCTCCAGCCGCACGATGGCGGTCCCGTCCTCTCCCGACTCACGCCGGTGCGCGTCCAGGTCGTAGAAGACCTTGCCGGAACACAGCAGCACCCGTCGGGTCCGGGCGGGATCCTGTTCGGTGTCCGGGACGACCGGGAGGAAGGAACCCTCGGTGAACTCCTCCAGCCCGGAGGTCGCGGCCTTCGACCGCAGCATGGACTTGGGAGTGAAGACCACCAGCGGTCTGCGTGCCGCGTCGAGGCCCTGTTCCCTGAGCAGGTGGAAGTAGTTGGCCGGCAGCGAGGGGTTGGCGACGGTCAGGTTGTCGTCGGCGCACAGCTGCAGGAATCGTTCGATGCGGGCGGAGGAGTGGTCCGGTCCCTGTCCCTCCAGGCCGTGCGGCAGCAGCAGCGTGACGCCCGACCGCTGCCCCCACTTCTGCTCCGAGGAGGAGATGTACTCGTCGACGACCGTCTGGGCGCCGTTGGCGAAGTCACCGAACTGCGCCTCCCACAGCACCAGGGCATCCGGCCGGGCCAGCGAGTAGCCGTATTCGAAGGCGAGCACGGCGAGTTCGGACAGGAGGGAGTCGTACGGCGTGAAACGCGCCGCCTCCGCACCGAGCGAGTCCAAGGGAGTGTGCTGCCGCCCCGTACGACGGTCCGTGAGGACGGCGTGCCGCTGGCCGAAGGTGCCCCGCCGGGAGTCCTGCCCGGACAGCCGAACCGGCACTCCGTCCAGGAGCAGGGATCCGACCGCGAGTGCCTCCGCGGTGGCCCAGTCGATGTTCCCGCTGTCGGACATGGCGGCCCGCCGCTCCAGTTGGGGCAGCACGCGCGGGTGCGGGGTGAACTCCCGCGGCAGGTCGATCTGGGTGCCCAGGATGTGCCGCAACGTCATCTCGGCGACGGCCGTCACCGTCCGGCGGGCAGGGAGATCCGCGACGTCACGGGCCGGGAGGGGCTCCCGGTCGGGTGAGGACGCCCCCGCTGTCTCGGTGAAGGCCCGCTGGAGCTGGTCGCGATAGCCCTGCCGGGCGCTCTCGGCTTCCTGCTCACTGATCACACCAGTGCTGTGCAGCGCCTCCGCGTACAGCTTCCGCACGGACGGCCTGGCGGCGATGCGGTCGTACATGGCCGGCTGCGTGATGGAGGGATCGTCGACCTCGCTGTGCCCGTGGCGCCGGTAGCAGACCAGATCGACGACCACGTCCTTGTGGAACGCCTGACGGTAGTCGAAGGCCAACTGCGCCACCCGGGCGACCGCTTCGGGATCGTCCCCGTTGACATGGAAGACGGGGGCCTCGACGGTCCGCGCGACATCGGTGGCGTACGTGCTCGACCGGCCGACGGCGGGTGCGGTGGTGAACCCCAGCTGGTTGTTGATGACCAGGTGGATGGTGCCGCCGGTGGCGTAGCCCGGCAGCTGTGACATGTTCAGCGTCTCCGCGACCACTCCCTGTCCCGCGAGGGCGGCATCACCGTGGACCACCACGGGCAGGACGGAGAACCGTCCGTCCCCGTCCTCCGTGAGATCCTGCCGCCCCCGTACGACCCCCTGCGTCACGGGCCCCACGATCTCCAGGTGAGACGGGTTCGCCACCACGGAGACCGCGATCGCGTGACCGTCCGGGGTGTGGAAGGTACCGGCGGCCCCGAGGTGGTACTTCACATCGCCGGAGCCCTGCGCGGACCGGACGTCGACCGCGTCCTCGAACTCGTCGAAGATCTGCGCGTACGGCTTGCCCACGATGTTGGCGAGCACGTTCAGCCGGCCGCGGTGCGCCATCCCGATGACCACCTCGCCCATGCCCAGCCGCGCGGCGCGCTCGAGCACCGTGTCCAGCAGGACGATCGCGGACTCCCCGCCCTCCAGCGAGTACCGCTTCTGCCCGACGTACTTGGTGTGCAGGAACGTCTCGAACGCCTCGGCGGATCCCAGACGGTACAGAATCCGCAGCTGCTCGGCGCGTCCCGGGCGGGACGGCGGAACCTCCACGCGCCGCTGGAGCCACAGCCGCTCCTGCCGGTTCTGGATGTGCATGTACTCGATGCCCGTAGGGCCGCAGTACGCGTCACGAAGTGTGTCGATGACCTCGCGGAGCGTCATCCGCTGGTTCCCCGCGAAGCCGTCGACGGGGAATTCGCGGGCGGTGTCCGCGGCGTCGAGGCCGTGCTCCGACGGCTCCAGGCCCGAAGGGCCGGTGGACGCGGTGGAGGGCCCGGCGGACGGCCCGGCGGAGAGGGGGTTGGTGGCGGCCGCGAGGTGTCCGCGGACGCGGTACGAGTGGATCAGCGCGGCGACGCGGACCGCCTTGACCACGAGGTCGGCTTCGCTGTCCCGCTCCTGCACCGCCGGCGCGTGCGCGGTCGCTCGGGCGGGCGCGGGTACAACGTCCGGCGCGGACGCCCGGAAGTAGTCCTGCCAGACCCGGTCGACGGAGTCGGGATCACGGAGATACCGCTCACGGAATTCGTCGACGAGCCATTCGTTGATTCCGAATTCCACCTGGTGCGGGATCGAGAGAGCACTGCCTGATGCTGATGCCACGGCGTAGAACGCCTTCTTTCCACATACGGAGACCGTCGCGGGCGGCGTGGCCAGCCGACCACGCCGCCGTTGGGGCCGAGGTGGTCCGCGGCGATGAGGACCGTCGACCTCGTGCGCTGTTCCCGAGACTACGAGGGCTCCGTGCCACGACGGGACACACGAGCGTGCCAGGACTGCGGCAGATCAGGACGTGTCCCCACGCGCGTCCACGGCATGTCCGGATGTGAGGGCCCGCTGTCTCCCGGTACGGCCATGGCCTTCGCCCCGAGCGGCGTTTCCCCGAGGAACTCCGTCTTCACCCTGACCCGGGAGGGACCAGTATGACTCCGAACGAATACATCGGCGGCGTGGCCCCGGAGCTGATCGTCATCCCCTGCGGAGCGCGGAAACTGGACCACCGCGCGCGGGCGGCGGACATGTACATCGGCTCGTACCACCGCGCGTGCCGGAGGGCCGCCGAGGCACTCCGGCCGGACCGGCTCGTCATCCTCTCCGCCCGCTACGGTCTGCTCGGCCTCGACGACGAGATCGAGCCCTACGACACGGCGCACGGTGCCGCCGACGCGGTGACCGCCCGACTGCTGCAGGAGCAGGCGGACGAGCGCGGCATCACGGACCTCGACCCCGTCGTGGTGCTCGGCGGTGCCCGTCACGTCACTCTCGCCAAGGCCGTGTGGCCGCACGCCCTGACCCCGCTGAGCGGCACGCGCGGCATGGGCGAGCAGGTGGCGCGACTCGCGGCGATGGCGCGCTCGGCGGGCTGACGCAATACGCGGGACGGACGCGGCGGCACTGTGACGGCACGGGTGTCGCGGCTCGGCACTGTGGCGGGCACGGATACCGCGACACGGGTACCGGGGCACGGGTACCGGGGCACGGATACCGCGGGACGGATACCGCGACACGGGTACCGCGTCGCAGGCGCCATCGTGGCCCGGGTCCGGACGGCGGGCGTCGCCAGGTCCTGATGTGAGGGTGTTGTGGCACTCGGTGTTGTGCGGCGGGAACGGGAGGCGGCCATAGCCTCGTGAGGCCAACGGGCCGACGGACTTGGCCGCGACCCGCGTTCTGTTGGGCTGGGGCCCCGGACGGCCGGTTCACGACGGTGATTCCCCCGACGAGGAAAGAGGCGTTCCACGCCGTGACACCCCATCCCAGCAGTGCCCGAGCCGTCCCGATCGAGGGCGATGCGGCTCCGGGAGTTCCGCTTCCAGCCCGTCCACGGCTGCCGACGGCGAAGGCGACGGGCCGTCCGCCGTTCGGCCCCAGCTGGTTCGCGGCGGTCATGGGTACCGGCATCGTCGCGAACGCGGTGGTCACCCTGCCGCGGAGCCTGCCCGGTCTGCGGACCGCCGCCACGGTGGTCTGGTCGGGAGCCGGGCTGCTGCTCGTCGTACTTGCGGTCGGCTATGTGCGTCAGCGGGCGCTGCGGCTGCACGCCGCCGATCCGACGCAGTCCCAGTTCTTCGGCGCGCCGGCCGTTGCCCTCCTGACGGTCGGCGCCGGGGCGCTGCAGCTCGGCGGGCCGGTGATCGGGGAACGGGCGGCGCTGGACACGGACTTGACGCTGTGGTCGCTCGGAACCGTACTCGGTCTCGCCACGGCCGCCACGGTGCCGTATCTGATGGTCACCCGGCACCGGTTCGCGCCGGACGCGGCGTTCGGCGGCTGGCTGATGCCGGTGGTACCGCCGTTGGTCTCCGCCACGACGGGCGCGCTGCTCGTCCCGCACATGCCCGCCGGGCAGCTGCGGCTGGCCCTGGTGCTGGGCTGCTACGCGATGTTCGGGCTCGGTCTGGTGGCCGCGCTGCTGGTACTGGCCATGGTCTACAGCCGGCTGGTGCACCATGACGCGCCCACCGGCGCGATGGTGCCCACGGTGTGGATCGGACTGGGCGCGCTGGGGCAGATCGTGACGGGGCTGGGTGCGCTGGCGACGGCCTCGCCGGGCGCGCTGCCCGCACCGTACGTGCACGGCACGGCGGTTCTCGCCCTGCTGGGCGGAGTCGGGGTGTGGGGCTTCGCCATGCTGTGGCTGGCACTCGCCACGGCGCTGACCGTACGGGAGTTCAGGGCGGGGCTGCCCTTCGCGCCCACCTGGTGGTCTTTCATCTTCCCCCTCGGCGCCTGCGTCACCGGCACCTCGGCCCTCGCGTCCCGCACCGGCTCCCAGGTGTTCGTCTGGGCCGCCGTCGTCCTCTACGCGCTGCTCGTCGCCGCCTGGGCCGCGGTGTCCTACCGCTCACTGCGACACGTCGGCGGGCACACGGGTGGGTTGCGGGGGCGGCGGTAGTCGAGGGCCTGTGCGGGGTCGTCGACATCGTCCAGGAGGGCCGGCAGCCACGTCCACATCGGGTGGGCCTCGAAGCGGCAGCCCGACTCGTGGTCGGCTTACCCGATCCGGCCGTCGACGTCGTCGCGCGTGCGGTGAGCGGGCGTTCGTCAGTCGCTCAGGATCCTGCGCTTCTGGTCCGCGAACTCGGCCTCGCTGAGCACGCCCTGGGCCTTGAGTTCGCCGAGTCGCTTCAGCTGGTCGATCTTGTCGTTCATGTCGTCGGTCAGGGGGGCCGACGGGGGGAGCGGGGGAGTGGCGACCAGGGACGGGGCGGTGGGTCGCGCAGGGGCCTGCTGGGCCCACCGGCCCTGCTGGCGGCGCGAGACGCGGTTCGACACGGCCGTCGCCGTGCCCGCCACCACGGCTGTGCGGGCGACCCCGCGGAGGAGACGTGGCATGGCGATTTCCTTTCTCACGGGAGCCGTGGGGAATGAACAGCTCCGCCTGTCGGCGCGCATCCCGGCGCGGGACGCATCCGTGGGACGCGTCCAAAAGACATGTCCATTGGACCACCGCGGGAATTCCCGCGCACTTCCGTACCCCGGTTTCTTCCACGCTCCCCTCCCGTGTGCGGGGCGTGAATGGCGACGTTCTGCCGGTCGGTGATTCTCGTGGCAAGCTGATATGTGGCCACCGGCCGGTGACAGGTCGGTGGCGAGGCCTATGCGGGAGGAGCTCGAAATGGCCACGCCCGGAATGCACCAGCACGACACCGGAAGCCGTAGCGAAAGCCACGGTGGAGGAATCTGGGTGTCCAGCTGGACCGCCTTCGCCGCAGTCATGATGATCTTCGGCGGAGCGATGGCGATATTCCAGGGGATCGCCGCCATCGTCAAGACCGACGTCTTCGTCGTCACCCGCAACTACGCCTACACCTTCGACATGACGGGCTGGGGCTGGATCCACCTCGTCCTCGGTGTCCTGGTCGTCCTCGCCGGTGTCGCCCTCTTCCGCGGGGCGATGTGGGCGCGCATCACCGGAATCGTGCTGGCAGGCCTGTCGATGGTCGCCAACTTCCTCTGGCTGCCGTACTACCCGGTCTGGGCCATCGTGCTGATCGCCGTGGACGCCTTCGTCATCTGGGCACTGTGCATCGGCGCCCGGGACACCCGGGACGCCCGCACCCAGTAGCCGACCGCGCCCCTCCTGGACGGCCCGACGACCCGGCGGACGGGCGTCGGGCCGTCCGGCTCGGACCGGGCGCTCCGGTCGGCTGACGGCACCCCCCCCAAGGAGAGACGAGTGGAAAGCAGCGGCAGTGACGGTCGCGCGCCCATCGCCCACCAGCTCCTCAAAGGGCAGAAAGCACTGGTGACGGGCGCCAACTCCGGTATCGGAAAAGCCACGGCGATCGGCCTCGGGCGGGTGGGCGCCGACGTGGTGGTGAACTACGTGGCAGGGCGGGACGCCGCGGAGGAGGTGGTGCGCGAGATCGAGTCCTTCGGTGTCCGCGCCTACGCGCACGAGGCGGACGTGTCCCAGGAGGACCAGGTCGTCGACATGGTGTCGCACATGGTCGGGGAGTTCGGGACCATCGACGTCATGGTCGCGAACGCGGGACTCCAGCGCGACGCCGCCGTCACCGACATGACCAGGGAGCAGTGGCAGAAGGTGCTGGACGTCAATCTGACCGGACAGTTCCTCTGTGCCCGCGAGGCGGCCAAGGAGTTCAGGCGCCGGGGCGTCGTCCCGGAGGTGTCCCGCTCGGCCGGGAAGATCGTCTGCATGAGCTCGGTCCACCAGATCATTCCGTGGTCGGGCCACGTGAACTACGCGTCCTCGAAGGGCGGGGTCCAGATGCTCATGTCGACCCTCGCGCAGGAGCTCGCCCCGTACCGGATCCGGGTGAACGCCGTTGCCCCGGGAGCGATCCGCACCCCCATCAACCGCAGCGCCTGGGACACCCCCGAGGCCGAGGCCGACCTGCTCCGGCTCATCCCCTACGGCCGCGTCGGCGACCCGGAGGACATCGCGAACGTGGTGGCCGTGCTGGCCTCCGACCTCTTCGACTACGTCGTGGGTTCCACGATCTACGTGGACGGCGGGATGACCCTGTTCCCCGGGTTCGCCACGGGCGGCTGACCCCGCGCCGCCCGACACCAGTCAGCAGTCAGCAGTCACCGGAGGGCCACGTGAGCACCCGGCTGAGAGAGCGGGGGCTGTGACCGGGCCCGGAGCCCGGAGGCGGCCGCCGATCGTCGTGGTGCTGGGGGTGTCGGGTTCCGGGAAATCCACCGTCGGCAAGGCGGTCGCGAAGGAGTTGCGCGTGCCGTTCGTCGAGGGGGACGACGTCCATCCCGCCGCGAACACCGCCAAGATGGCCGCCGGCCACCCGCTGGACGACGCCGACCGCGCGCCCTGGCTGCGGAGCCTCGCCGCGCGCGTCCGCCGGTCGGCCGAGGCCGGGGAGGGGCTGGTCGTCGCGTGTTCGGCGCTCAGGCGCGCGTACCGCGACGAACTCCGGGCGGCCGCCGGCTCCGGGCTGTGGTGTCTCCACCTCGCCCTGGACCGGGACACCGCAGGGGACCGTGTGGCACGGCGGACCGGTCACTTCATGCCCGCCCGGTTGGTCGACTCCCAGTTCGAGACGCTGGAGCCGCTGGAAGCGGACGAGCCGGGCCTGACCGTCGACGCCACCGCGGCCCTGCCGGCGACCGTCTCCCTGGTGTCGGCCGCCGTCGGGCACTTCGCGGACCGGACGGCCGACTGACGTGGCGGCCCGGCCGGCCGAAAGGGGCAGGCGGGCCGACCGCCGGATCAGCAAGGCCGACCGGGGAGGCACGCCGGTCTACTGACGGATCAGCGGGGAGGCGGGCCGGTCTACTTACGGATCAGCAAGGCCGGGAGAAGAGGCAGCCCGGTCGGCCACGAAGCAGCCCGGTCGGCCGCTGGGCAGCCCGGTCGGGCCGGGAGACGGCCGTTCAAGGCCACGGTGATGTCACATCGGCCCCACATCGGCCCAGGGCAAGCCCGGCACCGTGGGCCACGGGCCACGGACCACGGACCGCTAAGCCCTCGCCGGCCGAGCGCTGTCGGTCGCGTCCAGCGCGGCCAGGACGTCCGGCATCGGGATCCGTCCGGAGGCCACCATCTGCGCGCCGCCGCGGCGCAGGGCGGTGGCGAAGGGCGCGGCCCACAGGTTCTCGTAGACCAGGATTCCGGCGGAGTTGCCCGGTTCCAGGGCGTGGCCCGCCTCCTCGATGTCGTCCTCGTCCAGCAGCCCGGAGGACACGCCTTCGAAGACGGCGAGGTCCAGAGCCCCGTCACCGGTGAGATCGGCGATCTCCAAGCCGGTCACCGATCCGTCGTCCTCCTTTCTGACGAACATCAGATCGAGGATTCGGATGAGGCCGCGGTCCACCAGATCGACGAGCAGCGGAAATCCCTCGCCGGTCATGCGGCTGCCGGGGAACTCGACGACGACGTAGTCGATCGGCCCCATTTCGATGAATTCCTCGCGCACGGATTCGCTCACGGCTTCACTCACCCCTGGATGGTCATGGAGTCCCCGGAAATCCCCGCGTTCCCGCAAGCCATTGCAACATCGGACGGAACCGGTCGCACCTCGGTGGGGCGTTCACCCGCCGGACCCGTCCGGGTCGCCGGATCGGGGCGGCGGGGCTCTCGTGGACCCATGACCAGCAGCGCACCTCCGCCCGATCCGGACCGGCATCCCGCGGCTCAGCCCGGCGACGGGCCACGGCTCGCGGCGGGGGAACGCGCCGAGCTGGACGCACTGCGGCACCGGGTCAGCGCTCTCGAGGGCGCCGGGCCCGCGCGGACCGAGCGGCACCACTGGCTGCGGTCGACGGGTTCGGTCCTGCTGATCCTCCTCGCCTCGCTGCTGTCGCTACTGGCCGTCGTCGCGGTCTGGGCGGACAGCATCGTGCGGGACACGGACCGTTACGTGGCCACGGTCGGCCCGCTGGCCCGCGATCCTGCCGTGCGGAAGGCGGTCACCGACCGGGTCACGACCGCGGTCCTGGCCCAGATCGACGTGGAGAAGCTGGTCAAGGACCTGGAACGGGCGGCTTCGGAGAAGGGCGCCCCGACGGGGGCGGCCAAACTGCTCGGCGGCCTGACCGGCCCGATCACCAGCGGCTTGAAGAGCCTGGTCGGTGACACCGTGGAGCGGGTGGTCTCCAGCAAGGCCTTCGACGCCGTCTGGGTGGACGCGAACCGCCGGGCCCACGCCGCCCTGGACAAGGCCCTGACGGGCGAGTCCGGAGGCGCGGTGTCCGTCGAGAACGGCCAGGTCGCCATCGACGTGGCGCCCCTCGTGAAGCAGGTGAAGGACCGGCTGGTCAGCGCCGGTCTGCAGCCGGCCGCCCTGATCCCGGCCGTGCACACGGACTTCGTGGTGTTCGCGTCGAAGGACATCGGCAGGGTCAGGACGTATCTGAGGGTGCTGGAGATCATCGGCAACTGGGTGCCGGTCGTCGCCGTGCTGATCGCCGCCCTGGGGGTGTACCTGGCCGTCAACCGCCGCCGGGCCCTCATCGGGGCCGCCCTCGGGGTGCTCGCCGCCATGGTGGTGCTCGGTGTCGCGCTCACGGTCATGCGGGCGATCTACCTCGACCATCTGCCCGTGGGGGCGTCGGAGGCCGCCGCCGCCGCTGTGTTCGACGCGCTGGTCAGGTTCCTGCGGGCGAGCGTACGGGCGGTCGGCGCGCTCGCTCTGGTGACGGCCGCCGGTGCCTTCCTCGTCGGTCCGTCCCCCGTGGCCGTCCGCGTCCGTACGGGCTGCGGCCGGGGGATCGGGGCCGTCCGCGACGTCGCCGAGTCGGCGGGACTCCCACTGGGCGCGGTCGGCCGGTTCGTGCACCGCTTCAAGCGGTGGATCGGCGCCGTGATCCTGGCGGTCGCCGCGATCGTCCTGTTCACCTGGAGCTACCCGACCACGGCGGTCGTGGTGTGGACACTGGTGATCGTGCTGGCGGCCTTCGCGATCCGCGAGTTCCTCGACACCGTTCCCGTCTCCACCCCGTCCGCCGGCCCCCACCTCCATTGACACGGTGACCACGGGGCCCGGCAACTCGGCGTGCCGGACTCCGGCAGCTGTCGGATGGTGGGGACATGCGGACGTCCGACGAGCTCAGCGAGGCCGAATTCCGGTCGCTCCACCGACACCTGCGCGCCGTCGCCCCCGGCGCCTCCACACCCCGGGGCGCACTGGACACGATCACCGAGGAGCAGGTACTGGCGGCGGTCGCCGAGGTGCGGTCGGGACGTACCGTCTCGCTCGCCGCCCCCGTGGAGACCCGTACCGAACCCGACGACGCCGATCCGGCCGAGCACCGGCTCACCGCTCCGCCCGACGGCAAACCGGCGCCGAGCGGCCTGGACTTCGCGCGCGACCGCTTCGCCATGAACGTCCACGGCGATGTGGACAGCCACCTCGACGCGCTGTGCCACGTCATCTACGACGGCACCCTGCACGGCGGCATACCCGCGACGGACGCGCTGTCGCCGGACGGATCGAGCGCCCTGTCCGTGGAACTGGCCCGCGACGGCATCGTCGGACGCGGTGTGCTGCTGGACATCCCCCGGCTGTACGGCCTCTCCTGGCTCGAACCCGGAGCGAACGTGACCTGCGACGACCTCATCGCCGCCGAGGCACGACAGGGGATACGGGTGCGCCGGGGCGACATCGTCCTCGTACGGGTCGGCCACCGCAGGCGCCGTGAGGAGCTGGGCCCGTGGGACGTGGCCCGTGCCCGTGCCGGACTGCACCCGACGGCCCTGGAGTTCCTGGCCTCGCGGCAGGTTGCCGTCCTCGGCAGCGACGGAAACAACGACACCGCCCCCAGCGCGGTCCAGGGGGTCGCGTTCCCGGTGCATGTGCTCGCCGTCCACGCGATGGGGCTGCATCTCCTCGACTATCTGCGGTTCGAGGACCTCGCGCCGATCTGCGCGCGGGAGGGCCGCTGGACGTTCCTCTGCGTGATCGCCCCCCTCCGGCTGCCCGAGGCGACCGGTTCACCCGTCAATCCGCTCGCCATCCTTTGACGGGGCGACCGCGCGCACCTCACCCGTACGGCGCAACGGTGCTCGCGCCGTGGGGACGCCGGACGGCGAGATCGACCACGACGGCAGTGTGAGAACGGCGCGCGACGGGGCGGTGATCGCCCGGGAACCCGCCGTGTCCCGGCACCTCGCCTCACCCGAGTAGCCCAACTCGCCGGGACCATCACCCAGGGATACCTTGGTCGTCGAGGAAGTCGTCGAGGAAGTCGTCGAGGAACGTGTCGGGTAATCCTCCCCTCTCGAGCCGCCCGGCAGGACCGGACCATGTTCCGAGGACGGTGGCCTGCATGACCGATACGCACTACGACGTCATTGTTGTCGGAACCGGCGCGGGCGGAGGCACCCTCGCCCACCGATTGGCGCCCACCGGGAAAAGCATCCTCCTTCTCGAAAGGGGCGGCTATCTTCCCCGCGAACGCGACAACTGGAATTCCACCGCGGTCTTCGTCAAAGGGAAATACCGGGCTCCGGAGTTCTGGTTCGACAAACACGGGGACCCGTTCCCGCCCGAGGTCAACTACTACGTGGGCGGCAACACCAAGTTCTTCGGCGCCGCTCTCTTCCGGCTGCGCCCCGAGGACTTCGGAGAACTCCGCCACCACGACGGCATCTCGCCCGCCTGGCCCCTGCGCTACGACGAGCTCGAGCCGTACTACACCCAGGCGGAACACCTCTATCGCGTGCACGGCCGGCACGGCGAGGACCCCACGGAGGGCCCGGCCGGCGCCCAGTACGCGTACCCGCCCGTCCAGCACGAGCCGCGGATCCAGCGGCTCAGCGACGACCTGGAGAAGCAGGGACTGCACCCCTTCCACCTCCCCATCGGGGTCGACCTCACCCAGGACGAACGGGGCGGCGCCGCGCACGGCAGCGCATGTATCCGCTGCGACCGGGTCGACGGATTTCCCTGCCTGCTCGGCGCGAAGTCCGACGCGCAGGTCATCTGCGTCGATCCCGCCCTCGCCCACGCCAACGTCGAGCTGGTCACCCACGCGGACGTGCGGCGCCTCGAGACCGACCCCGGCGGCCGGAGCGTCACCAAGGTCGTCACGGCGATGGGTGACGGATCCACCGCGGAGTTCAGCGCCGACATCGTGGTCGTCGCCTGCGGGGCGGTCAACTCGGCCGTTCTGCTGTTGCGTTCGGCCGGGGACCGGCATCCGCGGGGCCTGGCCAACAGCTCCGACGTGGTCGGCCGGCACTACATGCGGCACAACAACCTGGCCCTGATGGCCATATCCAGGGAACCGAACGACACCACGTTCCAGAAGACCCTGGCGCTGAACGACTGGTACCTGGGATCCGACGACTGGGACCACCCGCTCGGCGGCATCCAGATGCTCGGCAAGTCCGACTCCGCGCAGATCCACGGCGAGGCACCCCGCTGGGCCGGTGCCGTCACCCCCGACATGCCGTTCGAGGTGATCGCGCATCACTCCGTCGACTTCTGGTTGTGCGGCGAGGACCTGCCCACCGCCGCCAACCGCGTCACCCTGGACCGGGACGGCGGCATCCACCTCGCCCTCGACGAGAAGAACAACATCGCGGGGCTCCAGCGGCTGCGGCACAAACTCCAGGGCATGCTGGGTCACCTGGGCATGTACGAGCACCACCTGCTGTCCCACAGCATCTACCTGCACAAGGGCATGCCCATCGGTGCCACCGCGCACCAGGCGGGCACCGTCCGCTTCGGCACCGACCCCCGCGCCTCGGCCCTCGACGTGCACTGCAAGGCCCACGACCTCGACAACCTCTACGTCGTCGACACGAGCTTCTTCCCGAGCATCGGAGCGGTCAATCCCTCACTGACCGCCATCGCCAACGCCCTGCGCGTCGGCGACCACATCGCGGAGCGACTGCGGTGAATTCCCGTTTCACGGCCGACAGCGGCACCCGGCACCGCACACCGCGGGAACGAGCGGCACTCGGCAAGGACGCCCGCTCCCGCGTGCCCCGCTCCAGCCACGCGGAGTTCGCGCCCACGGCGAAGCGGCCCGACCCCGTGGACGTCATCGAGGCCCAGTCGGCGACGAGGGTGCCCGAGCTCGTACCGATCCGCTACGGCAGGATGACCGAGTCGCCGTTCCGCTTCTACCGGGGGGCGGCCGCCGTCATGGCAGGGGACCTCGCCGACACCCCCCGGACCGGGATCAGAACCCAACTCTGCGGCGACGCACACCTGTTGAACTTCCGACTGCTGGCCTCGCCCGAGCGCCGCCTGATGTTCGACATCAACGACTTCGACGAGACGCTGCCCGGCCCCTGGGAATGGGACGTCAAAAGACTCTCGGCCAGCTTCGTCATCGCCGGCCGGGCCAACGGCTTCAGCGCCAAGGAACGGGCCGGCATCGTACGGTCGACGGTGCGGTCCTACCGCGAGTGGATGCGGCACTTCGCCGAGATGGGCAATCTCCCCGTCTGGTATGCCCAGTTCGACGAGAACTGGGTGTGGACGCACTTCATCCAGGACGTGGGCGCACGAGCCCGCGACCGCTGGGCGCGGTCGGTGGCCAAGGCCCGCACCCGTGACAGCCTCCAGGCCTTCGGCAAACTCACCCACCTCGTCGACGGGAAAACGCGCATAGCCGCCGGCCCGCCGCTGATCACACCGTTCGAGGACCTGCTCGCGGACGTGGAACGCGGCGCGCTGGAGAAGCAGATCCGCCGGATGATCGAACGGTACGGCCACAGCCTCCAGTCGGACCGGCGGTTCCTGATGGAGCAGTACCGCCTCGTCGACATGGCCCGCAAGGTGGTCGGGGTCGGCAGCGTGGGCACCCGCTGCTGGATCGTGCTCCTGCTCGGCCGTGACGACAGGGATCCGCTGCTCCTGCAGGCCAAGGAGGCGGGCGAGTCCGTCCTCGCGCCCTTCGTCGGCGCCGGCGGCCACCGGACGCAGGGTGAGCGCGTGATCTCCGGCCAGCGGCTGATGCAGGCCACCAGCGACATCTTCCTCGGCTGGGAACGGACCGAGGGCGTCGACGGCAGCCGACGGGACTTCTACATAAGGCAGTTGCGTGACTGGAAGGGCATCGCCGAGCCCGGGACGATGGTGCCGGCCGGGATGCGTGCCTTCGGTGAACTGTGCGGCGCCACGCTGGCCCGCGCGCACGCGAGGTCGGGCGACCGGATCGCCATCGCCGCGTATCTGGGCGCGGGCGACGTCTTCGACCGGGCGCTGGTGACGTTCGCCGAGCGGTACGCCGACCAGAACGAGAGGGACCACCAGGCACTCGTGGACGCCGTCCGTACGGGGCGGGTGACGGCCGAAGCGGCCTGACAAGGAGACCAGCATGGATCGTTACCCGCCCATCGCCGACCACGGGCTCATCGGGGACCTCCAGACCGCGGCGCTGGTGTCCTCCCACGGTGTGATCGACTGGTTCGCGGCGCCGCGCTTCGACTCGCCCAGCGTCTTCGCGGCCCTGCTGGACCACGACGACGGCGGTCACTTCCTGCTCGCCCCCGAGAGCCCCGAGGGGACCTGGAAGCAGCTCTACTACCCGGACAGCGCCGTCGTGGTGACCCGCTTCATGTCACCCGACGGGGTCGGCGAGATCATCGACCACATGCCGGTCCTGCCGGGCCCGACACCGACCGACCGGCACAGTATCGTCCGCGTCGTCCGCGCGGTGCGCGGCACCGTGCGCTTCACCCTCGAATGCCGGCCGCGGTTCGACTACGCGCGGCTTCGGCACGAACTCGACCTGACCGCCGACAGGGCGACGTTCCGCGCCCCGGGCGTGACCGCCCATCTGCAGGCCACCGTGCCGCTCGAACGGGACGGCCACGACGTCCGCGGCGGCGTCACCCTCAGCGACGGGGAGACGGCGGCCGTGGTGTTCAGCACGTGCGACCCCGGCGGGGAGGCGCCGCCGCCCCCGACCGACGAGGGGATCACCGAAGGACTGTGGGAGAACGTCGACTTCTGGCAGAAATGGGTGCGCACCTCGCGCTACCGCGGCCGCTGGACGGAGATGGTCCACCGTTCCGCGATCACTCTCAAGCTCCTCACGTACGCCCCCACGGGCGCGCCGGTCGCCGCCGCCACCATGGGACTGCCCGAACAGATCGGCGGGGAGCGCAACTGGGACTACCGGTACACCTGGGTACGGGACGGTTCCCTGTCGGTGCGGGCCCTGCTCGACCTCGGCTTCGTGGAGGAGGCGACCCACTTCACCCGCTGGCTCGGTGACCGGCTGGGCGCCTGGGAAGGACCGGACGGCGAACCCCTCCAGATCATGTACCGGGTCGACGGCGACCCCCGCCTGACGGAGGAGATCCTGGGACACTTCGAGGGCTACCGCGGCTCCTACCCGGTCCGGGCCGGCAACGCGGCCTGCGGTCAACTGCAGCTCGACATCTACGGCGAGGCCCTGTACGCGCTGGCCGAGAGCCGCTCGGTCGGCGAACAGGCCGGGTACCACGGGTGGAAGGGTCTGGCCCGCACCCTGGACTGGCTGGCCGACTCCTGGGACCGGCCCGACGAGGGAATCTGGGAGACCCGCGGCGGACGCAAGGACTTCACCTACAGCCGGGTGATGTGCTGGGCCGCCTTCGACCGCGGTCTGAAACTGGCGGCCGAGTTCAGCAGGCCGGCCGACACCGTCCGCTGGACCCGGGCCCGGGACGAGATCCTCGAACAGGTCATGGAGCGCGGCTGGAACGAGAGGGAACAGGCCCTGGTCCAGCACTACGGCGGCGACGTCCTGGACGCCTCACTGCTGCTCGCCCCCCGCGTCGGGTTCCTGGCCCCGCGCAGTCCCGCCTGGCTCAACACGCTCGACGCCATGGACCGCGTCCTCGTCTCCGACAGCCTCGTCTACCGCTACGACCCCGAGGCATCCCCGGACGGACTGCGCGGCTGCGAGGGGACGTTCAGCCTGTGCACGTTCCTGTACGTCGACGCCCTCGTCCGCGCGGGACGCCTCCCCCAGGCCCGCTACGCCTTCGAGAAGATGCTGACGTACGCCAACCACGTCGGCCTGTTCGCCGAGGAGATCGGCCCCAGCGGGGAGCAACTCGGCAACTTCCCCCAGGCCTTCACCCACCTCTCGCTCATCATGGCCGCGACGACGCTGGACGAGGCGCTCGACGCCCTCCACCTCAGCCGCTGAAGGGTCCGGGCACGCCGCGGGCCACGGCCGCGGCGATGCCGTCGTGACCGGCGTTGTCAGTGGTCGCCAGTAGGTTCGTCCGTGTCCCCGCCGTGGTGGCGCGGACGTCCCCCTGGCACAGAGGAGATGGTGAGTTGTCGGACTGGGAGAGGTCGAGCACGGCCCGGGTGACGGCACCCGCGCGGCCGCGCAAGCTCGCCAAGGTCCCGTTCGTCGAGCTGGCCGACGGACGCCTGCAGGGTGTGGTGTCCAGCGGCTCCGACATCGAACGGGTCTATGTCTCGTCGGTCGCGGCGGGCACGTACACGTTCGCCTGCAGCACCAACAACAACCGGCCCTGCGGCGGGGCGCGCGGCGGGTTCTGCAACCACATCAAGGCCCTGATCGGCGAGGCGGTGCTGCAGTACGGGCCCGAGCGCGTCGCCCGCTACCTGCGGGCCGAGAGCGCGGACGGGGAACCGACCGCGCAGACCATCACCGACGGCATGAGCGCCACCCGCCCCGCGCAGGGGGACACCAAGGCCGCCGCGCCCGTCTTCAGCCGGTTCCTGCGTCACCTGGCGTATCTCGAACTCGCGCCGACCACCGCGCCGTTGCCGGAGATGCAGTGGTTCCCGCCGACCAGGACGGTGGCGTGATGCGTGCCGACCTGCTCGCCGAAACCGTCGCCGGGCTCGACGAGGTCCTGACGGCCGTCGACGCCTTCGACCGGGCGCTCGCCGGCGGCCTGCTGCGCCCCCGGCCCGCCCAGGCCGCGGGCCTGACGGAACTCGCGGACGCCGTCGCGGGAACTCCCCTCGCCACCAGGGCCGCCGAGGCGGCCGGCAGGGCGGCGGCCGGAGCCGCGAGCGAGGACGACCTCGTCGCCCTGGCCGCCGCCCGCGTCGCCCTGCTCGGCTCCGTCCACGACGCCCTCATGAGCCGTATCGACGAGGCGACGGGCCGCGGCCGCGGCCGGGAGACGGCCCCGCCGGCCGCCGACCGGCAGCCCGCGAACCTCTCCGCCGCCGCCCGGTCCTGGCTCTCCGACCTGGCACGCTGCGGGTGGCAGGGCATCGACCACGAGGTGGTGTCCGGGGCGGCGCCCGTCGTCTCCGCGATGCTTCCGGACCCGGCGCTGCGCCGGCAGGCGACGCTCCTCGACGGCTTCGCCGCCGAACTCGCCGCGTCCTGTCCGGGCGCGTCCCTGGAGCGTGTCCCGGTACGCCGCTGGGGCGACCTGTGGTCACGCGCGATGCTGCTGACGGTGCCCGGCGCCGCGATGGCGCCGCCGACCGGCACGGCCACCGGCCGCCTGCTGCCCCTCGGCGTCGACGTGCAGGAACACGCGACCGCCGTGCAGGCGCAGGTGCACGCGGTCCTCGAGCCCGCGGACGGCACCGCGCCCCGGCTGGTGCGGGCCGCCGTGTCCGTGCCCAAGCCGGACACGGTCGTCGGAGCGGGCCTGTGGCAGTTGCTCCGCCCGCACATGTCGCTGCTGACGGCCGTCGGCGAAGGCCGCGCGATGAACCTCGCCGAGATGCCGGTGACCGCCGAGGGCGACCTGCTCTGGAGCGACGCGCGGGCACGTCCGGGCGAGCCCGCCGACGCGTTCGCCACCGCCCGGGTCGTCCTGCCCACCGCGACCGACGCGGCGACCGCACCACTGGACCGGCATCCGGCGCGTATCGCCGTGCCCGTGTTCCTGGAGGGCTATACGGTGCGGAAGGCCGACGACATGCTGCCGTTCACCGTCGCCGGGCACCCCCTCACCGTCGACACCGACCGCGTCCTCGCCGCCGGGCCGCTCACCCCCGAGGCCGTCGCGTCGTCCGGGGCGTGCGTCGGGCTGCTGCGCTGGGACGCCGGGACGTTCGGTGTCCAGCCGCTGGCGGTCGAGACGACCGTCCGGAAGAAGGCCGTCGCGATCCACGCGGGGGGATGGGCCGCAGGCACCACCGACAAGGCCGGCGTCCGGGCCGAGAAGGCCGCCACCGATGCCGTGGCGGTGCTGCGGGAGCGCGCGGGAAGGCTGCTGCGGAAGTGACCGAGCACATGACCGGGCACATGACCGAGCACAACGTGACCGGGCGCACGGCCGACCACATGACGGATCAGCCGGCCGGCCGGACGGCCGAATCGGGGATCACGGGCGGCACCCCGCCCGGAGCGGACCCTCACGACAACCGCCGTCAGGTTCTGTACTGGCGGCTCCTCGCCCGGCTCTTCGACCACGAGGAGCACGCCGCGCTCGAATCGGCGAGCCTCGCCGTCGTCGAGGACATCGGTCTTCCGCCCGCGCTGCTGGACCCGCAGGTCTCCGTCGACTCGATCGTGCAGCGCCACCCGGAGCTGGCCGCCGAGTTCGACGGTCTGATGACACCCGAGTCAGGATCCGGCACCGGGTCCGGACCGGGTTCGGAGGACGACGACCCTCAAGCCGCCCCTCAAGCCGAAGCCGCCCCTCAAGCCGAAGCCGCCCCTCAAGCCGAAGCCGAAGCCGAAGCCGAAGCCGAAGCCGAAGGTGACGGCGAAGGTGACGGCGACCGCGACCGGGCCGCCGAAGTACGCCGTGCCGCGCTGGTGTCGAAGGTGCTCCTGAACGTCTTCGCCTCCGGGTCCGGCACGGTCACGGCCGGGCAGCTGGCGCGCTGGCAGTCCGACGCGGGCTGGCTGGAGCGAGCGCTCGGCTGCAGGCCGGGGGACCTGCGCGGCGGCCGCGCGGCCGGTGGCGCCGGGACGGTCGCCGCCGGGCCCGGTGTCGGCCCGACCGGCACCGGCGGCCGCGGCACGACGCCCGACCTCAGCCGGCTGATCCCGGCGATCGGCCCCGAACTCGGTGCCATCGAGGCCGACCTCGTCAAGCGGATGCGTCTGCGCGAGGTACTGGCAGACCCCCGGCTCGCCGCGCGACTGACCCCGAGCATGTCGCTGATCGAGCAGCTGCTGCGGGACAAGGACAATCTCTCGGGCGTGGCCCTGGCCAATGCCAAGGCCCTGATCCGCCGCTTCGTCGACGAGGTCGCCCAAGTACTGCGCACCCAGGTCGAGAAGACCTCGGTCGGCGCCCTGGACCGCTCCGTCCCGCCCAAGCGGGTGTTCCGCAACCTCGACCTCGACCGCACCATCTGGAAGAACCTCACCAACTGGAGCCCGGAGGAGGAGCGGTTGTACGTCGACCGCCTCTACTACCGACACACCGCCCGCAGGACGACACCCCAGCGGCTGATCGTCGTCGTGGACCAGTCGGGTTCGATGGTCGACTCGATGGTGAACTGCACCATCCTGGCGTCGATCTTCGCCGGGCTGCCGAAGGTCGACGTCCACC
This sequence comes from Streptomyces sp. NPDC057950, assembly GCF_042887295.1. NCBI lineage: Bacteria > Bacillati > Actinomycetota > Actinomycetes > Kitasatosporales > Streptomycetaceae > Streptomyces > Streptomyces sp. NPDC057950. The sequence goes on from NZ_JBHVPP010000009.1 coordinate 271,485, forward strand.
TGATCGCGTACGACACCCAGGCGCTCGACCTCACCCCGTGGGTGCACGACCCCTTCGAGACCCTGCTGCGCACCAACCTCGGGGGCGGCACCGACGGCACGGCCGCCATGACACTGGCCCAGCCGAAGATCGCCGAACCGCGCAACACCGTCGTCGTGTGGATCTCCGACTTCTACGAGTGGCGGACCGAGGAGTTGTTCCAGAGCATGGCCGCCGTGCACCGCTCGGGTGCCAGGTTCATCCCGGTCGGCTCCGTGACCAGCTCCGGGCGCGGCAGCGTCAACCCGTGGTTCCGGGAGCGCTTCAAGGACCTCGGCACGCCGGTGCTCTCCGGACACATCCGCAAGCTCGTCCACGAACTCAAGACGTTCTTCTCCTAGTGCCGCGGCACTGGTCACCTGCTCAGCAGACTTTGAGAAAGGCCCTCACATGTCCGACCTGTTGCGCGCACCCGCCGAGATCAAGTACGCCGAGGAACTCGACTGGCTGGAGTCCGTCGACGACAACCCCAAGCCCTTCTCCTGGCGGCTGTCCCCGAAGATGGTCCGCCTGTTCGTCCTGGGCTCCGAGCGTTCCGACGGGCTGGACCGGGAGATCTCCCCGAAGTGGTTCGGCGACCGCAGCTTCGTCGAGCGCTCGATCGTCACCCTGGCCTCCGACCGCGGACTGCTGCTCATCGGCGACCCCGGCACCGGCAAGAGCTGGCTGGCCGAGCTGCTGTCCGCCGCGATATGCCGCAGCTCCACCCTGGTCGTCCAGGGAACGGCCGGCACCACAGAGGACCACATCAAGTACTCCTGGAACGTGTCCATGGTCATCGCCAAGGGCCAGTCACGGGAGTCGATGATCCCCTCACCGATCATGACCGCGATGGAGACCGGCGCGATCGGCCGTTTCGAGGAACTCACCCGCTCCACCAGCGACGTCCAGGACGCGTTGATCTCCATCCTGTCCGAGAAGTACATCTCGGTGCCCGAACTCGACAGCGACGGCATCGTCTTCGCCAAGCCCGGCTTCTCGATCATCGCGACCGCCAACAGCCGTGACCGGGGCGTCAACGACCTGTCCTCGGCCCTCAAGCGCCGCTTCAACTTCGTCCGCATCCCGGTGGTGACCAACAAGAAGAGCGAGGCGGAGATCGTGCGCTTCCGCACCGAGGAGCTGCTGCGCCGCCACCGGATCGAACTGGACGTGCCGCCCACGCTGCTCGACGTGCTGCTGCAGAGCTTCGCCGACCTGCGCGCCTCGGCGGCCGCGGCCGGCAGCGACGACGAGAAACTGGAGTCCGCGCTGTCCACCGCCGAACAGATCGGCGTGCTGGAGGACGCGATCCTGCACGGCAATTTCTTCGGCGAACGCTCCCTGACCGCGCACACGCTGGCCTCCTCGCTCGTCGGGTCGCTGGCCCGGCGCGAGCCCGAGGACCTGGCCATCCTCAACAAGTACCTGCACGGCGTCGTCGAGCCGCGCAGTAGGGAAGAGGGCGGATCCTGGCCGGAGTTCCTGGAGGGCGGCCGCGAAGCGATCGCCACCCTGTCATGACGGGCACCACCGAGGGCACCTTCACGGCCCTGCGCACCCAACTGCGGGAGGCCGCCGCGATGTTCGCCGGCGGCCCCGACGCCCTGGAGGGCATCCTCCTCGGCCTCGTCGACGACGTCGACCGCGCGGTGCGCGAACCACTGGAGATCTTCCCCGTCTGCCACCACTCGCCGGCCTCGGCGATCGCGATGGCACGCCGCCTGCGGGAGAAGCAGCCGAAGGTCGTGTACCTGGAGCTGTGCGAGGACATGGCACCGCTGCTGACCGAACTGCGCAACTGCCGACTCCCCGTGGCGGTGCAGGCGTTCGCGACCGAGGTCGACGGCTTCCCGGCCGAGTGGTCCCCGCTGTCGGTGGTCGCGCCGATCACCGAGGCCTCCGCCGAGTACCAGGCGATCGCCTACGCCCTGGACACGCCGGGCGTCGAACTGGTCCTCGTCGACCGCTCCTCGGACCACGTCTTCCAGTGGGACGAGCGCGGCACACAGGACGCGGAGCCCGCCGACCCGGACGCACCGGCCGCCGAGGAAGAGGCCGCGCTGCACGGCGACGCGGTCGGCGTGGAGCTGGGTGACCTGCGCCCGCGCTTCGCCGAACTGGAGGAACACCTGCTGCGCCACGGCAGGGTGCGGCACTGGTCCGAGTGGTGGCACCAGTACGTCGAACTGCCGCTCGGCGACAGCGACCACGACACCTACCGCCAGGTCATGCTCCTGATCGGCAGCCTTTTCCGGCGGCTCGCCCCTGGTGACTCCCACCGGGTCCGCGTGGACGAGGACCGGGAACGCCACATGTGGACGAGGATGCGCGCACACCTCGCCGCGACCGGCACCGACCCGGCGGACTGCCTCTACGTCTGCGGCGCCTTCCACGCGGCCAGCAGGGTTGAGGAGTTCGGCCTCCACGGCACCGACACCTTCGAGATCGGCCCGCGCACCGCCACCAAGTGGCGGCACGGCCTGATCCCGTCCAGTCACGCGGCGATCGAGGCACAGTTCGGCCTCGCCGCCGGTTCGGTGTCGATCGCCGCGACGCTCTGGGCGAAGAACGTCGGACGCACCCGCGTTCAGCCGTACCGGCTGGCCGGACAGTCCGGGGCCGGCGCACCGCGGGCCAGGAGGACCGGCGCGGTGACGGCTCCCGTACCGGCGCTCCCGCCCGAGGACAGACTGACCGGATTCCTGCGCCGACCGCCCGTCCTGGACGCGCTGGACGAGGCCGAGCTGCTCGGCTGGTCGGTGGAGGTCGTCCGCGCCGCGCGCCGCAACGGCTACCTCGCCTCCACCGCCGACGCCATCGCGGTGTTCGAGACGTCGATCCTGCTGGCCGGGATGCGCGACCGGGCCAAGCCGACGCCGTACGACTTCCAGGACGCGGCCGTCACCTGCATCGAGAAGGACACCGTGCCCGGCCGCCGGGACGTACGCCGCATCGTGGCGATCATGATGGGCGGCGACCGGGTCGGCCAGGTCGGCTACGACGCGCTGCCGCCCCTGGCCCGCGACGTGCACGACCGGCTCGCGCCCCTGAACCTGGGGCTCCAGCAGCGCGGTGTGCGGCGGGCGTTGCTGGACATGAGTGGCCGGCCCGAACTGGAGCGGTGCTCCGACGTGCTGTGGATGCTGCGCCGTCTGCTGCCGCAGGGCGCCGCACGGCCGATCATGGGCGAGCGGAGACTGGGGGAGCGGTCGATCCAGGAGTCGTGGGACCTGGCGCTCGGCACCCATCAGCGGGCGCTCATCGAGCTCGGCTACGAGGGCGTCAGCATCGAGCAGGTCCTCGAACAGCGGCTGCGCCGCACGGCGTACGCTCCGCGGGCCACCACGGCGACCGTCCTGGAGGCCGTCGAGGACGCGACGCTGTATCTGCGCGGCCGCCGGCTCCCCGACGAGCTGGGCACCCGCGCCCTGGAGGTGCTCTCGGCCGAACGCACCGTGGACGGCGCCCCGGAGGTGCTGCGTCGGGTGCGGCGGCTGCTGGCGTACTACCGCACCGGTGAGCCCGTGCTGCCGCCGTGGATCGAGTCGTTCGTCAAGGCCGGATACGCGCACTACTGCACCCTGTTGCCGACGGCGTTCACCGACGAGGACGCCACCGTGCGGCAGGTGGCGGCGATGCTGGGCTTCCTGTTCAGCATGGAGGGCCTGGCGCTGTCGCTGGGCTGCGACCGGACCCAGCTGGAACTGGCGGTCGCCCAGTCGCACCCGCGTGATCCGTCGAGGACGGCGCTGCTGTGGGCGGCCCGGACGCAGCTCGGGCACCTCTCGAGGGCGGACCTGCGCGCGAAGTGCGACGAACTGCTCGGCAATCCCTTGGTGGTGCCCGCCTATCCGCGGTACCTCAGCGGCTTCGTGCACGCCCTGGAGCCCGTCCCGGGCCTCACCGATTTCGTCGTGGAGGCGGTGTCGAACGCGTTCGGACGGCTTCCGGACCCGGTGCTCCTGCCATGGCTGCCGACCCTGATCAGCACCCTGCGCGCGGGCGGCGCCGAACTGGCCCCGCTGCTGATCCGTGAGGCCGGGCGGATCTTCCCCGGGCGGCTCGCCGCCCTGGACGAATGGGTACCGCCGTGGAAGGCCCAGCCGGAGCCCATGGCCGCGCGTACGGCGCGGCGTCCGGCCGCCGGTGGATACGCCCTGCTCGCCGCCCACCCCGCGACGTGCGACGCGGTGGCCACGCTGCTGGGGTGCGAGGGGACGTGGCGGACGGCGGGCCCCGGCCCCTCGGGCGCCGTGCCGGCGGCACGTCATCCGGACACGGCGGTGGCGCTGGAGGCGCTGCTGACGGGCGGCTGACGCGGAGGCAGGAGCGGGCGGAGGGGCGGTTCCGCGACCGGGACGCCTCTCCGCCGCTCGCGCACGGCCGACAGCCGCCGGGGTGCGGGCAGGACGGCGGGAGGCACCGTGAAAGCACGGTGGCGGCCGCCCCGCGTTCAGGGTGTGGGGAGGCCCGCCGGTCGGGCCGGGCGGCCGAGCCGGACCGGGACACCGGGGGAGTACAGGACGCTCACCGGTTCTCCCTGCGGCGCGGGTACGCCCGCGGCTTCCAGAAGGTTCTCCTCGCAGCTGAGCAGCCGGGCGCGGTGCAGGGGCCAGCGTGGGTGGTCGTTGGGCAGGTATCCGACCTTGCCGAAGAAGGCGTTGTGCATGCCCCAGCGGGCGGTCAGGAAGTGCTCCAGCCCGGTGGGTTCCCGGATCGGTTCGCCCCTGCGCAGGACGATCCGGCTGTGCGCGCCGCGCGGTCCCGGCCAGCGCCGTGCGCTGGTGTAGGTGATGACGTCGTCCTCGGCACGGACGCTCATACGGGACCACAGGTACGGGAGCCGGAAGGCGGTCCGTCCCATCAGTACGGGTACCAGCCGGGCGGCGTCCATGGACCGGAAGACCACGCCGCGCCGCCCGTGCGCGTCCACCGAGTACAGGCGCACGTTCGTCTCGGGGAACGTCCCCAGGTACGGGACTCCGGGGGAGCGGAGCCAGCCGACGCGGTGCATCCGGAACGCGACCAGGCCGACGTAGGTGACGTCGTCGAACACGTCGGGGACGGTTCCCTCGGGCAGCAGACCGGCGACGGTGTCGGGGGCGACCGCCCAGTGGACGAAGGCGAGGTCGAGCCACCGCTGGGTGAGCAGCGGCCTCGGCAGGGCCTTGGGCGCGTACGGGGTGACGGGCTCCGGCAACCGCGGCGTGGTCGGCACGGGGTCAGCATCCCAGACGGGCGCGGGCGGGCCCGGCACACGGTGGTGCCGGGCGTCAGGGCGCCGAGTTCTTCCTGCCGACGGCTGCCGCGTACGCCTGGGACGGGGTCATGGCGACGCCGTTGAGGCTGACCGTCCTGTACCTGCTCACCTTGGCGCAGGACTTCGACTCGTCGGCGGTCTGGGAGTGGGCGTCGGCGGTGGCGGCCTTGGTGTCGGCCGGGGCCCCGGAGGCGCCTCCGGGGAAGGCGGTGCCGCTGGTCCAGTCCGTACCGATCACCAGGGTCAGTCCGCCGGCGGTGCCCTGTTCGAGGTGGGATGAGGAGAGCCCCAGCGCGCGGGCGGCGGTCTGGGCCTCGGCCTTCTTTCCGGTGCCGTACGTGAGCGTGGTCCTGGCCGCGCCGCCGGGGGCGTTGCCGGTGGTCGTACGCGAGCTGAAGCCCCGGTCGATCAGGGCGCCGGCGACGGCCGAGGCGCGGCCGCTGATGCCCGTGCCGTTCTCCACCGTCACCGCGATCCGTGCGACGGGCACCGGGGAGGCCGTGGCGGTCGCGGTGGCCCCGGCGGACGGCCTGCCGGAGGCGCCCGTCAGGGACTGGTCGTCCGCGATGGTGGCGAACAGGCTCCGGGCGGCCGGGGCGGCCACGACCCGGTCGCTGTTGTTCGGGTCGGGCGTCGTCTGCATGGTGGCGAAGGTGATGTGCTGGGCGGGGACCTTGTCCAGGTCGGTGGCGAGCCCGACGAGTTTCTTGACGCTGCCCAGGCCGGTGTCCACGGTGAGGGCCTTGGTGGCGGCGTCGGCCAGCTTGTAGACGGCCGCGGGGTTGGTGAGGGTGCCGGCGCTCTTGAACTTGCGGATCATGGAGCTGAGGAAGATGTGCTGGGCGTAGGTGCGCCCCAGGTCGCTGCCGTCGCCGAATCCGTGGCGTGAGCGGACGAACTCCAGCGCGGCGACACCCTTGAGGGTGTGGGTGCCCTTGGCGAGCTTCAGGTGCGAGTAGGTGTCGTAGACGTTGGCGTCGACACACGCGGACACCCCGCCCACCGCGTCCGACATCTTCACCACGCCCGCGAAGTCGAGCTGGACGAAGTGGTCGATGGGGATGCCGGTGAGCTGGTGCACGGTGGCCACCTGGCACGCGGGACCGTACTGCAGAGCGCTGTTGACCATGCCGGTGTAGCCGGCGGTGGACGTACCCGTCGCGCTGTTCTTGCAGGCGGGGACGCTGGTCACGGTGTCGCGGGGGATGCTCATCACCGTGGCGTTGGACCGGTCGGCGGAGATGTGCAGCACCATCTCCACGTCCGCGTTGCCGCTTCCCGACTGCACGCCCGTCTGCGAACAGCCGCCGCCGAGTTTGCAGTCGCTCGCGCTGGTGCGGCCGTCGCTGCCCATCACCAGGATGTTGATCGGTGTCCGGCCGAAGGAGTCGGCCTTCTCCTTGCCCGCGCTGTCGCTCGCCGTGCCGTCGGTCAGCGGGACGCTGTGGAGGTTGCCGTTGAGGTGCTCGTAGAACCACCATCCGGCGCCCGCGGTGACCATGAGGAGGAGCGACAGGGATATCGCGGCCGTCCGCAGGATCCGTCTGCCGCGCCGGGCGGGCCGGGCGCGACGGCGGGACGCGCCGCGGCGCGCCCGACCGTGTGCCGCGGACCCGGCACGTGTCGCGGAGCCGGAGGCGGCCCGGCCATCCGTCCCGGGAGCGGCGGGTTCCTCGCCCGCACGCTGCCGGGGCACCGCCGGCGCACGCCGGCGCGTGGCCCGTCCGACGGGGCCGTCCCCTGGGTCAGTCATCTCGCACTCCCACGAAACGGTCGGGCCGCTCAGGCCGTCGGTGCTGTGGCGAAGGGGGATTCCGGGGGATTCCCACTTGCTTGCGTGGTTGCGCAATATAGCAATCGCATATGACAACCCTCGGGGCGCCCGGCTTCTCCACGGTGAACGGCCGTGCTCCACCCCCCTCGGCGGCCGATCCAAGCACTGATTCCTGTGGGGACGCCGGGAGGGGTGGTGCGGGTGGGCGGTTGGCCGAGAGAGCGAGGACCCCGGGTGCGGGGCCGGTGCGAGGGGGCGGAGTCCGCCGGTTCCGGAACCGGCGGACTCCGCCGTTCCTAGAACGGTTCCGGGAGGGGTTCGGGGAGGGGCCCGGGAACGGACAGGGACACCCGGGCCGACCCGCCGCGGACCCGCTCGACGAGTCCGGCGTACGCGGCGATCATGCGGGTACGGCTGAACCGTTCGCGGCTGAGGGCGAGGGCCTGGGCGAACTCGGCACCGCGCTCCACCGCCTCGGACCATGCCTGCGCGACCGCCTCGGCGTCGAGCGGGGTGAGGAAGCCGTGCCCGGCGACGATCGAGGCGCAGTCGCCGACATCGGTGGCGACCGGGACGGCGCCGCACATCATGCCCTCGATCAGCGACAGGGGTGCCGCCTCGCCGCTGGAGGAGGTCAGGGACACCACGTCGGAGGCGGCGTAGACGATCTCCATGTCGTCGCGTACACCGAGCAGCGATATGCGGTCGGTGAGCGGGGTCTCGTCACCGAAGGCGGCGAGCATGTCCTCGCGCAGGCCGGCGTTGGCGCTCGTCATCCCGGCGCCGCACATCAGAACGCGGCCTTCGGGCTGCCGGCGCAGCCAGGAGCGGGCCGCGCGCAGGAACAGCGGCACGTTCTTCATCCCGGCGTAGCGGGCCGCGAAGACGATCACGGGCGCGTCCGCCGGCACCCCCAGCGACGTCCGCAGCAGAGCGCGTCCGAAGGGGTCGGGGCGGTAACGCAGCAGGTCCACGCCGTTCGGAATGACGTGCAGCAACTCCGCCGGGATCCCGACGGCCGCGTACGCCGCCCGGGTCGACTCGGCGCAGCAGATCGCGGCGGCGATCCGGCCGTCGGCGACCGCGGTCCTCAGTTCGTCCAGGGCCGCTCCCTGGTTCTCCGGATCGGAGCGGTGCAGGCACACCACGACGGGCCGTCGGGGCAGTCCCGCCTGGTTGAGGAGGCCGAGCGGCTGCTCCTTGAGCGACAGGATGACGTCCGCGCCCGCCATGGCGCGGGCGGTGGCGGCCAGTTCCGGCCCGGTGAAGGCGTCCGGGCCGCCGGGCGCCCCGTGGCTGCGGCCCAGGGAGGTGACCGGAACGCCGGCGCCGGTCAGCGACCGGAAGCAGACGTCGTCCTCCATCCGCTGCCGGGTCGCCTCCCGATACATCTCGCCATTCACGCTCAGCACCGAGTGGCGCTGACCGCCCTCATGGAGCCCCATCACCACATCGCTGTGCAGGATCCGGGCCCCGCCCGAAAAGAATCCTTCGTAGATCGACAGCACACGCAGTTCGTCCATCACGCGCACCTCACGGCCCGTCTCGCAGAAAGGGAGGAAACCTTTTCAACCCCTGTGATCTGCGGGTTAGCCGCTATGGACACAAGAGAAACTTGCGCGCTCGTGAACTCGCCGTTTCGAATTCGGACACGTTCGGTTACGTCGCACCGTAGGGCCGGGCGAGGGGGAAATGGCCGGGAGGCGCCGGGGGGTGTGCCATCCGCACACGCGCTCGGTGGTAAAGAACAGGCCAGAATTTTTCGGGACCGGGAGGCCGCTCAGCGCTCCGCGACGTTGGCGGTGAGCAGGCGCAGGAGGTGCTTGGCCGTGGCGTCCTGCTCGGGGGTCAGACCCATGGCGTCACCGATGGCGAGGGCCCCGCGCTCGTCGTCACCGGCGAGGCCGACGTCCTGCGCGACGAGGGCGAGGCCTACGCCGACAAGCTCCGCGAAGCCGGCGTCCCCGTCACCGCGGTCCGCTATCAGGGCATCATCCACGACTTCGTGATGCTCAACGCCCTGCGTGGAACACACGCCGCCGAAGCCGCCATCGGCCAGGCGATCACCACCCTGCGGGCGGCCCTCGGTACGGTCTGACTCCGTCAGGGCCCTGGGTCCCGGACTCCCGGTAACTGACTCCGGATCACTGATTCCGGATCACCGACCCTGGAACACCGACCCTGGAACACCGATCCCGGATCACCGATCCCGGATCACCGATCCCGGATCACCGATCCCGGATCACCGACCCCGGATCACCGACCCCGGCTCCCGCGACAAGGGTCTCCGGGGTCGGCCGCGTCGCCGGACGCTCAGGAGTGATTCCCGTCGGCCCGGAACAGTCGCGAGAGCAGGTTGTCGAGGGTGGCCCGCTCGTCGTCGCTCAGCGCGCCCAGTGCCTGGTGGGTGGCGTGCATCCCGTCCCGGACGCGCGCCACGACGGCCGCGCCCTCCTCCGAGAGGATGACGTTCTTCACGCGGCGGTCGGTGGGGCTGGCCTCGCGGTGGACGAGACCGCGGGCCTCCAGGCGGTCGATGATCCCGGTGATGTTCGACGCGTCGCAGCGGAGCGTGTCCGCGAGGGACCGCATGGGGGCGGGACCCTGGCGCAGCACGTTGAGCGCCTTGGCCTGGCTGTAGGTGAGACCGTGCGCGGCGGCGGCGGTGGTGAGATCCGCGTAGAGGCTGACCATGGACGCCCAGAGGGTGTCGAGCAGCACGGCATGGGTGACGCCGGGGTGCCCGCCGTCCGGCGCCTCGGTGGCGCGGCTCGTTCCAGATGTCGCGGACATGGGATCAGCGTACCTGAAACTTGACTACCTCAACCTTCGATGCTTACCTCTGTCCGGTTACTTGAAGACCTCAATCTTCAACAGCTTGCAGCTTTGTATGGCTCCCAAGAATTTGCTCCGAAGGAAGAACGCCGTGACACCCTCCGATCGCGTGGCGCCCGGACGCCGCGCAGGCGACCTCTCGCTGGTCCTGGTCCTCGGCCTCGCGGCCATGATCGTCTCGATGATGCAGACCCTCGTCGTACCGATCCTGAGCATCATCCAGAGCGATCTCGGTACCAGTACCGCGAACGTCAGCTGGGTCACCACCGCGACCCTGCTGTCCGCCGCGGTCTTCACCCCGCTGCTCGGCCGCTTCGGCGACATGCACGGCAAGAAGCCCACGCTGATCGGCGTGCTGCTGCTGATGATCGCCGGTTCGGTGCTGGCCGCGACCACCACGTCGCTGCTGTGGCTGATCGTCGGCCGGGTGCTCCAGGGCGCGGCCACCGCGATCTTCCCGCTCGCCCTCTCGGTGCTGCGGGAGGAGATGCCTCCGGCGAAGCTGCACGGCGCGATGGCGATGGTCAGCGGAACGCTCGCCGTCGGCAGCGGATTCGCCCTGGTGGCGGCCGGACTGCTCACCCGGGGCGCGGATCCCGACTACCACCGGGTGTTCTGGCTCGCCGTGGCCCTCGCCGTCGTGGCCCTCGTCGGCGTCATCCTGCGCGTTCCCGCCTCGCGCTCGACGACCGGCGGCCGTACCGACTGGCTCGGCGCGGTGACGCTCGCCGCGCTGCTCGTCCTGCTCCTGCTGCCGATCTCGCAGGGACACGAGTGGGGCTGGTCCTCCGCGCGCACCATCGGTCTGTTCGTCGCGGCCGTGGTCATGGCGGCCGTCTGGGTGTTCGTGGAGCGGACGGTCCGCGGGCCGATGGTGGACATGCGGATGTTCGCCCATCGGCCGGTGCTCTTCACGAACCTCGCCGGTCTGTTCCTCGGGTTCGCGATGTTCTCCCAGTTCATCGGCGTGGCCTATCTGGCGCAGATGCCGAAGGGGCTCACGGGGTACGGGTTCGGCGCCTCGGTGCTGCGCGCCTCCGTCGAGTACCTGCTGCCCACCACGGTCGTCTCGCTGCTCGCCGCGCAGTTCGGCGGGATCCTGGTCGGACGGATCGGGGCGCGGTTCACGCTGGCCATCGGCGCCGTGTTCGGTGTCGCCGGATTCGCGTGGCTGACCGCCGCGCACGACACCTCCGCCTCGGTCATCCTCGCGGGCCTGCTGATCGGCGTGGCCATCAGCTTCGGGTACGCGGCCATGCCCGCCCTCATCGTGGCGAGCGTTCCGCACCACCAGACCGGCATCGCCAACGGCCTCAACTCCATCTCCCGTTCCGTCGGCAGCGCGATCGCCAGCGCGGTGATCACCTCCCTGCTGGCGTCCAGGACGATCGCGCACCTGCCGGCCGGGGTGCCCGCGCTGCCTGCCGAGAGCCAGTTCACCCTGAGCTTCGCGATCGCCGGTGCCGCGTTCGTGCTGATCGTGGTGGTCGCGCTGGTCGGCCTGACCCGGGGCGCGACGCCGGTGCGCGTGACCGACCACGAGGCCGCGCCGGCGGGGCCGGTGACCGGAGAGGCCGCCGGAGCCGTGGCCGGACCCGCCGTCGCGGGGGCCACCGAAGAGGTCACCGGACCCGCGGGGGAGAGGGCCGAGGAGAAGGCGGACGCCGCGACGACCTGACCGGGGGACGCCTCCCTCGCCTTTCCGGTCATCCCCGGTGGACCGGGCACGGCCGGGAACGCCTCGCACCGCCCGTCGGCGGCCGCGAGCCGTTCCCGGCCGTCGTCGTGTCCGCGGGGGAGCGGACCACGCGGCCGTGTTCGGCTTGCCCTTGGAAACCGATCGGTTTACTCTGGCCCGGATAGGTAAACCGATCGGTTTCTCATTTTCGGGAGTTCTCATGACATCCATCGAAGGTTCCGTCGCCCTGGTCACCGGCGGCAGCCGGGGCATCGGCCGGGCACTCGTCCAGGGCCTCTACGAGCGCGGCGCCAAGAAGGTGTACGCCACCGCACGCGACCCGCGGACCGTCACCCACCCCGACGCGGTGCCGCTGGCCCTGGAGGTGACCGACCCCGCGTCCGTCGCCGCGGCCGCCGAGCAGGCGCAGGACGTCACCCTCCTGATCAACAACGCCGGCGCCTCCCTGAACGCGAACTTCCTCGAGTCCCCCGTCGAGGACGTCCGCCGCGAGTTCGAGACGAACTTCTACGGGCCGCTCCTCGTCACCCGCGCGCTCGTCCCGGTCATCGAGCGCAACGGCGGCGGCCACATCCTCAACGTCCACTCGGTGCTCTCCTGGATCGGCCTCTTGGGCTCCTACAGCGCGTCCAAGGCCGCCTTCTGGTCGCAGACCAACTCCCTGCGCCTGGACCTGAAGCCGCGCGGCATCGAGGTCACCGGACTGCACGTCGGCTACGTCGACACGGACATGGCCGCGCACGTCGACGCGCCGAAGTCGTCCCCCGAGGCCGTCGCGGCGCAGGCCCTCGACGGCATCGCGTCCGGCGCCTTCGAGGTGCTCGCCGACGACCTCACCCGGCAGGTCAAGGCCCAGCTCTCCGCGGACGTCGCCGTCATGTACCCGCAGCTCCTGGCCTGAGCGGGCGGACGCGGCCCGGACCGCCGCTCAGACCGGCAGCAGGCGGCCGATCAGGTCGCCGAGCTGCCGGGCGTTGCGGCACTCGTGCATCTCGACGAGTCCTGCGTACTCGGGCGCCGCGGAGTCGCCCGTGCCCCACTGGGACCGGGGCTCGGGGTTCAGCCAGTGGACGCGCCGGGCCCGTTCGCACAGGCGCCGTACGGCCGGCAGGTTCGGGTCGCCCATGTTCGTACGGGCGTCACCGAGGACGAACACGGTCGAGCGCGTACCCACCGCGTCGGCGTACCGCTCGGTGAACTCGCCGAACGCGACGCCGTAGTCGCTGCTGCCGTGCCAGCCCGTCAGCGTGGCCTCCGCCCGGATCCGGGCACCCAGCCCCTCCGGGTCGGCCGCCCCGTGCACGAGCAGCCCCGTCACCTCGTCGGTCCGGTTGACGAAGGCGAACACCCGTACCTTGCTGAACTGGTCGTGCAGCGCCTGCACCAGCAGCATCGTGAAGTCCGAGAAGCCCGACACCGACCCCGACACGTCGCACAGCAGCACCAGTTCGGGGCGGACGGGCCGCCGCCTGCGCAGCACGGGCCGCATCGGCACCCCACCGGTCGACAACGACGCGCGCAGTGTCCGCCGCAGGTCGATGGTGCCCCGGGCGGCACGCCGGCGGCGGGCGGCGAGCCGGGTGGCCAGCTTGCGCGCGAGCGGCTGAACCACCGCGCGCAGCTCGGCGAGCCGTTCCCGGCCCGCGAACAGGAAGTCCACCCGGTCGACCGTCGGGGCCACCGCGCGCCGGGCGGTCTCGTCCCGGCCGCGCCGCTCGGCGACCCGGCGCCTCGCCTCCGTGGCGACCAGGGCGCGGAAGACCTCGATGCGCCGCCGGATCTCGTCCTCCAGCAGCCGGTCGGTGAACCCGGCCGCACCGGTCCGTGCCCGGACGTCGTCACGGGCGCGCGCCATCAGGGTCTGCGGCCGCAGCCGGTCGAGCGTCTGGTACGAGGACCAGCCGTCCGACCCCGGCGAGGAACCGTATCCGCCGAAGCCGTCCACCGCCTCCACCGCGAGCCGGGCCAGCAGGGCCGTGTCGTTGTCGGCGAGCGCGGCCGCGAGGCGGTCCCGCAGCTCCGCCCGGTCGGCGGCGGGCGGACCGGCGCCCGCCGCGCCGGATTCCGGCACCCCGACGATCCGCGGGAAGTACAGGTCGAAGGCCGGATCGAAGACCCGGCGCTGCGCCGTGCTGTGCAGCAACGCGGCGGCGAGACCCTCGCGCAGCCGTTCCCGGTCCGTCAGGCCGAGCGCCTCCATGGCGTGGGCGGCGTCCACCGTCTCGCCGGTGCCGATCCGTACGCCGTGCGAGCGCAGCGCGCCTACGAGTTCCGTCAGCCGTCGCGTCACTCCGGCCGGCGCGTTCACATGGCGTCCAGATCGAGTTTGGCGGCCGCCTTGAGCATGTCGTCCTGGTGCTTGAGGAGCACGCCGAGGCTGTCGCGTACGACGGACTCGTCGAGGGTGCCGGCGCCGAGCGCGAGCAGGGTGCGCGCCCAGTCGATGGTCTCGGCGACCGACGGGACCTTCCGCAGGTCCATCTCGCGCAGCGCTCCGACCACCCGGACCACCGACCGTGTCAGCGCCTCGTCGAGGCCCGGCACCTTCAGCCGTACGATGCGGCGCTCCAACTCCTCCTCCGGGAAGCCGATGTGGAGGAAGAGACAGCGGCGGCGAAGTGCCTCGGACAGCTCGCGGCTCGCGTTCGAGGTGAGCACCACGAAGGGCCGGCTGGTCGCGGTGATCGTGCCCAGCTCGGGGACGGTGACCTGGAAGTCGCTGAGCACCTCGAGCAGCAGACCCTCCACCTCGACGTCTGCCTTGTCGGTCTCGTCGATCAGCAGCACCTTGGGGCCGTCGCCGCGGATGGCGGTCAGCAGCGGCCGGGGCAGCAGGAACTCCTCGCTGAAGATGTCCGTGCGGGCCTCGTCCCACGTCTCGTCGCGGCCCGCGCTGATGCGCAGCAGCTGCTTGGCGTGGTTCCACTCGTACAGCGCCCGGGACTCGTCGACCCCTTCGTAGCACTGCAACCGGATCAGCCGGGCCCCGGCTACCTGGGCGACGGCCTTGGCGAGCTCCGTCTTGCCGACCCCGGCGGGGCCCTCCACCAGCAGGGGCTTGCCGAGGCGGTCGGCGAGGAAGACGGTGGTGGCGACCGCGGGCGACGCCAGATAGCCGGTCTCGGCGAGGCGCGCGGAGACATCGTCGACGGACGTGAACAGCAACGGGGCCTCCAGTGCGGTGCGGGCGAGGGCGGGCGCACTCTGCGAACATGACTATCCAAGCGCTTGCTCAGTCATCTGTCACCTGTGCCCCGGCGCATGTGACGACGCCCACTCACCCACGGTAGACCGATCGGTTTCCCCGCTGTGTTCCCGCGCGGTAGCCTTCCCGTATGGCCACTACAGACAAGGCGTCCACGAGGGACCGGCTGCTGGACGCCGCGGCCGACCTCTTCTACAGCGAGGGCGTCTCCGTGGGTATCGAGGCGCTCTGCAGGACGGCCGGTGTCTCGAAGCGGTCGATGTACCAGCTTTTCGCCGGCAAGGACGAGGTCCTGGCGGCGAGTCTCGAACGCCGGATCCCCCTCCACGAGGAGCAGCTGTCGCCCCCCTCGGCGGTCGACGGAACACCCCGCGAGCGGATCCTGCGCGTCTTCGAGCGGATGGAGCACCTGTCCACGCGCCCCGAGTACCGCGGCTGCCCCTTCCTGGCCGCGCTGGTCGAGCTGAAGGACCCCGAGCACCCGGCGAGCGTGGTCGCCGGAACGGCCAAGGGCCGCCTCCAGGAGATGTTCCGCGCCGAGGCCGAGCTGGGGGGCGCGCGTGACGCGGCGTTCCTCGCCCGGCAGTTGATGCTGGTCTTCGACGGCGCGAGCGCCCGTGCCGGGTCCCGTATCGAGACCCTGGACGACGGCCTGGCCACGACGACCGTGACACTGCTGCTGGACGCGGCGGGCGTCGGCTGACCACGACGACGGGCCGCCCGCGGCGACGGAGCTGTCGGCCGGGCGGACGCCCCCCCGGTGCCCCGGCGGTTCAGACGACGCCGTCGGCCCGCAGGGCGGCGATGTCGGCCGCGCTGCGCCCCAGCGCGGCAAGGATCCTCTCGGTGTGCTCGCCGAGGGCGGGTACCGCGTCCATACGGGGATCGACGCCCTCGAGGTCCACGGGCGGCAGGAGCGCGGGCACCACGGCTCCGGGCACCTGTACGTCGCGCCAGCGGCCGCGTTCCCGGAGAACCGGGTGGGCGAGGAACTCCTCGACGGAGTTGACGCCGGCGTTGGCGATGCCCGCCGCGTCCAGCAGCTCGCGCGCCGCCCGGCCGTCCAGCGCGCGGAACCGCTCGGCCACGATCGCGTCGATCGCGTCGCGGTGGGCCACCCGGTCCGGACCGGTGGCGAAACGCGGGTCGGCGACGAGGTCCGGGCGTTCCAGGAACCGCTCGCACAGCGCGGCCCACTCACGCTCGTTCTGGATGGAGAGGAGCACGTCCTCGCCGTCGGCCGCCCCGAACGTGCCGTAGGGGGCGATGGTGGCGTGCCGGGTTCCGATCCGCGGCGGCTGGGTGCCGCCGTGGGCCGTGTAGAGGGCGGGCTGGCTCATCCACTCGGCGAGCGCTTCGAAGAGGGAGACCTCCACCGCGCGGGCGACGCCCCGGGTGGCGCGGGTGAACAGGGCGGTGAGGACGCCCGAGTAGGCGTACATGCCCGCGGCGATGTCGGCGACCGACACCCCGGCGCGGGCGGCACCGTGTTCGTTCCCCGTCAGGGAGACCAGGCCCGTCTGGCACTGCACGAGCAGGTCGTACGCCTTGCGCTCCGCCCATGGCCCCTCGGAGCCGTAACCGGTGATGGTGCACGGGATCAGCGACGGATGCCGCTCCCGCAGCGACGCGGCGTCGAGGCCGAGCCGGGCGGCCGCTCCGGGCGCCAGGTTCTGTACGAACACGTCGGCGCCGGCGAGCAGTTGCTCCAGGACGTCGCGCCCCCGGGCCGACTTCAGGTCCAGGGTCAGTGACTCCTTGGAACGGTTGAGCCAGACGAAGTAACTGGACTCACCGTGCACGGTGGTGTCGTAACGGCGGGCGAAGTCGCCCTCTCCCGGGCGTTCCACCTTGATCACCCGCGCGCCGAGGTCGGCCAGTTGACGGGTCGCGAAGGGCGCCGCCACCGCCTGCTCGACACTGACGACGGTGATGCCGGCGAGCGGAAGCTCGGTCATCGGACGGACCTCCGGGGAGCGGGCAGGGGAACGAGGCGACGCGGGTCATGCTGCCATCCTGGGTACGCGCACGGTGCCTGGCGCGGACACCGGGACGCGACGACCTGACACCGACGCCGACACGGCGGCCACGCCCCAGGGGCCCCGGCCGCGGCCCGCCCGGGTATCCCGGACAGGGTGTGGTCCACCGGTGCCGTGGAGTCCAATACTCGGGGCATGGACGGAAAACGACAGCTCGGTGAGTTCCTGCGGGCCCGCCGTTCCCAGGTGCGGCCCGAGGACGTCGACCTGGTGACCTACGGCGACCCACGCCGTGTCCCCGGGCTGCGGCGCGAGGAACTGGCCCGGCTGGCGGGGGTCAGCCAGTCGTACTACGCGCGGCTGGAGCAGGGACAGTCCAACGCCTCCCCGGAGGTCCTGGAGGCGATCGCCCAGGCGCTGCGGCTGGGCGAGGCCGAACGCCGGCACCTGCTCGAACTGGCCGCGGGCGCGCGGCGACGGCCCCGCACACGCCGGCCCGCGCCGGAACGGGTGTCACCGGCGCTCGCGCAGCTGACGGCCGCACTGGACGACGTACCCGTGGTGGTGCTGGGGCGGCGCGGCGACGTCCTGGCCTGGAACCGCGCCGGTCACGCGCTGTACGCCGGTCACCTCGATCCGGCCGCACCGGACCGGCCGGGGGAGCGGCCGAACATGGCGCGCCTGGTGTTCCTGGACGCCCACACCCGTGATCTCTACGTGGACTGGCCGGCCAAGGCCAGAGCCGTTGTGGGCGCCCTGCGGCTGACGTCCGGGCGGTTTCCCGACGACCCGGCGCTCGCCTCGCTCGTCGGTGAACTGACGCTCGGCAGCCCGGAGTTCGCCTCGATGTGGGCGGACCACCGGGTCAAGTCCGGTGCGGCCGTCGGCTACGGGATGCGGCATCCGCTGGTGGGCGCCATGGACGTCGTCCAGCAGACGCTGCACGCCGAGGACGGACTGACCGTCGTCGTCGCGACCACCGAGGCGGACTCGCCGTCACGGGCCGCCATGACGCTCCTCGTGCACAGCGCCAGGGCCGACCGGCAGAGGACCCGCCCCGTCCGGTCCCCGGGGCACGCCCCGGCGTAGATCGCGCCGTCCCTCCCTCACTTCCTCCCTTCCGGGAAACCGGACGTCCGCGGTTCCCGGCGCCCGGCAGTCCGGACACATCCACCTTCCGTCCGTCCACCCGTACCGCGCACGCGATGCCGTGCGCCCGAAAACCGTTGCGAAGGAATCCGAAGGACATGAGAGACAAACTCGCCGTACTGGCCTGTGCCGTCACCCTCGCCGCGACGACCGCGGTCGCCGCCCTCACCCAGATCTCGGCCGCGGCCGCGACGGGACCGGCCGGGACAGCGCCGGTCGCGGCACCCCGTATCGCCGCGCACTTCGACCTGGCACGGGGGCAGATGCCGGAGAACATCGCGCTGGAGCCCGACGGCACGGCCGACGTCACCTTCGCGGCCGCCCGTCAGGTGGCCGCCGTCAGCCCGACCGGCGGGATCCGCGTCCTGGCCACCCTGCCGGCACCGGCCGACGGCGGCGTCCACACCCCGGCCCTCGGCTTCGCCCTGACCACGGGCATCGTCCGGGCCCACGACGGCACGCTGTACTTCCTCTACGCGAGCGGCACCCCGGACCTGACCGGCGTGTGGCGGCTGCGTCCGGGCGGCACCCCGCACCGCGTCGCGGCGCTCCCCGCCGACGGCCTGCCCAACGGACTGGCACTGGACGAGCACCACCACCGGCTCTACATCGCCGACTCCGTACGGGGAGAGATTCGCACCGTGCCCACCGCGGGCGGTGCCCCCGTCACCTGGTCCGCCGCACCCGAACTCGCCGCGGCCGGCTTCCTCGGCGTCAACGGCCTGAAGATCCACCGCGGCGCGCTGTGGGCGACCGACCTCGACCGGGGGACCGTCCTGCGCATCCCGTTCGGGCCCGGCAACCGGCCCGGACCGGTGCGCACCGCGGCGACGGGTCTGACAGGTATCGACGACTTCGCCTTCACCGGCCGCGGCGACGAGATCCTGGCGGCGCTCGACGGCCCCGGCACGGTCGTGCGCATCCGGCCGGACGGCACCTCCTCGACCGTCCTCACCGCCGCGGACGGACTGCAGAACCCGACCTCGGTCGCGCTGCGCCGCGGCACCCTCTACGTCCTCAGCGCCGCGTACACGACGGCCACCGACCCCAACCTCCTGCTCGCCCCCGTACCCGGACGAGCGGCGGGCACGGGGGACAGGGCCGGCGGCCACCGGTGACGAGGGCGGGGCGCCGGGGCCGGTCGTCCCGGCTCCGGCACGGCCCCTCGGCCGCGGGCGCGCACGAACGCGGCGGCCGTGGCCCTGCCCGGCCCTGATGGTGGTCCTCCCCGGGCCCGCTCAGGCCGGCTGCGGGGTGAGCCGGTGCAGGCCCCTGCGGTCGTAGTAGCGGGTCATCGCCAGTCCGAAGAGCAGGGCGACGGCCGTGCCGATCGCGATCATCAGCCAGGCGCGGGCGAGACCGGCGTCGGCGCGCGCGTCGAAGAAGAGGATGGCGCGGACACCACCGCCGAGCTGGCGCATCGGCTCGAAGACGCTCAGGAAGCGGTAGAAGGCCGGGACGGCCTCCAGGGGGACGGTCGATCCGGAGGAGGGCAGGCCGAGCACGATGAACACGAACATGGACACGAGCTGGCCGATCCCGCCGAAGGCCGCGTTGACGGCCTGGACGCCCAGGCCGACCGCGACGCTCGCGCAGTAGGAGTAGATCCACAGCAGCGGCAGGTGGGAGGCGTCCATGCGGAGGATCGCGAGGGTGGCGACCATCACCAGCGTGGTGGTCAGGACGCAGACACCGGCGGTCATGCCCATCTTCAGCAGCAGTGTCTGGGTACGGCTGACGGGCACGGTGGGGCGGCGGGTGTGCCAGGGACCGATCTCGTTGTCGGCGTAACCGAGCGCGGTGTCCACGCCGTTGTTGATGACGTTCGCCCCCAGGAACCCGGCCAGGACCAGCAGCAGCGTGTAGTAGAACGCGGTCAGGCCCAGGCCGCTGCGCTCACCGATGGGGTGGCCGACCTGGGTGGTGACCGTCACCGGGTCGGCCAGCAGCAGACGGGCCGTGGAGTCGGCCCCCGCGGCGGGGGAGGCCGTGAGCCGCTTGCCGATGGTCAGCGAGGCCTGTCGGGCGGTCTGCTGGGCGATCCGGCTCGCCAGTGAGGAGCCGAGGCTGCCCAGTCCCGGGTTGGTGAGCACCGTCAGCGTCGGCCGGGCCGTCGCGTTCGAGTTGGTGAGCGCGGCGACGGAGGCCGTGAAGTCGGCGGGGACGACCAGGGCGCCGAAGATCTTGCCGGAGGCGAGCCCGTCCTGGAGCTGGGCGCGGGTGAGCCGTTGCCAGCCCGCCCTGCCGGAGGTGTCGGCGACGACCGCGCGGGTGAGCTGCGCTCCCAGGTTCGCCGTCTGTCCGGGCAGCGGTTCGCCCTGGTCGGTGTCGACGATGCCGATGGGCAGGTCGCGCAGGGCTCCGTCCGGATCGACGACGCCGCCCATGTAGAGGAGGGCCAGCAGCAGCGCGAGCAGCCCGCTCAGCACGGTCGGCAACAGCCACAGCCTGGGGCGCCGCAGGAGCGCGGTGGCACGGGCCGGGACAGGGGCTCGGTCGGGAGCGGGCGCGCTGTCGGCGGCCATGGTCCTCCGTAGGTCGGGGCGGCGCGGGAGGGACGGGGCCGGGTGGGAGGCGCCCGTCAGGCCAGGATGCGGGGTGCGGCGACCCCGTGTTCGACGACTCGCCGGGTGCGGGACGGGGGCACGCAGGCTGTGGGGGGAGGGCGCGCACCCCGGCCGTGGTCGCCGGTCGCGTGAGCGTGCGGCCGCTCGGCCGGCCGGCGCGGGGGAGCCCCTGGCCGGCCGGCGCGCGGACGAGCCGCTCGGGATCGACGGACGACGCCGTTGCCCCACCGTCTTCGACGGCGACGGTCCTGGGTACGGTTCCCGCACCATCCCACCCCTCCCGGGAGCCGAAACATGACCGACCGTGCCGACCAGACCATCGCCGCGCTGCGTGCCGGACACGACTACCTGACCTCCGTGGTGCACGGGCTCGCCACCGCCGACCTCACCCGGCGCTCGGGCGCTTCGGAGTGGGACGTCTCCCAGGTCCTCAGCCATCTGGGCAGCGGCGCGGAGATCGGCCGCGCCTCGCTGGAGGGCGCGCTGGACGGCACCGGGCCGCGGGACGGCGACTTCAACAAGTCGGTGTGGGCTCGCTGGGACGCGATGTCCCCGGCCGAGCGCGCCGAGGGCTTCGTCGACGCCGATGAGCGGCTCGTGCGCGGTTACGAGGCGCTCGACCCCCGGGTCCGTGAGGAACTCCGCGTGGAACTCGGCTTCCTGCCGGCACCCGTGGACGTCGCGACGCTGGCGGGCCTTCGGCTCAGCGAGTTCGCCCACCACACCTGGGACGTCGAGGTGGCCTTCGACCCGACGGCGGTGCTGCTGCCGGTGGCGATCGAGCCGCTCCTGGCCCAGGCCGGTCTGCTCATAGGGTTTCTCGGCAAGGCCGACGCCCTGGGCGGTCGCCACGCCCGTGTCGCGGTGCGCACGGTGTCTCCGGTGCGTGCGTTCGGGCTCGAGCTGGGTGACTCGGTCGCGCTCGTCGACGAGCCCGCCGAGCCCGACGCCGTGCTGAGCGCCCCGGCCGAGTGGTGGCTGCGGCTCGTCACCGGCCGTCACGCCCCCGACCACACCCCGGCCGAGGTGAACCTGAAGGGGGACGCACTCACGCTGGACGATCTGCGACGCGTCTTCCCCGGCTTCTGACCTGCGAGGTCGTCGCGGGGCGGTCCCTCAGCCGGCCTTGGGGGCCGTTCCGCTCACGGTCTTCTCGGGCCGCCCCGCTTCACGATCCGTCGCCGGGGGCCTCGGCGGGCGGCAACAAGTCGTGCAGCTGCTCGAACCGCTGCGCGCAGGCCGTTCGGGCGATGGCCTGTGAGACGGCGTCGGCCAGCGGGCGCGAGGATTCGCGCAGCAGTGTGCGCGCTTTCTCCGTGAGCGCCACCTCGATACCCCTCTTGTCCCCGCACGCCGAGCGCCGCGTGATCAGTCCCGCGTGCTGCAGACAGGCCACCTGGTAGGTCAGCCGCGTCTTGGGGCGGCCCAGCAGCTCGGCGATCCGTGTCATGCGGAGGCTGGATCCGGGCTGGTCGGCCAGCAGGCACAGCACCAGGAACTCGTCGTGCGAGACGCCGAGGGCGTCCTTGACGCGAGCGCGCAACTGCTGCTCGATCGCCCCGGCCGCCGCGAGCAGCCGCATCCAGGACCGCAGTTCGGTAGGCAGCAGGCCGTCGTCGCAGCCCGACTCGTGTTCGGGCAGGTCAGCGGGGGCGAGAAAGTCGGCCATGGTGTCAGATTCTACCGGTTGTCCAAATTTGAAGAACGGGCTAGCCTGTGATCGTCCAAATTTGGATGACTTCTGGTTGTCCCACGGCCCGCGCCTCACCTGTAACCGTTAAGCGTCTGGAGAACTCTCATGACCGTCGCCGTCGAAACCGGCCTGTGGCAGCTCGACCCCGCCCGCACCAGCGTCGTCATCCGGCACAAGACGATGTGGGGTCTGGTCACGGTGAAGGGCGTCTTCGCCGCTGTCACCGGGGAGGGCGAGGTACAGGCCGACGGGACCGCCCGCGGCACCGTCACCCTGGACGCGGCGTCTCTCGACACCAAGAACGGCAAGCGTGACAAGCACCTCCGCTCGGCCGACCTCTTCGACGTGGAGCGGCACCCCACGATCACCTTCGCGGTGGACAACGCGGTGGTCGCCCAGAACGACACCGTCGAGGTCACCGGGCAGCTGACCGTGCGCGGCGTCACCCGGCCGCAGCCCGTCGTCGCCCGGGTCACCGCGGCGAGCGCCGAAGACGTCACCCTCGCGACGGAGTTCACCGTCGACCGCGACCAGTTCGACATGGGCTGGAACCAGATGGGCATGCTCCGCGGACTGACCACCGTCGTCGGCACACTCGTGTTCACCCGCGTCAAGGGCTGAGCCGACGGATCACCGCCCGCCGTCGGCGCGGCGGCAGGTGGTGACCCTGCTCCATGGTCCGTCGGACACGGCGGCCGATGTCGTACGGTTCCCGCCGGCGCCTCCTGGCCGGCGGGCCGAGGACGAAACGGCGGACGACCCCCGAGTGGCCGGGGGCTGTCCGCCGCGGCCTTGCCGTGGGCGCGGGCCCGGCCGTCCGGGGAGACGCCCGACGGCCCGTCAGACCCGGCGTACCGCTTGGCGGAAGGCCGGACGGGCGCTCAGCCGGTGGACGTAGTCCCGCAGACGGCCGTAGGGGGAGAGGACGTCCTCCGTGCCGAGGGTGGTGAGGGCCACCCACAGGTCGACGTCGGCGGCCGTCAACTCGTCGCCCAACGCATGCTCGTGGGCGGCGAGTTGCCGATCCAGCGAGTCGAGTGCGGCGGACCGCGCCGTCGACCCGGCGACCGGAGCGAGGTTCCGGTCCAGGAAGACACGGAAGGTGTCGATGTCCGCGGCGAGGAACGGTGGGTGCAGCCGGGGGAGTCCGTTGCCACCGCGGCGGCCCGGAAGCTCACCGAGGTCGCGCAGGATGTCGGGGGTGTGATTGCTGACGACTCGTCCGCTCCAGCGGTCGCACAGCGCCGGCGCGGTGAGCGGACCGTCGTAGTGGTGCCAGGTCGCCTCGTACGCGGCCCGCAGCGCGGCGCGGGCGTCCGGTGTCCCGGAGGGCCCCGTCAGGAGCGTGCTGGTGACCGAGTCGCGCAGCCCCAGCAGCCCGAGGGTGATCGAGACGCGCAGCGAGCGCGGACAGCCCTCGGAGAGGTACAGCTGATAGCGGTGCGGCGCGGGATAGAAGCCGCCGGCCGGACCGACACCGATGCGACTGCGGATGCGGTGTCCACGCGAGGGGGCCGCAACCCGAGGAGGCGCGGCGACGAGCGACCCCGCAGCGGGTGAGGCCGAGGGGCAGGGGTGGGAGGCGGCGGCGGTCGGACTGAGCGAGACTGTCTCGGGCATGACTCTCCAGGGGACGGCGAAGCCCCGCCACCCGGGGGCGGCAGCGGCGGAAACGGAGTGACTGCGCTGACGTACCGTCCGGACCGTGGACTAGTAGGCGCTGGAGACCCGCAGCAGATCGATGTGCAGGCGCCTGGTCAGACCGTTCGTGCCCTTTCCGGTCATTCCCGTCGCTCCCGTGTCCGGGGCTCGCGAGAGGCGAGACCACGCTTGCCCCGCCGCTCCGGCGGGACCCGGTCGTCACCCGGGGCACCCCGTCGCGGTGGAAGGGTTGCCTGTCAGCGGGCCGGGGCCGATCAACCGCTCGGCACGGAAGGAACCGTGCGAAGGGCGCTGACAATCGTGACCGTCCCCGTCAGTCTCGGCCCGCTCCGTGGGCCCGTCAAGAAGGCGCCCGCGCGGTCTCACCACGTGGTCATCCGGGCTGCCGAGCGTTGACATCCGTTCGGGGCCGTGCCTAACTTACGCCGCATCGGACCGGAACAACTCCGGTCGGCACGAGGGCCCACGGGCCGGAACGGTGACGGTGACCGCGATGTACGCAGCCCGGGGGAAGACCGCCTCGCGGTCCCACGGCCGCGACCGCGTGCTCATGAACCGTCGCCCCGCGCGGCACCTCGCCCACGGCGGCGGCGCCCGTACGGCAGGGTGTTGTCCCTCTCCCCGCGCCCGCTGTCTCTGTCAGGGCTGACGCACCCCTTCGCCGGCCGCCGGCCGCTGAACCCCGGTCGCTGAATTCCCGTTCCCTGAACCCCCGGTCCTTGATCCTCGGTGTCCGACCGCGGGGTCTGTGATCTCCGAACCACCGTGTGCCGCCGTCGAACCGGCCGACTTCCGGTGGTCTCCCCCTCCTCGTCCCCGCATCGGGTTCGTTCCCCCGTGCGCGTGCCCGTCATCTCGTCGTACGGGCCGTGCCGGGGGAGTCCGAGCCGCCAGGAGCCCTCCATGAGTGAATCCCTCCGCTCCGCCGTGCCGTTGGGCACGGCGGAACCACCTCCCGCTCCCGTGGCCGAACCGAGGCCGTACGCGGCGCAGCGGGTGCTGCCGCTTCGCCGGCCCGGCCGCTGGTTCGTCTCGGCGGTCGTACTGGTCCTGGTCGCGCAGGTCGTCCACGGCCTGGCCACCAACCCGTTCTTCCAGTGGGACAGGTTCCAGTACTGGTTCCTGCGTCCCACGATCCTCGACGGCCTGCTCATCACCCTCGAAGTGACCTTCTACAGCGCCGTGTCGGGACTGCTCGGCGGCATCCTGCTCGCGCTCGCACGGCTCTCCCGGAGTCCGGTGCTGCGTGCCGTGAGCTGGGTCTACATCTGGTTGTTCCGGTCGGTGCCGCTGATCGTCGTCCTGCTCTTCCTCTACAACTTCTCCGCGCTCTACCGGACGCTGAGCCTCGGCGTGCCGTTCGGCCCCGCCTTCCTCACGTTCGACGAGTCCCGGCTCGCCACCGACATGGCCGTCGCGGTCGTCGGTCTGAGCCTCAACGAAGCGGCGTACGCGGCCGAAGTGGTACGCGGCGGCATCCTCTCCGTCGACCAGGGCCAGCACGAGGCGGCCTCCGCGCTGGGTCTGCCGAAGGGCTACCAGTTCACGAGGATCGTGTTCCCGCAGGCCCTGCGCTCCATCACGCCCAACTACGTCAACCAGTTGATCGGTCTGATCAAGGGCACCTCGCTGGTCTTCTACGTCTCCCTGCTCGACCTGTTCGGCTCGGTGCAGAGCATGGGCAGCACCTATCCCGGCGACATCGTTCCGCTGCTGCTGGTCGCCACCGTCTGGTACCTGATCCTCACGAGCCTGGTGTCGGTCGTCCAGTTCTACGTCGAGCGGTACTACTCGCGGGGCGCGCTGCGCACCCTGCCACCCACCCCGCTGCAGAGGATCCGTACCGGTCTGCGCGACCTGCGGGACCGTGTCCGGAAGGAGGCGGCCCGGTGACCGCCGAGGTGAGGGAGCAGTCCGACGTCCGGCCCGCGGCGGTCGAGGTCCATGACGTGCACAAGTGGTACGGGACCCAACGTGTGCTGGACGGCGTGAAGTTGACCGTACGGCCCGGTGAGGTCACCGTCGTCCTCGGACCGTCCGGCTCCGGCAAGTCCACGCTCCTGAGGGTGATCAACCACCTGGAGAAGCCCGAGATCGGCCATGTCAGTCTCAACGGCGAGCCGATCGGCGTGCGACGGCACGGCGAGAGGCTCAAGGAACTGAGCGAGCGGGCCATCCTCGCCCAGCGCAGCCGGATCGGCTTCGTCTTCCAGAACTTCAACCTGTTCCCGCACCTGACGGTGCTCGACAACGTGGCGGCCGCGCCCGTCGCCACCGGGCGGCTGGGCAGGCCCGAAGCGCGGGAACTGGCGCGCACCCTGCTGGCCCGGGTCGGGCTCGCCGACAGAACCGCCGCCTTTCCTCGACAGTTGTCGGGCGGCCAGCAGCAGAGAGTGGCCATCGCCCGCGCCCTCGCGCTGCGGCCCGGGGTCATCCTCTTCGACGAACCCACCTCCGCCCTCGACCCCGAACTGGTCGGTGAGGTCCTCGCCGTCATCAAGGACCTGGCCACCAGTGGCACCACCCTCCTCATCGTCACCCACGAGATCGGCTTCGCCCGCGAGGTCGCCGACCGGGTGGTCTTCATGGACGCCGGGCGGATCGTCGAACAAGGGCCGCCCGCCCAGGTGCTGGACCACCCGGCGCACGAGCGGACGAGGGACTTCCTCAGCAAGGTGCTCTGATCCCGCCCCCGGACACCGCTCACCCGCCCATCCGTACGACGCCCTCACCGCACACCTGACAAGGACGACCATGCGCACCCATGCCGATGCCCGTACCGCTGCCCGAAGTCGCACCCTCCGCACCGGACTCCTCCGCGGCCTGGCCGTGTCCACCGCCGTCGCCACCCTCGCCACCGGGCTCGCCGCGTGCGGGGGCCGGAGCGACGCCGCCACCACGGCCGGCGACGCGGCCCCCGGCACCGTCACCCTGGGCGCGCTGTCCAACGGCGCCGCACAGCGGACCGATCTCAAGGTGCCCGAGGTCAGGTCCATCAGCGCCGAACTGCCCAAGTCGGTGGCCAGGAGCGGCAAGCTGGTCATCGGAGTCGGTGCGCTGCCCGCCGGGTTCCCGCCGCTGGCGTACGTGGGGCAGGACCAGAAGACCCTCACCGGCGCCGAACCCGACCTCGGGCGGCTGGTCGCCGCTGTCCTCGGTCTGAAGCCCGAGGTCAAGAACTCGACCTGGGAGAACCTCTTCGTCGGCATCGACAGCGGCAAGGTCGACATCGCCTTCTCGAACGTCACCGACACCGAGGAACGCAAGAAGAAGTACGAGTTCGCCTCCTACCGGCAGGACAACCTCGCCTTCGAGGTGCGCAAGAAGAGCACTTGGAACTTCGGCGGCGACTACCGGAACCTGGCCGGCCGGACCGTCGCGGTGAGCGCCGGGACCAACCAGGAGAAGATCCTGCTGGAGTGGAAGGCGAAACTGGCGAAGGAGGGCAAGAAGCTCACCGTCAAGTACTACCAGGACAACAACGCCACCGCCCTCGCGCTGTCCAGCGGGAAGATCGACGCTTCCTTCGGGCCCAACCCCGGTATCGCGTACCACATCACCCAGACGGCGAAGTCTCCCGAACCGACGCGCAACGCGGGCACGTTCTCCGGGGCGGGCGCGACGCTCCAGGGGCTGATCGCCGCCACCGCGAAGAAGGACAGCGGGCTGGCCGAGCCGGTCGCCGACGCCATCAACCACCTGATCGAGAACGGCCAGTACGCCAAGTGGCTCGCCGCGTGGAACCTCTCCAACGAGGCCGTCGGCACCTCCCGGGTCAACCCGCCGGGACTGCCGCTCGACAACTCCTGACCCGCCGCTCCCCGCACCGCCACGGAGATACGACACCCTCATGGCATCCCCCGCCCGGCCGGCCCCGTCCCGGGGCCCGGTCCCACCACACCTCCTCGACAACGCCGCGTGGGCCGCGCTGACCGGCCCGCACGCCGCCTTCGCCGAGCGCCTGGGACGCGCCGCCCGCTACCCCGTCGACGTCTCCCCGTTCACCGCCCTCGCGGACCCCGCCGACCCGCGCGCCTGGACGGACCTGGCCGCGCTCGTCGGCCCGGGAACCGTCACCCCCGTCACAGGCGCCGGGTCCGCCCCCGACGGCTGGCGGACCGTCCGCAGCGGTCAAGGGGTCCAACTGGTCGACACCGGGCTGCGCGCCGAACACGCACCCGACGCGGTGCGCCTCGGGCCCGACGACGTGCCGGAGATCCTGGACCTGATCGCCCTGACCGAACCCGGCCCCTTCCTCCCGCGCACCATCGCGCTCGGCACCTACCTCGGCATCCGCCACCGCGGCCGACTGATCGCCATGGCCGGCGAACGCCTTCGCCCGCCCGGCTGGACGGAGATCAGCGCGGTCTGCACCGCCCCCGGCCACCGGGGCAAGGGTCTGGCCACCCGGCTGGTCCGAGCGGTCGCGGCCGGCATCAGGAGGCGCGGGGACACCCCGTTCCTCCACGCCGCCGCCACCAACACCGGCGCGATCCGGCTCTACGAGTCGATCGGCTTCACCCTGCGCCGCCGCACGGACTTCCTCCTGGTCCGAACTCCGGGCGCCGAGCCGGAACAGACTGCGCGGGCGGTCCGTTGTGCTTGAGAGGACACCACGAAGCCGGCGCGCCCCCCGGGCCCGCCGCCAGGGAAGGGCGGAGGTGACGGGCGTGCCGGTCCTGTCCGCACCCCGCGTCATGGTGCTCACCCCGCGCCGCCGTGTCCATCTGTACTCCCGGCCGCACATCGATCTGCAGCGCGTGGCCGGCGCGCTCTGTCGTCCCTGACCTGTCACCCCGCTGCCGCCGCCCTCCGCACGGAGGGCAGGAGCCCTCGTACGGTCGATCAGGAAGGCACCCCTTTCGTGTCCTCGTCATCCCCATCCCCGCTGCCCGCCGCCTCCCCTTCAGCCCCCTCTTCTCCCTCTTCCGCCGACGCCCTGCACCTCGCCGTCGCGCTCGACGGCGCCGGCTGGCATCCGGCCGCCTGGCGCGAGCCGGTGTCCCGCCCCCGTGATCTGCTCACCGCCGCGTACTGGACGGATCTGATCACCGAGGCCGAGCGCGGCCTGCTCGACCTCGTGACCATCGAGGACGCGCTCGGCCTCCAGTCCTCGCAGTTCACCGGCCCCGACGGCCGCACGGACCAGGTGCGCGGACGGCTGGACGCCGTCCTGATCGCCGCCCGCGTCGCCCCGCTCACCAGCCACATAGGACTGGTGCCGACCGTGGTGACCACCCACACGGAGCCGTTCCATATCTCCAAGGCGATCGCCACCCTGGACTATGTGAGCACCGGCCGCGCGGGCGTACGGGTGCAGGTGTCACCGCGTCAGAACGAGGCCGCGCACTTCGGCCGCCGCGAGTTCCCCCCGTTCCGTCTCGAGGACCTGGACAGCCCCGCCCTGCGGGAGGTGGCAGCCGACCTCTTCGACGAGGCCGCCGACCACGTCGAGGCGGTCCGCAGGCTGTGGGACAGCTGGGAGGACGACGCGGAGATCCGTGACGTAGCCACCGGCCGCTTCGTCGACCGCGACAAGCTGCACTACGTCGACTTCGAGGGCCGGCACTTCAGCGTCAAGGGGCCCTCGATCACCCCCCGCCCGCCGCAGGGCCAGCCCCCGGTCAGCGCCCTCGCCCACGAGTCGGTGACCGGCGCGCCCTTCCGACTGCTCGGCCGCTCCGCCGACATCGGATACGTCACTCCTCACGACGCCGAGCAGGCGCGCACGATCGTCGCCGCGGTCCGTGCCGAACAGGACGCGGCCGGGCGCTCCGGCGAACCCCTCCACCTCTTCGGCGACCTGGTGGTGTTCCTGGACGACGACCCCGCAGCCGCGTCGGCCCGCCGTGAACGCCTCGACACCCTCGCCGGCCACCCGTACACCAGTGACGCCCGGATCTTCACCGGCACCCCCGCACAACTCGCCGACCTGCTCCAGGAGTTGCACTCGGCCGGGCTCTCCGGATTCCGGCTGCGCCCGGCCGTCGCCGGCCACGACCTGCCGGCGATCACCAGGGGCCTGGTCCCGGAACTCCAGCGCCGCGGCGCCTTCCGGCAGTCGTACGAGGCCGACACCCTGCGCGGGCTGCTCGGACTCGCCCGCCCCGCCAACCGCTACGCCGCCACCGCCTGAGCCGGAGGGACCCACTCATGAGCACGACACAGGACAAGCCCCTCAAGCAGATCCATCTCGCGGCGCACTTCCCCGGCGTCAACAACACCACCGTCTGGAGCGACCCGGCGGCCGGCAGCCACATCGAGTTCAGCTCGTTCACGCATTTCGCGCGGACCGCCGAGCGCGCCAAGTTCGACTTCCTCTTCCTCGCCGAGGGCCTGCGCCTGCGTGAACAGGGCGGACAGATCTACGACCTGGACGTCGTCGGACGCCCCGACACCTTCACGGTCCTGACCGCGCTCGCCGCCGTCACCGAACACCTGGGCCTGACGGGCACCATCAACTCCACCTTCAACGAGCCCTACGAGGTCGCCCGCCAGTTCGCCAGCCTCGACCACCTCTCCGGCGGACGCGCCGCCTGGAACGTCGTCACCTCCTGGGACGCCTTCACCGGCGAGAACTTCCGCCGCGGCGGGTTCCTCCCGCAGGAGGAGCGCTACTCCCGCGCCAAGGAGTTCCTGGTCACCGCGAACGAACTCTTCGACTCCTGGCACGGGGACGAGATCGTCGCCGACCAGGAGACCGGAACCTTCCTGCGCGACGCCAGGGCCGGAGCCTTCGTGCACCAGGGCCGACACTTCGACATCCAGGGGCGGTTCAACGTCCCGCGCAGCCCACAGGGCCGCCCGGTCGTCTTCCAGGCCGGGGACTCCGAGGAGGGCCGCGAGTTCGCCGCCGCCGACGCCGACGCGATCTTCAGCCGGTACGCCACCCTCGAGGAGGGCCGGGCCTTCTACACGGACGTCAAGCGCCGGCTGGCCCGCCACGGCCGTACGCGCGACCAGTTGCTGATCCTGCCCGCCGCGACCTTCGTCCTCGGGGACACGGACGCCGAGGCGGAGGAACTCTCCCGCGAGGTGCGTCGCCGGCAGGTCAGCGGTGCCACGGCGATCCGGCACCTGGAGTTCGTCTGGAACCGTGACCTGTCCGCGTACGACCCGGACGGACCGCTCCCCGACATCGACCCCGACCTCGGCGAGCACACCGTCGCCCGTGGCCGCGCCCAGGTCCGGATGTACCGGGACCCACTGGCCACCGCCCGGGAGTGGAGGGAGCGGGCCGCCGCCAACAAGTGGTCGATCCGCGACCTGGTCATCGAGACCGGCAACCGGCAGGCGTTCGTCGGCTCCCCGGCCACCGTCGCCGAGACGATCAACGACTTCGTCCAGGCCGACGCCTCCGACGGTTTCATCCTCGTCCCGCACCTCACCCCCGGCGGCCTCGACACCTTCGCCGACAGCGTGGTCCCGCTGCTCCAGGAGCGCGGTGTGTTCCGTGAGGAGTACGAGGGCACCACCCTCCGCGACCACCTGGGCCTCGCCCACCCCGACGCCGAGGAGGCGGCCGACCGGGTGGCCTCATGAGGTTCCCGGCCATCGCGCGGACCGCGCCCACCCCGCACTCCGTGGCCGGGGTGCGGAGGCCGGCGAACGGCCGCGTCGGCCAAGAGGTCTGCGCGGGGGTCAGCTGACGTCGAGGTAGTCCCGGAGAGCCTCGGAGCGTGAGGGGTGGCGCAGCTTGGACATCGTCTTGGACTCGATCTGGCGGATGCGTTCGCGTGTCACCCCGTACACCTGCCCTATCTCCTCCAGCGTCCTGGCCTGTCCGTCCATGAGGCCGTAGCGCAGCGTGATGATCCCGGCCTCGCGCGCGGTCATGTTCGCGAGGACGGCCTGGATGGCGTCCTTGAGGAGCAGGAAGGTGACCATGTCCGCCGGGGAGATGGTCTCGCTGTCCTCCAGTACGTCACCCAGTTCGGTGCCGCCCTCCTCACCGAGGGGGGTGTGGAGGGAGACCGGCTCCTTGGTGTAGTTCTCGATCTCGGTGATCTTCTCCACCGGTACGTCCAGCCTCCTCGCCAGTTCCTCCTGGGTCGGATCGGCTCCCGTGTCCTGGATGATCTCCCGGCGGACCTTGGCCATTCTGTTGATGACCTCCACCATGTGGACGGGAATGCGGATGGTCCGGCTCTGGTCCGCCAGAGCCCGTGAGATCGCCTGCCGGATCCACCAGGTCGCATAGGTCGAGAACTTGAACCCCCTGGCGTAGTCGAACTTCTCCACCGCGCGGATGAGACCCGTGTTGCCCTCCTGCACCAGGTCGAGGAACAGCATCCCGCGCCTGCTGTAGCGCTTGGCGATGGAGACGACGAGGCGCAGGTTCGCCTCGACGAGATGGGACTTCGCCCGGTGTCCGTCCGCGGCCAGGATCTCCAGCTCCCGCCGGAACTCCGCGTCGATACCCGGCTCCTCCAGGAGCCTGCGCTCGGCGAACAGGCCCGCCTCGATCCGCTTCGCCAGATCCACTTCCTGCGCGGCGCCCAGCAGGGGGACCCGGGCTATCTGCTTGAGGTAGTCACGGACCTGATCCACCGAGGCACCGGTGGAGCTGAGCAGGGGCCCGGGGGCGTCGTCGTCCTCCTCCGTGTGCGCGACGGGCCGGGGCGGCTCCTGGTCCCACGCCTGGGAGTCCGTCTCCATGGCCCTCAACTCCTGTCCGGAAGCGGTCGGAGGAACTGCCCGGCGCGGGACTGCGGCTGGGTGGCGTACGTCGTCGTGGTGCAGACCATGGCCGGCTCGTCGAGGACAGGGAGCGTCGTGGCGGGCCGACCGGGTTTCCCGTACCCCGGTCCGACGTGATGGAGCGTCCTGAGGTGTTGGAGGACGATCGCGCGCTCCGCGAAGAGTCCGTGCGAAGGGTCCGGGCGTACCCCGAAGATCGTGGACAGGACGTCGGTGAGGGACTTGCCCTTGAAGTGTACGTCCAGGGCCTCGCGGTTGTACTGCGCTCCGTGACAGACCCGGCACGGTGCGAGGCGCCGGGCGGATCACGCTCGGCGGCGTCCCGCACGCTGTGCGCGCGTCCGTCCGGGGGTGACGCGCTCCGTGGACGCGCTTCGCGCACGCGTTTCGTGGACGTGTCCCGTGGTGCGACAGGTGTCGGTGACCGGGTCCGGCGCTACGTCGGTCCGGTCCGGGCAGGTCCGGTCCGGGCCATCTCGGGCCGGGCCCCGGCTGCGCGGAGGTCGGGTCCGGATGCGGCCGGTTCGCGGCCACGGGACCACAAGTGGGGGACGGACTCCCCTGCGTTCGCCCGCGCGGGCCTGATCGTCCGCCTCGCGCCGGGTCACGTACGACGGCTCACCGCCGTACCGGTTGCGCGGGGACGGCCGCTCGGCCGTCCCGGTCCTTCCGCGTCAGCCCACCTCGGCGAGCTCGCGGACACTCCGCGGCTGCTCCTGCGCGTGGTGGTGGCGGTGGCGGCACAGCCACACGATGTCGCGGCCGAACGACCAGACCAGCAGCACGAGCGCCAGCAGCACGGCGCCCGTGTCCGCCTCCCGGGGCAGGATCCCGGCGCCGGCGACGAGCAGCACGATCCCCTGAAGGGCCGCGACGGTCTTGCGGGCCATGCTGTGCGGCAGTGCCGCGTTCAGCCAGGGAAGGATCCGGGCGGCCGCCACGAACACGTACCTCATGGTGCCTATCAGCAGCACCCAGGGGCCGAGCGACATCGAGACGTACACGCTGAGCACCAGGATCAGGAAGGCGTCGACCTCCATGTCGAAACGGGCGCCGAGGGCGGTCGAGGTGCCGGTGCGGCGGGCGACCTGCCCGTCGACCCCGTCGAGGATCAGGGCGACCGCCGTGAGACCGACGAGCAGGGAGACCGGGGGCGAGCTCTGGAAGGAGTCCGCGACCAGGGCGGTGACGCCACCGACCAGGATCGCGCGGCCGAGAGTCACTCGATTGGCCGGTCCGAAGGAGCGGGGCCGCGAGCGGCGCAGGGCTCGGGTCAGCACCGCCCAGGTGGCGATCGCGAAGGCCAGGCCGGTCAGCCAGCCCGCGGGCCCCATCCCGATCGCGGTCCCCAGCAGAGCCAGCACCAGGAGCTGCACACCCGCTCCCACCGTGGTCTCCTGGGCCAGGAGCCTAGCGTCGTACGTGTTGTTCAGGGCCACCGCACATCCTCCGGCCATATGACAGAGTCGATCAACGCCGCGTACTGTGCGCGGCTTGTCACCGCTCCGTACGTGAAGATCTGCTCGATCGTTCAGGGGGACGCTCATGGAACTCACAGCTCGCGCCTTCTGGCTGGGCTCGCCCGGCCACGGCGAGATACGCGAGGTGGCCCTGTCGGCCCCCGCGGAGGGTGAGGTGCTGGTGCGCACGCTCTACTCCGGAGTCAGCCGGGGCACCGAGTCCCTCGTGTTCCGTGGCGGTGTGCCGGAAAGTCAGCATGCTTCGATGCGTGCACCGTTCCAGGACGGGGATTTCCCCGCACCGGTGAAATACGGCTATCTGAGCGTCGGCCAAGTGGAGGAAGGCCCGGCGGGCCTGCTGGGCAGGACGGTGTTCTGCCTGTATCCGCACCAGACCCGCTACGTCGTCCCGGCGAGCGCCGTGACCGTCGTACCGGACGCGGTGCCCGCGGCCCGCGCCGTCCTCGCCGGGACGGTGGAGACCGCGGTGAACGCCCTGTGGGACGCCGCTCCGCTCGTCGGCGACCGGATCGCGGTGGTGGGCGGCGGCATGGTCGGCTGCTCCGTCGCCGCGCTCCTGGCCCGCTTCCCGGGCGTAAGGGTGCAGCTCGTCGACGCCGATCCCGCGCGCGCCGCCATCGCCCGGGACCTGGGCGTCGACTTCGCACTGCCCGCGGAGGCCGCCGGTGAGTGCGACCTCGTCGTGCACGCCAGCGCCACCGAGGCCGGACTCACCCGGGCGCTGGAACTCCTCGCCCGCGAGGGGACCGTCCTCGAGATGAGCTGGTACGGCGACCGGCGGGTCAGCCTGCCGCTGGGGGAGGCCTTCCACTCGCGGCGCCTGGTCGTACGCAGCAGCCAGGTGGGTTCCGTTTCACCGGCGGCCCGGCCCGGCCGGACGTACGCCGACCGCCTCGCGCTCGCCCTCGAACTGCTCGCCGAGCCCGCCTTCGACGCTCTCGTCACCGGGGAGTGCGACTTCGCGGAACTGCCCGGCGTGATGGCGAAACTCGCCTCCGGATCGATACCCGGGTTGTGTCATCGCGTCGTCTACGACGGAGTTTGAGCACCGGGCGACCGGTCTGACCTCCGAAGACTGCGAAGAAAGGGGAACAGGCGACTGAACAAGGAGAACGGGGCAGCCGTACTACACGGCATGGTCCCGGCAGGGGATCAGACGTGCCGCACCTGGAGGGTCGTCCGTTGTTCAGCATCACCGTCCGCGATCACCTGATGATCGCCCACAGCTTCCGTGGCGAGGTCTTCGGCCCCGCGCAGCGCCTGCACGGAGCGACGTTCCTGGTGGACGCCACGTTTCGCCGCGCCGAACTCGACGAGGACAACATCGTCGTCGACATCGGCCTGGCCACCCAGGAACTCGGCGCCGTCGTGAGCGCGTTGAACTACCGCAACCTCGACAACGAGCCGGACTTCAAGAACACGAACACCTCGACGGAGTTCCTGGCCAAGGTCGTCGCCGACCGCCTCGCCGAGCGTGTGCACGCCGGGGCACTGGGCGAAGGCGCCCACGGCCTCTCCGGCATCACGGTCACCCTGCACGAATCACACATCGCGTGGGCGAGTTACGAGCGTGCCCTGTGACCGACACGACCATCGGCCGGCCGGCCGCGGACAGCGACCAGTCGCGCCTGAACTACGTGCCCGTCCAGCACACCGCTCTCAAGAATGCGGCGATCATTCCCATGTCCCTGCGCTCTGTGCACTTCGTGATGCCGGGCGGCGTCGACGACGCGTCCGCGCCCAGCGGCGGCAACGCCTACGACCGGCGACTGTGCCTGGACCTTCCCGGCTTCGGCTGGCAGGTCCACCGGCACGCCGTCCCGGGAGAGTGGCCGCGGCCCGCGACCGCGGCCCGTACGGAACTCGCCCGCACCCTGGCCGAACTGGAGGACGACACGATCGTCCTCATCGACGGCATCGTCGCCTGCGGCGTCCCCGAGATCATCGTCCCCGAGGCCGAACGGCTGCGCCTCGTCGTCCTGGTGCACCTGCCGCTCGGCGACGAGACCGGCCTCGCACCGGCCGTGGCCGCGGACCTGGACGCACGGGAACGCACGACCCTGCGGGCCGTGTCGGCGGTCGTCGCCACCAGCGACTGGGCGGTCCGCCGGCTCGTCGCCCACCACGGACTCGCCCCCGACCGCGTGCATGTCGCCGCCCCCGGCGCCGACATCGCGCCGCTCGCCTCCGGCACCGACGGCGTCTCGCGGCTGCTGTGCGTCGCGGCGGTCACCCCGCGCAAGGGCCAGCACCGGTTGATCGAGGCCCTCGCCACCGTCACCGACCTGCCCTGGAGCTGCGTCTGCGTCGGCGGACTCACCCAGGATCCGGCGTACGTCGCCCAACTGCGCGGCCTGATCGAGAAGTACGGCCTCGGCGACCGGCTGCACCTCGCCGGACCGCAGGCGGGAGCGGAACTCGACGCCAGCTACGCCGCGGCCGACCTCATGGTCCTCACCTCGTACGCCGAGACGTACGGCATGGCCGTCACCGAGGCGCTCGCCCGGGGCATTCCCGTGCTGGCGACGGATGTCGGCGGCCTGCCCGAAGCGGTCGGGCGCGCGCCCGACGGCGGGGTGCCCGGCATCCTCGTCCCCCCGGAGAACCCGGCCGCCCTGGCCGTGGAGCTGCGCGGCTGGTTCGGCGAGGCAGATGTGCGCCGCCGGCTGAAGGCGGCCGCCCGCGGCCGGCGCGCGGCTCTGGACGGCTGGGCCGCCACGGCCCGCAGTCTGGCGGGCGTACTGGCACGGCTTCCGCAGGAACCCCGGAGGGCGGCATGAGTATGACGGCGACCGGGTCGGACGCTCCCGGGCAGGGGGCGCCGCGTGCGGCCGGGACCGGCACGGCGGGCCAGGACGGGACGCGGTCCGGGACCGGAGCCGTCGGCCAGGACGGCAATCGGGTCGTTCCCGGGGCCGGCCCCACCACGAGCGGTTCGGGCGCTCCGGGGCGGCGCGCGGACACGCCCGACGACGACATGCCCCGTTACGCCCCCCAGTGGCTCCAGTTGCGGGAGGGCGCCGACGCCGCGGCACGGGCGGCCGACCTGCTCGACCCGCTGCGCATCCGGCTGGCCAACCTGCCCCGGCGCGGCGGCGACCTGGTGATTCACGACCTCGGCTGCGGCACCGGCTCCATGGGCCGCTGGCTCGCCCCGCGTCTCGACGGCGCCCAGCACTGGGTCCTGCACGACCGGGACCCGTATCTGCTGCACTTCGCGACGGTGGGCTCGCCCAGCGCGGCCGCCGACGGCAGCCGGGTCACGGTCACCACCCAGCGCGGCGACATCAGCCGGCTGACCGCCGACGCCCTGACCGGGGCCTCTTTGGTGACGGCGTCCGCCCTGCTGGACGTGCTCACCCGCGAGGAGATCGACCGGCTCGCGGCGGCCTGCGCGGACGCCGGGGTCCCGGCGCTGCTGACACTCTCCGTCGCGGGCCGCGTCGAGTTCGCGCCCGGCGACCCGCTGGACGCCGAGTTCGCCGAGGCGTTCAACGCCCACCAGCGGCGCGGGGACCTGCTCGGCCCGGACGCGATCACGGCGGCCTGCGAGGCCTTCGACCGGCACGGCGCGACCGTGCGGGTGCATCCGAGTCCCTGGCGGCTCGGGCCCGACGAGGCCGCGCTCACCGAGGAATGGCTGCGCGGCTGGGTCGGTGCGGCCGTCGAGCAGCGGCCCGAACTGGCGGAGCGTGCGGAATCGTACCTGCGGTCCCGGCTGGCGGCCTGCGCGGCCGGTGAGCTGAGTGTGGTCGTGCACCACAGCGACGTCCTGGCGCTGCCACGGTCGACGGGCGGTGCGAAGTGAGTACGGGCGTGGAAGCGGTCGGCGCGGACGCGGGCCCGGTCCCCGCCCTCGGCAGGCGCCTCGCCCTGCGCATCCGGGGCGGCTCCGCCCCGGCCCGGCCGCGCCCCGGCACGGACGCGCCCGGGGCCCGGGGGACGACGGACACGCTGCGCACCGAGGCCGAGGCGGGCGGGGCAGTCTCCACCGCCGTCGCCGTCCCGACCCCCACGGCGGACACCGCGCCTCCGCGCGCCGTCGACGCCCCGGTGCACCACCCGCCCGCCGCCGAAACGATCGTGCGCCCGCGTGCCGCCGAGGCCACCTCAGGCCCGCCCGCCGACCACGCCACCGCGCCGCCGTCCACGACGGGCGCGGCAGGCGACCCGACGCCGCCCGGCCTCGGTGCCGACCGCGCGCACGGGCAGGGCGACCCGGCCGCGACGACCGACGGCCGGCGCCCGGCGGGCGCCCTGCGCGCGCTGCTCGACTCCCGCCGCCTGCGCACCCATTTCGGCACCGTCGCCGGCACCGCCATCCTCGGCGTACTGCTCTGGCGACTCGGCACCGGCGTCTTCCTGGACGGGCTGCGGCGGATCGACTCCACGACCCTGCTGGCGGGGGTCGGCCTGGGCCTGCTCACCACGGTGTTCAGTGCCTGGCGCTGGTGCCTGGTGGCCCGGGGGCTGCGGATCCGGCTGCCGCTGGCCGGCGCCGTCGCGGACTACTACCGCGCGCTGTTCCTGAACGCGGCGCTGCCCGGTGGTGTCCTCGGTGACGTGCACCGCGCCGTACGGCACGGTCAGAGCACGGGGGACATCGGGCGCGGTGTGCGCGCGGTGGTCCTCGAACGGACCGCCGGACAGGCGGTGCTGGTCGCCGTGGGGGCCGCGGTCCTGCTCACCCAGCCGTCACCGGTCCTCACGGACGCCCGTCGCCTGGCTCTCGTCCTGGCGGTCGTCCCGGTGTGCTCGGCGGTGGCGCTGATCGTGGTCCGCAGGGCCAGGCCGGCCGCCCCTTCGCGACGGTACGGAGCCGTCCGCGCCGCGCTCACCGAGGCGCGCGGCGCACTGCTGGCGCGCGGCAACTGGCCGGGTGTGCTCATCTCGTCGGTCGTGGTGCTGGCCGGACACCTGGCCATGTTCCTGATCGCCGCCCGGGTCGCCGGATGCACCGCGTCCGTGGCCGAGTTGCTGCCGCTGGCCCTGCTCGCCCTGCTCGCCATGGGCCTGCCGCTCAACGTCGGCGGCTGGGGTCCCAGGGAAGGCGTCATGGCGTGGGCCTTCGGTGCCGCCGGACTGGGCGCCGGCATGGGCCTGAGCGTCGCCGTGATCTACGGGGTGCTCAGCTTCGCCGCCGCCCTGCCCGGTGTCGTTGTCCTGTTCGTCCGCTGGTTCGCGGCGCTGCGACGCCCGCGGGAGGAGAACACAGGAGGGCAGGATCAATGCCGGGATTCAGCGACCGCCGAGGGACCCGTTCCCGCCGACGGAGGTGCCTTCTCCGTCAGCAGCGAGAAGTACGCCCCGAAGGCCTCGGTCAGCCCCGCCAGGAGCTCCTCGCCCTTCTCTGCGGAGGCCCTCGACGGGCGGCCGATGACGCCGGACCCGGTATAGCCGGACATACCGAGGGTGAGCAGATGACGCCGGTCGTCCGCGACGAAGTCGGAGGTCTCGTAACCGGGCCGGATCAATTCCGGGTGCGTGTGCAGAAGAATGGAGGTCTCGATTTCTCCCGCGTGCATATCGGTGAGCAACGAGGTCTCCACACCGGCCCGTTCGAGCGCGGCCTCCCAGTCCTCGGCGCCCGGGAAAAGCGCCATACGCGTACCGCTGCCCGCGGATTCCTGGACGGCATTGCCCAGCACGTAATTCCCACCGTGTCCGTTGACGAGTACCAGGGTGTCCACCCCCGAGCGGCGGAGGGATTCGGCTATGTCCCGCACCACCGCGTAGAGCGTGACGGCGGAAATACTGACGGTCCCGGGCCACGCGGCGTGCTCGTGCGAGCAGGAGATCGTCAACGGAGGAAGGAGATGGACCGGATGGGCGGCGGCGATCTCATGGGCGATGGCGCAGGCGACCAGCGTGTCCGTCGCCAACGGAAGGAACGCCCCGTGCTGTTCGAAGCTCCCCACGGGCAGTACCGCGATCTGACGGGCGACACCGGCCCCCCGCTCGCGCACATCCTCCGTGGTGTCCGCCGGCAACAGGCCGGATACCGTCGAGCGCGTTCCCGAACCACTCATGTTTCACGGCCTTTCGACTCTTCTTTCGACTCTGCTTAGGAACCAGATCATGACAGATGACTTCGCAGTACTTGCCGGGACCGCGCGCCGCTCTGGTGTCGAACGAGTCGTGATTGCCCCTCTGCCCACGGTGTACGGCGTTTTCCAGGCGGTCGGCTACCTGGACCACGACCGTGGAGAGGAGCAAGTGGCCCTGGTCCACGGGGAAGTCGGTGATCTCGCCGGCGGTGGAGAGGATGCTACGAAGGAAGGCGTCCTCACCCGGCTCCATTCGGAGTGCCTCACCGGGGACGCCTTCGGCTCCACGCACTGCGAGTGCGGCGACCAGCTCGCCGCGGCGCTGCGCGCCATCGCCGCCGAGGGACGCGGCATCCTCGTCTACCTCCGCGGCCACGAGGGCCGCGGCATCGGCCTGCTCGCCAAGCTGCAGGCGATGAAGCTCCAGTCGGAGGGCCTCGACACCGTGGAGGCGAACGTCGCCCTCGGTCTGCCGGTCGACGCCCGCGACTACCGGGTGGCCGCGGACATCCTGCACGACCTCGGCGTACGGTCGGTGCGTCTGCTCTCGAACAACCCGCGCAAGCGTGAGTCGCTGCAGCGCAACGGCATCAAGGTCGCCGAGCAGGTTCCGCTGCTGATACCGCCGTGCGAGGAGAACCTCGGCTACCTGCTCACCAAGCGGGAGCGCCTCGACCACTTCCTCCCTCACCTGGACGGCGGCGACTGGGCGAAGACGATCTTTTGCGGAACGGCGAAGGCGGCTATCACTGAGGAATGACACAAGACGACGCCGGACCGCTGTACCTGTCCCGTGAGCAGGTCGTGGAGCTGCTGGACACGGACACGGCGATCGCCTCGCAGCGCGCGGCGTTCACCGCGCTCGGTGACGGCACCGCCGAGCTCCCCGGCAAGATCATGCACCCCAGCCGCTTCGACGACAGCGTCGTCTTCGCCTACCTGGCGCGGCTGTCCGCGGACACCGGGGCCGTCGCCAAGTTCGGCAGCGTCAACCCGGGCAACGCGGCGGCCGGGCTGCCGACCGTGCACGCCGTGATCAACGCGCTCGATCCGGTGACCGGCCGGCTCGCCGCGGTCATGGACGGCACGGCGGTCACCACCCTGCGCACCGCCGCCGCCAGCGCCGTCGCCCTCGACGCGCTCGCCACCGCGGACAGCGCGGAGCTCGGTCTGCTGGGCTCCGGCACCCAGGCGCTCGCCCACGCGCGGGCCGTGGCCCGGGTACGGGAACTGCGGTCCGTACGGGTGTGGAGTCCGCATCCCGGCCGACGGGCGGACGCGGCCCAGCGGCTGGCCGCCGAACTCGGCGTCGCCGTCGAGGCGGCCGGCACCGCGCGGGAGGCGGTCGCCGGGGCGTCGATGGTCGCGGCCTGTACGCTCAGCAGCACACCCGTCGTACGGGGCGAGTGGCTGGCACCGGGGTGCACGGTCGTCAGCGTGGGGTCATTCGAGCCCACCCGCAGCGAGGTCGACGCCGAGGTGGTCCGGCGGGCCGCGGCGGTGGTCGTCGACGATCCGGTGACGGCGGCGGAGCACGCCGGCCCGGTCGTCGAGGCGCTGGCCAGGGGAATCCTCGCGCCGGACGACCTGATCCCGCTCGGCGGCGTCCTGACCGGGGTCCGCGGGGCCCGAACCGGCCCGGACGACATCGTCCTCTACATCAGTGTGGGGCTCGGCATCCAGGACGCCGCGGCAGCCTGGGCCGTGATCGACGCGGCCCGTGCCCGGCGGGCCGGGCGGTGAAGGGGGCGCTCAGGTCGTGGTCATCGGCGCCGGCGTGGACGGCACGAGCGTCGCCTGCCACCTGGCCCGCGTGGGCGGACGGGATCGTCCTGGCCGAGTGTGACGAACCGGCCTGTGGCCCCACCGGGCGGGGCGTGGGCGGCGTCCGGGCGCAGTTCTCCGTCGAGCTCGGCATCCGGCCGGGCGCCCGCAGTCCGGAGGGGTTCGCCCGTCGGGGCGGAACCCGGCCGGCATCAGCCCCGGGCGTCGCGTTCCGCGGACCGGGTGAGCCGGGTCAGTCCCGCACGGCCTCGTGCACGAGCCGCTTCAGCTCGGGGAAGTGCGCGTGGGACCCCGCCGGGCGGACCTGGGTGAAGAACTGCACGGTCATGTCCCGGTGCGGGTCGACCCAGAAGGTCGTACCGGCCACGCCGCTCCAGCCGAACGCGCCCTCGCTGGAGGGGGACCGGGTGATCTCCGGGTCCACCACGACGGAGACGCCGAGGCCGAAGCCGAGGCCCGCGTTGCCGGGCTCGCGGTGCAGCGGGCTGCCGAAGGTGCGGCGGTCGACGCCTCCCGGGAGGTGGTTGGACGCCATCGTGTCCACCGTCTCCGGCTTCAGCAGCCGGACGCCGTCGAGTTCGCCGCGCCGGCGGAGCATCTCCATGAAGCGGTGGTGGTCGTGGGCGGTGGCCACCATGCCGCCGCTCCCGGACAGGAAGCGCGGGCGGCCCTGCAGCGGCAGCCCGGCGATCGGGGTGACCCGTCCCTCGGAGTCCTCCCCGTAGAGCTCGGCGAGCCGCTCGGACTGCTCCTCGGTGACACAGAAGCCGGCGTCCGTCATCCCGAGCGGGCGGAAGATCCGCTCGGCGAGGAAGACGTCGAGGTCCTGGCCGGACACCACCTCGACGAGACGACCCAGGACGTTGGTGGAGACCGAGTAGTTCCACTCGGTGCCCGGCTCGAACTGGAGCGGCAGACCGGCGTACACCTCGCAGGTTCCGGCCAGGTCCGTGCCCGGCGCCACCGAGGACTCCAGACCGGCGTCGCGGTAGAGCGCGTCGACCGGATGGGAGTGGTAGAAACCGAACGTCAGGCCGGAGGTGTGGGTCAACAGGTGCCGGATCGTGAGGGGTTGACGGGCCGGACGGGTCCGTGTGCCGGCCCCCGACCCGTCGACGTACACCCGGGGTTCGGCGAAGGCGGGCAGGAAACGGGCGATGGGATCGTCCAGTTGGAAGTGTCCCTCTTCCAGGAGCATCAGCGCGGCCACCGAGGTGACCGGCTTCGTCATCGAGTAGATCCGCCACAGCGTGTCCGTCTCGACCGGGAGCCCGGCCGCGCGGTCGCGCCATCCGTGTGCCGCGAGGTGCGCGACCGTGCCGTGCCGGGACACGGCCACCAGGCAACCGGGCAGCCGGTGGTCGTCGACCAGGTGGGCGAAGTACTGGTCCAGCCGGGCCAGCGCCTTCGGATCGAGGCCGACCTCATGTGGCTCGACCTCTTGTCGCAGGTGTCCCATCGTTCTCCTCCGCACTGCGGGTCATGGACTGCCTCGTGTTCATCGTCCCGTACGGAGTTCCCGCGTTCGCCCCGGGGCAGTCCGGCCGGCGGGTCGGCGCCCCGTCGCGTCCCGGCAGCCGCAGCCCGAGCGGCAACCCGGCCACGGCCACGGCCGCGAGAACCGTCAGAGCGGGACCCGTCCGGACACCACCCGCGGCGGGCATCAGCACGGTCGCCGCGGCAACTCCCAGTGTGGGCCCGACGTTCATGGCCGTCTGCTGGAGACCGCCCGCCACCCCCGCCGACTCCGCGCGGACATGCCGCACGACGACCGTCGTCGCGGTGACCATCACCCCCGCGAAGCCGGCTCCCAGCAGGAGGAAACCGGCACCGATGATCAACGCCGTGGACTCCCGGTCGAGCCGCGACAGCAGCAGGACCCCGGCCGCGAGGACGCACAGCGCGGCCAGGGCCGTCCGGCGTGCCCCGAACCGGCGCATGTGGACGGCCGACACGGGCGCGCCCAGCACCATCATGACGGCCGCCGGCAGGGCCCGCAGGCCGGTCTGCAACGGGTCGAGACCCAGTACCTCCTGCAGGAAGCAACTGCCCGCGAACAGCGTGCCGAACATCGCCGCGGAGGCCACCACCAGAATGCCCAGCGCCGCGCCGACGGTCGCGGAACCCAGTGACGCGGGCGGCAGCAGCGGGTTCGCGGCACGGCGTTCGTGGCGTACGAAAACGGCCGCCACGACCACCGCCACCACCAGCCCCGCCGTGCTCCCGGCCGTCCAGCCGGTCCCCGGGACCCCGACCAGTGTGCGGACCAGACAGGCCAGGGCCACCGCGAGCAGGCAGGCCCCGGACAGGTCGAGCCGGACCGTCGGCCCGGGGGAGCGCGCCGGTTCCCGGACGGCGAGCGCCGACCCGCCAAGGGCCAGCGCGGGCACGACGTTGAGGAAGAAGACGGCCCGCCAGCCGAACTGGCCGACCAGCGCCCCGCCGAGGACCGGACCGGCGGCGGCCGCGAGACCGATGGCACTGGTCCGCAGTGCGATGGGCCGGCCGATCCGGTCGGGCGGGTAGACGGCACGCAGCATTCCGAGGGTGGCGGGCTGCAGCAGCGCGCCGAAGACC
The DNA here is from genome assembly GCF_042887295.1 of Streptomyces sp. NPDC057950. Lineage (NCBI taxonomy): Bacteria > Bacillati > Actinomycetota > Actinomycetes > Kitasatosporales > Streptomycetaceae > Streptomyces > Streptomyces sp. NPDC057950. The sequence goes on from NZ_JBHVPP010000009.1 coordinate 315,919, forward strand.
CCCTGGGCGACCCGCAGCCCGATCACCCATCCGATGCCGGGGGCGAGGCCGATCCCCGCCGACGTCACGCCGAAGCCGAGGGAGCCCACGGCGAAGACCCGCCGGTGACCGAAGCGGTCCCCGAGCCGCCCCGCGAACACCAGTAGGCAGGCCACCGCGATGAGGTAGCCGGTACTGGTCCACTGGACCTGCACGAGAGAGGCGCCGAGATCCCGTCGCAGGGTGGGCTGCGCCACGGTCAGCACGGTGCCGTCCAGGGCGACGATCACGGCTCCGACGATGCTGTTCGTGAGCGTGAGGCGGTGGCGGACCGTCGGGCCTGGCCGCTTCACGCCTCCTCCGGTCCGAGATGCGCGTCCAGTGCGGCCCGCAGCAGAAGTGCGAAGTCGGATGCTCCGGTGCCGAGTTGGAGGCTTCCCCAGCTCCACAGTTGGGCGATGCCGTGCAGGTTCGCCCACAGGGCCCCCGCGGTGATCCGCGCCTCGGTCGCGGGTCTCACCCGGCCCACCAGGTCTATCAGTACCCCGAACAGCGGCAGGCTCGTCTCCCGGAGCCCCAGCCGGTCGCTCGCCAGCAGGTCGTGACGGAACATCAGCTCGTACATACCGCGTCGCGACAGCGCGAAGTCCAGGTAGACCCGCCCGAGGGCGGTGAGCTGTGCGCGGGGGCTCGCCGCGCCGTCGCCGACCGCCTCGGTCACCCGGGCTCCGAGGTCCGCGAAACCTCGCCGTGCGATGGCCGACAGCAGGTCCAGATGGGTCGGGAAGTAGCGGCGCGGCGCCCCGTGCGAGACCCCCGCCCTGCGGGCGATCTCCCGCAGGGTCAGCGCCTGTGCCCCCTCCTCGGCCACCAGATCGACGCCGACGTCGACCAGCCGGGCCTTCAGTCCTGTCTCCCGTTCGTCCATGGACGCTGTCTACCAGTACCCAGTAGACAGTGTCTACCGCGTGCGCGTGCCGGTCGGGGAATGACGGTCCGATCCGAAGGGTTGATCCCCGTATGACCCAGGACGCGACGCAGGACGCACTGCTCAAGCTGCTCTCCGAGTACAAGGGCGGGGTTCTCGCCACCCTCAAGAGGGACGGCCGCCCCCAGCTGTCGAACGTGGTCCATGCCTACAGTCCCGACGAGAACGTCATCCGGGTGTCCCTCACGGACGACCGGGCCAAGACACGGAACCTGCGCCGGGATCCGCGAGCTTCGTACCACGTGACCAGCGACGACCGCTGGGCGTACACGGTCGCCGAAGGCACCGCCGAGCTGACGCCGGTGGCCGCGGACCCGCACGACGAGACCGTCGAGGAGCTCGTCCGGCTCTACCGCGATCTGATGGGCGAGCACCCCGACTGGGACGACTACCGGGCCGCCATGGTCCGCGACCGGCGGCTCGTGCTGCGGCTGCACGTCGAGCGCGCGTACGGCGCGCCGCGCGCACGCTGACACCGGCCGCCGTCCGGGACCCGCGCGGAGCTCCCCGGGCCGTTCGTGTGACGAGGGCCGGCGGGAGCTCCGCGCATCCCGGCCGCCCCTGAATCCGGCCGGGGTGCGCGGAGCGGCTGCGTGCGGCCCGCGCCGTCGCGTCGCGCGCTGTTCCGGCCGGTGTCCCCGCCGTGTCGTGCGCTCGGCCCCGGCCCGATGTTCTGGCCGTCCGACGTCGGCTGTCAACCAAGTCCCGGCGTGACATTCGCCGGGGAATGCCCAAGTCCCGTGCGTCGAGGGGCTGTCGGGGTCCTGGACGGGAGGGGGAGGGCTGTGCCGTCACGGCCTGCCGCCGCGCCGTCGCGGCCTGCGCGGGAGGTCACCGCCCCTCCGCGCCTCATCCGGCGGATATTACCCACGAGTTGACATTGAAACGCCAAAGACCACCGCTATCATCACACCACCTGCGGAACACCTCCTGCGGAGCTACCGTCGGCCGACAACAGTGGCCGTCGTGCAACCGAAGCAGCACATCCATGAACGACGACAGGGGCAGAGGACTCTCCCATCCGGAGTCCTCGGTTCGTCCGACACGGTGGTGACGGCGGTCGAGCGGTCCTTTCTTCACGAGGGTCTCCCCACCGACTTCTGAGAGAGTCCGCATGGCGAGAGACCGCTTCACCCCCGATTTCGACCCCGACGGCGGGGACGCACTCCTCAGCACCGCACGCCAGGACATCGCCGTCGGCCGCTGGCAGAGCCTGCGCGACCTGCTGAGGGCCACCGGCCCCGCGTGGCCCGTGCGCGGCCACCGGGTGCGGCTGCTGGCGGCCGCCTGCGTGGACAACTCCTCGGTCGAGTCCTGGCTGGCCGCGGAACCCCGCGGCGGTGACGCCCTGGTGCTGCGGGCCGCGACGGAGGTCGCCAGGGCCTTCCACCTGGCAGGCGCGGCGGGCGGGGGTGCCCCGGTCGAACGGCGTCGCGTCGACCAGGCCGTGATGGCCTGCCTCCAGGGCGCCGAGGCCTACCCGGACGACCCGACACCCTGGATCTGTCTCATCTCCGTGGCCCGGCTCTATCCGGCCGGGGTGCGCCGTCAGGAACTCGGGCGCTGGTGGGACGAGTTGCACGCCCGCGATCCGTACAGCGTGGAGGGGCACCTCCAGGTGCTGCACTACTACTCGGCGCGCTGGCACGGGTCGCACGACCTCATGTACGACTTCGCGCGGGACGCGGCGGCCGTCGCCCCGCCGGGCTCCGCGCTGCCGGTCCTGCTTCAGGTCGCGCGGGTGGAGGAGTACCGCGCCGTCCTGGAGGAGGCGAACGGCCGGCGGGACACGCCCGCCGGGTTCGACCGGCACTGGAACCACGACCAAGCCGTCAGCGACGTACGGCGCAGCTGGCAGCGCTGGCTCACCGCCCGCTCCGAGGGGCCGCCCGCACCCGAGGAGGTGCGGCACTTCAACTACCTGGCGCACGCCGCCTGTTACGCCGGACTCACGGACCTGGCAGGACCGATCTTCCGGATGGTCGGGCCGCGTGCCAGCCGCTCGCCCTGGTCCTGCACCGGCGATCCGGAGAAGGAGTTCGTGAAGTGGCGCAAGCGGTCCTCGCGCGGCACCTGAGCCACTTCACGCGCCCCTGATCCGGCGTGGTCGCTACAGGTCGAACTCGTGCGGCGGCAGGTCGAGCGCGAAGCACGCCTCCCGCACCACGGCCTGCTCGGTCTTGTCGAAGTCGCCGTCGGCGCCGCCGATCACGATGCCGATCTGGATGACGGCACGTGCCTCGGCGGGCTTCTTCTTGGCCTTGGCGATCTCCTGGAGGACGCTGACCTTGCCGAAGGCGAAGTCGGCGGTCAGCTTGTTCAGGTTGTCGTCGAAGCGACGGCGCAGATCGTCGGCGTCGAAGTTCTGCAACACCTCGTTCGTGGCGATGAGCTGGGCGACGCGCTGCCGCTCGGACGGATCGACCGACCCGTCCGCCGCGGCGACGAGCGCGCACATCGCCATGCTCGCGTCGCGGAAGGCACCGCTCTTGAGATCGTTCTTCTTCGCCACGAGCTGGGTCTGCATCGTCGACGCGGACTCCTTGATGCGGTCCCACAGGGCCATGAGAACTCCATACGTTGGCAGAGGTCCGGTCCGCCCGCGGGCGGACCGGAAACCTCCTCGGTTTCTACAGCATCGTAGAAACTAGCGGACCGGCGTGGAAGTTCCGGTGGCGTTCCACTCGGCGATCACCGGATGTCCGTGCTCGGTGGACAGCCGGCTGACGGTTCCGGTCGAGAGCTGGAAGAGCCGTCCGGCGTCCGCCGGGAGCCCCAGCCGACGGGCCGTCAGCACCCGCAGGAAGTGCGCGTGGGCCACGAGGACCACGTCGCCGGGGTGCTCGCGGAGCGCCGCGTCCACGCGGGACAGGACCCGGTCCGCGCGTTCCCCCACCTCCTGCGGCGACTCGCCGGGACGGCCGTCCGGGCCGGGCGGCACCCCGTCCTCCCACAGGACCCAGTCGGGCCGGGTGCGGTGGATCGCACGCGTGGTGATCCCCTCGTAGCTCCCGTAGTCCCACTCGTGCAGATCGGGATCGGTCACCAGTCCGGTCAGGCCCGCGAGTTCCGCGGTCCGTACGGCCCGGTCGAGGGGGCTGGTGAACACCTGTGCGAAGGACTGCCCGGCGAAGAACGGCGCCAGGGACTTGGCCTGTTCCTCGCCGTGCTGGGTGAGCGGCAGATCGGTCCAGCTGGTGTGCCGGCCCGTCAGGGTCCACTCGGTCTCCCCGTGGCGGACCAGTATGAGGTCGCCCATGGCCCGGCCTACTCCGCGGACTCGACGGCGTGGCCGCCGAACTGGTTGCGCAGTGCCGCGATCATCTTCATCTGCGGCGAGTCGTCCTGGCGTGAGGCGAAGCGGGCGAACAGTGA
>NZ_JBHVPP010000010.1:0-302693 GCF_042887295.1 Streptomyces sp. NPDC057950
GTCCGTCCCGGCCGGGACGGACCGCGCGGCGCGGCTTTGCCGTCAGTGGCCGCTCGTGGTGCCGATGTCGACGATGTGGTCGTACCGCTCCAGCAGTACGAAGAGCTTGGTCTTCTGCGTCGTCGCCCCGCTGCCGAAGGTCAGGGTGACGACGACCTCATGGCCGTTGCCGACAGCGCCGTTGTCGGTAACCGTCCACCGGGCCGGGACGTTCTGGACACGCAGGACGCCGTCCGCCCCGTTCTCCTCCTCCCACATCTCCAGCCGCCGGTTGAAGTCGGGCGTCAGGTAGTGCTCGCGAAGCACGGTGGCCAGCGTGCCGTCCGGGTCCTCGTAGTCGCCCTTCGCGTCGATGTACGCGCCGTAGAAGTCGGCGACCCGGGTCACCGCTCGGCCGAACGTGCCGCTGACCGACCGGGGCGCGACGGCGGACACCTTCGCGCTCGCCGGGGCGGACGCCTGTGCCGACGCGCTGAGCCCCAGCGGCAGGGTCACGGCGGCGACAAGGCCGGCGGTCAGAGCGGTGCGGCGGACGAGCCTGCGGGCGGTCCTGTTGCTGTTCATCCGAGTGTCTCCCCGATTTCGATGGGTTCGAAAGTGCGTCGCTGGGTGCGGGACGGCCCCTCGACCCTCGTGGTGCGGGGGCGGCTCCGGCGACAGCAAGAGCATCGGCGGCCCCGCGGTCCGGGCACAACGGACGGCGCCCGCTACGCAACGGTGGAACCGTCCCAGGCCATTTGACCTCTCTTCATCAGGAGTGCCTGGGATGCCGTCCTGGGACGCGAGGCGGGGGAACCGGTGTCGTCCCAGGACGAGGTGGAGGAGTTCGCGGCGCTGCTGCGGCGTCTGAAGGCCCGCACGGACCGCAGTTACGCGGCACTCGCGCGCCGCCTGAACATGAACGCCTCGACGCTGCACCGGTATTGCGCGGGGGACGCCGTGCCGCTCGGCTTCGCACCCGTTGAACGATTCGCCGCCATGTGCGAGGCCACTCCGGCCGAACGGATAGAGCTGCACCGGCGGTGGGTCCTGGCCGTGGCGGCACGACAACGGTCCCGGACGGCGACCGAGCCCGCACCGGAAGTCGCACGAGGCCGCCCGGCGGGCAGCGAGAGCCCCTTGACCGAGGGTGCGGCTGAATCCGCGTCAGCGGTAACCGCAGACTCCCTCTCCACGACGGCCGCCGGCTTTGTGTCCGCGGCAGCCCCCGCCCCCTCACCCGGTCCCCGCCAGACCCCCGCCGGGAGCCTCGCCGGCTCGTCGCGGGAGCGCGACGCGGCATCGCACCCCGCCTCGCGCAAGCCCTGGTCCAGGCGCCGCTCAGCGGTCGCCGCGACTGTCGCGACCGCACTGGTCGCCATCCTGGGCAGCCTGTCCGCCCTGTCGTACGGGCACTACTGGGCCGCCGACGGCGACCAGGCGTCCGGCACGACGACCGCGAAGACCGCCGACGCACGGCACGACTCCCCGACACCGTCCGCGCGCACCCCCACCACGCTCCGCCGACCGCCCGGCGCGCCCTCGCCGCAGGCACCCGCCGCGGGCGACGGCTCGTCGAACCCGTCCATGGCCCCGCCCGCCGAGACCGTCCCCGCCGCGCCGCCCCTCGCCTGGACCTCGAACTCCCAACTGTGGGAACTCGGTTGTCAGCACGACTACGTCATCGACAAGGCACCCCGGCAGGTGCCGCCACCCCCGGCCCCCCAGGACGCCGCCCCGTGGGCGCGTACACAAGGCGCGGTGCACGGCGGCCAGACACTCGTGGGCATCTCTGTGCAGGGGCGAACGGACGCGGCCGTCGTCCTGGAAGCGCTGCGGGTCCGCGTCGTGGGACGGGCCACCCCGATGAAGGGCACCGTCTACGCCACCGGCCAAGGCTGCGGCAGCGACATGAATCCCCGTTCGTTCGCCGTCGATCTGGACATGGACCGACCGATCGCCAGCTCGGTCCAGGGCGCTGAGGGCGGAACGAGCACCCCGGCGATGCGCATGCCCTACCGGGTGTCCTCGAAGGATCCCGAGGTGCTGCTGGTCGACGCTCGAACCGCTGACTGCGACTGCCGCTGGTACCTGGAGCTCGACTGGTCCTCGCAGGGCCGCACCGGCACCGAGCGCATCGACGACCACGGCCTCGCATTCCGCACCAGCGCCATCAAGGGCCTGCCGCGCTACTGGTACGCACGCCACGGCTGGACCCCCCTCACAAGCTGAACAGGGCCCACTGCCACCCGACATCACCCCCCGGATACTCAACGCGCCCACCACCCCGCACCGCGAGCCGGTCGCCCCTTCCTGGCGCCCCGGCCGGGCCGTGGACCGGCATCGTGGGAGGCGTCTTTGCCCAACCTTTGACGCGCCCGCGGTGACTGCCCGTGAGTTCGGCTGCCTGGTGCGGCTGGGGAGTCGGACGGCCGGAAGGCCCGATCTGCCGAAGTCGCGCAGGTGCGGCCCGTACTCGAGGCCGCCCGCCGTTCTGACCAGCTCGATCAGCCGACGCGACGGATGCCCCCACGGTTGCTCACCGTGAACTGCCGCACCAGAAAGTTCCGTTGGTCTCGTTGACACGCCGCAGGCACGCGCGTTCACTCGTCTCTCGTGAATGGCAACGTTGTCAGGCCGTTGGAGCGACCGGCACCGTTGCCTCTCGTCGGCGTGCGCTGTTCGGCACGCCGACACCTCGTGTGCGAAGTGGGACCCCGCTGTGGAGGCAACCGATGGCAAGACCCCGACGTTCAGCCGCTCCACGTAACCGCAAGAGATTCCGTCAACGCCTGGCCGTGGTGTCCGTCTTGGGCATCGCCGTCCTTCCGCTCCCCACGATCGGGAACGCCCAAGCGGCGAGCGCCGCGACCCCGGGCTTCGTCAAGGACCCCGCGTCCCTGGTCAACCCTCTCATCGGCACCTCCGGTGCGGTGGACACCTTCCCCGGCCCCGACATGCCTGCCGGCATGGTGCAGTGGGGTCCCGACACGACGCCCGACCGGCCCTCGGGCGGCGGCTACGAGTACAACGACAGCAAGTTCTCCGGCTTCAGCCTGACCCATGTCTCCGGGCCCGGCTGCGGCGTCGCGGGCGATCTGCCCGTCCTGCCGGTCACCGGAGCACTGTCCGGCAGCCTCGGCGGTACGTCCGTAGGCTTCAACCACGATGACGAGAAGACCGGCATCGGCTCCTACAAAGTGACCGATGCGAACGGGGTCACGACCCAGTTGACCGACACCACCCGCGCCGGTCTGGGCGCCTTCACCTTCCCCGCGGGCCGGCAGGCCAACCTGCTCTTCAAGCTCAGTGGTGGCGCCACGCAGGTGGACGGGACCCGTGTCCAGGTGGTGAACAAGAAGGAGATCAGCGGCTCGATCGACAGTGGTCACTTCTGTGGCGCGAGCAACAGGTACACGCTGCACTTCGATATCAAGTTCGACCAGCCGTTCACTGCCAGCGGCACCTGGGTCGGCGGCACGATCAACCCGAGCGCGACCTCGCTGAAGGCGGGCAAGGCCCGGCAGGACCTGCTGACGCACCCGTCGAAGCCGCTGAAGGAGAAGCACTTCACCGTTCCGGCCGCCCCGTCCCCGACGGTGCACCACGCCGGCGGTGGCGCGAAATCCGTCGCCCCGTCCCCAGCGGCGGGCGCGGGCAGCGCAGCCGGCAAGTCGGCTGCGGGCAAGGCCGGGTCGAGCGCCGAGCCGCCGACGACCGGTGCGAACGGGATGTACCTGACCTTCGACACCTCCACCAACCCCACAGTGCGCGCGAAGGTCGGCATCTCGTACACGAGTGACGCCGGTGCCGCGGACAACCTCTCCCGCGAGATCAAGAACTGGAACCTCGCCACCGTCGAGCAGGCCAACCATGACGCCTGGAACGCGGTACTGAACAAGGTCCAGGTCGGCGGCGGGTCCACGGACCAGCAGGTGCAGTTCTACACCGCGCTCTACCACGCGCTGCTGCACCCGAACGTCTTCTCGGACGCCGACGGGCAGTACATGGGCATGGACAACCAGGTCCACAAGCTGGCCAAGGGACAACAGGCCCAGTACGCCAACTACTCGGGCTGGGACACCTACCGCTCCCAGACCCAGCTGATGGCGATGGTCGAGCCCAAGGTCACCAGCGATGTCGTCACCTCGATGCTCAACGGGTACGACCAGACGGGTCTGCTCCCCAAGTGGGCGTCGAACAACGGCGAGAGTTACGTCATGGTCGGTGACCCGGCCGCCGGCATCATCGCCGACTCGTACGCCTTCGGGGCCCGGAGCTTCGACACGGACAAGGCGCTCGCCGCCCTGCAGCACGAGGGCACGGCGCCGAACAACGACCGCCCCGGCGAATCCGTGCGCGACGCGAAGGGCTACCTCCCGCTCGACGAGAACGACTACAGCTGCTGCAACTTCTACGGGCCCGTCTCCACGCAGTTGGAGTACGACTCCGCGGACTACGCTGTCGCCGCCTTCGCCAAGGCACTGGGCAAGACGTCCGTCTACACGAAGTTCGCCACCCGCGCACAGGACTGGATGAACGTCTTCAACCCGCAGACCGGGTACATGCAGGGCAAGAACAAGGACGGCCAGTTCACCGGCGGATTCACCCCGGGCACCTCCAACGGCTTCGTCGAGGGTACGTCGGCGCAGTACACGCCGATGGTCCCGTTCAACCTGCGGCAGCTCATCCAGGCACGGGGCGGCACGCAGGCGTACTCGTCCTACCTGGACAGCCTGCTGGACAACGTCGCCCACCCCGGCGGCACCGACGCCGACCTGAGCAATGAGCCCAGCGTCGAGATCCCGTGGGAGTACGCCTACACGGGCGAGCCGTGGAAGGCCCAGGCGGCCGTCCGCGACGCCCAGCAGAAGCTGTACTTCAACGCCCCGGTCGGTTCCTTCGGCAACGACGACCTCGGCGCGATGAGTTCCTGGTACGTCTGGTCCGCGCTCGGCATGTATCCCGAGACCCCGGGCGCGGACACCCTGGTGCTCGGCAGTCCGGCCTTCCCGGTGGCCAAGGTGACCCTGGGCAGCGGCAAGGCGGTACAGATCAAGGCGCCGCAGGCCGCACCCGACGCGCCGTACGTGCAGTCGCTGGACGTCAAGGGCAAGCCGTGGAAGACCTCCTGGTTGACCTACCAGCAGTTCACGGGAGCCGGCACGCTCGACTTCACGCTCGGCACCCAGCCCGACAAGTCGTGGGCGTCCGACCCGTCCGCGGTACCTCCGTCGGACACCACCGGCGGCGACCGGGTGCTGGCCGCGACCGGCCCCACCAGCGACGGCCTTGTCCTCCAACCGGGCGCGTCCGGTGACGGGACGCTGAAGCTGACCAACCTCGGCAGCAAGGCCGTCACGGTCGACTGGAAGGCCACGGCACCCTCGGGAGTCACGCTGGACACGGCATCCGGCTCATTGCCGGTGGCCGCGTCCGGCAGCGCCGAGACCAAGGTCCGTGTGACGGCGGGCTCGAACGAAGGCACGTTCCCGGTCACCTTCGCACTGACCGACCACACCACCGGTACGGCAGTGGGCGGTGCCGTCCTCCGCGTGGCCGTTGCGAAGGCGGGTGCGCTGTGGCCCTACGACACCAATGAGGGCGTCTTCCCCGACGGGGCCACCTTCTCGTCCGGGTTCGACGGCGGTGGCTGGGCGTTCTCGCAGAACGCGCTGTCGGCGGCCGGGGTCACCAACGGCTCCGCCATCACGGCCGACGGCATCTCCTACACCTGGCCGACGGTGACGTCGGGTCAGCCGGACAACCTGGAGATGGCCGGCCAGACCATCCCCATGCCGGCCGGCACCGCAGGTGCGTCCCTCGGCCTGCTGGGCGCCGCGACCAACGCGCCGACCGACGGCAGCGGGGTCTCGGGCACGTTGACCGTCAACTACACCGACGGCACCACTTCCCGGGCGACAGTCGGCTTCTCGGACTGGACGCTCAACGGAGGCGGCAGCAAGCCGATTCCGGGGGACACGACGGCCGTCGCGACGGGTTACCGGAACACGGCGAGCGGAGGTCGGGACGGGGTGAAGACGTATGTCTTCGCGACGAAGGTCCCCCTCGACGTGTCCAAGCAGGTGGCGTCGATCACCCTTCCGGTGACGGGCTCCACCGGCACTGTCCACCTGTTCGCCTACGGTTTCGGGCAGTGAGGCGCGGCAGGCGCTGACGACAGAGGGCTGGTTCCGGTCACTACCTCCGGAACCAGCCCTCTGGGCGCGGGAGGGACTTGTCGGCGCTGCCCGCCCGCCGTCGCGCACCGCGCCAGGCCGGGCCTCGGACCGCGAGCGGTACGTCGCGTAGATCGCGTGCATCGCGTGCATCACATGCATCACGTACGTGAGGCAACCGTCGTCATCATCGGGATCGGCGATGAAGGCAAGGCTGAAGCTGATGAGTCCAGGCCCCAGACCGAGCCAGTGGTCCGCTTCGGCGCGGCCGGTCCGCCTGGGGCCCAGCGGCCGGTCCGCTGGGGGCCCATCGGGAGCACCTCCCGGACCCTGTGGCGGGATGCGCGGGCATCCCGCCACAGGGTCCGGACGGGCCGGGACCGCTCGGCTACTGCGAGACGCGCACGTAGTCGACCAGCATCCTCTGCGGGAAGACGGTGGTGGCGTTCGGGGCGCCCGGCCAGTCGCCGCCGACCGCGTTGTTGAGGATCATGTAGAAGGGGTGGTCGTACACCCACGGACCCTTCGTCGTCTCCAGCGTGGAGCGGGCGACGGTGAAGAAGGCGTTGTTGTCGACCGTGAACGTCATGTGGCTGGAGTCCCAGTCCAGCGCGTAGGTGTGGAAGGCGGACGAGAAGTCACTGCCCGCGACCTGGTACGGCGAGCCGAAGCCACCGCCGCCGTTGTAGGCCGGCGCGTGGAGGGTCGAGTAGACGGTGTCGGGCACCTTGCCGATGTGCTCCATGATGTCGATCTCACCGCAGGCCGGCCACGGTGTGCCGGTCTTGAAGTTGGAGCCCAGCAGCCAGAACGCGGGCCAAAGTCCTTGTGTGCCGGTCACCTTGATCCGTGACTCGACGTGTCCGTAGGTGAAGTTGAAATGGTCGGAGGTGTTGATACGGCCCGAGGTGTACTGGCAGGTGGTGGAGCCGGTCAGCGGATCGGTGGGGCAACTGGAGCCCGGGGTGGCCTCCTTGCGGGCCTCTATGACGAGGTTCCCGGCGCCGTCCATCGTGGTGTTCCTGCCGTTGGTGTAGTACTCCAGCTCACCGTTGACACCGGGGCCGGTGTCCTGCGTCCACTTCGAGGCGTCCGGCGTGGTACCGGCCGGCGTGTTGAAGTCGTCCTGGAACACCACGTGTTGGGGGTTGGCAGGGTCGGGTGGGTTGGGCGGCGGAGCCGTCGGGCTGCCCCCGGTGCCGAACACGTCGAAGGTCCACAGGGAGTAGCCGTACGCCGTGCCTCGCGCCGTGCCGTACATCCGCACGTACCGGCCGGTTCCGTCGACGTTCAGGGTCTGCTTGAAGCCCATGCCGGTGGTCGTCGAGTAGACGTCGGTCCAGTTCGTGTTGTCGGCCGAGACCTGGACCCTGTAGGCGCTGGCATAGGCCGGGTCCCATTGCAGGACGACCTGGGTGACGTGCGCGCTCGCGCCGAGGTCGACGCTGATCCACTGCGGGTCGGTCCAGCCGCTGCCCGCGGCCGTGGCCCAGCGGGTGGCCGGGTCGTGGTCGAAGGCATTGGCCGGGGTGCAGCCGCCGCACTGCGCGTCGTCCTGTGCGCTGGAGGCGGTGGCGGGTTTCTTGTAGGAGAGCAGCACCGCGTTGCCGCCGCCCGGCGGTGGAGTGGTCCCGGTGGTGAACACCTGGAACTCCCAGAGTGAGAAGCCGTACTGGGTGGCCCGGGTCGTCCCGTTCATACGGACGTAGCGGCCGGAGCCGGTCAGGGTGAGCAGTTCGGTGGCGCCGACACCGGTGGACGTCTGGTACACGGTGGACCAGGTGGTGCCGTTGTCGGAGACCTGGATCTGGTACGCCTTCCCGTAGGCGGCCTCCCAGCTGAGCTGAACGCCGCAGATGCTCTGCGTGGCGCCGAGGTCGACCTGGATCCACTGGGGTTCGGCGGCGGTGCTCGACCAGCGGGTGTCGTTCCTGCCGTCGACGGCGGCCGACGCGGGGGTGCCGGCGTTCTCTGTGGACGAGGCCGTGGCCGGCTTGTTCAGCGCCGCGTTGGTCGTGGAGCATCCGGTGCCGCCGCTGCCGCTGGTGCCGTAGACCTGGAACTCCCAGAGGGAGAAGCCGTATTGGGTGGCACGCGCCGTGCCGTACATGCGGATGTAGCGGCCGGTGCCGTTGACGGTCAGCGTCTGGGTGCCGCCGGTGGCCGTGGTGGTCGAATAGACGTCGGTCCAGGAGTTGCCGTCCGCCGACGTCTGGATCTTGTACGCCGTGGCGTAGGCGCTCTCCCAGTTCAGGACGACCTGGTTGACCGTGGAGCTCGAGCCCAGGTCGACCTGCAGCCACTGCGGGTCGGTGGCAGCGCTGGACCAGCGTGTACCGGCGTCGCCGTCGACCGCGGCGGAGGCGGGGGTGCCGACGTTCTCGATGGACGAGGCGGTGACGGGCTTGCCTTGCGACAACAGCGTTCCGGCTGCCTGGGCGGGCGCCTGTACCAGGGCCAGCAGGCAGGTCGCCAGCAGAGCGGTGACGACGGTGAACAGCACGGTTCGGGGCGAACGTGCGGGGGCACGGCGGAATAAGCGGTACGGGGGTCTTCCACTCACGGCGTCTCCTGTGGGTTGGTCGCCGAATGAGAGAGCGCTCTCCGGATGACTGATGGTTACGGCCTTGTTGCTGACACGTCAAGACTGTGAACGGAATCGGGCGTCGGGCTTTCCTCGGTCGCGATATGCCTTCAAAGAGTGAAGGCGCCTGAGCTGCACGGACCCGGAGTGCCCGTTATGTACCAACAGGTCGGTGAACCGCTGAACGCGACGCACCGACAAGGAGATCCTGATCGCCGGAGCCACGTGTCCGGCTTTCACCTCGCTGATCGGTCTCGATATTCCGTGGGCGAGGCGGACGCTGGTGCTGGTGCTGGTGCTGGTGCTGGTGCTGGTGCTGGTGCTGGTGACGAAGCTGCGGACCGAGCGGGCCGCGGCGTCGGGTACCGCGTCCTCCGCCAAACGGGTCTCAGTCAGCGCGAGTCCCACCTTCACCGCGTGCTCGGCGGGTTTCGCAGCCCTCTCGGCGCCCTTGACCGCCGTAGAGGCGCGGTCGAGGGTGACATTGCTGTCGGGCGCGGGGTGGGTGACTCGACCCGTCGGACAGGCCTGTACTCCAGCCGTAGATCGTGATCTTGCCGGCCGGGACCACGGCCTCCAGAAGCTCCTGTCAGTACCAAAGAGTGAGCCCGACTGCGCCGGCTCCCGTGCGCGCCGCGTGACGCAGCACCCGGAGCGGGCCGTCGATCAGCTCGTTGATGTCGCGGTTCGGGTCGTCCGCCATCTCGTCCAGCCACATCCGGATCCGGGCGGCCACGTGGGCCCGACGCGAAGGGTGAAGGACGAGCGCTTGCTCGGCCGCGGGGAGCGCGACCCGTACTTGGGCGGCGTCGAACAGGAACTGCCCACAGCATCCTGGAATCCGGAGTGCCGTGTCGCGGCCGAGTCCCCACATGAGCGCCGCCGCGCCATCGCCCCTGGGTACGGCGGCGCAGAACATGCCCTCGCTCTCCTGCTGCGGGACCGCGTGAAGCAGGTAGTCCTGGAACTCGTCCACGTCGGTCCCGTCGTTCCGGACTCTGTCGACCGCGTCCGCAAAGCGCGCGATTTCGTCAATGCGCGACGGCCGCTCGGCAGCCGCGTCGAGCAATTCCGCGGGCGCGACAGGCTCGCACCACTGGCTCATGTCGGCGGACGACGCCGGCCAGGTGCCGTGGGCGCCTGCCGCCCCGGGGAATCGGCGACGCACTTCCTCGATGGGATTGTCCGGCACGATGCCGACCACCCAGACCCCCATCACGCTCATCCGCGCCCCTTCACATCCACGTCGCTCACGATGGGCGATGGGATAACCAGTGCCGTGACCTCGAAGGTTAGTGTTGGAGGGCCTGGCGCCGGTAGTGGCTGCTGCGCGCACGGGCCTGACGTTGTCGGCGCCGGCGCGACCAGCTGAGCCGGTGCGCCAGGCCGTGGGGATGTGGCACAGTGATTTGGCGAAGTGGCCCTGAATCTCCCCGCAGGTCAGCAGGGCGAGCCGCGGTGTGGTCGCGGCGGTCCGTCCGATCGCGGCCGGGACCACGGAAGGCGTGCACGAGCATGGCGGATGTTGTCCAGCGATGCCAAGGGTCCAGCGGCGGACCCGATGCTCGTCCAGCCGATCAGGCCCTTCGCCGACTCGAAGGTTTCCTCCACCGTCCGGCGACGCTCGGCCACCGGACGCCCCCCCGCTGTCCGGGATGCCCGCCGCCCGGCACCGGTCCGGATCCAGGGTCCAAGGTCCAAGGTGTTGCAGCTGAACAGACAGAAAGGACTCCCCCGTTGAACGACACCACACGCCGCACCTGCACGCTGATTGGGGACCGTTACCGCTCCCGGACGGTGTAGGTCAGGTGCGTCACCCATGGGGAGGGCTCCGCGCGGACCGGCTCCAGGACCACTCGGGCCGCGTCCACGCCCTCGAACAGGCGGATCCCGGAGCCGAACAGCACGGGTGACAGCGCGATCGAGAACTCGTCGATCAGGCCGGCGTTCACGTACTCGAGGATCGTCGCGCCGCCGCCCGCGATGCGGACGTCGCGGTCGCCGGCAGCCTCGCGGGCCTGGTCGAGCGCGGTCTCGATACCGTCGTTGACGAAGTGGAAGGTGGTCCCGCCCGGCCGTTCCCAGGGGTCACGCTTCTCGTGCGTCACGACGAAGACCGGCGTGTGGAACGGCGCCTCCTCCGGCCACGCCTGCTCGCCGGCGTCGAACATGCGCTTGCCCATGACGCTCGCGCCGGTGCGCTCGAACGTCTCCCGCACGATGTCGTTGTCGAGCCCCTCCTCGCCGCCCTCGCCGAGCTTCAGGTTCTCCCGGAAGAACCGCTGGGGAAAGACCCACTGTTGGAGCTCCATCCACTGCTGCCCCATCAAGTCCTCGGGGGAATCAGGCGCGATGAAACCGTCCAGCGACATAGTCACGCTGAAGAACACCTTCCCGGCCATCAGTCCTCCGCTCCTTTCCGAACGATCTCGGCGACGTACGCGGCCAGGTTGCCCAGGGTCTGCCGGCCTCCCTCGATCGCGTGGTACTTCTCGACCGCCTCGTCGCGTAGTTCCTTGGTGGGGAACACCGTGCGCATCTCGATCCGGGTCGCCGCGCCGTCCGGCGCGAAGGTGAGGGTCGACTCGAAGGCGTTCGGGTCGCCGTGGGACTCACCGTGGAGCAGGGCGATCCGCTCCGGCGGGGCGATCTCGGTCCAGGAGATCCACTCCTGGTAGTCCGTCCCGTCCGGTCCGTGCATCACGAAGTCCCACTCCCCGCCGACGCGGAACTCGAAGGCCCGCGTGGTGGTGGTGAACCCCTCCGGGCCCCACCACCGCGACAGGTGCCGCACCTCGGTGAATGCCTCGAACACCAGCTCCTGTGGGGCATTGATGACCCGGGAGATCACGATCTCCCGGTCGGCCGCCGGTGACTGCGCCGGCGCGTCCCGTCCTGTCGCTGCCATCGGTCACTCCTCCTGCTTTGCCTGCTTGAGGTCCTGCACGTACTCGTCCAGTCGGTCGAAGCTCTCGTTCCAGAACCGCTCGAACCCGCCGGTCCACTCGTGGACCGGTCGCAGCCCGCGGGCGTCGAGGCCATACAGGCGCTGCTTGCCCGCCTTGCGGTCCCGCACCAGCCCGACCTCTCGGAGTACCCGCAGGTGTTTGGACGCCCCCGGCTGGGTCATCCCCAGCTCCTGGGCCAACTCGGTCACCGGCCGCTCCCCCGCCCGCAGCAACAGCAGGATCTGCCGGCGCTGCGGCTCGGCGATCGCGTTGAAGACGTCCGACGTCGTAGCTGCTCGTGCCATGGATTCCATCGTATTCCGATATCGGCATGCGTCAAGCCGCACGAGTCAGGTGGGGCTTGTCAGGTCCGGCCCGGCGGCTTCGACCGGAGCGGGCCGGGGCTCATTCAGGGGGCCAGGTAAACCTTGGCAGTGCCCACTGCGTGTGCCGCCGACTGGAGCCGGCTGGAGCCCCTGCGCGCAGCCGACCCACCACTGAGCGGCCTTCCCCAAGCTCCGACCGTGCGCCGGGCAACCGCCCCCGTTTCGCCCGCCGACACGACGGCTTGACCAGAACGCGACTTCGGCTGTGGGCCTTCCACGAAGCCGGCGGCGTGCCCCCTTCACAGGATCAGCGACGTCACCGCGCCGCTGCTCGAGAGCGGCGGCGCTGGTGCCCGAAGCCCGCCGTGGATCGAGCATCGGGCCCTTTGCGCCTGCTCGCGCCGAAGGGGCAGCGGCTCAGCGCTCCGGTCCGGCCGGCGTCGACCGCTGGGCTGCGGACAGCCGGGACTTGGCGACGTTGCGGATGCGGCGGGTGCGGCCGCTCTCGGCCAGCACTTCCAGAACGCCCATGGCTGAAGACCTTTCGGCGGTGTGGAGTTGTAGCCAGTTGGAGGCCCCGAGCAGATCCTCGGCGTCCCACGGCTCGCTCAAGGTCATCGCCCGCAGCAACGTCCACTCATCGAGGCGCCTTGTGGAGAAGTCGTCCACCGCGACAGGACCGGTCATCTCCAGGTGCCAGGCAGGATAGCCGGGATCCGTGAGCAGTTCAGCGGCTCGTCTGTCGAGGTACTCGCAGACGGCACTGCTCGCCATCCTTTGATCCGGATCGGTGAGTACTCGGACGATGAGGGCTGCCGCATCCGCCGGTGCCACCTCGTCGAACGACCGCCGGTAGCGAGCGAACCGCACGTGCTCGTCCGGGTCCCAGTCAGGATCGTCCGCTGACACCGAACCGCTCGACACCACCGTCACCCCTCTCATCCGCCTCGGGACGGAAGCCTGGCACAACCCTGCCGTGACCACGATCGGCGGGGGCTTTCGGGCCTGCTCGCCAGCCAGGTGCGGCTCGGTGGTGAAGGCGCCGCGTGAACGTCCCGGTCCGTGATCACCTGGATCGGTGAACACGCCGCCCGGTGGTTACTGCTGCAAGTCGCCCTGCTCACGGGTCCCGGCCGCATGCCGATGGGCGCGGAACACCGTGGAGTCGACTCCGCGCCCAATCAGCCAAGTTGGAACCGCCCGGTTCAGCGCCTCACATCGTGATCCGGAGGCGGCTCCCACGGAAACGCAGTGGTCAGTCGAACATGGCGCAGTTGACCGCGTCCATCAGGGCCGCGCCGATCTGGTGCGCCTGCTTGTCGAGAGTGGACGTGGCAAAGAAGAAGGCGGCCGTGCGGTGGCCGGTGGAGTCGGTGACGTTGTAGGTCGCGTATCCCGGGACGACACCGACGTGGTCCCAGACCATGCCGCAGCGAGTCTTCGCCGACTCGATGCCCAACCCGTAGCCCAGCTCGTCCGGGTCGCCCGGCCCGTCCTCCGGCACGGTGGTGCGCATCTCGGCCAGTTGGGCGGCGGGCAGCAGGCGGCCCGACATCAGCGCGCCGTAGAAACGGGACCAGTCGCCGGCGGTGGACACGACCGCGGCATCCGCTCCGTCGGCCGTGACGTAGTCGCCGGTGACGTCCACGTGGTCGTCGTGCCGCGGTCCGGCGTAGTTCCTGAACTCGTCGGGAACGTCCGGTGGCATGTGGGCGGCGTCGGGTTCGTAGCCGTGCGCGTGCCGGTCGCGCCAGGCGGAGCCGGTGGCGTAGAAGGTGTGCCGGAGCCCCAGAGGTCCGGCGATCCGGTCCCGCACCAGCGCCGCAAGGTTCTTACCGGTGACCTTCTCCAGGACGGCGCCGATCGCGATGTAGTTGGTGTTGCTGTACGACCACTCGGTGCCGGGCTCGAACAGTGCCGGGTGTCGGCTCACCAGCCTCAGGATCTCCGTCGACGTCCATACGTGGGAGTCCCGGCCGGTGAGGGCAGGTGCGAGGGCGGGGTCCTCGGTGTAGTCGAACAACCCACTGGTGTGGTTGAGCAGCATGCGCAGGGTGATCGCCCTGCCGTTGCGCACCTGGCGGGGCAGCCACTTGTCGACCGGGTCGGTGAGGGCGAGTCTGTGCTCAGCGACCAGTTGCAGGACGAGGGTGGCCATCACCGTCTTGGTGTTGGACGCTTCTCGCACCTCGTCGTCCGCCCTGAGCCGATGGTCCTTCTTCGTCCAGGCGGCCTGCTCGGAGATCTCGATGGGCCTGCCGTGACCGTCGTCCACCCGCACGATCACCCCAGGCACTCCTTCGTCCACCAACTTCCGCGCCAACTCTCGCAGGTGAGCACGTGTCCCCGCAGTGCCGTCCTGTCGGACGGTCGCGAGCGTCGTCCGAGGGCCGACGGCCGCACTCTCACGGACCGCCGCGCTCTCGTGAACCGGGTTCGCACTCGACGGGGTCGCGGCGAGGGGCACGACGAGGGCCGCGGACACCGCGACCGTTGCCACTGCGCGGAACCCCGTCAGTTGCGGGCGCCGTCGAACACACACATTCGCACGCAATTCATGCTCCTTCGAGAATCCGGGAAGACCGTCGGGCACGATCGGGGGGCGGGGAGGAGAACACGGGACTCCGCCGCCGAGTTGTCGCCCGGACCTGGCGCGAAGCCGGCTCCGGCGGGCCCTGTCAGCCCTGGGGAATCCTTCGGAGGATAGTCGACGGCAGGATGAAAAAGATGAGTATCAGATACTCAATCGTGTTTTCCAAGGGGGAGTCCGCGAAACGAGCGGTTTCAGTGAGTTGTCGGGCTCGGCCTCGAAGTCCCGCGACGACTGGCCGGCTTCACCTGCGGACCACGAACCCCACCGAGTCGACGTTCTCCACGGTCCGGCACCGCACCGAGGTCACGCGAGGCGCGGTCGAGCAGACGAGGGCCACCCTGAAGGCCCTCCCCCGAGGTCTGTCCGGCGCCTCGCCGAGCCGCTGATCGACTGACGCTCACCCTGCCGCCGCGTCGTGGGACGATCCAGGAGATCTTGTACGGGACAGCCCTTGGACGTGCGCCGCGCAGCACTGCCGGCCTGTGCGGGTTAGGTCCGGTAAAGGGCCTGCTCATTCCGGCCGGGATTTGTGCACTCCGGTGGAACGCCGCATAATAGCGGCCCCAACTCTGCACTCCCGTTTGGTAGTTGCGGGGCCGCACCCGAGTCGGGTGACGGCATTCGCCTCGGACCGCGCCACCAGGATCCGGCTGAAATTCGGGAACGGGTAATCCCGCGACGGGACGGCGTTGCGCGCCACGCCGGCGGCCGGTCCGCCTGCCGCGGGGTTCGGGATTGCCGTCCTGTCGGCCGGAGCACCGCGTCGGCGGGGCGTCCGGAAGTGCGGAGAGCACGCGCGTGGCTCGGACCAGGTCGGATGAGGTCCCCGGCCGGAAGAGGGTGCGGGTGCGGGTCGCGTCGGTGAGCGGGGCGAGGCCGGCACGGCGGGCGGCTCCTTCGAGACCGGACCCGCGTAATTCCTGACGGTCCACGTCGCGCTGACGGTGTCACGGCGGCGTGCGGGCGTCGTGTGTCGCCAATGAGACATGTCGCAGTTGCGACACCCAGCACTAGTGACGGTTCAGGCTCTATTAGCCAATCCTTTCGGAGGGTTTTACCTCAAGCTGTACGCGTGGTGTTTTGCAGCGCGGTAATCGCCTGCACAGCGGCCGCATATGGCCTGTCCACGCCGTCAGTTCCAACCGAGCAGGGTCCAACGCCCCTCCCTGCTCGGCCTGTTCACCGGCGCCATCCGATGGCGCCGCAGAAGGAGTCCGAGTGAGACGATCCCCTCGCAAGTCGGTCGCGGGTGTGCTGATAGCCGGCGCCACGGTGCTCGCTGTCACCGCGCCGTCCGGCACCGCGACGGCCGATACGCCCCCGGCGCACACCCGTGCGGTCCGGGTCCAGCCCCGGGCGGGGGCACTGCCCGTCCAGCTCTCGGCCGCCGAGCAGGCGAGGCTGCTCGGAGCGGCTCTGGCGGGCCGAGCGGCCACCGCCCGGTCGCTGCACCTGGGGACGCAGGAGCAGCTGGTCCCCAAGTCGGTCGTCAAGGACGCCGACGGCACCGTGCACACCCGCTACGAGCGCACTTTCGCGGGGCTGCCGGTCCTCGGCGGCGACCTGGTCGTGCACACGGCTGCCGACGGGACCTCGAAGGGGGCCGACAAGGCCACCGGCACGCGCATCAGCGTGCCGAGCACCACCGCGACTCGTTCCGCCGCTTCGGCGAAAACCCTCGCGATCGGCCGTGCCAAGGCCAAGGGGGCCACCAGCCCGACGGTGACCAGCTCCCGCAAGGTGGTGTGGGCGGCGGCCTCCGGCGCCCCGGTCCTGGCCTGGGAGTCCGTTGTCGGCGGTCTGCAGGACGACGGCACCCCGAGCCGGCTGCACGTCGTCTCGGATGCGAAGACCGGCGCCAGGCTGTTCGAGTACCAGGCCATCGAGACCGGCGTCGGCAACAGTGAGTACAGCGGCAGGGTCACCTTGGGGACCTCGTTGTCGGGCTCGACGTACAGCATGACCGACAACACCCGTGGCGGCCACAAGACGTATGACCTGAACCACGGCGACTCGGGTACCGGCACGCTGTTCACCAACTCCACCGACACCTGGGGCGACGGCTCGCCGTCCACGGCCGAGACCGCCGGTGTGGACGCCGCCTACGGCGCCCAGGTCACCTGGGACTTCTACAAGAACGTGATGGGCCGCAACGGGATCCGCGACGACGGCGCCGCTGCCTATTCCCGCACCCACTACGGCGTCGCCTACAACAACGCCTTCTGGGACGACGCGTGCTTCTGCATGACGTACGGTGACGGCGACGGCGACAAGCACCCACTGACCTCGCTCGACGTAGCCGGCCACGAGATGAGTCACGGCGTCACCGCCGCCACCGCGGGTCTGGTGTACGGGGATGAGTCCGGCGGCCTCAACGAGGCGACCTCGGACATCTTCGGCACCTCGGTCGAGTTCTACGCCGACAACGCGAACGACGTCGGCGACTACCTCATCGGCGAGAAGATCGACCTCTACGGTGACGGCACCCCACTGCGCTACCAGGACAAGCCCTCACGGGACGGCGTTTCGCCGGACAACTGGTCCCCCGGCCTCGGCAACTTGGACGTGCACTACTCGTCCGGCCCGGCGAACCACTTCTTCTACCTGCTGTCCGAGGGCAGCGGCGCGAAGGTGATCAACGGCGTCAGCTACGACAGCCCCACCGCCGACGGTGTGGCGGTGCCCGGCATCGGCCGGGAGAACGCCGCCAAGCTCTGGTACAAGGCCCTGACCGAGCGCTTCACCTCCACCACCGACTACTCGGGCGCGCGTACCCAGACCCTGCAGGCCGCCGCCGACCTGTGGGGAGCCGGCAGCGCCACCTACAACACGGTCGCCGAAACCTGGGCCGCCATCGGCGTCGTCGCCCGCGTCACGGTCACCAAGCCCGCGGACCAGAACACCGTCGTCAAGACCCCCGTGAGCCTGCAGGTGCAGGCCGGCAGCAACAACCCGGGAGCGCTGACGTACTCCGCCACCGGCCTGCCGGCTGGTCTGTCGATCAACGCGACCACGGGGCTGATCTCCGGCACGCCCACCACCGTCGGTCTCGGCACCGTGACGGTCAAGGTCAAGGACTCCTCCAAGGTCACCGGCTCGGCGACCTTCGGCTGGGGAGTCACCAAGACCGGCGGCAACGTCTTCACCAACACCACCGACGTGCCGGTGCCGGACGCGGGCGCGGCCGTGTACTCCGCCATCAAGGTCTCCGGCCGGGCGGGCAACGCGCCGAGCACCCTGGCGGTCGGCGTCAACATCGTGCACCCCTACCGCGGTGACCTGGTCGTCGACCTGGTCGCCCCGGACGGCAGCCTCTACCACCTGAAGAAGTCCAACGGCTTCGACTCGGCGGCCAATGTCATCGCCACCTACACCGTCAATGCCTCCGGTGAGACCGCCGGCGGGACTTGGAAACTGAAGGTCCAGGACGCGTACCACCTGGACAGCGGCCACATCAACAGCTGGAAGCTCACCTTCTAGGCGGTGCCCCGTCCACAGCCGGACAGTGCCCGTGATCACGGCCCTGTCACCCCAGCCATACGAGAGGTATCTGACTGATGTCCACAACCCGCCCGGCGGCGGCGATAGCAACGGGATTGATGCTGGTCGCCGCAGCCGTGCCGGCAGCGTTCGCGGCGCAGCCGGACCGCGCCAAGACCGCCACCCCGCCCGCCGCCGCGCCGACGGCCCACTCCGCGACCGTACGGCTCGTGACCGGTGATCAGGTGACGGTGACGACGCTGCCCGGCGGCCGGCACACCGCGTCGGTGCAGCCCGGACCCGGGCGCGAGCACATTCCCTTCCGGACGCTGGAGGGGGACGACAAGGCACTGACCGTGATGCCGTTCGACGCCCAGGGGCTGGTGTCCGCGGGCACCCTGGACCGGCGGCTGTTCGATGTGACGGCGCTGATCGCCGACGGCTACGACGAGGCCCACACCACCGCGTTGCCACTGATCGTCTCCTCGCGGCCGGTGCCGTCACGGGTCGGAGCCAGAGTCACCGCGCAGGCGTCGAAGGCCGCCACCGCCACCGCCGACCGGCTCGTGGCACTCAAGGCGGCCGGGGCGCCCTTCCGCGACCTGGAGAGCATCCACGCTCGGTCGATGCGTGTCGCGGACCACGACCTGGGCAAGTTCTGGAAGACGCTGAACCCCGGCGGATCGTCGGACGCCGCCCGCGCGGCGGTCACTCCGCGGATCTCGCTCGACGGCAAGGTGAAGGCGCTGCTGGACCGCAGCACCGCGCAGATCAACGCCCCCACCGCGTGGAAGGCGGGCTACGAGGGCCAGGGCGTCAAGGTGGCCGTGCTGGACACCGGTGCCGACGCGAGCCATCCCGACCTCGCCGGGCGCATCGCGGAGGCCAAGGACTTCTCCGGCAGTGGGAACACCGGTGACCACTTCGGGCACGGCACGCATGTCGCCTCGATCGTCGGCGGCAGCGGCGCGGCGTCCGGCGGGACCCGCAGGGGTGTCGCGCCCAAGGCCGACCTGCTGATCGGCAAGGTGCTGGACGACAGCGGGTCCGGCGACGAGTCGGGCATCATCGCCGGCATGGAGTGGGCGACCGGCGAGCACGCCAAGGTCGTCAACATGAGCCTCGGCGCGTCCATCGAGACCGACGGAACCGACCCGCTGAGCGAGGCCGTCAACACCCTGACCGACTCCACCGGCACGCTGTTCGTCGTCGCGGCGGGCAACGAGGGACCAGGGATGTCCACCGTCGGCACACCCGGAGCGGCCGACTCCGCGCTGACCGTGGGGGCCGTCGACCGCGACGACTCGCTCGCACCGTTCTCCAGCCGCGGCCCGCGCTTCGGCGACGGGGCGGTCAAGCCCGACGTGACGGCCCCCGGGGTCGGCATCGTCGCCGCCCGCGCGGCCGGTACCACCCTGGGCGACCCGGTCGACGCCAACTACATCGCGCTGTCCGGGACCTCCATGGCCACCCCGCACGTCGCCGGCGCGGCCGCCCTGTTGGCGCAGCAGCACCCCGACTGGCAGGCGCAGCAGCTCAAGGACGCCCTGACCAGCACCGCTCACACCGTTCCTGGCACCAAGGTGACCGAGCAGGGCGGCGGTCGCATCGACCTGGCGACGGCCATCGGTCCGGTCACGGCCACCGGCTCCGTCACCCTCGCGCCGCTCCAGATCGGCGGCGCCGCGGGGCAGCGGCAGGCGGCCACCCTCCACTACACCAACACAGGCGACCACCCGATCACCTTCTCCCTGACGGCCAACCTGGCCACGGACACCGGGAGGGCGCTTCCTGCCGGAGTGCTCAGCCTGGGCTCCGACACCGTGCAACTGGCCGCCGGCGCCACCGCCGACGTGCCGCTGCGCACCGACGCGGCGCGCGCCGTCCGCGGTGGCTTCTACGGCTACGTCACCGCGAAGTCCGCATCCGGCGAGGTGCTCGCGCACACCACGGTCTCCCTCGTGGTGCACGCCCCGCAACACCGGCTGACCGTGGTCGTCCGGGACCGCAACGGCAAGGTCGTGCCCGGCTCGCTGCCGAACATCTGGAGCCCCGCCGGCTGGGCGCAGTACACCGACCGGGACGCGGCGGTCGCCGTCGTGGAAGAAGGCACGTACTACCTCAACTCCGGTTTCTACGACACGACATCGGACGGCGACCAGGTGGGCGACATCGTCGTCCCCGAAGTCAAGGTCACCAAGGACACGACGGTGACGCTCAACGCCGCCGATGTCACCGAGGTGAAGATCCACACGCCGCGCCCGGCCGAACAGCACGGCGTCATCAGCACCATGCTGCACCGCGAGATCGATGGTCACGGCCTCCTCCAGGGCGCCCTGTACTTCGACACCGTCAATCACCTCTACGTCAGCCCCACCGCTCCGGTCACCGACGGCGCCTTCGAGTACCACTCGCGCTGGCAGATGGTGGCCCCGCAGCTGCGCGCGAAGATGTCCGGCAGCTCGCAGGTGTTCACGCCGTACTACGAGCCGTACTCCCCGGTCTTCGGGGACCGTGGCGCACGGCTGACCGCCGTGGACGCCGGTTCCGTGACGGCGCCCGAACTCCGCAACGTGCGCGGCAAGTTGGCCGTGGCCCGGTACACGTGGCCCACGGGCGACTACGCCGGCTTCTCACGGCTCGCCGCGGCGGCCGGGGCCAAGGCGGTGCTTTTCGCCTGGGAACCGACCGGGCGAGCCGCCTGGACCAGGTGGCAGCCGGACGGTGACCGGTTGGAGCTGCCCTCGATGCGGACCGACTGGAAGAACGGGGGCGCCGTGCTGGATCGCATCAAGAAGGGCACCACGACGCTGGAGTTCTCCGGCACGGTGAACAGCCCGTATCTGTACGACGTGATGCCGGTCTCGAAGGGCTCCATCCCCCAGCGGATGGTCTACACCGTCTCGGATCGAAACACCGCGCAGGTCAGCGCCACGTACACCCGCACCGGCGCCTCGGCCTGGGCGAGTGAGCAGCGGTTCGCATGGCGGCCGTACGAGGACACCGCGTGGAACCAGTACAGCCGCTACGTGCCTGTGGGCCAGACCCGCGTCGAGTACGTGAGCAGCGCCGCGGACACGCTGTGGAACCACTTCGTGCACCACAACGTCGTCTGGATCCCGGACTTCGCCCTGCAGGCCGGGTCGCACGACGCCCCGCACACCTACCGGCCCGGCCAGCACGCCACGGAGCGGTGGTTCGGAGCAGTGGTCCGACCGTCGATCCCGCGCGGCTTCGCCATGAAGTCGGTGCGCAACGGCGACACCCTGTCGGTGTACGTTCCGGAGTTCAACGACTCCGGCACCGGCCACTGGTCGTTCTCCGAACTGCCGTCGTTCGGCGGCGGTGTCGGCGGCGCCACGGTCAACGACAGCGATCCCTTCCCCGTGCCCGACACGGCCACAGCGGTGCTCTACCGCAACGGGAAGCAGATCGTCACGTCCAACAACGGCGCCTGGGGCAACCTGGAAGTGCCCCCGGGCAAGGCCACATACGCTCTGGACCTGACGACGGCCCGCGAATCCGACGACTGGCACTTCGGCACCGACACGCACACGTCGTGGACGTTCCACTCGGACACCACGGCCGGCGCGACCATGCTGCCGCTGCTCCAGCTCGACTACAACGTACCGGTCAACACCCGGAACGCGGTGAGCCGAGCACGCATGCACACGCTCGGTGTCAACGTCCGTATGCAGGACGGCATGGCCGCCCCGCACGGGGTGAAGCTGAAGGTCGAGGCGTCCTACGAGGACGGGAAGAACTGGACGACGGTGCATACGGTGCGGCGCGGCAGCGACGGACAGTTCATCGCCAACCTGCAGCGGCCGTCGTACATACACCGCGACGCGTACGTGACCCTGCGGGTGACCGCAACGGACGCGGCCGGCAACAAGGTTCAGCAGACCGTGGTCCGCGCGTTCCTGCAGCCCGGCCCCAAGTGATCCGCCGGTAACCACCGGTGGCGTGCACCGTCCCGGCCTGAGCGCGGCGGGTGCCGGGGTCTTCGTACCCCGGCACCCGCCGCGTCGTTTGGCGTCGTCCGGGGACGCCCAGGATGCCCGGCGAGACCACCCCGGCGCAGCGCGCACATCGGGGTCGAAGCCCTTGATCGCGCGGTATCAGTGGATGAGGACGCGGAGGTGACCTTCACGGTGGGTCGTGGAAGCGCCGAGTGCGGGCCGTACCGCTGTCCCTGCTGCGGCTTCATCACCCTGGCCGAGCGTGGAGGCTTCGAGATCTGCGCTGTCTGCCGCTGGGAGGACGACGGCCAGGACGAGCACGATGCCGGCGAGGTGCGCGGCGGCCCCAACCGCGGCCTCAGCCTGCGCGAACCTCGCCGGAACTTCCACGTGTTCGGCGCGCGCGACGAGCGCGGTGCCCACTTCGCTCGCGCTCCGCTGCCGGAAGAGCACCCTGGCAGCGGCACACCCTATGGAATCGGCACCCTCTACACGGGGTCCTGACCCCCCGAGCTTGAGCCGGACCACACGCGCACCAGATCGAGCGGGGAACAGCTGGGACCCTCGGTGAAAGCAACCGAGCTCCACAGGGCCACGCATCAGCCCTTCGCCCGGTCCAGCCCACCAACTGACCGCCGGAGCCCCAGTTTCCCAGGCTGAAGTTCCCGATCCACCGGCGCTGACAAGGCGTCAGGTTCGGCAGGGCGGGGTCACTGCCCGGAGTCCGCCGTCCGACGCGGACCACGCACTTCCGGACGGCGAGACCTCCAGGGAACGCGGGGCGGTCAGCCTGTTGGCCGCGCCTCCAGCATTTTCCTCGCTTCGGCGACCACGGCCGGGTCGGTGACGAAGTGGGTGTCCTGCTCGGCGGACGCGCTGGAGGCGCCGAGGGGGATCCACGCGCCACCGCGTCGGGGTTCGGCGCGGCGCTTCGCCGAGAGGTGGACGGCGGCCACGCCGGCGGCGGTCAACGCCGGGATGTCGGCGGGGAGTACACCGCCGCCCGCCATCACCTGCACACCGGGCGCGATGTCGACCATGGCGGTGAGCCGGGTCAGCCCCTGGCCGGCTGCCGGGGCGCCGCCGGAGGTGAGCACCCTGGTGAGCCCCAGGGCGGGCAGCAGCGCGGCGGTGGCGACCGGATCCGCGGACACGTCGATCGCACGGTGCAGCGTCACCTCGACAGGGCGGCCCGTGTCGTGAGCCGCCGCGACGAAGCGGGCGACGGCAGCGGTGTCCAGGCTGCCGTCGGCGGTGAGCGCCCCGACCACCACGCCGGAGGCTCCGGAGGCGATCACGGTCCGCACCTCGGCGACCATCAGGGCGGTTTCCTCGGCGTCGTAGACGAAGTCGCCCGGTCGGCAGCGGACCAGCACATGGACCGGCAGGCCCACCGCGGCGACCGCCTCGACCAGGGCGGCCGACGGGGTCAGACCGCCCAGTTCCAGACCGGTGCAGAGTTCGACGCGATCGGCTCCGTGCTCGAGGGCGACACGGGCGCCGGCCGGTGAGGTGACGGCGATCTCCAGTGCGGGCCGCGGTGCCGGTGCGGCCGGGGCGCGTTGCCCGCGTCCGGGAACCTCGACAGCGGCCATCGGTGCGGAGGCCGCCCCCGCACCGTGGGCCCGGGTCGCGTCGGGTCGGGTCGGGTCGAGCGGCCGGCTGATGCGCTCGCTCACTCGTCGTCCCCGGTCAGCGGCTGCTCGGAAGCCGGGATGATACGGGCCGTCAGGTCCGGGGCGGCCATGTCACGGTCGAAGGGGAACATGGGGCGGCGAATACGACGGTGACCGAGGCGCACCAGGTCCTGGTCGACGCCGCCGGGGGTGAGGGCCATCTTCCAGCCGACCGACATGTCGAACAGCTCGGGCTCCAGGTACCCGATCTTGACGATCACGATGTCGGCGGAACGCGGTGCGAGGTCGAGGTCGGTGAAATCGTGCTCGTGGTGGTACGGCTTGCGCAGCCTGGTGAGGATCGCGTACACGCTGCCCACGCGGATGACGACCTCGGTCTCGGCGTCCCGGTCACCGTGCCGGATCGCGTGGACCACGCCGGTGAGGGTGACGGGGCCGGCGTGCCGGTCGTCGACCTCCGCGCCGGCGGTGACGGTGACGACGGCGCCGATGCCCGCGGCGACGGCGGTCTCGATCCCGGTGGGGGCGGGCACCGAGGCGTAGATGACGGTCGGCCCGTCCTCCTTCTGGAACTCGGGACGTTCCAACAGCCGGGTCAGGCCCCAGGTGACGTCGCCGGCGCCTCCTGCGGTGGGGTTGTCGCCCGTGTCGCTGATGAAGTAGGGCCGCTGGTCGGAGGCCAGGGCCTCGTCGAGGAGTTCGTCATAGGTGCCGGTCGGGGCGACGAAGTCGAAGTCGTGACGGGCCTCCCAGAACCCCCGGGCGAGGCGTTCGGCCCCGGCCGAGACGGCCGCCGTGTCGTCGCCGGTGACGACCACGACGGCGCGGTTGCGGGGCTCGTCCGCCCATGCGTACCCGACCCAGATGGCGGCGTCCGTCACGCCGTCGGTGGCCTCGACCTCGTCGACCGCCGCGTACACGCTCTTCGCGGGCTCGATCCGGGTGGAGGTCTGCTCGCCGGCCAAGAGCACAGGAACCGGCACCCACGCCTTGACCGGGCGAGGGCTGCCGGAGACCAGCAGTTCGACCAGGTTGCGCACGGCGCGCTCCTTGGTCTCCATGTGGTCCTCGTGCGGGGCCATCCGGTAGCAGGTGATCAGGTCGCTGCGATGGGCGAGTTCGCGGGAGACGTTGCCGTGCAGGTCCATCGAGGTGGAGACGATCACGTCCGGGCCGAGGGTGGCGCGGATGCGCTCCAGCAGCACGGCCTCGGCGTCGTCGATCCCTTCCACGGTCATGGCGCCGTGGATGTCGTACCAGAGACCGTCCAGCCGGGGCAGCACGGCGAGGCGTTCGATGAGTTCGTCGGTGAGCGCGGTCCAGGCGGCGGCGGTGACGGTTCCGCCGGGCAGCGACTTGCCGACCAGGGCGCCGTGCCATTCGGCGGCCTCGCGCAGTTCCTCGCCCGGGGCCAGGAAGGGGTATCGGTCGAACACCCCTGCACCGCGCGAGGGATGGAAGGCGGGCGCGTCGGTGCGGGCGGGAGAGAAGGTCGAGGACTCGATGCCGAGGCCGGCGACGGCGATGACCGGGCGGGCGACGGCGGTGCGGGTGTGCGTCATGGCTCCTCGTGCGGGGTGATGCGTAGTGGGCGGTGCGGGCGGTGTGCGTGGTGTGGGCGGTGCGGGAGATTCGTTCCGCGGGGCTCGGACTCCTGCCCGGGATCCCCTTTGCGGTCGGGGGCGGGGCCCCGGGCCTCGGGCCCCGGACTTTCTTCGCTTCCTTCAGGACTTCGTTTCCGGCACGGGGTCGGCCGCCGGACGGCTCCGGTTGTCGGAGGGCTTCGGCGTCGTCGGACCGTGTCCGGGACGGGAGTTCGCCCGGGTCGGGGCGCGATGAGCGGCGTCAGCCACTTCTTGGGGGCGTGAGGATGTGGAACCGGTCCGCGCCGGTGCCGCCGGCATCGCCCAGAGCGCGGGCCAGGGCGCGCTGCAGGGCGAAGAGCCCGACTCCGGCCAGTCCCGCGTCGGCACCGAGGACGGCCCGCTCGATGGTGAGGTGTTCGGTCACCAGCGGGTGGCAGCTGTCGTAGAGCTGGCTGCGCACCGCGGCGACGAACGGTTCGAGGGTGGAGAGGATGCCACCGAGATAGACGGCGTCCGGATTGAAGAAGTTGACGTTGGCGGCGAGCACCTGGCCGAGGTGCTCGCCGGCCCGGCGCACGGCGCGGGTAGCTTCCGGGTCCGCGTCGGTGGCGAGCTGGACGACTTCCTCGGTGCTGGTGACGTCCAGACCCCGTTCGCGCAGGATACGGACGAGCGCGGCGCCGGACGCCACGGTCTCGAGGCAGCCGGTGTTGCCGCAGGAGCAGGGGACGTCGGCGCCGCCGTCGATACGGATGTGGGTGATGTCACCGGCGGCACCGGTGGCACCCCGGTAGAGGTGGCCGTCGATGATGACGCCGGCGCCGATCGCCGAGCCGATCTTGACCGTGATCGTCCGTCGGTGCTCGGCGGGCCTGACGCTCTGCTCGCCGACCGCCATGCAGTTGGCGTCGTTGTCGACCACGGCCGGGACCCCGAAGCGCTCCTCGAGCCAGGCAGCGACCGGGAAACGGTTCCAACCGGGCATCCGGGAGGGCAGGACGACGGCGCCCGCGGCCACGTCCACCGGCCCCGGCAAGGAGAGTCCGACGCCCCGCAGCCGGTCGCGTCCACGCCGCTCGGCGAGGGACTCCAAGTGCTCGGCGAGTCTCGGCAGGGCGGCCTCGGGACCGTCGGCGATCTCGAAGGAGACGTTGGCGACGTCGCGGACACCGTTGCCCGGGAGCACCACACCGATCCGGGCGTGGCGGCCGCCGACATCGGCGGCGACCGCGTATTCGTCGGTGCTGCCCGCCCTGAGCACCCTGCGGGGGCGGCCTCCGGTCGAGGACTGGGTGCCCTCCTCGGCGATGAGCCCGCGCTCGACCAGCTCGGCCACGGTGAGGGAGATGGTGGAGGGGGCCGTGCCGAGGAGTTGCGCGAGTTCGGCGCGGGACGACGCCTGTCCTGATGCGACGAGTTCGAGGACCCGCGTGGCGAGGGTCGCGCTCTTCGACGCGGTGCCCTTCGGGGACACGCCCTTGGTGCCCTTGCGGTCCCGTGCACTTATTTCAGTCATGTACGAAGTAACTTCCGCGCTGTTGGGTGTGCCGGAGACAGTACGCCCGTTGCTGCCGACGGGGAACGGTTTCGCGAAGAAAGACGAAGGAAGGCAAAGGAAGTCGAAGGTGAGGGGAGAGTGCCGACGCGAAGGCAATTCGACCTAAACCATCACATAGCGACTGCTCGAGGTGCCTGAAGCGAGCGCTTCAGACTTTATTCGAGATCGCAGTAACTTATTTGTTATTAAATCTTGTTTGTTTGTTCGGCTGGTCCGTCGTTGACTGTCGCCATACACAGCGCCGAATCCCGCGGCGCCGGTTCTGGGTCCTCCCATGACGTTTGCGGGTCCTTTCAGTCTGAGGAGAGTCATGTTCCTTGATCACACGGCCGCCGGCCGCCGCTGGGCCCTCGTCGCGGGTGCCGCCGCCGTCACCGGCGCGCTGGTCACCGGCTGTTCCGGCGGCGGTATCTCGTCCTCCGGTTCGGCGTCGTCGGACACGATCAACTACGCCCTCCCTGCGAACTTCACGCCGAACTGGATCCTCCCGATCGGCACCGCCTCGCACCTGAACACCAACAACTCCTCCATATCCCAGGCCGCCTGGGAGCCGCTGATCGCGTATGACGGCTCCACCGGCAAGGTCGGTTGGAACAAGGACAACTCCTTGGCCACCGAAGCGCAGTTCGCCCCGGACAGCAAGAGCGTGACGATCACCCTCGACCAGCGTCACTGGAGCGACGGCAAGCCGATCACCTCACGCGACGTGGAGTTCTGGTTCAACCTGGTCAAGGCCGACAAGGCGGACTGGGCCAGCTACAGCCCGGGCAAGGCGCCGGACAACTGGGCCTCCTTCAAGACGGTCGACGACACGCACTTCACGATCACCTTCGACAAGGCCTACAACCAGGAGTGGATGCTCGCCAACGAGCTGAGCATGATCCGCCCGATCCCGCAGCACGTCTGGGACAAGACCAGCGACGCGGGCGCCGTCTCCGACCTCGACCGCACCGCCGCCGGCGCCAAGCAGGTCTGGACGTACCTCAACAACGCCGCCAAGAAGATCTCCGGCTACGCGACCGACCCGCTGTGGAAGACGGTCAGCGGCCCGTACACGATCAAGTCGTTCTCCACCGCGGGCAAGGTCCAACTGACCGCCAACGCGAAGTACGACGGCGGCGGCAAGGCCAACATCAAGAACGTTAATCTGCTGCCGTTCACCACGACCGACGCCGAGGAGAACGCCCTCCGCGCCGGCACCGTCGACTACGGCTACATCAACGCCACGGACCTGGGACAGGAGTCGTCCTTCAAGGCCAAGGGCTACTCGGTGAAGCCGTGGAGCGGCTGGGCGATCACCTACATGCCGTACAACTTCAACAACCCCGCTATGGGCCCGGTGTTCAAGCAGCTGTACGCCCGCCAGGCGATCCAGATGTCGGTGGACCAGACCACCCTCTCCAAGGTGGTCTTCAACGGCAGCGCCGTCTCCACCTACGGCCCGATTCCGCAGGGTCAGGAGTCGTCCTTCGTCTCCTCCGAGCAGAAGAACAACCCGTACCCCTTCGACGCCGTCAAGGCGAAGAAGCTGCTCACCGACCACGGATGGACCGAGCAGGGCGGCACCATGGTGTGCAACGCCCCCGGCACCGGCGGCAACCAGTGTGGCGCGGGCGTCGACAAGGGCACCAAGTTCGAGATGCAGGTGCTGTCCCAGTCCGGCTCGACCGTGACCGACAACATGATGAGTGCGCTGCAGTCGTCGTTCGCGAAGACCGGCATCAAGTTCGGTATCAAGACCGCCCCGGTCAACTCCGTCCTGTCGCAGGCCGGACAGTGCACCGCCGGCAAGTCGAGCTGTTCGTGGCAGCTGTCCTTCTTCGGCACCGCGGGCAGCTGGTACTTCCCCGCCTACCCGAGCGGCGACTCGCTCTTCGCCTCCGGGGGCGGCTCCAACTTCGGCAGCTACTCGAACGCCGACGTCGACAAGCTGATCACCGAGACCACCACCTCTTCCTCGAACGAGGCGGTGCAGAAGTACAGCGCCGCACTCGCCAAGGACCTCCCCGTGATCTGGCTGCCGGAGCCCGACTACCAGATCTCCGTGGTCAAGAACGGCCTCGGCGGCTTCGCCCAGGACTCGCTCGCCAACTTCCACCCCGCCATGTGGAAGTGGACCAAGTAAGCCCGGTCGGTGCCGGCGCGGGCTTCGGACACCCGGCCGCCCGGCCGGCCGGCCGAAGCCCGCGCCCACCTCGCGCTCCCGTGTCACGCCGACGCTCACGTCGCGGTGACGCCCCTGTCCAGGTGACGCCCGTACGCGCCACAGAGACGAAGCGACCGGAAACCACATGAGCACTTCCTCGTACCTGATCAGACGCGTCCTGCAGGCCGTCGTGGTGATCGTCATCGTGACGATCGTCGTCTTCGGCCTGCTGCACGCCCTTCCCGGAGGGCCCGCGCGCGGGATCCTCGGGCCGCAGGCCACCGCACAGCAGATCGCCCGCTTCAACCACGAACAGGGCCTGGACAAGTCCCTGCCCGTGCAGTACTTCCACTACCTCGGCCGGCTGTTGCACGGGGACCTCGGGACGTCGTACACCCTGAACGAGCCGGTCTCCCAGCTCATCACCGAACGGCTGCCGAAGACCCTGGTCCTCACCCTGCTGTCGGCTCTCGTGGGTCTCGTCCTCGCGATACCGCTGGGCATGTGGCAGGCCGTGCGCCGCAACAAGGCCACGGACTACATCATCACCACGCTGAGCTTCATCGCCTACTCCACGCCCGTGTACTTCCTCGGGCTCATCCTGGTGCTGGTCTTCAGCCAGCAGCTGGCGTGGTTCCCCTCGCAGGCTCCGCAGGGGGACACCCTGGGCCAGGTGTTCTCGGAACCGCAGGCACTGGTACTGCCGGTCGTCGCGGGCGCGGCCTCCATGGTCGCGGTGTTCAGCCGGTACATGCGCGCGGCCACCCTGGAGAACCTCTCCGAGGACTACGTCCGAACCGCCAGGGCCGGCGGCTCCCGTTCCCGCGCCATCCTGGGACGGCACGTGTTCCGTAATTCGCTGACGCCCGTGGTGGCCATGCTCGGCTACTACATCCCGGTGCTCTTCGGCGGTGCCCTGGTCGTCGAGCAGCTCTTCAACTACCCGGGGATGGGGCTGCTGTTCTGGACGGCGGCACAGTCCTCCGACTACCCGGTCCTCCTGGGCTGCGTCCTGGTGATCGCCGTCGCCACCGTCACAGGCACCCTGCTCGCCGACATCGTCCAGCGGATCATCGACCCCCGAGTGAAGGCAGGCCGGGCATGAGCGCCGTCATCCAGCCGGACGCGGCCCCGGCGAAGGCCGCCGCTCCGCGCGAGGCCACCAGCGCACGGCTCGCCGTCCGCCGCTTCCTGCGCAACAGGCTGGCCGTCGTCGGACTCGCCGTCGTGGTCCTCTTCATCCTGTTCTGCTTCGCCGGTCCGCTCGTGTACTCCACCGACCAGACCCACACCATGCTCCAGCAGGTCAACCTCGCCCCCAGCGGCGCCCACTGGCTGGGCACCGACGCTGTCGGCCACGACGAGCTGGGTCGGCTGATGTACGGCGGCAAGGTCTCGCTGATCGTCGGCCTCGCCGCGGGCGTCCTCGCCACCTGCATCGGCACGCTGTGGGGCGCCGCCGCCGGTTACGCGGGCGGCTGGGTCGACGCCGTCATGATGCGGATCGTCGATGCCGGCATCGCGATCCCCGCGCTGTTCATCCTGCTGGTGGTCTCCGCCATCACCACACCGGGCCTCAGCGGACTCGTCCTCATCCTCGGCCTGGTGTCCTGGCTGGTGCCGTCCCGGCTGGTGCGCGCCGAGACACTGACCCTGAAGAACCGGGACTACGTCCTGACCCTGCGCGCCATCGGCGGCACGCACGCACGGGCGATCCTTCGGCACATCCTGCCGAACTCGGTCTCGACCGTCATCGTCGCCGCGACCTTCCAGGTCGCCGATGCCATCCTGCTGGTCGCGTACGTCTCCTACCTTGGCATGGGGGTCCGGCCGCCGCAGACCGACTGGGGCGGCATGCTCTCCGCCGGTCTCACCGCCGCCTATTCCGGCTACTGGTGGCTCATCCTGCCGCCCGGCCTGGCCATCATCCTGGTGGTGTGGGCGTTCAACGCGATCGGGGACGGGCTCCGCGACGCATTCGATGTGAGGGGACGCGGATGACCGCCACCACCGAGGGCTCCCCCGCCCGCGCCGCAGCACCCGCTCCGATCCTCGAACTCGACGGCCTCGGCGTCGTCTTCACCACCGAGACGGGCGAGGTACCCGCGGTCAAGGGCGTGTCCCTCCAGGTCCGACCGGGCGAGACGCTGGCACTCGTCGGCGAGTCCGGCTCCGGCAAGTCGACGATCGCGCTCGCCGCGATGGGCCTGCTCACCGGGAACGCCCGCACCACCGGCAGCGCCGTCATCGACGGTACCGAGATCGTCGGCGCCTCGGAGAACGGCCTCGCGGCGCTGCGCGGCAAGACCGCCTCCATGGTGTTCCAGGAACCGGCCACCGCGCTCGACCCGCTCACCCGCGTCGGGAAGCAGATCGCCGAGGTGATCCGCAACCATCGCGAGGTGACCTCCGGGGACGCCGCCGCCGAGGCCGTCGACCTGCTGCGCCGGGTCGGCATCCCCGAGCCGGAGAAGCGTGCCCGCGCCTACCCGTTCCAGCTCTCCGGCGGACAGCGCCAGCGAGTCGTCATCGCCATGGCCATCGCCAACGAGCCCAGGCTGCTCATCGCCGATGAGCCGACCACCGCCCTCGACGTGACCGTGCAGGCCGAGATCCTCGACCTGCTGCGTCGGCTGGCCGTCGAGACCGGCACCGGCGTGCTGCTCGTCACCCACAACATGGGCGTCGTCGCCGACTTCGCGGACCGGGTCGCCGTCATGTACCACGGGAAGATCGTGGAGACCGGGCCGGTGGAGGACGTCCTGCTGCGTCCCACCCACGACTACACCCGGCGTCTGCTGGCCGCCGTGCCCCGGCTGTCCGTCGCCGGGACCGCGGAGGCGACCGGCCTGCCCGGCACGACGGCGCCGGCTCCCGCGCACCGTCCGGCGGCCGAGGCGTCGGTCCCGCCCGCCGGGTCCGACGACGCCGAGGACCGCCCGGTGGTCGAACTGCGGGACATCAGCGTGGTGTTCGGCCGCGGGAAGACCGCCGTGCACGCCCTCGACGGAGTGTCGTTCCGGGTCGGAGCGGCGGAGACCCTGGGTCTGGTCGGTGAGTCCGGCTCGGGCAAGTCGACCGCCGCCCGCGTCGCGCTCGGTCTGATCCCGCCCACGTCCGGCACCGTCTCCCTGTTCGGCGCCGACCTCGGCCGAACCCGCGCCCGGGCCCGGCGCGCGCTGCGGGCCGGCATCGGTGTCGTCCTCCAGGACCCGGTGGCCTCCCTCGACGCCCGGATGACCATCGGCGAGTGCATCGCCGAACCGCTCCGGATACACCGTCGCGATCTGTCCGCCAAGGACCGGCAGGCCAAGGTCGCCGCCGTCCTCGACCAGGTCCGTCTGTCCCGCGAGGTCGCCCGGCGCACGCCCGGCGAACTCTCCGGGGGACAGCGCCAGCGGGTCAGCCTGGCCCGCGCCCTGGTGCTGGAACCCCGGCTGCTGGTCGCGGACGAACCCACCAGCGCGCTCGACGTGAGCGTGCAGGAAGCGGTCCTGGAGGTGATCACCGAACTCCAGGGCGAGCTGGGCTTCTCCTGTCTGTTCGTCTCCCACGACCTCGCCGTTGTACAGCACTTCGCCCAGCGCGTCGTCGTGATGCGTGCCGGCCGGATCGAGGAGCAGGGCTCCACCGGGACGACCCTGTTGCATCCCGAGACCGACTACACCCGCCGTCTGCTGGCCGCCGTGCCGGTGCCCGACCCGGTGGTGCAGCGGGGCCGCAGGGCCGAGCGCCTGGCCGCTCTCGCGGCCGGCCGTACGGAGGCCCGGACGTGACCGGCCCCCTTCTCTCCCCCCACACCCCCGACACCCCGCAGGAACCGGACATGCGCACCTCCCGCCGGCCGCTGTTCGCCGGCATCGACATCGGCGGCACCACCACCCAGGTGGTGGTCTGCTCCGACGACCTGACGGTCCTCGACCGCGCAGAGGCCGCCACTCCGGCGCGCGAGGGCGGCCGGGCCATGGTGGGCGCCGCGCTCGAAGCGCTCGAACCGCTGCTGGCCCGTACCCCGGGGCACCTGGAGGGCGCCGGCATCGGCGCCGCCGGGGTGGTGGACTCGGCGAACGGCCGCATCCTGGTCGCGAGCGACTCCTTCCGCGGCTGGGCCGGCTTCGCCGTGACCGCCGCCGTCGAGGACGCCCTCGGCGTCCCGGCCTACCTGGACAATGACGTCAACGCCTTCCTCTACGGGGAGGCTTGCGGCGGGGCGGTGCGCGGGGAGGCCGACGTCCTCGGCATGACCCTCGGGACCGGCGTCGGCGGCGCCCTGTGGACCAACGGCGCCCTGTACGCGGGTCCGCACGGCGCGGCCGGCGAGATCGGGCACATCCCCGGCTTCGGGGACCTGCCCTGCTCCTGCGGCGGCCGCGGCCATCTGGAGACGCTGGCCTCCGGCCGCTCCATCGGCGCTCGCTACGCCGACCGCACCGGGCACCACCGCTCCGCCCGTGAGGTCGCCGAGGCCGCTGACCGAGGTGACGACGACGCTCTCGCGGTGTACCGCGCCGCGGGAGAGGGCGTCGCCCGTGCGATCGTGATCACGGCGGGTGTCGCCGATATCACCACGGTGGTCGTCGGCGGTGGCGTCAGCCGCGCATGGCCCTTGCTGGAACCCTTCATCCTGTCCGCCCTCGCCGCCGACCCTCCGATCAGCGGTCACCCCGTCCGCCTGGTCCGGGCCGCCTTGGGCTCCGACGCCGTCCCGGTCGGCGCCGTCGCCCGCGTCCGAGGCGAACTGGGCACGGGGGTGAGGGCAACGACGTGACGACGGGAGCCCCGGCTCCTGTGAACACCGTGGGGCCCCACCCGCGGACCACACGGGCATGACGGCATGACGGTCCGGGCGCGCGAAACCGACGGAGTGATCCGGCGTCCGCGCCCGGTCCGCTCGTCCCCCTCGCCCAGTTGTGCCAGGGCCGTGCCCACCCAGCGCCCGCCGAGGCCGACCGGGGGTCAGGCCCTTTCGGGGAGCATCACCCCGGGACGGCAGCGCGCCGAGCGAAGCCAGGATGCCGGAGCGGGTGCCGCGGCCGGCGGTCCGCTCGGCGGAGGAGCTGACCGCATGAGTCGGAGCGAGGCCCGCGGTACCTGTGGGGTCGTGCGTCGGGCCGGGGCTCACGGGCCGCACGGTCGCCAGGCGCGGCGCGGAGGAGTGCCTGAGCGCGTACCGGAGGGACTTCTCGATGCCGGCCACTTCGCCCGCCGGCCAACTGATCGCCGGTCAGCGGTCGTTGAGCCGCCCCAGCACCACGCCCGCGCACCGCTTCCGCGACCGGAGCCACTCCACGCCCGGGGCGACCGTCCGGGCCTGCGCCAACTGCGTGCCGAGGTGCCGGTCCGAGCCCTCCGCGGGAGTGGGCACGTAGGGCTGCAGGCACATGGGGCTGGAGGTCGACCACGGGTCAGCTTGTGGATGCCGTCGGTAGCCCGCAGGCGATGGCGGGGCAGCGGCGAGGCGGCGCGCCGCGTCCGGTCGCCGCGTCCGGTCGCCGCGTCCGGTCACCGCCATCCCCGCCACCGATCAGCCCTTGCGGGTCGAGCGGGACAGACGGAACGCCGAGGCGAGAAAGAAGATCCCTCCGAGCGTGGCGTAGCCGGCGAGGGTGGTCAGCGAAGGGTCGTCCTGTGAGGCGTTCCGGATGAAGGAAGCGCCCGCCAGGACCGAGATGCCACCACTGACGATCATGGCCCATTGGCCGCCCATCGGTCGTCGCGCGAGACCTACGAGGAGCTGGACCAGGCCGGAGACGACCGCCCACGCGCCCCAGACGCGCAGCACGTCGGCGACGCCCGAGGCACTGGCGACCGCGACGCCGACGGCGGCGAGCGCGCTGATGGCCATGTTGGCGTACAGGCCCTTGACCGGGGCGGCAGCGCCCGCCGACCTGAAGTCGACGACGGCCGCGACCACGTCGAAGGCGGGATAGAGAAACAGCAGCACCTTGGCCCCGGTGGTGAGGTCGGGGCCGGACACCAGCAGGAGCGCCGCCCACGCGGCGGCGAAGAGGAAGCGGCTGACGTGCAGCCGTCGCAGGGCGGGCGTGGCGCCGACGTGCTCGGCGGAGGCGGCGGATGCCATGGGGTTCTCCAAGTGACTGTGAGATAGAGAGAACGGTCTCTCTTGTTCGGAGCCTGGCACATCCCTTCCCCGAAAACAAGAGAGAGCGTTCTACCCGCTACCATGGAGGGCATGACACGGACGGAAACCGGCACAGGAACCGGCAGGAGAGTCTCCGAGGCCCGGGAGCGGCTCCTGAGGACCGCCGGGCAGCTCTTCTACGCGGAGGGCATCCACACGGTGGGCGTCGACCGCCTGGTCGCCGAGTCGAAGATCACCAACGCCACTTTCTACCGCCACTTCCGCAGCAAGGAAGATCTCGCGGTCGCCTACATCGGAAGCGTCGACCAGGCGGTCCGCGGCCAGATCGGCTCCCTGATGGCCGCGGAGGTGCCGACCGACAGCATCCTGCGGGGCATCGGCGCGTCCCTGGTCGAACAGATCCGCTCGCCCGGCTACCGCGGATGCGCCTTCCTCAACGCGGCGGCGGAATTCCCCGATCCCGACCACCCGGTCCACCGTGCCGTCGTGCAACACCGCGAGTGGTTCCTGCGGACGGTCACCGGGCTGTTCGCCGACATCACGGCCACGCAAGCCGACCACGCCGGTCGCCACTTCGTCATGCTCCGCGACGGCGCGATGAGCGCCGGCTACCTCGGCGACCCCGTCCCGGCCGGTGAGACCCTGCTGCGCGGCATCGAAGGACTGCTGCGGATCCACGCCGCCCGTGGGCTCGACGAGCGCACCGCCTCAGCACCCGGCCAGGTGTCCCCGGCGGCCACGACGGTCTCCGACATCGAGTGCTCGCCGCCCGGCGCGTAACCGTGGTCGGGGCGCGACCGGCCGCGTTGAGCGCGGAGCGGGCCCCCGCGGCGGGCTGACACCCGGTGTTGAGCGGCGGCCCCGGATGGGGGACCTTCCCCGGATGGGGGGCCGCGGCGCGGATGGGGGGGCCGTCCCCGGCGCGGCGCCGCGGCGCCCGCCGGCAATCAGCCGGTGGGCACCGCGGCTGCCCGCACTTCGCACTGCATCACTTCACGGACGAGATCGCCGCCCGGATCACCTTCGTGACCGCGGCGGGGTCCGACACCAAGGTCAGATGCGAACCACCCTTGTAGATCGTGACTTTCGAGTGGGCGCGGCGCGCCATCATCTTCTCCGAGTCCGGCGTGATGATCTGGTCCCCGCTGCTGATGAAGTACCAGGAAGGAATCGCCTTCCACGCGGCGTACTTGGACGGGGTCTGGAAGGCCACGGTGGTGGCGGCGCGCTGCGTGGCCCAGAGGTTCACGGCCTGTTCATGCGGCACGCTGCTCGCGAACTTCGTGACGAAGACGTTCTCCTTGAGGTACAACGCCGATGCCTTGGAGGGCGCGTTCGCGTACGGTACCGCGTCGTACAGATCGGACGGCGGCTTCTTCGCCAGCACGGACGTCGGGCCGCTGAGCTGCCCCGTGTTCTCCCCGACCGCCGGCGCTGCCGCGTCGACGTAGACGAGGGCCTTGACGTTGCTGACCCCTTGCGCGGCGTTCGTGATGACCGAACCCCCGTAGGAGTGTCCCGCCAGGACGATCGGGCCCTTGATGGTCTTGAGGAAGTCCTTCACCGTCTGCGCGTCGGTGGTCAGGTCCTGAAGCGGGTTGCCGATGGCACGCACCGTGTAACCCGCCTTCCGCAGGAGGCTGACCTCGCCGTTCCAGCTCGACGCGTCCGCCCACGCCCCATGGACGAGGACGACGGTGGGCTTCGCCTGTTTGCCGGCTGTTCCCGCCTTCGCGGCGTCGCCTGGCGGGACCGCGGCAACCATGCTGGTGACGGCGATCGTGGCCGCCGCCAGAGTCATCGGGAGATACCGCGGTCGGGTAAGGGACGCCATCGGAATCCTCCTTGTCCACCGGAGGGAACGCATCCATAAAAAAGATCGGTGGGAAGCACCTCGAAATCGAAACGCGCTGCCGACCGGTCGATACGCTCCTGGTTCTCCACACGACGGTAACGCCATGCCGCCACATCAGCATCTGGGCCACAACGCCTGTGCCTCACTCCCGGAAAGTCCCGGAAAGTACAGGTCACAGCACTGAGGGGGTTTGATGGTGACTTCCGAGTGCGGCTGGTCACGTGTCATCCGCGAGACGCACGGGTCCGCATGTACTTCGCAGAAAGGCCAATGACCGCTCAGGCGCCGATTCACGGTGTCGGGATCGCGGAATCCCCTAGGGAAGGCCCGTCGCATTGGAGGAGGCCCCGGACACCGTCCGGGCTCCGGGGCCTCCTCCAATGCTCTGACACCATGCTCCGACCGCTTGCGCGGACAGTCCGTCGTCGATCTGACTCTGCAGCCGGATGATGCCGTCCTCGGATTTCGTCAAGCGGCGGCGTTCTGCTCCCCGCTCACGCGGGTGCCGCCCCCGGCTCCAGGTCGCGCAAGCGGCCGGCCAGGGCTGCCAGTCGCTCGCTGTTCTCCGTGTGACCGAGGGTGTCGAGGCGGGACACGGCCTCATTCAGGCGGGTCAGGGCGGGGGCGGGGCGTTTCAGGTACGTACCCTCCACGAGGGCCGCGAGTCGGACGCACTCGGCCCACTCACCGGTGTCTTCGTCCTTCCCGGGACCCGGTTCGCCGAGCAGAGTGAGGGCCCGGTCCAGGGACGACAGGGCGTCCTCGTACTCATGGGCGTAGGCATTGACCCGCCCCCGTTCATAGGCGAGGGCGCTGTCCAGGGAGCGGCCGCGGGCCTCGTAC
This sequence comes from Streptomyces sp. NPDC057950, assembly GCF_042887295.1. Taxonomy (NCBI): domain Bacteria; kingdom Bacillati; phylum Actinomycetota; class Actinomycetes; order Kitasatosporales; family Streptomycetaceae; genus Streptomyces; species Streptomyces sp. NPDC057950. The sequence goes on from NZ_JBHVPP010000010.1 coordinate 37,780, forward strand.
CCCGCGGCGCGGGCCTCGTCGGCGACACGGCCGGCGTCGGCGAGCAGGGCGAGGGCGCCGGCCAGGCCCTCGGCGCCCCGCTGTTCTGCCTGGAGCCGGGCGAGTTCGCGCAGGCTGTTGCTGAGTTGTTCGTAGCGTGGGGACCGGGCGTGCGCGGCGAGCGCCTGGTCCGCGGCTTCACGAGCCCGGTCGAACTCGCCGGACTCGGCGAGGAGTACGGCGGTCTCGGCGGCGATCATGGCGTGGCTTCCAGGGTCGTCGTCCCAGCCGGCCGATTCGGCTGCGAGGGCGGCGAGTTCGGCGGTGGCGGCCTTGAGGTCCTCTCCCGCGTGCAGCGCGCGGGCCCGGGTGAGGCGCAACTGGGCGACGAGGCGGTCGTCCATCTCCCCCGCGCCGACGTCTGGTTCGGCCAGGAGGGAGTCGAGCAGTGCGATGCAGTCCTCGACGTGGCCCATGTCCAGGCTGAGTTGTGCCGCGTTGCCGTAGGTGCAGAACGCGTCGGTGCGGCTGCCGTGGCGCAGATCCAGTTCCGCGGAGCGGGTCAGGTGCCGCAGCGCCTCTTCGGGCCGCCCCAGTCGCATGGATGCCTCGGCCAGATCCGCGTGGAGGCGGGCCTGGCCGACGGTGAGCGAGGGCCAGTCGGCGGCCAGTCGCAAGCTCTCGGTGAGGTCCGCGTGTGCGGCCTTCGCGTCCTGCCGGCGCAACTGGATACGGCCGCGCAGGCCGAGAGTCCGGGGCAGGTGCCAGGCTGGCCCGTTCACCCTCAGTCGGTCGAGGAGACGGTCGATCTCCGCGGTCGCTCCGGACAGGTCACCGGCGAGCGCGTGGGTGTTGGCCCGCACCAGGTGGGCTCCGGAGATCTGGCCGGCGATTTCGTGCTGGGTGGCGAAGGCGAGCAGAAGGTCCGTTTCCGCGAGTACGGGCGCCTTGTGCTCGTCGTCTCGCGACGTCTGGAAGCGTATGCCGAGCGCGGTCGCCCGCAGCCGCAGCAGCCGGGCCTCCAGGTGAGGGGCCAGGCCGGGCGTCTCCTCGTGCAGCCGGACGAGGTCCGTGTGGACGTCGGCGAGCGCGGTGGCCTTCGCGTCGTCGTCGGCCCACTCCCCGGAGATCTCGACGGCGGGGAGCCGGGTGCAGGCGCGGGCGAGGACGGCGTGGCCCGGTGCCCCCGCTTCGTCGTAGAGACCCGCGGCCCGCCCGTAGAGGGCGATCGCTTCGGCGAACCGGTCCTTCTCGCCCTCCGTGCCCGCCTCGTCGTCCAGCAGGTCCGCCTGGAGCCGGGCCGGCGGTCCCAGGGCTGGGTCGTCGGGGTGGATCCAGCCGGGGTCCGCGACGAGGACCCGCAGCCGAGCCCAGCAAGCCGTCGCGTCCGGGTGTCCCTGTTCATCCAACTCTCTCGCACGGGCGATGAGTTCGGACGGCGACTCGGTGTGGGCGACCGCGGCGGCGGGAGTGGTGGCGGGGACGGCTGTCGGGGCCGTGTCATCGAGGGTGCGGGTGCGCAGGGTCAGTTCGAGTGTGGCCAGGAGGGGTGCGCGGCCGAGGCGGTCCCGTCGCCGGTCGGTGTGGGTGCTGGTGCCGTTGCGGGCGTCGAAGCGTGCGGCGAGGTCGTCGGCGCGGTCCCGTACCTCGGCGCGCAGACCGGACACTGTCCAGGTGCGGCCCGCGTAGCCGGGCGTGGGCAGTTCTCCGTGGCCGAGGAGCTCGACACGCTGGAGGAGGACCTCCACGCCGGTGAGGAAGCCGAGCAGGTCCAGGGGTGAGTCGACGTCGTCGAACAGGTTCCGGTTCTCCGCGAGGAGTTCGAGACCGCGGGCCTCGTTGCCGGTGAGGGCGCAGAATTCCAGGTGGCGGCCGACCTCGCTGGACATCGAGGGGTTGCGGCGGCAGGCGCGGTAACCGGTGAGGTGCAGCTCGCGCGCTTTGTCGGCACCGCCGGTGCGCAGCAGCGGGAGCAGCGCGTACGACACGGACCGGGCGGGCTCCTCCTGGCAGGACTCCTGTCCGTCCAGGACAGGCTGCCAGACGCGCAGCGCCCGTTCGTCGTCGTCCGCCGCGAGGTGGTGGAGGGCGCGCTCGCAGATTTCGCATGCCTCGCAGTCGCTGAGCTGCGTGCGGGTGCGGCCCGCCCACAGTTCGAAGGCGAGGTCGGTGTCCTCACCGGTGTGTGCGGCAAGCCGGTATGCCTGTCCGTAGTAGGGCTGGAGAGCGAGGCCGGCCTTCTCATACCGGTCGCGCATCTCGGTCAGCCACTGGCGGAGACTGGGCAGGGGCATCTCGGGCAGGGCGACCAGCGCGTTGGCCACCCACTTGAAGCGCCAGAACAGCGCGTGCCGCAGCTGCTCGTCGAACACGTCGGGCTGCTCGTCGAACAGGTTGAGCAATCGCGCGAAGACGACAGGGGATTTACGGGGTTCGGAGCCGTAGGTGTACGCCTCCTGGAGTTCCAGCAGGGCGCGCACCAGTGGCAAGGGCTCGGCGAACAGCTCGGCGGCCTCGGCGAGGCTTTCGGCGGTGACGGTGCGGGTTCGGCCGTACGGGCGGCGGTCGTTGTCCTGGAGCGCCTGGTACAGCTCGTCGGTGGTCCGGGGTGCGGTCGGCATCGTCAGTTGTCCTTGCGCAGGGCGTGGGCGAGGAGGTCGAGGAAGGAGCGGTTGATGAGGCTCGATTCGGCCGGCCGCAGCGGGCGCCGGGACAGCATCGCGGCCTGCCCGTAGAGGGCCTCGGCGCTGGTGCGGGCCAGTTCGGGCTCGTCGATGGTGACCGCGGTGCGTACCAGCGGGTTGAGCTGGTTGAGGATCAGCTGGGCCCGCGGGGCCTCCTGGCGCAGGTGACCGAGGATGTCGCCCCAGATGCCGCCCTGCTGTTCGCGGGCGAGCTGGGAGCGGGTGCGCTCGTGCCGGGCCTCGCGGCTGTCGAGGAGGAGGGCGGGTGCGGAGGCCGGCTGGAAGGTGCGCAACGCGACGTCGCAGTCGAAGACGGCGAGCGCGTCCCGGGCCAGGGCGAGGTAGGGCGCGGCGGCCAGTTCCGTCTCGCGTTCGACGGGGTCGAGGTGGGCGGTGAGGGTGGCCGGGTCGAGGTCGGCGACCGTGACCTCGGGTCTGATCTCCGGCAGCCGGTGGACCAGTTCTCGGTCGTAGGTGTAACCGCCGTTGACGACGCCGAGGCCGGCGGCCGCGGCGATCGCGGCGACCTGCCGGAACTCCTCCACGCTGGAGGTCACGAGCACGGTGCGGTGGGTGCGCGCGAACTCGTCCAGGGTGGCGTGTCCGTCGGTGGTCTCGAACGGCAGCCACGGAAGCAGCATGCGCAGGATCTCGTCGTCGTGCACGGCCAGGGACTTCACGGCCAGGTGGTGGGCCTGGAGGAAGCGGCCGAGGAGGTCCGGGTTGCTGGCGGCGGTCCGCGCGATCCAGTCGCGCAGTCGTCCGGCGAGGGCGTCACGGACCGCGGCAAGGGTGTCGTCCTCGTAGAGGGACTCGCGGGACGCCGTCGGGCGCAGGCTCTCGGCGTCGATCACGCAGCGGACGAAGAAGGCCCATTCGGGCAGGAGTTCCTCGGCCTGTTCGGACAGCAGCATGCCCTTGACGTGCACGCGGTGGCCGTGACGGCGTCCGGCGGGGACCGTCTCGGGGAGGATGCACGCGATGCCCTTCAGGCCCACGGCGGGAAGGTCCAGGTCGATGGTGTCCAGGGGCGTGAATCCGAAGATCTCCTCGCCGTAGGAGGCCAGCGCGCGGGAGCGAGCTCCCGGCGTGGGGTAGGTGCGCGCCCAGGGGGCGGGCTCGGGGTTGACGGCTGTGCCGGGGCCGCCGGAGCCGTCGTCGAAGGTCACTGGGTGCCGCAGCAGGGATCCGAAGTGCCGGGCGAGCGCCTGCACCTGGACCGGCCGGGTCCACTCTCCGGCGTCGGCGCGGGGCGTCAGGGTGACAGTCGTGCCGGGCCGGGGTCGGGCGGATGCGGGCAGGGTGCGGACGGTGTAGCTGCCGTCGCCGCGGCCCCGCCATTCCACGGCCGGGGCGCCGGGTGTGCGGGCGGACCGGCTGAGGACGTGGATCTCGTCGGCGACCAGGAAGCAGGAGAGAAGGCCGATGCCGAACTGGCCGATGAAATCGGCACGTTGTGCGGCGATCTGTTCGGCGCGTTTGCTGCTGCGGCCGATCGTGGCGAGGAAGCGGTGCACGTCGTCCTCGGTGAGGCCGACGCCGTCGTCCTCCACCCGCACCACCGAACCATCGGCGTACAGACGGATACCGAACGCGTCGGGGGCGGCGCCCGGTTCGACACCGCGCCGCGCGGTCAGCGCGTCAACGGCGTTCTGGAGGAGTTCCCGCAGGTAGACGCGGGGGCTGGAGTAGAGGTGATGGGAGAGGAGGTCGACGAGGCCGCGCAGATCCACCTGGAAGGTGCGGTCGGCGCCGGCCGGGCTCGAAGGGGTGTGGGACAAAGTCATCGGGCAGTCCGGGGTGAGATGAGCGGCGGGCAGGGAGCGGTGGCTCAGGAGTTGCGCCGGGCGCGGGCGTACATCTTTTCCGGCTCCGCCATGTACCTCCACGGCCACGTGGTGTACGCGCCGCCCAGCTCGCGGAAGACGATCGGTGACGCGATCCGCTCCGAAGCCAGGGAGAGCGCCATGGCGAAGGCGTTGAAGTCCTGCTGCCAGCCAGGCCGGCGCACGTAGGCGGGGTGGAGGATGCTGCGCTCGGCGACGTCCAGCAACTCGTCCTGGATCTCGGGGGTGACGAGGCACGTCTTGTGGTCGGACTCGACCCAGTCCTCGATGTGCGCGACGGCGATCACGCAGCCGAGGCGGTGGCCGTCGGGCGCACCGGCGAACGCCTCGCGCGCGAACGCCAGTGCCTCGCCGGGCTTGCCGTTCCACCTGGGCTGGAGGTACGACACCCACTCGACGTGGGTCTCCAGGTCCAGCGGGTCGCGGCGCAGGGCCGCATCGAGGCGGGCCTCGTTGACAGCGAGGCCCACCGAGATGCCGCGGCCGGAGGTCAGCAGGCGACGCCACGGGGTGACCCAGTCCGGCCGCAGCTCCGCCGCCTCCAGCAACTGGTCCTCGGCGATGCGGAGCCTCTCACCGAAGACCCGCCACTGTCCGGGTGTCACGTCCGCGGCCATCGCGCGAGTACGTGCCTCCCAGCCCCAGACGACGTGGCGTGCGCCGGATATCAGCAAGGCGGTCGCCCGGTGCTCCTTGTCCCCCTCGACGGCACGGCCGATCCAGTCCTCCACACCGTTCAGGTCGGCCAGTTCACCCAGGACCTGGTCGTCACGTCCGAGGTCGAACGGGGTGAGTGCTGCCTTGACCGCCGTCCAGTCACCGGAGCGGGCCGCCTCCGTCAGCGCGAGCACCCGGGTATCGCCGAGCGCGCGCAGCCTGTGCATCCCGTTCATGAGTCTGCGCGGTGCGCGCAAGGCGTGCGGATCCGCCGGTCTCTCTCTTCGCCCGCTCAACAATCTCTCGAACATGCCGCGCCCTCCCCAGGTCCCGCGTGATCGTTTCGGTGCAGCATAAGCGGCTCCACCGACAGGTGAGCCGTGTGCAGGGGAGTCGTTCGAGCACGCCGGTCGTGCAGAGGGACGCGTGGCGGACTCGACGGAAGCCAGGCGCCGTTGCTGACGACGTCGTAGGTCCGATGGGTTCGCAGCGGAATGTCAGGGACGCGGGCCGGGAAGGCGCCGCGGGCCGCCCGGTGTGCCGGTCGCGTGGCTGTACCGGCTACGCACCGGCGCGAGCCAGCGTCTCCAGAGGGCCGACCAGGATCTCGGAGAAGGCGAGCTCGGCGGCTCCCACGAGTACCGCGTCGTCGCCGAGTTCTCCCATCCGCAGCCGGAGGTTCTCGCGGGAGGCTGTGAGGGAAATGCGGTTGATACGGCTGCGGATTCGAGCGGCCGAGCCGAGGAACACCTCGCGGAGGGTCCCGCCGAAGATGACCGTGCGCGGGTTGAGCACATTGACCAGGTTGGCGACGCCGATGCCGAGCCAGTCGCCGACGTCGTGCAGGGCGGCGCGGGCGATGATGTCGCCCCGGTCGGCCGCTTCGACGACGGCGCGTACGGCTTCCCGGCCGGTGGCCGACGGGTCGCGCCGCGCGGCTTCCAGCAGGGCGCGCTCTCCCGCCTCGGCTTCGAGGCAGCCGTGCGCTCCGCAGCCGCAGGGCCTGCCGTTGCGCGGGTTGACGATCATGTGCCCGATCTCGCCGCCGTATCCGCCGTCGCCGTGCAGCAGTTGGCCACCGGTGATGACACCGCCGCCGATGCCGATGTCGCCGTGCAGGTACACGAGGTCCTGGCAGCCTGTTCCGGCGCCGCGCAGGTGCTCCGCGAGCGCGCCGAGACTGGCCTCGTTGCCCACCGAGACGGGAAGGCCCAGGCCCAGTCGGCGCGTGAGGTCCTTGCCGAACTCCTCGTCCTTCCAGCCGAGGTAGGGGACGGCGCGGACGAGGCCGTCGGGTCGGCGCACCATCCCGCGGACGGCGGCGGCCACGCCGACGCAGTGGGTGCCGTGCTGTGCCGTGCTCAGCATTTCCAGCGCGGATCCGGCGAGGACCTCGGCCACCTGGTCGGCGTTGCGAGGGCCTGGGGGCATGGAGATCTCCCTGCGGTCGAGGAAGATCCCGCCCAGGCCGATGCGGGCGACGGCCAGCCGGTCCACGCCCACGTCGAATGCGAGGACGTACACGCGGTCGGACTCGGGCCGTACGACCAGGGACGGTCGGCCGGCCCTGCCGGTCTCACGGGGCAGTTCCTCGCGGACCAGGCCGGCCGAGCCCAGCTCGCTCACCAGACCCAGGATGGTGCTGCGGTTGAGCCCCATGCGCTCCGCCAGGACGGCCCGCGACATGGATCCGCCGATGTGTACATGACGGAGCAGGGTGCCGAGGTTGTGCCGGCGAATCTCCTCCTGTGAGGGACCGGCTTTCATGGAACCCCAGACGTCATCGTTGTGCGGCCCGGCGACGGGACAGCGCATCCACGCCTGCGGCCACCAGCAGAACCGAACCCGTGACAGCGTACTTGACCCCTGAGCTGTACCCCATCAGGCCCATGCCGTTCTGGATGACCGCGACCACCATGCCGCCGAGCACGGCGTCCGTGACCCTGCCCCGTCCGCCGAACAGGCTCGTCCCGCCGATCACGGCGGCGCCGACCGCCAGCAGCAGCACGTTGCTGCCACCGGTGTTGGGGTCGACCGAGTTGCCCCGGGACGCGGCGATGATGCCGCCGACCGCGGCCAGGGAGGAGCAGATGACGAACGCGGAGACGCGGATGGCTGCCACGTTGATGCCGGCCCGGCGGGCCGCCTCGGCGTTACCGCCCACCGCGTAGATGTGCAGGCCGAACGAGGTGCGCTGGAGCAGGAACGTACCGGCGATGAGCAGGACGGCGATGACCGGGACCACGATCGGTACGCCCTTGAGCGAGTCGACGATGACGTTGCGGCTGCGCTCCTGGTTGAGCAGGTGGACGGCGGTCGCACCGAGCACCGCCAGGCCGCTGATCCTGACGGCGAGCAGGGTGAGTGGAGCGGGGGCGAGCCCCCGCCGTCGGCGGTTCCGGCTCTGCCGGAGCTGGATCGCCGCGTACGTCCCGACACTGACGGCGAGCAGTACCCAGCCCAGCGCGGGGGAAAGGTTGTTGTTCGCGACGGCCAGGATCGTCTGGTCTCGGATCGAGACGTTGGTGCCTTCCTTCAGCAGCATCAGCACGATGCCCTGGAACCCCAGGAAGGCGGCCAGCGTGACCACGAACGAAGGGATGCCGACCTTCGCCACCAGCAGGCCGAGCACCAGGCCGATGACCGTGCCCGTGAGGATCGCCGCGCCGGCCGCGCCGTACCAGGGCCATCCGTGGTTGGTGAGCAGGACAGCGAGGACGGCCGCGCAGACCCCGCTGGCGTAACCCGCGGACAGGTCGATCTCGCCGAGGAGGAGGACGAAGACCAGGCCCATGGCGATGGCGATGCTGCCCGCGCCCTGGGTCAGCAGGTTGGCGAAGTTCAGCTCGGACACGAAGACCGGACGCAGGACGGCGAAGAACACGCACAGGACGATCAGGCCGAGTACGGCGGGGAGGGCGCCCAACTCGCCGCCCCGAAGCCGGTCGACGTAGTTCTTGGCGACCGAGCGCAGACTCGCGGCTTCGGCCGCTCCGTTCTTCTTCGCCGTACCGGGACCGTGCGGCAGTTCGGGCTTCTCGGGGGCGACTGCGGCGGTCATCCGGTGACTCCGTTGCTGTGGGCGAGGCCGAGGTCTCCGCTGCGGCCCGAGGTGATGAGTTCGACGACCTGGGAGTGCGTCACGTCCGACGTGCTGACCTGGGCGGCCATCCGGCCCAGGTAGAGGGTGGCGATCCGGTCGGACACCGCGAAGACGTCGTTCATGTTGTGCGAGATCAGGACCACGGCGAGACCGTTGTCGGCCAGCCGCCGGACCAGTTCGAGGACCTGTGCCGTCTGGGCGACACCGAGTGCGGCGGTCGGTTCGTCCAGGATGACGACCTTGCTGTTCCACAGCACGGCCTTGGCGATGGCCACGGTCTGCCGCTGGCCGCCGGAGAGACTGGACACCTGTTGGCGGATGGACTTGACGGTGCGGATCGACAGCCCTTGGAGGGTCTTGGTGGCCATCTCCTCCATCGTCGTGTTGTCCAGGACGAGTCCCCGGCGCCTCTCACGGCCGAGGAACATGTTCTGCACGATGTCGAGGTTGTCGCAGAGTGCGAGGTCCTGGTACACGATCTCGACGCCGAGGGCCGCCGCCTCACGGGGGCTGTGCACCTGGACCTGCTCGCCTTCGAACCAGTACTCGCCGCCGTCGATCGGGTGGATCCCGCCGATGCACTTGACCAAGGTGGACTTGCCTGCGCCGTTGTCTCCGACGAGGGCGGTCACCTCCCCTGGCTGGACGTCGAAGGACACGTCGTGCAGTACCTGCACGGCGCCGAAGCTCTTGTCGATCCCGCGCAGTCGAAGGATCGGGGTCGCTGTCATCGAAGACGGCTCCTTGTGGTCGTGAGGTCCCAGGTCCCGGGTCCCGGCCAAGTGGGAGCCCCGGGACCCGCGGTCGGGTCGGCCGGACCAGGGGTAGCGGTCCGAGCGGCCGGGCAGGGCTACTTGATGCCGACCTTGGCGCACAGGGCGGCGTACTTGCCCGTGCACAGCTGTTCCTTGGTGACGTAGCCGTCGTCCACGACGTCCTTGACGTTGTCCTTGTAGATGGCCACGGGTGTCTCCAGCACGGACGGGACCTTGCGCTTGCCCTCGGGGTCCTCGACGGTCGCGTTCGTGTCGCCCTTCTCGGCCTTGGCGAGGGAGACGGCGAGCTCGGCGGTGGCGTCCGCCTCTTTCTTGACCGCCTTGTAGACGGTCATGCACTGGTCGCCCGCGAGGATGTTCTGCAGGGCCTGCACGGTGGCGTCCTGGCCGGTGACCGGGACCTGGCCGTTGCGGTGCTGCTTGCGCAGGATGGCGATGGCCGAGTTGCCGAGAGTGTCGTTCGCGGCGAGCACGCCGCCGATCTTGGGCTCGCTGGTGAGCATCTGCTCGAAGATGGTGCTGGCCTCAGCGCTGTCCCAGTCCGGGACGGACTGGTCCGGGCCCTTGACGTAGTCGCCCGATTTGTACTTCGGGTCCAGGACACCGTTGTAGCCGGCGGCGAGGAGAGTGGCGTTGTTGTCCGTCGGTGAGCCGTTGAGTGTGGCGACGATGGGCTTCTTGGCCTTCATGTCGCTCAGGCACTTGCTGAGGCCCTCGCCCTGAAGCTTGCCTACCTCGGTGTTGTCGAAGCTCACGTAGTACTGGGCGGAGCCGCCGAGGGTGAGCCGGTCGTAGTCGATCGTGGCGACGCCCTGTGCCTTGGCCTTGTCCAGAACCGCCTTGCCCGTGCCGCTGTCCAGGTTCACGATCACCAGGACGTTCACACCGCTGGTGATCATCTGGTCCGCGATGGTCTGGAATTGCTGCTTGTCGTTCTGGGCGTTCTGAATGTCGAACTTGACGCCCGCCGCCTTGAACGCCTCGGAGAGGTACTTGCGGTCCGCGGTCTCCCAGCGGGCGGAGGACTTGCTGTCCGGGAGGATCACGCCGATCTTCGGCTTGGCGTGGGAGCCGCCAGTGCCGCCCGACGAGGAGTCGTCGCAGGCGGCGAGCGAACTGACCAGTGCCACCGAGGCGGCGGTGAGGAGGAGTCCCTTGCGCATGAGCAGGGTCCTTTCTGGTGTTACGGCCGGAGACCGGACGTACGAGGGCGGTCAGGAAGCCGAGAAGCGCGCTCTCGGGGAATTGCCTGGTGTCGGGCGATCCGCCCGGATCGAATGTTGTGAGCGGGAACTTACGGCGCTCCGGACCCCGTGCCCAGAGCGCGGGAAGCGCTATTTGTCATCCGCCATAACAATTGGGTGACGCCCGTCACAACGCGGTGCCCTCACCGCCTCCTGTGCCTCACGAGCCCGGCGAGCACGCGGGGCCTCGCGGTGGGCCGAGCGGCAGTGGTTCCGGGGGGCATCGCGGATTTCGCCAACGCTCTCGACGACGCTCTCGACGACGTCGAGCCCGAGGAGCACGAGTCCCTGATCCGCGCACATGCCGCACGGGGATGGGGCGATCCGCCTCCGACGTCGGTCGCGAGGGCACACCGTCACGGACGCCTTCGGGAAGCTGTCGGTGTCGAGGAGGGCCTGAGCGCGCGGGAGCGGTCGCCGCTCGCCACGGCCAGCGCCTCGGTGACCATGCCTCGGTGACCATGCGCCCTTGCTCCCGAAGCAGAAGGGCCTTCGCCGCCAAGCTTCTTGAGCGGGCCACCTCAGGTCTCGCAGGGTGTACGAGTGGCGATCCTCAAGGGGCGCCGAGCAGACCGACCGCGGACAAACCCGCCGCGCTCGCCGCCCTCGGACCCCACGGCGACCGGGTCACCGGGGTTGGTGGGAGGGGATGCCGTGCGCGGCCTGTGGGGGCGGCGGCCGCGCCCCTCCGGCCGGCAGGGCGCCGGCCGGAGGGGCGCCCTGCCCTGACTGAAGGGGGAGGAGCATCTTCCTGAGCCGCGCCAGGCGACGGTGGATCCGTCCGACACCTGACCGGGGAACTGATCGGGGGGCGATGAGTTCGCGAGGCGAGGAAAGTCGTATCCGACGTGTTCGACCACGACTCCCCGGACCGGAAGGCCGACCGATGAGCTCTCTCCACGACACCCTGCGACGACGCGTCGACGACGGCACCGTGCCGGGGGCGGTGGGCCTGGTGGCCCGCGGCGACGACGTCGAGGTGGTCGCCGTCGGCTCCGTCGACGTCGAAGGCACCACCCCGATGGCCCGCGACTCGATCTTCCGGATCGCCTCGGTCAGCAAGCCGGTCACGGCGGCGGCGGTCCTGGCGCTGGTGAAGGACGGGCGGTTGGCGCTGGACACGCCGGTGGAGGAGTGGCTGCCCGAGCTGGCGAAGCCGACAGTGGTCCGCACCCCCTCCTCACCGGTCGAGGACGTGGTCCCGGCGGACCGTCCGATCACGGTCGAGGACCTGCTGAGCTTCCGGGCCGGCTGGGGCCTCCCCTCCGACTTCTCCCTGCCCGCCGCGCGGGCCCTGTTCGCGGTGCAGGATCACAGCCGCTCCTTCCAGGACTGGCCGGACCCGGACACCTGGCTGGGCCTGCTCGCCCAGGTGCCGATGCTCCAACAGCCGGGCGACGCCTGGCTGTACGGCACACCGTCCGCCCTCCAGGGCATCCTGATCGCCCGGGTGTCGGGCCGTACCTTCCCCGACTTCCTGGCGGAGCGGATCTTCGAGCCGCTCGGCATGCGGGACACGGCGTTCGAGGTGCCCGCCTCGAAACGGCACCGCTTCACCTCCGCCTACGCTCCCGCCGCGGACGGCACCCTGCGCCTGACGGACGCCCCGGACGGCGCGTACAGCAGCCTGCCGCGCTTCCAGTCGGGCGGCGGCGGCCTGGTCTCCACGGCCGACGACCTCCTCGCCTTCGGCCGGATGCTCGCCCACGACGGCACGGCCCCGGACGGCACCCCCGTCCTCTCCCCCACCTCCGTGAGCCGCATGACCACCGACCACCTCACCGCCGCCCAGCGGGACGCCTCGGCCCTGTTCCTGGAGGGCCAGGGCTGGGGCTACGGCGGCCAGGTCGACGTCACCTCCGTCAACCCCTGGAACGTCCCCGGCCGCTACGGCTGGGTGGGCGCCACAGGCACGACGGCCCACGTCGTCCCCCCGACAGGCACGGTCACCGTCCTGCTGACCCAGACGGCGATGACCGGCCCGACTCCGACACCGCTGATGCGGGAGTTCTGGCGGTGCGCGGCGCAGGGTTAGGAGCACCCGCCACCCGGGCCGTCGTAATACCTGTTCTTGCACCGCACGGCGACCTCGACGCCACCACAGTGCACATTGCGCTCTGCCCGGCGCAGCGTGTCCGTCACGCCGGGCAGCTTTCCCACTGAGCTCCCGGGCAGAGCCCCGGTAATGATCGAGCAGGACGTCATGGAACGGCTCCCGCTTGTCGGACGACTCAGCAGCCAAGCCCCCGCGTCGTGAGACGCAAGATGTCCGGCTGCCACCTCGAGCGAACTGAACACCGCAACTGGTCGCGATCGACCCGCACCGGATCTCAAACTGTCCTCGTCACAAGTCCCCAGCCCACAAACCCTTAACGCATCGGCATCGAGTCCAAGGTCCCTGCGGACAGGGGTTGTTCGAGGGACCGACCTTCCAGCCAGTGGTTTCGGACGGTGGGGGACATCTTCGTCGATAAGAGGTAACTGCCGTTGTTTTGCGAGATATCCAGCCGTTGACCTGCCCCATGACGGCTGAATGCGCTGCACTTACAGTCAGATAGTCGGGAATTCAAGAACTTACATTTCCTCTGAGGAAGTGGTCGGATTCAGTCGATCACCGACCTGGAGGAAATGTGCTGCTTCCCCTTGCCCGAAGATCTGCGGCGTCGGTTGCCGCAGCTCTTGTCGCCACCTTGGTGGCCCCGGCGACGGCCCATGGCTCCACCCCTTCACTGCCTCCGCACATCACTTCGGACGCCCTCGGTGGTGCACGGCGCGCGCCGGTCGCCGTGACGCTGATCACCGGCGAGAAAGTGACGGCGACTCAGGAACCGGGCGGAACGGTGTCGGTGGATGACGTCGCACGCGTGCCGGGAGCCGGGGGGTCGGTACGCGTCGCCATCGAGGGCGGGGACACCTTCGTGTACCCCGACAGGGCCATGCCCTACATCGCGACCGGCCGGCTCGACAGACAGCTCTTCAATATCACCCAGTTGATAGCCCAGGGTTACACCGACGCCCACGCGGGCGCGCTCCCCTTGATCATCACTCACTCTCCGGACGTGTCCGCTCGCAACAGCGGAGATTCCGGCGAAGACCTGCCGTCCGACACCGAGTTGCCGGGGGCGAAGACAACCCTGCGTCTTCCGTCCGTCCATGGTGAGGCCGTCGAAGCCCGACGGTCGAAGGCCGCCGCCTTCTGGTCCGCCCTTACCGGCGCCGGCGGGCAGGATGCCCCGCGGTCGACGGCGAGGGCCGGCACGAGCCCGGACCAGGAGACGGGGCCGTCTTTCGCCGCTGGTGTCGACAAGGTGTGGCTCGACGGCAAGGCGCAGGCGGACCTGGCGGACACCACGGCGCAGATAGGCGCCCCCAGGGCATGGGGCGCGGGCGGCACGGGCGCGGGCGTCCGGGTCGCGGTACTGGACTCCGGAGCGGACACCACTCATCCGGATCTGGCCCACCGTATAGTCGCGTCCCGCAGTTTCGTCGCGGGTGAGGACGTCATCGACCGCAACGGACACGGAACGCACACCGCCTCCACCGTCGTCGGAACCGGCGCCGCGTCCGACGGAAAGGAGCGCGGAGTCGCCCCCGGCGCCGATCTGCTGGTGGGCAAGGTCCTCGGCGACAACGGATCCGGTCCGATCTCGGGGATCATCGCCGGCATGGAGTGGGCGGCGCGGACCGAGCACGCCAAGGTCATCAACATGAGCCTGGGCACACCGGCTTGGCACACCCAGGACGATCCTCTGAGCCAAGCGGTCAACCACCTGAGTTCGGAGACAGGCGCACTCTTCGTCATCGCGGCGGGCAACTCCGGCAACAACCCCTACAGCGTCAGCGCGCCGGGAACCGCGGACGCCGCCCTCACCGTCGGCGCGGTGGACGCCTTCGACCACCTCGCGGACTTCTCCAGCGCCGGGCCGCGCATGAACGACGACGCGCTCAAGCCCGACCTGACCGCGCCCGGCGTCGACGTACTCGCCGCGCGCTCGCAGCAGATGAGCTGGGGCGAGGGCTACTACCGCTCGGACAGCGGCACTTCCATGGCGGCGCCCCATGTCGCCGGGGCCGCCGTGCTGCTGGCCCAGAAGCATCCGACGTGGACCGGGCAACGGATCAAGGACGCCCTGATGAGCACCAGCGTCCTGACCCCCGCGTACAGCCCCTACCAGGCCGGTGCCGGCCGGCTGGACGTGGGCACCGCATACCTGCAGGATCAGGTCATCGCGAGCGGATCGGTGGACGCGGGACTCGTTCCCTGGTCGGCCGGCCGGAAGCCGAAGCCGGTCGAGCGGCAGGTCACCTACACCAACACCACCGGCAGGCCCATCACGTTGCGGCTCTCCGTGGCCCGCGGCGACTCGCCCGCGGGAGTGTTCACCCTGGCAGCCGATCACATCACGGTGCCGGCGCGCGGAACCTCGACGGCCGCGCTCGTGGCCGACCCCGGGGGACTTGCGCCGGGCCGGTACGCCGCCCAGGTCACCGCCCGCTCCGCGGCCGGCGCCGTGCACACCGCCGTGGGCCTGTCCGTCGAGTCCGAGAAGTACGGTCTGACGGTGCACCTGAAGGACCGGTCGGGCAAGCCGGTCAGCGGCGAGGTCGAGATCACCGGCGCCGACGGGAGGACCACCGTCATGTGGGTCCCCGACGGCACCCTCACCAGCCGCTGGGCACCCGGCTCCTACACCGTCGTCTCCACCCTGGACGTGGAAGGCCGCCACGGGCCGCACTCCCTGGGCTACGCCGTCCTCACCGTCCCCGAACTCAACCTGACATCCGACAAGGTCGTCGACCTGGACGCGTCACGCATACGCCAGGTCAAGGTGGCGACACCCCAGCCCACGTCGGTCACCACCAGCAGGATCGACCTCTTCCGCTCCTTCACCTCCAGCGAGCCCACGCCCCGCGACGGGCAGGCACTCCACGAGATCCTCATGCCCTCCGCCGCCTACGACAGCCTCTGGGCCCTTCCCACCAAGGGCAAGGTGACCAAGGGCAGTTTCGTCTTCACCACCCGGATCCGCGCCAAGCAGACTCCACTGAAGATCACCTATGCCGGGCACGACCTCGACGACACCCTGCTGGTGCAGCCAGGATCTGCTCGGTTCCACGACGGCAGCACGCGCGTCGACGCCGTCTTCGCCGGCGACGGCGCACCATCGGACTACGCCCGTCTGAACGCCCGGGGCAAGGCCGTGATCGTCCGTAGCAGTACCACTTCGGCGCCGGCAGAACAGGCGGCCGCGGCGCACGCCGCGGCGGCGTCCATGCTCCTCGTGGTCAACGACGGCGACGGCCGCAAGAACGACTGGTACGGCGGCCCGGACCAGAAGGCGACCGGGCCCGTCCCGGTCGCGTCGGTCACCCTGGACGACGGCGAGGAACTGATCCGGACCCTCGCGACCGCGGGAAGGAAGAGGACGACGCTGACAGTCGAAGCCCATCCCGCGCCGGAGTACCTGTACGACCTGGCCGACTATCACCAGGGAGGGGTCCCGGACGACCCGTCCGCCGCGACGGATCCCGGCAGCCTCGCCCGCATCGACAACACCTTCGCCCCGCCCGCCGGCAAACAGATTTTCGAAAGCCGGGAGGACAGTCCGTCCTACGAGTACTGGCCGGCTGCCTACCCCTACGCCGTATACGGTGGGACGCGCGTTCCCCCGTTCCCGAGAGAGCCCGTCGCCGCCGGGCACCGCACCGACTGGGTCTCCGCCGGGAACGGCGTCAAGTGGCAGCAGTACGCGACCATCGACGGCTGGTCAACCTTCACCGACATCGCCGGTTACCAGCCGCGCAGCGTGCAGAGCGAACACTGGTTCGGGCCCATCACCCGGCCGCGCATGGTCAGCTTCGAGGTTCCGCACCGGGTCGGGGACGCCATGGGTGGCACACTCGCGGGATTCGGTGACGGAGGATCCGCCCACAGCGGCGACACCGGTCTGATGTCCCGGAGCTTCTCGCTCTACCAGGGTGACAAACTGCTGATGCAGAACGGGCCACGGCCCGATTTCGGGGTGGGCGACCTGGCCCCCCAGAAACTCCCGTACCGGCTCGTCGCCGACACGAAGGGGAACACCGACCTCACCCCTTACTCCACCACCACGCACACCGAGTGGAAGTTCATCTCCGGCAACGTCGACGATCAGGCCATCCCGCTGGTCCAACTCGACTACGGAACAGATCTCGACCTCGCCGGGCGGGCAGAGCGCGCGTCGGCTTTCTCGGTCGAGCCCGTCGTCCTCGGCGGTGACGCCGCTCAGGACGCGGTCGCGTCGGTCAAGGTCGAGGTGTCCTACGACGACGGCGTCTCCTGGCAGCCGCAGGCGATGAAGAACGACAAGGGCACCTGGCACACCCGGCTCCGCGCCCCCGTCCGGGCGCACTACGTATCCATCCGGGTCTCCGCCGAGCAGCGCGACGGCGACGGCGTCACCCAGACCATCAGCCGGGCCTTCGGCCTCAAGTAATCCTCGCGAGCGGCCGGAGCCCACGCCCTTCGACGGCACCCGGCACCGGCCGCTCCGCAGGACCACAGAGATCCGGAGCCGGGACCGCCGCGGCCGCGCCGTCCTGCACCGGCAGGCGGGCGGCCAGTGGATCATCTCGGCAGACTCTCCGGTAACGTCAGAATATGAGTCATCCGCATCCTGAACTGAAAGCCGCCCCTCCCCTGCCCGAAGGAGGGCTGAGGGTCGTCGCCCTGGGTGGTCTGGGTGAGATCGGCCGCAACATGACCGTCTTCGAGTACGCCGGCAAGCTGCTCGTCGTCGACTGCGGCGTGCTGTTCCCCGAAGAGACTCAGCCCGGCGTGGACGTGATCCTGCCCGACTTCACCTCGATCCGTGATCGCCTGGACGACATCGTGGCCGTGGTACTCACCCACGGCCACGAGGACCACATCGGAGGCGTGCCGTATCTGCTGCGCGAGCGCTCCGACATCCCTGTCGTGGGCTCGAAGCTGACCCTGGCGTTCCTGGAGGCCAAGCTCAAGGAGCACGGCATCAGGCCGCGCACGGTCCGGGTCCGCGAAGGCGACCGGCGCGGATTCGGACCCTTCGACTGCGAGTTCGTCGCGGTCAACCACTCCATCCCCGACAGTCTCGCCGTCGCGATCCGCACCGGTGCCGGAATGGTGCTGCACACGGGTGACTTCAAGATGGACCAGTTCCCGCTGGACGACCGCATCACCGACCTGCGTGCCTTCGCCCGCCTCGGTGAGGAAGGCGTCGACCTCTTCCTCACCGACTCCACCAACGCCGAGGTCCCTGGCTTCACCACCTCCGAGCGCGAACTGAACCCGGCGATCGAACAGGTGATGCGTACCGCCCCGCGCCGGGTCATCGTCTCCAGTTTCGCCAGCCACGTGCACCGCATCCAGCAAGTCCTGGACGCCGCGCACCAGCACGGCCGCAAGGTCGCCTTCGTGGGCCGCTCCATGGTCCGCAACATGGGCATCGCCCGCGACCTCGGTTACTTGAAGGTGCCCAGCGGCCTCGTCGTGAGTACGAAGGAACTGGAGAAGCTCCCCGACCACAAGATCACCCTGGTGTGCACCGGATCCCAAGGCGAGCCGATGGCGGCTCTGTCCCGGATGGCCAACCGCGACCACGTGATCCGCATCGGCAAGGGCGACACCGTCCTGCTGGCCAGCTCGCTGATCCCCGGCAATGAGAACGCCATCTACCGGGTGATCAACGGGCTGACCCGGTGGGGCGCCCATGTCGTCCACAAGGGCAACGCCAAGGTGCACGTCTCCGGGCACGCCAGCGCCGGTGAACTCGTGTACTGCTACAACATCGTCAAGCCCCGCAATGTCATGCCCGTGCACGGCGAATGGCGCCACCTGCGGGCCAACGCCGACCTGGCCATCCGTACGGGGGTCGATCCCGATCGGGTGGTCATCGCCGAGGACGGCGTGGTCGTCGACCTCGTGGACGGGCGTGCGTCAATCACCGGCAAGGTGCCCGCGGGCAACGTCTACGTGGACGGCATGGAGGTCGGCGGCGCCACCGAGGCGTCCCTGAAGGACCGCGTCACCCTCGCGCAGGAAGGCGTGGTCACCGTGGTGGCGATCGTCGACGCCGACACGGGCGCCCTCGCCGAGACACCCGACTTCCTGGCCCGCGGGTTCGTCCACGACGACACCACGTTCGAACCGGTCATCCCCGTCATCGAGACGACTCTGGCGACCGCGGCCCGGGAAGGCGTCGGCGACGCGCACCAGCTGGAACAGCTCATCGCCCGTGCCGTGGCGAACTGGGCCTTCCGGACCCACCGCCGCAGGCCGCTCATCATCCCCGTCATCATCGACGCCTGACCGGCGGTCCCCGTTCCCGCTCCTGCCCAGCCGACGGCAGGAGCGGTTTCCGGCATCCACAAGCGGAGCGGGAGTGTTCGGGCTGCGGCAGCCCTGCGTTCATGGCGGACAGTGACGAGTTCCGGAACTAGGAGACGCACCGCGCTGGTCGACCTCTACGGATACGTCAGCGAACCAGCCACACCCACACCGCTTCCCGCCCCCGCCTCACCGCCCCCGGCTCGGCCGCGGCGAGTTGGATGACCGGGGGGCCATACTTCTGAACCAGGGAAGATCGCGCCGAGGGCCGGTCGGCGTGGGGCGGGGGGGAACCATCATGGGCGTGGACGGCGCCTCGGGACCGGACGAGTTCGGGCAGCTGCTGGTCGCACTGCGTCGGGGGGCCGGACTCAGCCAGGAGCGGCTCGCCCACCTCGCGGGCGTCAGCGTTCGCGCGTTGGCCGACATGGAACGGGGCCGGACCCGCGGCCCGCAGCGCGGCACCGTGCAGGCGCTGTGCGAGGCCCTGCGCCTGGAGCCGTCGGCAGCCGGTGAACTGGAGTGCGCGGCCGCCACCGGCCGGCCGCGCGGTGGACGTACAGGCGGCAGCCCGGCTCGCCACCCGCTCGCACTCCCCCGCGACCTGGGTGACTTCACCGCTCGCCGCCGCTCCCTCGACGGGCTGCGGTCCCTGGCGGCGGCCACCGAGGCCGCGCATCCGCCGGTCGTCGTCGTGTGCGGCCAACCCGGGCTCGGCAAGACCGCGTTCGCGGTGCACGCAGCGCACAGCCTCGCACCGTTCTTCCCGGACGGGCAGTTCGCTCTCGATCTGCACGGCATGGACACGGAGCCGGCCGACCCGCGCGAGGCACTGGCACGGCTCCTGCGCGCACTGGGCGTCACCGACCGGGTCGTTCCCCAGGGAACGGAGGACCGCTCGGGCCTGCTGCGGTCCATCCTGGCCGAACGGCGCGTGCTCCTGCTTCTGGACAACGCCGGAAACGAGGCCCAGGTCCGGCCGTTGCTCCCGGCCACCGGACATTGCCTGACGATCGTCACCAGCCGCAACGCCCTGGCCGGTCTCGAAGCCGTCCACCGCACCGAACTGTCTGTTCTGCGCCGGGAGGAGGCGGTGGAACTGCTTACCCGGATCGTCGGACCGGAACGCGTCAGTGCCGAGACGCAGGCCGCCCGGGACCTCGCCGACCTGTGCGGCAATCTGCCGCTCGCCGTGCGCATCGTGGGGCAACGGCTCGCCGCGAGACCCGGCGAACGCCTGCGCAAACTCGTCGGCCTGCTCGCCCAGGAGGAGCGCCGCCTCGACGGCCTGCGGGCCGGCGGCCTCCAGGTCCGCGCCGCCTTCGCCCTCTCCTACCGGCGGCTCGGGCCGTCCGCCCGTAGGGTCTTCCGTCGCGCGTCGCTCGCGGCGGGCAAGGATTTCGGGCCCGCGACGGCCGCTCTGCTCGCGGGCCTCTCGTCGGCGGAGGCCGCGCGGTGCGCCGAGGAGCTGACAGACGCGGGCCTGCTGCAGCCGCATCCCTCCGAAGAGCGTTACCGCTTCCACGATCTGCTCCGGCTGTTCGCCGAGGAGCGGGCCGTCACCGAGGACGGCCCCGAGACCTGCGCCGCCGTCCGCGACCTGACCGCCCGGTGGGTGCTGCGCCGGGCCACCGCCGCAGCCCTGCGCTTCGACGCCGACCGGCACCACGACACCCACGACGGCGACCCGGACCCCGCCACCGCTCCCGCCGACCGTGACCAGGCCCGCACCTGGCTGGAGACCGAGCGCGACGAGTGGCTTTCCGCCCTGGAACTGGCCCAGGCCACCGGCCGTCATCAAGAAGTCGTCGACGCGGCGGAGGCCATGCACTGGTTCTCCGACCTCAACCAGCACTGGGGCCTGTGGACCGAGGTGTTCACGTACGCCGTCGCATCAGCCCGCGCCCTCGGCAGTCGGCAAGACGAGGCAGTCCACCTCAACTATTTGGCGTGGGCCCACAACAACTGCCGCTACGACCACACCGCCGCTCTGCGGACCGCCGAACTCGCCCTCACCGCCGCCCGCGAGATCGGCGACACCCAGCAGACTGGCTGGGCGCTCGGCTACGCCGCCGGAGCGCTGCAGCGCCTGGGCCGGATCGACGAGGCCATAGGCCGGCTCCGCGAAGCCGCCGCCTGCCTCGAAGGCCAGACCTCCGCCAACGGACGGCTCGCGGAACTCTCCGTCCTGAACACACTCGGCAACAACCTGCGGGATGTGGGCCGTGCCGAGGAAGCGCTGGCCGTCCACCGCCGCAGCGAGGCGATCTGCCGTACCGGGATGCCCGGTCAGTCCACCGATCTGATGGCCGCGTATCACGCCGTCGCACTCGCCGAGACCGGCCGCGACCTGGCAGCCCTGCGCCGCTGGGCCGAGGCCGAAGAGCCGCTGCGCCGGGCCGTCACGACATTCGAGAGGGCCCGGATGGCCGCCTGGAGCGAACCCGCCCGGCTCGACCTCGGGCGTGTGCTCCGCCACCTGAACCACCTGGACGAGGCCCGGGACTTTCTGCGCGCGGCCGACGACGCCCTCGGTGGCCTCAACAGCCCCCGGCAGGCCGAGGCCTCCGCGGAGCTGGTCGAACTCGACCGGATGCGGACCGCCCGGGGCCGATGAGTCCGCCGCCGGTCGGACGGGACTCCCGGTACCGGCAGAAGTGGACCGGACGTCAGATCTGCCGGTGGAAGTGCCTGGGCTGCCGGGCGCGGCGGTGATCGACTGTTGCCGGGGTACCGGCCGTGCGCACGGGCCTTCCGTAGGACCCGCCGCGGCCGGGGACGTGACGCCGACGGACCGGGCACCGTACACACCGAGGGACGGATTCATGGGGATGAGTGACGGACAGCAGATGACGAGGCGCCAGATGCTGGTGGCCGGGGCGATGACCGGGGCCGCGGTGGCGAGCAGCACGCTCTGGGCACCGAAGGCCTCTGCGGCGGCGGCACCGGCGATCTTCTACTCGCCGCATCAGGACGACGACGCGCTGGGCCTCGCCGGGTCCATCCTGGAGCACAAGGCCGCGGGCCGGCCGGTCTATCTGGTCCTCGTGACGAAGGGCGAGAACGGCGACCTGGCGACGCTGATGAACGGGGACCCGTGCCCGCTGACCACGTGGGGGGCGTCCAGCCACCCGTGCGCTGCGGGTGGCCACCACAATCTTTCGTGGCCCACGGACGGGACGAGCATGATCGTACCGGGCCGCACCACGGAGTTCATGGCCTCGGCGAAGAACCTCGGGGTCGACAAGATCATCAACTTCAATCTGAGCGACGCCGCGTACGGAACCCCGGACCACTACAACGCGTTCGTCAACAAGGTCAAGGCGAAGGTCAAGGCCCTCGCACAGCAGTACCCGGGCGCCTCGCACAAGTTCACCGCCGGCTGGCTCGAGGTCACCGACACCCACAAGGCCATCTCCGACGCCGCATATCTCCTCATGAACGAGGGCGTGTTGACGGACGTACGGTTCAACTACGTCTACGCCTACGACCTTCCGACGAGCAAGCGGGCCAACGGCGCCGCGTACGTGCTGAACATCCCGTCGAACCACATGACCATCAAGCGCAACTCGATCTACTGCTACAACACCTGGGACCCGAGCCGTAACTTCTACGCGCTCGGGTACCACAGCGTGCCCGACAAGCTGGAGAGCGCGCACGCCGACCCCAGGGAGTTCGTGTTCACGATCCCCTCGGGGTACCGGACCGGGCAGATCACCCAGCCCATGACGTCCTGGTAGCGGGACCCACCGTGAGGTGACCTCCGCCGGACGGCGGGACGATCGGGACCCGCCGGCCGGTGTCCCGATCGTGCTCGTCCGGAGCGAGCTCCACGTCCACGCGGATTGGGCGCTGCCGACTTCCCGATCACGAAGGCGCCGCGGTCCCGGCCATGTCCGAGGCCGCATGACCGACCTGGATACGGCAGCAGAGATCAGGTGACTCGAGTCGGACGCCTGTGCGGGATGCGAAAAAGGTCGCCGCCCTTGTCGACCGTCTGGGGAACACAGGGCATCCCTGCTCGTCCCGGCTCCGGCTCCTTCATCCCTCGGACGCCGTCGCAAGATCCGCTGCCGTCTCACCGTCGGCCCCACCGGACGGGCCACGCTCGCCGAGCATCACGCCGCCCGCCCCGGCGTCCCCCTCGCCGTGCCCCTCCCCGGCAGACCGGGCACACACCTGGCCCGTCGCTGGGGGGGAGCGCGACGGGCCAGATATATCTACGTTCCCACAGTGCCGCCGCATGCGCATCAGCTTCGTACCGCGCCGTCAGCCCATCCGTTTCACCGGCGGGCTCGAAGCCGGAAGCCGGCAACCACCTTCGTGGCGGAGTCGGGCGACGCGGGGCCACGACGGCGGTCGACGTCAGGCACTTCCGGCACAGACCGATCAAGGTTCCGACTCGCGTCCACGCGCCCCCGCCTGCTCCGAACGCCGTATCTCGCCCACCCCGACTCCGACGCCCGGCCGGCGATATATAGTTGCGCGACACATGCAACTGCTTGGTGAGGCCACGAGAGGTTTGGGCATGGGCGATCTACCCCCGGACGAGGATCACAGCACGTCACCCGGGGAGTCCGAGGGCCATGAGCCCATCCGGCAACTCGCCGAGGGCGTCGACCGCCTTATGCGGATGTTCATCCGCACGCGCGCACAGCTGCTGGACCGCGCTCGCGACGACGTCGACTGGTCGGTCCAGATCCTGATGGGCGTGCTGGTGAAAAACGGGCCCATGCGCGTCAAGCAACTGGCGGAGCTGGTCGAGTCCGACCCCTCCACCGTGAGCCGTCATGCGGCACAACTCGTACGTGACGGCTTCCTCGAAAGACGCTCCGACCCCGCTGACGGCCGCGCCTGCCAGTTGGTGGCCACCGACAGGGCCCGGCGCGCCGTCGCCGACCGGACACGGTCACGCGACACGCATTTCGAGGAAATGCTCCACGGATGGGACAGCCACGATCGCGAGAGGTTGGCCGCACTACTGGTGCGCTTCATCGACGACTTCGAAACGTACAAAACCGCGCTCGCGGCCAAGGACTGGAAGGGCTTCCGTCCCCCGGTGAGCCAAAAGGAGAGCACCGCATGAGTTCCACCAGCGCCGCGTCCGCCGATACCGGCTCGGCCGGTACGGGGGCAGCGCCCAGTACCGGCTACACCCACCAGCAGATCATGGTGATCCTGTCCGGCCTGCTGCTCGGGATGTTCCTGGCAGCCCTGGACCAGACCGTCGTCTCGACCGCGATCTACAAGATCGGTGAAAGCCTCAACGGGCTGACCGCGCAGGCATGGGTGACCACCGCGTTCCTCATCACCTCGACGATCGCCACCCCGATGTACGGCAAGCTGTCGGACCAGTACGGGCGTAAGCCCTTCTTCCTCTTCGCCATCGCGGTATTCATCACCGGCTCGGCGCTCTGCACGCTCTCCACCTCGATGTACATGCTGGCCGCGTTCCGCGCCTTCCAGGGCATAGGCGCCGGCGGTTTGTTCTCCCTCGCCTTCGCGATCATCGGCGACATCATCGCGCCGCGTGAACGGGCGAAGTACCAGGGCTACTTCATGGCCGTCTTCGGCACGTCCAGTGTGCTCGGCCCGGTTGTCGGCGGCGCTCTGGCCGGCCAGGACACCCTGCTCGGCATCGACGGCTGGCGCTGGATCTTCCTCATCAACGTCCCGATCGGCATCGTGGCGCTGATCGTGGTGGCCAAGGTCCTCCACCTGGAGCACAACCGGCGCGAGCACCGCATCGACTTCGCGGGCGCCATCTCGCTCATGGTCGCACTGGTGCCCCTGCTGATCGTCGCGGAACAGGGCAGGACGTGGGGCTGGGGTTCCACCTCCTCGCTCGTCTGCTACGTCGTCGGCGTCCTCGGCATCGTCAGCTTCCTGTTCGCCGAGCACCGGGCGGGCGAGGACGCGCTGCTGCCGATGCGGCTCTTCCGTAACGGCGTGTTCGCCGTCGGGGCCGCCCAGTCCATGATCATCGGTATCGGCATGTTCGGCGGAATCACCCTGCTGCCGCTCTACCTCCAGCTCGTCAAGGGCAACTCCCCGACCAAGGCGGGTCTGCTGACCCTCCCGCTGGTGCTGGGCATCATGGCGCTCTCCGTCGTCGCGGGCCAGATCACCTCGCGCACCGGCCGGTACAAGATCTTCCCGATCATCGGTGGCGGACTGCTCGTCATCGGCATGCTGATGCTGTGGCGGCTGTCGGCCGACAGCGGTCTCTTCTACACCGACATCTCGATGTTCGTGGTCGGCGCCGGTCTGGGGCTGAACATGCAGACCATCGTGCTGGCCATGCAGAACGCCGTGCCGCCGCGCGACATCGGCGTCGCCACCTCGTCCACCACGTTCTTCCGGCAGATGGGCGGTACGGCGGGTGTCGCCGTGTTCCTGTCGATCGTCTACTCCGTGGTGGGCGGCAAGATCAGCGACGCCTTCGCCGACGCACGCGGCACAGCCGCCTTCCAGGCAGCCGCCCATGCCCACCCCGACCAGCTCAAGACGCTGACGTCCGCCTCCTCCGGTTCGGTGGGCACCCTCAACGACACGTCGTTCCTGAGCCACCTCGACCCGGTCCTCGCCCACCCCTTCAAGGTCGGCTTCACGAACGCGGTCACCGTGGCGTTCCTGGTCGGCGCCGTGGTGCTGGTGGGCGCCTTCGTACTGGCCTTCTTCATCAAGGAGGTGCCGCTGCGCACCACGGCCGCGGCCTTCACCAAGGACCCGGCCGAGGCCGAGGCGAAGTAGGCGGACCACACGGATCCCGAGCGCCGCGGGAAGGCCTCCCTGCCTTCCCGCGGCGCTCACCGTGGTCCTGGCAGCGGCCGACGCCGGTGCCGACATCGGCTGGACTGTGCCGGTGGACTCAGACGCGGGCGGGTTCGCGGTGGTGCGTGGGTCAGGTGAAGGGCCGCTCGACGGCTCAGCGACGGGCCTCGCCTCAATCCTGAAATCGTTTTCAGCGCCGTGCGCGGATCAGCGGGAGATCGAGATCGCGAAGGGCGCGAATCCGCTGGACCGAATCACGTGCGGTACGAACAGGATCGCGGCTTCCGTCGCGCGGGCGGTCTGGATCCCGCCGAGATCAGTGATCCACTCCTCGCGCCAGCCGAGGTCGGTGAGCAGTTCACGGACGGTCTGCTTGGCCTGCGGGTCGTCGCCGGAGAGGAAGGCGTCGGGCGCCCGGGTGAGCAGGTCCGGCGCCGTCATCACCGGGAAGAGCATGGTGTTGAGTGTCTTGACGACCCGTGTTTCCGGGAGCGCTTCCTGGAGAAGCTCGGCGAGACTCGAGCCCGGGTAGATCAGGTCGGCGGGCAGTCCGCCCGGTCCGTCGACGGTGGCGTTCGAGACGTCGACGAGGATCTTGCCGCGCAGTTCCTCGCGCAGGACGACGAGCCGGTCCAGCGAGCCGTCGCCCGGGGTGGCGTTGATGACGATCCGGGCTGTCCGGGCAGCGTCGGCGGCGGCGCCCGGCGCGCGGTCCGCCACGGTCACCTCGTGCCCTGCGCGGGTGAGGGCTGTGGCCAGGTTGCCGCCGACGCGGCCGTTTCCGAGAACAGCGATCGTGGTCATGATGATCTGGTCCTTCCGTGCGTGCGGGTTGTGGTGCGTGGTCAGCGTGAGAGCGTGGCAACGGCCTCGGCGTGCACGCCGGGCGCGGCGGCCAGGAACCCCTCGCTCTGCGGGGTCCAGGGGCGGCCCTCGGCGTCGGTGATCCGTCCGCCGGCCTCGGTGACGAGCAGCGCCCCGGGCAGCAGGTCCGCGCGGGCACCGGCGAACTGCCAGAAGGCCTCGATCCGCCCGGCGGCGACGTTCACCAGGTGCAGGGTCGCGGGGACGGCGGTGCGGACGACGAGCGCGTCGAAGAGCATCGAGGTGATCGAGGAGCCGACGCGCCGCACGACCTTCTCGTCCTCGTCCGGCCGGGCCTGGCTGGTGGCCACGATGCTCAGGCCGAGGTCCTCGGTCCGGGAGACGTGCAGCGGCCGGCCGTCGAGGTGGGCGCCCGCGCCGGTGAGCGCGGTGTAGGTCTCACCGGTCAACGGCAGGTGGACCACGGTGAGCACCGGCTGGTTCTCGCGCACGAGGGTGGCGGTCACCGCCCACTCCGGCAGGGCGTGCAGGTGGTTGACATTGCCTTCGGCCGGATCCACGACCCACCATTCGCCGGCCGGCAGAGCCCCGCCGTCCAGTTCGTCCTCCACCCAGCCGGCGTCCGGGCGCAGGCGCGTGAGGCGGGGGCGCAGGATGTCGAGGGCCGTGTCGTCGTTGGCGGCGAGCGCGCGCATCAGCTCATCGCGGGTCTGGTAGCGGACCACCTCGCCGAAGCGCTCGCGCAGCGCCGTACCGGCCGCGCGCACGGCGATCGCGGTCTGGTCGAGCAGGTCGGCGTCGGAGGCGGCGACGTCAGTGGTCTGAAGCGTTTCGGGCATGGCGGTACTCCCGGGTGAGGAGGGGTGATGAGGTCGTTCGGGCCGAGCTGTGCGTTCCGTCTTGCGCTCTCGTCTCGAAGGTATAGAGGCCCTCAATTAACTTCAAATGCATGTTAAGCACGGCTAGGATTACTCACATGCAATTGGATTTGAACCTGCTCGCCGCGCTCGACGCGCTGCTCGAGGAGGGAAGCGTGGCCGGCGCGGCCGCACGCCTGCACGTCACCGCACCCGCGATGAGCCGGAGTCTGGGCCGAATCCGGCGCACGACCGGGGATCAGATCCTGGTGCGCACCGGCCGCACGATGACCCCGACGCCGTATGCGATCGCCGTCCGGGAGCAGGTGCACGAGCTGCTGCACCAGGTCCAGGGGGTGCTGGCACCGAGCCGTGAACTCGATCTGGCGACGCTGGAGCGCACATTCACACTCCGCTGGCACGATTCCCTGGTCACCTTGAGCGGCCCCGCACTGCTCGCGGCCGTACGCGGACAGGCGCCGGGCGTGCGATTGCGCTTCGTCGCCGAATCGAGCATCGACACCCCCGAGTTGCGGCGCGGCGAGGTCGACCTGGAGGCGAACGCCAACCGCCCGAGCGCACCGGACATCCGCGCCGAGAACGTGGGTGAGACCGGCCTCGTCATGGTCGTGAGGCAGGGGCACCCCCTCGCTCGCGTCAGGACCGTCACCGCGGAGCGGTATGCCGACGCTGAGCACGTCACCGTCTCGCGACGTGGAAACCTCAGCAATGCCCTCGACGATGCCCTCGCGCAGCTCGGCCTCACCCGCCGCGTGGTGGCGACCGCGCCCACGGAAGCGGCCGCGCTGGAGTTCGCGCGCGGTTCCGATCTCGTGATCAGCGTCCCCGAAGCCACCACCCGGTCCGCGGTGGCCGACCTCGGCCTGGTCGTGCTCCCCCTCCCGATCGAACTGCCCCCGGCACCGGTATACCTGTCGTGGCATCAGCGCTACGACACCGATCCCGCCCACGCGTGGCTGCGCGGGCTGGCGCGCACCGCGCTGAACGTCGCCCCGTAACCGCTGGTCACGGAGGGGATGCTCTGGTCGTGGAACGTGGCCCTTCATGAGAGGGCGGTAGGTGACGTGACCTCGCATCTGTCGTCACGGGAGCGTGCGGGATCGCGGACATCTCCGTGCCGGTCGCCGGCAGGGGGCGGAGCTCGTCCGTCAAGGCCGAGAGCCGCACGGCCTTTTCAGGGTCGAGTCCGGACAGCGCCCTCGCTCAGCTCCCGTCCTCAGCCGGTACGGGCTCGTCCGCGGTGTCGGCCATGACGAGGCCGGCGCTGACAGCCTGCCGGTCGTCGATCCCGACGCGCCGCAGGAAGGCCCAAAGGTCCAGCTGAGTGCATGCCCAGCTGGGATCGTATGCCGCGGTGGGCAGTTGGGGAATGCGCTTGCGGCCCGTTCCGTCCAGCCGATACGGCTCTTCGAATGCGCTGTTCCATCCGGTCCGCTGCCGCCACAGGCCACCACCTGCCGCAGACTCGCCGTCTTCCGGCCCGCCCTGTACGGCGCGCGGGCGGAACGGTCAGGCGGCGTAGCAGAGCGCCTCAGCGTCGGCCGGGGCCGTGGCGTGGGCGACGTTCGCGTGCACGGGGCGGGCGGTGGTCGCGGCCCGCGAGCGGTTTCGCGCGAAGACGACGAGATGCAGCACCGCGAACCGCGCGACACCGGCGAGAGCGGAGGCGGACAGGTAGACGACCTGCTCGAGCAGCGCACCGGGCGTCGCCGCCAGCTGCCGCAGGGCAAGCATGGCCAAGCAGGTCACCGTGTACGCGGCCGCGGCCGACCCGGCCGACTGGACATGCTGGCGCCAGGTCGCCCGCCTGCTCGCGCCGAAGGTGAAGCGGGCGTGCAGCTCGGTGGCGAGAACCGTGGAGACCACGGTGATCAAGGCGTTGGCGAGGACCCAGGGAATCCTGGCGGCGAGGGCCGCCACGGCAAAACTGGAGGCGAGCCCCACCCCGCCGCCGAAGAGCACGAAGCGGGTGAAGGCGGTGAAGGCGCGGGGTGCCGCCTGCTGCCGGCTCTGTGATGTCGCCATGGCCCGACCTCTCTGATGTCTCACTCCGCCAAACGGGCACCCCTCCGCGCGAAGCCGAGGACTGCATCCCTGTGGCGCCATAGTGGCACACACATGGCGTCACGCGAAGGTGTTTTATGGCGTCAGCGCGTGCCACTGGATGCCCCCGCAATGTCGGAGAGGCCGCGACAGCGCGGGCCGGCCACCCGCCACAGCTCGGGTACGCGCCGGACGTGCGGTGCGCCCTCGTCACCGCCCTCGTCACCGCCACCGCCACCGTCGCCGTCGCCGTCGCCGTCGCCGTCGCCGTCCGGGAGATCCGCCAGGCAAGGAGGGATCGAGGGCAAGCCCCCTATGGCGCCCATCGAAGGGGCCCGCAATCGGTCGCCGGAGTCCAGAAGCCGCCCCGGCTGACCCCGTGACGCCAGGGGAAGCGATCGGTGTCCGCCATGGTCGAGCCGGGAGACCGGGCCCGGTGCCGCGTTGGCGCGTCTGACGGGTCGGCGAATTTCCGCAGGTCAGTGCCATTGAGCCGACCCCGACCCGCAATCACTTGCCCTACCGGCTTGCGCATGGCGCCATAGTGGTGCCACTATGGCGTCATGGATCTCATGCCGTATGTCGACAACCTCCGTCGCGAACTCGCGGTGGCCGCCGAAGCCGGTGGCGAAGAGGCGCGCGAGTTGGCGGAGCGGCTCACCGCTCCGCTGGAGTCCGCGACACGTCTGACGCTGCTCAATGTGCTCTCCGCCGCGATGGACGAGATCACCCGTGAACTCGCCCCCGGCTCGGTCGACGTACGACTGCGTGGACTCGACCCCGACTTCGTGGTGACGCGGCCGGCGGCCGACGAGGCGTACGAGGACAGGAGCGGGCCCGCCGAGCCGCTCAGAGCACCGGCCCCGGCGCCCGCGGAGGGCGACGACGGCGGCACCGCCCGCGTCAATCTGCGCCTGCCCGCCCACCTCAAGGCGCGCGCCGAGGAGGCCGCGAGCCGCGAGGGCCTGTCGGTCAACGCGTGGCTGGTACGAGCCGTGTCGGCCGCGGTCGACGGCGGCACCCGGCCGCGTACGCCGGAGGAGACCCGTACCACCCGCACCACCCGCACCGTCGGACAGAGCCTCACGGGCTGGGTGCACTAACCGCGCCAAGGCCACCCCACTCAACTCACTTCACTTCACTCACACCACGTCCCACCAGCAGGGACACCGCGAAGACCCAAGAGGACGGGACACCCATGCCTTCTTTCGACACTCCCCAGCCGATCTCGGTCACCGCCAACGTGGCCGCCGGTTCCATCCAGTTCTCGGCGAGCGACCGCCTCGACACGGTCGTCGAGGTGCGGCCCCGCGACCCGAAGAAGGACAAGGACGTGCGGGTCGCCGAGCAGACCGAGGTCACGTACGCGAGCGGCATGCTGACCATCAGGACGCCCAAGGGGCGCTACCTCGTCGGGCCCACCGGCAGCGTCGACGTGACGGTCGAACTGCCCACCGGCTCGCGCGTCGACACGACCGGTTCCTGGACCCAGGTGCTCGGCGAGGGCCGGCTCGGTGAGGTCCGCGTCAAGACGTCGTCGGGTGACGTCCGCCTGGATGCGACGGGCCCGCTGCAGCTGACCGCGTCGCACGGCTCGATCACCGTGGACCAGATCGACGGCCTGGCCGAGATCACCACCAGTTCAGGCAGCCTGCGGGTCGGTGTGGTGGACGGGCCGGCGGTCCTGAAGAACTCGCACGGCAGCACGACCGTCGGCGTCGCGCTCGGCGAGCTGCGGGTGAGCGGTGCCAACGGGGACATCGACATCCAGCGCGCCGAGAGCTCGGTTGCCGCGACCACCGCCCACGGCACCCTTCGGGTGGGCGACGTGGCCCGTGGCACCGTCCAGTTGGAGACCTCCTACGGCGCCATCGACGTCGGCATCCGCAAGGGCACGGCCGCCTGGCTCGACGTCAGCTCGGGCAACGGGCAGGTGCGCAACGCGCTCACCGCGTCCGACAGCCCGGACAAGTCCGAGGACACCGTCGAGGTCAGGGCCCGCACCCGCTACGGCAACATCGACATCCGCCGCGCCCGGCCCTGACCCGTCCGGCCGCTTCACACGACCAAGGCCACTTCACGGCCCACCACACCTGCAACGCCCACCACACCTTCGAACTTCACCGCTCACCACACCCTCCGACTTCACCGCTCACCACGCCTCCGAAAGGGAGGACCCTATGCCTTCTCCTGTCATGCCCACGCCCAGAAAGGGTGACGGCCGGCAGTCACCCGCCGCGGTCTCCGCCGTCCGGCTGCGCAAGGCCTACGGCGACAAGACCGTGCTCGACGGCATCGACCTGGCCGTCCCGGCCGGAACCGTGTTCGCACTGCTCGGCCCGAACGGCGCCGGCAAGACCACCGTCGTGAAGATCCTGTCCACACTCATCACCGCCGACGGGGGCCAGGCCCACGTCGCGGGCCACGACCTGGCCGCCGACCCCCAGGGCGCCCGCGCCGCGATCGGTGTCACCGGCCAGTTCTCCGCCGTCGACGGCCTGATCACCGGCGAGGAGAACATGTTCCTCATGGCGGACCTGCACCACCTGCCCAAGCGCGCGGGCCGGCGCGTCGCCGCCGAACTCCTGGAGCGCTTCGACCTCACCGAGGCCGCGAAGAAACCGGCTTCCACCTACTCCGGCGGCATGAAACGCCGCCTGGACATCGCCATGACCCTGGTCGGCGGCCCACAGATCATCTTCCTGGACGAACCGACCACCGGCCTCGACCCGCGCGCCCGGCACAACATGTGGCAGATCATTCGCGAACTCGTCGCCGACGGCGTCACCGTCTTCCTCACCACTCAGTACCTGGACGAGGCCGACGAACTCGCCGACCGCATCGCCCTGCTGAACGACGGGAAGATCGCCGCCGAAGGCAGCGCGGAAGAGCTGAAGCGACTGATCCCAGGCGGCCATGTACGCCTCCGCTTCAGCGACCCGACCGCGTACCGGTCCGCCGCCGCCACGCTGCGCGGGGCCACCCGGGACGACGAGGCACTGGCGTTGCAGATCCCGAGCGACGGCGGTCAGCGCGAGCTGCGCTCGATCCTGGACTGGCTGGACGCGGCCGGCATCGAGGCGGACGAGCTGACCATGCACACCCCCGACCTCGACGACGTGTTCTTCGCCCTGACCACCGCCGGCACCCCCGACCAGACCAAGGAAGACGTCCGATGAGCCACCTCGCCCTCGCCGTGCGCGACTCGTCCACGATGTTGCGGCGGAATCTGCTGCACGCTCGCCGCTACCCGTCCATGACGCTGAATCTGCTGCTCACGCCGGTCATGCTGCTCCTGCTCTTCGTCTACATCTTCGGCGACACCATGAGCGCGGGGATCGGCGGCGGCGCCGACCGCTCCGAGTACGTCGCGTATCTCGTCCCCGGCCTGCTGCTGATGACGATCGGCAGCACCACGATCGGCACCGCGATCTCCGTCTCCAACGACATGACCGAGGGCATCATCGCCCGCTTCCGGACCATGGCGATCCACCGCGGCTCCGTGATCATCGGGCACGTCATCGGCAGCGTCCTGCAGTCGGTCATCAGCGTGGTCGTCGTCGGCGCTGTCGCCGTGGCCATCGGCTTCCGTTCCACCGATGCCACCGTCGTGGAGTGGCTGGCGGCGTTCGGACTGCTCGTGCTCTTCGCCACGGCGCTCACCTGGGTAGCGGTCGGTATGGGCCTGGTCAGCCCGAACGCCGAGGCCGCCAGCAACAACGCGTTGCCGCTGATCTTCCTGCCGCTCATCTCCAGCGCCTTCGTCCCCGTCGACGCGATGCCGGGCTGGTTCCAGCCGATCGCCCAGTACCAGCCGTTCACCCCGGCCATCGAGACCCTGCGCGGGCTGCTGCTGGGCACGGAGATCGGCCACAACGGGTGGCTGGCCGTGGCCTGGTGCCTGGGACTGACCGTACTCGGCTACGTCTGGTCCAAGTCGGTGTTCGACCGCGACCCGAAGTAGCAGGCCGCGGCCCGCGGACGATCCCGCTCCAGGGCGCCCGCGTCCTGCGAGGGGGTCATCCTCACCGGCTGCGCCCGCGAGAGAGGGCGGCGTTTCGACAGCCGGCCGGACACGGCGGTGACGCCCACCGCCCTCGCGGTGTCAACACCGTTGACAAGAACGCCCGTTGACGTCGGTAGTCCGAGCCCACCGCACCGTGACCTCGTGACACCTTGAGCCGATCGAGTCCCCTCTCACACCTCGACGTGCGAGCCCATGATGACCGTACGGTCGCGGGGAAGGCCGAAGTACTCGGCCGCGTCGGCCGAGATGTAGGAGGTGGCGATGAACAGCCGCTTGCGCCAGGGTGCCATCGTCGGGGCCTTGCCGCGCCGGAGCTCGATCTTCGACAGGAAGTAGGACACCTGGTCGAGTTGGAGCGGTCCTTCGGTTTCGGCCGGGTCGAGCAGAGCCAGCGTGGCAGGCACGTCCGGGGTCTCCATGTAGCCGAACCGGGCGGTGACGTGAATGATCCCGTCGTCGGCATACCCGAGGTCGTCGATGACGATCCGCTGGTCGGCCGGGACGCGGGGCACGGGCTCGGTCCTGATGGACAGGATCACGACATGCTCGTGCCGTACGTGGTTGTGCTCGACGTTGGCTCGCATGGCCAGGGGCGCGGTCTCCTTGCCCCGGTTCAGGAAGACGGCCGTGCCGGGCGCCCGGAGCGTCGGCATCCGCCCTGAGCGGAGGTCGTCGATGAACTCCGGCAGCGAGCCTTCCTGGCGTGCGCGTTCCGCGGTGACGAGTGCGCGGCCGCGCTGCCAGGTCGTCATGACGGTGAACGCGGTGAGGGCGATCAGCAGCGGCAGCCACGCTCCGTGGACGAGCTTGGTCATGTTGGCGGCCACGAACAGCAGGTCCACGAACAGGAGCACGCCGGCGCCGATGGCGAGCAGCCACCGGGGCGTACCCCACTTGGCGCGGGCGACATAGAAGAAGAGCAGGGTGGTGATGGTGATGGTGCCGGTGACCGCCATGCCGAACGCGTAGGCCAGCGCCGCAGAGCTGCGGAAGGCGAAGACCAGGGTGAGCACCGAGACCATCAGGAGCCAGTTGATCCAGGGGACGTAGATCTGGCCGATCGTGGATTCGGAGGTGTGCGCGATGCGCAGCCTCGGCAGGTAGCCGAGCTGCGCCGCCTGGGAGGCGACCGAGTACGCACCGGTGATCACGGCCTGGGAGGCGATCACGGTCGCCGCCGTCGCCAGTACGACCATCGGCCAGCGGCCCCAGTCGGGCACGAGCAGGAAGAAGGGACTGCTGATGTTGTCAGGATCGTCGAGGATCAGCGCGCCCTGGCCCATGTAGCTCAGGACGCAGGCGGGCAGTACGAGGAACATCCAGCCCAGGGTGATCGCCCGCCGGCCGAAGTGCCCCATGTCGGCGTAGAGCGCCTCGGCGCCGGTGACCGCGAGCACGATCGCGGCCAGAGCGAAGAAGGCCGTACCCCAATGGCCGAACAGGAAGCCCAGCGCGTACGTCGGGGACAGCGCCTCGAGGATGTCCGGGTGGCCGGCGATGCCGACGACGCCGCACGCGCCGATGGCGACGAACCAGACGATCATGACCGGTCCGAACACCCGGCCCACCGCTGCGGTTCCCCGGCGCTGCACCAGGAACAGCATCACGATGATCACCGCGGTGATGGGTACGACCGCGCCGCCCAGGGACGGCTCGACGACCTTGAGCCCTTCGACTGCGGAGAGCACCGAGATCGCCGGGGTGATCATGCTGTCACCGAAGAACAGCGACGCGCCGAAGATGCCCAGTGCGGCCAGTACGACGGCGGCCTGACGCCCACGCTGCGAACTCCACCGCCGCAGTTGGGTGATCAGCGCCATGATGCCGCCCTCGCCGTCGTTGTCGGCGCGCATCGCCAGCAGCACGTAGGTGACCGTGACGATGATCATCACCGACCAGAACACCAGCGAGACCACGCCGTACACATTGTCCGTGGTGACCGGGACGGGATGCGGATCGCTCGGGTTGAACACCGTCTGGAGGGTGTAGATCGGGCTGGTGCCGATGTCGCCGAAGACCACGCCGAGAGCACCGATGACCACCGCGAGGCGCACCGAGTCGTGCGCGCTCGCCCGACGGACTTCCGGTGTCCGCGACGCGGATCCGTCATCCGACGCGGTTCCCTGCTGGCGGTCGGCCATGGTGCTCCTCCTCGGTGCCGGCCGCTGAGCCGCGGATCCGGGGCATCGGGGCGGACGATACCGATCCACGGGCGCGACGGTCGGCAAGAGGGCCGCTCTGTCTCGAGTGGTGTCTCCGGCAGGTCTTCGACGGGAGCAGACCGCTCGCCACGGCGGTGGCCGTCATCGACGGAACGGCGATCCTCGACTCAGGACCGTCGGGTTCGTCGAGCGACGAAGAAACGGTGACCCGCCGTGCTGGACGGTTCTCCATCGGCCACCGAGATCTCGACGAGTCGACGGGTGTCGTGCCTCCTGGCGTGGACGACCCGCCGTACCAGCGCCCGATCCACCCGCAGTGACGTCAGGGTGCATGGTGTCCTTGTCCGCGTTGTCGGGCCCGCCGGCGATCACCATCCTCCTCTTCGCATTCGGGACACTCCCCTACGCGTGGTGGGTGACCAGGAGGAAACCCTCGCAGACGACCCGCTGGGCCGTGATCGGCAGCGCGGCGACGATCGCCGCCTATGGGGCCGGAACCGTCTACGGGCTCGCCTTCACGAACCCGCTTGACGTATGCGGGGACAAGACCGCCGACGGCGTGTACACGGATGCCGGGCGGGAATACAGCCTGACCTCGGTGAACGTGGACAGCTTCCCTCCGTCCATCACCTGCCACTGGACCAGTGGCCACAGCACCCAAGAGGTGTGGTTCTGGGCCCCGTTCCTGTTGTACGCATGGTTGGCCTGCGCCGTCATCTGCTTGGCCCTGCTCCTCATCGACCGATCGCGAAGGCCCTGAGCGTGGGTCACGTGACGGGGATCTCGTAGCAGACGGTCCGCGGCCACATCGCCGGTCCTCGTTCACAGCCAGGTGACGGCCAGCCAGATGTTCACGACCGCGATGGCGATGAGCCCGACGTTGAGTGTGATCCGGCGGTCTTCGCCGGTCAGGTGGACGGCGATCGCACCGATCTGCAGGAGCACGAACCCGATGGCCGCGACCAGTGCCAGCCCGGGTGCGATTCCGGTCAGGGGCGGCAGGATCAGCCCGGTCGCGCCGAGCATCTCGACCGTCCCCAGCGCCCTCACCACGGGCAGGGGCAGGCGGTCCACCCAGGCCATCATCGGGCGGAGTCGATCTCGGCCGCGGAAAGTCTTCATCGCGCCTGAGTAGAGGTAGAAGAGGGCGAGCGGTCCGGCGACGATCCAATACGTGATGTTCATGATTCCCATCCAGGTCACCGGTTGCGGTGACCCGTCGGTTCCCGGGGCAGCCCTTGGAGAAGGTCCGAGCCACGGTCTGAGTGATCCGGAAGCGGAGGGCGGGAGCGCCCTGGCTGCGCCGGTCAGGTGGAAGACGGCCGGGCGGTGTCATCCCGCCGGCTTCGGGTGAGGTCAGTGGCGGGCTCGGTCGCGTAGCGGCTCATCGCCTGGGCGCCGGCCTGCGGCGTCAGTGGCCGGCCATCGGCGAGCAGGTCCTGGAGGTCTCGGAAGTACTGCACGTAGAGGTCGGGGGTGAATGTGCTGAGCATGACTGCGGGCTGGTCGGTGATGTTGGCGAAGGTGTGCGGGGCGCCGGGCGGGACCATCACGAGCGCGCCCGCGGTGGCGTCGTAGTCCTGGTCCCCGACGGTGAACCGCACCGAGCCGGAGACGATGTAGAAGCCTTCGTCGTGCTGGGCGTGGCGGTGCTGCGGCGGTCCGGGGGTGCGCGGGGCGAGGACGGATTCGGCGATTCCGAGGCGGTGCCCGGTGTGGCTGCCGTCTTCGAGGACGCGCATGCGCGTGGTGCCCATGACGATCGTTTCGCCTTCGTCGGGGCCGACCACCGATACGGCGGGGTCGGCCTGCGGTGCGCTGGTCTTCGCTTCTTGGGTCATGCTCCGAGTGCACCGCCAGGGCCCCGCTGCTGTCCAAGACCCATTCCGCGACGCCTATGCCGTTTGGGTATCGTTGCAGCGTGGAGCTACGTACCCTGCGCTACTTCGTGGCGGTCGCTGAGGAACTCCACTTCGGCCGGGCCGCCACTCGACTGCACATGAGCCAGCCGCCGCTGAGCCGGGCGATCAAGCGGCTGGAGACCGAGGTCGGTGCCCTCCTGTTCGCCCGCTCGCCCGTGGGCGTCACGCTCACCGCGGTGGGCACCGTGCTGCTCGACGAGGCGCGGGCCCTGCTCGACCACGCCGACCGCGTCCGCGCGGTCGTGACCGCGGCGGCCGGCGTCGCGACCGTCACCGTCGGCATCCTGGGCGACAGCACCGACCCGGGAGCGACCAGGCTGGCCGCCGCGTACCGTCGAAGCCACCCGGGCATCGACATCCGCGTCCGCGACACCGACCTGACCGACCCGACCTGCGGGCTGCGCGCCGGACTGGTCGACGTCGCCCTGACTCGGGCGCCGTTCGACGAGACCGCCCTGACGGTGTGTGAGCTGCGTACCGATCCGGTGGGCGTGGTCCTGCGCGCCGACGATCCGCTGGCCCACCGCAGCCGGCTGCGGCTGGCCGACCTGGGAGACCGGCGCTGGTTCCAGTTCCCTCAGGGAACGGACCCGATCTGGCAGTCGTACTGGAACGGTGGCGAGCCGCGCGAGGGCCCAGTGGTGCGCGTAGTCCACGAATGCCTGCAGGCCGTGCTGTGGAACGGCACGGTCGGCCTGGCCCCGCTCGGGCACGACCTGCCCGCGGAGCTGGCCGTGGTGCCGCTGACCGACATGGCGCCGAGCCGAGTGGTGGCGGTGTGGAACGAGGGTGACACCAACCCGCTGATCCGGTCGTTCATCGAGATCGCGACAGCCGCATACCGCCGCTGAGCACCTGGCGGGCGGCGTCGCCGCAACTCGCGTCGCACGGGATGCCGAGCGACTCACACGGCTCGTGCGT
This sequence comes from Streptomyces sp. NPDC057950, assembly GCF_042887295.1. Classification (NCBI taxonomy): domain Bacteria; kingdom Bacillati; phylum Actinomycetota; class Actinomycetes; order Kitasatosporales; family Streptomycetaceae; genus Streptomyces; species Streptomyces sp. NPDC057950. The sequence continues at coordinate 75,966 of NZ_JBHVPP010000010.1, forward strand.
GGCCCGGGCACCTACGAGGGCACGTACCTGGCCGCAGTCGCGGGCCACCGGATCGGTCCTGATCGCATCGAGGCCCATCGCACCTTCGTGGCCGTCGGCGCTGACGAGCATGGAGGCCGGGCCCCCGGGTTCTCCGCGCTCGTCCTCGCCCCCACCGGAGCTCCACCTGCTGTTCGTCTCCGACGAAGTCCACTGGTCACCGACCGCGATCCAGTCGATCGATCCAGCGGCCAGGGCCTCGTCGTGAACGGCGGGAGCGCGGCCGGCGATCCTCTGCCCCCGCAGGACCGGTTTCGCCGGGGCTTGCAGGTTCCGGCCGATGCCGGAGCACCCCTGCGCTGGGCCCGTCGCGTAGTCGCGGGGATTCGTTCCCCGGTTGTCAGAGGGCGGGGTGCTGGTCGCGCACCGGGCTCAGCGTCTCCAGCAGCGCGGCGATGTGCAGGACCGTCGAATCCGCGTGCAGGTTGGCCGCCAGCTGCACAGCGATCGGCATCCCGTCGCCGCTCGTACCGAATCGCATCGACAGAGCTGGGTGTCCTGTCAGGTTGAAGGGGACGGTCGTCGACGACACGTGGAAGGGGCCCACCGTCCGGCCGTCGAGGGTGAACTCCCCGAGCTGATGCTCGTGCGCGGGGATCGTGGTCACCGGGAGCAGCAGGACGTCGTACTCGTGGAAGTACTCCGCGAAACCGTCCCGGAGCCGCTCGACGCCCTGTTCGGCCTCGACGTAGTCCTCCATCGACGTGTCGGGCATACCGGCCACGAACTTGGAGTAGCTGAACATCTGGTCCTCATGACCCGCGGTGACCTCCGCGAAGGCCGGCTTCACCTCCATGGTGCTCAGCTTGGTCCAGATCTTGAGGGGGTCGTCGCGCTCAAGAGCGGGGATGTCGACAGCGTCGACCCGGGCCCCCGCCGTCCGCAGGGCGTCGGCAGCCGCCCGCACGGTCGCCGCGACCTCCGCGTCGGTCGGACCGAGTCCCGAGTCGACCAGCCAGCCCACGCGCACGGGCCGGTCGGGGGAGGCACCGAGGCCGGTGTCGAACTCGCGCGGAGCGGTGGCAAAGCCGTCGGCGCCGTCAGGACCGGCCACCAATGAATACGCCAGTGCGAGGTCGCGGACACTGCGGGCCATGGGACCGACGTGCCAGTTGCGGCGGGGTTCCCGCGGCCAGATCCCCGTCATCGGGATGCGGCCGTGCGTCGGCTTGAAGGACACGACACCGGTGTCGGCCGCCGGCCCGCGCACCGAGATGGACAGGTCGCTCGCGAGTCCGAGCGGCGACATCCCGGCCGCGATCGCCGCGGACTCCCCGCCGCTCGAACCGCCGGACGAGCGGTTGAGGTCCCAGGGGTTGTTCGTCCTGCCCGTCAGGAGGTTGTCGGTCTCGATCCAGTACGAGAACTCCGGGAGGTTGGTCTTCGCCAGGAGGACCCCTCCGGCTCTCTTGACGCGTGCCACGGCGGTGGCGTCCTTGGCCGGGATGCGCCCCGCGAAGATCGGCGAACCGCGCTGGGTGAGTACTCCGGCGGTGTCGAACGAGTCCTTGACGGTGAAGGGCACACCGTGCAGCGGCCCCACTTCGCCGCCCGCCGCGAGCTTCTCGTCTGCCGCCCTCGCGGCCTCCAGCGCGCCATCGGCGAGCGTGACGATGGCGTTGAGCCTCGGATTCGTGGCTTCGATGCGGTCGAGGTGCGCCCGCACCACCTCGACAGAGGACACCTTCCCGGTCCGGATCAGCTCGGCGAGTTCGCTCGCGTCGCAGCGAATGAGGTCGGTGGTCATGTTGAAACCTTTCCTGGACCGGCCCACTCAGGATTCCTAGACCGGTTTACTCCATGGAGCACCGCTCTGCTCGGTGAGCCCGGCCGGAGGTGACTCGCCAGACGTGCAGAACCTGCGCGTGACCGTCATGGCGGGGTCGATCCGACCGGCGCCGCCCCTACGCCGGCGCAAGGTCCCATTGCTGATGGCACGGTCCCTCCCCACTGACCAGGAGCTCGGTCGCGGTCTCAGGTCGGTGGCGCGGTCGACCAGCCGCACGTCGCGGGCATTTCCGCAGGGCGCGGTCGGCCTGGGACCTCAGATCTGAGGTGGCGGAGCGGGAGCCCCCGCGGATGGGCGGGCTCGGTATGCGAAGAGGGACGCCAACATGCACAGCGTGCTGCGCGAGGCGGCACGCGACTTCACGGGAGACGCGACTTCGCGGGAGACGCGGCGGCCGGGCGATCGACTGGAGGCCGATCGCCCGCCCCTCGTACCAGCAGGTGTCAGCTCGCCTCGTTCGCGGGCCAGGCGCCTGGGTAGGGCACGCGCAACGCCTCGGGCGCCACGGGAGTGTGCTCGGCGGCCGCCCGGACGCGTCCGTCGCGCAGGACGATGGCACCGCTGCGGAGCATGGTCGTGACCAGTTCGATGGCAAGGGCCTCGGGGGTTACGGCCAGGAGGTGGGCGGCGTCGGTCAGCCAGGCGCGGGCGTGGAGGTACGGCTCGACCTCGTCCGCCGGGATCCCGTCGCGGATCATCAGGGCGAAGGCGAAGATCCGGCGAGCGCCGTACCAGATGGCTCCGGCGGGGTCGTCGACGAGTCGCTGGGCCCGGCGAAGGGCGGCGGAGAACGCGGCCGCGGGGTCCGTGGGTATCGGGCCGTGCGAGGGCAGGATCAGGCGGGGGCCGAGGTCCGCCATCCGTTTGAGGGACGCGAGCGCGGTGGTCGTCGCGTCGGGGCCGTCGAGGGCGAGATTGACCCAGCCGACGTCGTAGTCCGACAGTGCGTCCCCGACGACAAGGATCCGCTCCTCCGGCTGCCACAGCGCGAGATGGCCCGGAGTGTGGCCGGGGGTACCGACGGCCTGCCAGTCGGCGTCGCCCAGCCGCAGGACCTGGCCGTCGTCGAGCGGGACGTCCACGGTGTACGGGGCGACGGGTTGGTCGAGGTACTCGGCCCCGCAGCAGCCGGGGTCCCGCCGGGTGATGGCGTCGGCCTCCGGTGTCCCGGCGGCGATGGCGGCGCCTTGGGCCTGGAGGAGGGCGTTGCCGCCGACGTGGTCGGAGTGCCAGTGGGTGTTGACGACCAGGTCGATGGGGCCGGCGTGTGCGCGGGCCCAGGTGGCGGTCTCGTCGGCGTGGCCGACGAAGCCGGTGTCGACCAGGGCCGGTCGCCGTCCGGGCAGCAGGAGGGTGTTGGCGTCAGGGAAGGGACGCTGCCACCACGTCAGCCAGGACGGCGGGGTCGTGTCGGAGGCCCGGGGGCTCATGCGGCGGGCCGGTTGACGCGGATCAGGGTCTGCTGGCCGTTGGCGACGAGCTTGCGGGCGCCGTCGGCCTGGACACCGTAGACCTCCAGTTGACAGACGGTCAGGGTGCGTCCGGGTCTGAGGACGGTTCCGATGGCTTCGAGGTGGTCACCGGCGGTGGGTGCGAGGAGATTGATCTTGTACTCGACGGTGAGGACCTCGGATTCGTCGTCGAACAGGGTGAACGCGGCGTAGCCGCCGGCGCTGTCGGCGATGGCACTGGTGGCGCCGGCGTGGATGTAGCCGTTCTGCTGTGTCAGCTCGGGGCGGGCCCGGAGCACGATGTGGACCCGGCCGGGCCCGATGTGGGTGATCCGTGCGCCGAGGTGGGACATCAGGCCCTGCTGGTCGAAGCTGGCCTGGATGCGCTCGCGCACCGCGGGGCTCGACTGTTCCTGCTGGTCTTCCACGCGCGTGCGCTCCTTCGGATCCGTGTCGGGTGGAGCGGGACGGGTTCCTCGGCCGGCCAGGCGTTCCGCCAGCAGGAAAATTCCGATGGCGATCATCATGGCACCGCTGATGCGCGTGACGATATGGGCGACCGAGGGGCGGGTGCTCGGGACCGTCCGTGCCAGGACACCGACGGCGAGGTGGGCGACTGTGCACGCGGCCGGATGCGCCGTGTTGAGGAGCCAGTCCGCGCGACGACCGGCCAGCCCGTGGCAGGGTGGATGAACGGCGGGAACAGCGAGAAGTACAGCAGGAGCGCCTTCGGGTTCAGGCCGCCGGTCCCGGCGCCCTTGAGCAGGACCCGCAGCCGGGAAGGGTCAGCACTTTCTCCGGCGGCTGTCGGCACGGCCGGCTCTCGCGGAACCCCCAACCCAGCCACAGCAGGTAGCCGGCGCCCGCCACGGTCAGGGCGGTGAGCGCGGCCGCTGAGCTCGCCACGATGACTGCCAGGCCCGTGACGGCCACGAGCACGTAGACCGCATGGCCGGCAGATCGGACCGGTGACGGCCGGGACGATCGAACGTCTCCGCAGGCCGGCGCTGCGGCTCGATGGCCGCCTGACGGTGACCGAGCCGGCCGCTCGTGTGCGGTTGAGCGTCTCACCCCGCCACCGCCGACTGCGCGACCTGGAACGTGAGGGAGCGATCCGCGGCTACCAGGTCGTCGTCGATCCGGCCGCCGTCGGCCTCAACTTCGAGGGCCTCGCCCTCCCAGCCTGCGCTGGGAAAAACCCGACACCGTCACCGCGTTCGGAGAGGCCGTGTCCACCGTCCCCCACGTGCTGCAGTCGCGGCGTCTGTTCGGCGAACCGGACTGCCTCCTGCGCGTGGCCACCACCGACTTGCCGCCTTTCAGCAGCTCTACGACCAGCAGTTGGCCCAGCTTCCCGGAGGCCAGCGCCTGACCTCCACCCTCGTCATGAAGAACGTCATCGACGAACGGCCGTCGCCCCAGTAGCCGCAACGTCTGAGGGTCAATTCCGCCGGGGCGGCCCGGGTAGGCGGAGAGCCCCTGGGCGCCGGACCAGGATCGCGCAGCCGTCGCATCGCACCCAGACGCACGGCGAGGTGCAGCGTCCGTACGGTTTCACCGTGCCCGAGATCGACTGCTTGGCCGAGGCGTCTACCGCCGTTCTCTCGCGTGACCGCATCTTCTGACACTCTGTCCGGTCTGCCGGGCATGCCTGATCCGCACGGAGGAGCGGGACATCGTGCGAGTTCCCCGCGACCGTGTCACTCCGACGACGGAACGGTGTCCCCACGGCGTGGTCCTGGAGTCCCTGAAGGCGACAGGAAGTTGCGGGCGAGAACGTCCAGTGCTTCCGTGACCTGCCTCAACCGGCGCGGCTCGTCGGATCCGAGGGCGGCGATCAGCGCTTCGTCGATGCCGGCGGCGCGGACCTGCGCCACGCGCTCGGACACCTCGTCGGCCTGACGCACCAGCAGCCGGCGCCGGTCGGCGGGATCCGGGGCCGTGTGCACCGATCCGGCCTCATTGAGGCGGGCGACGGCCGAGGACACCTGGCTCTGCGGCAGGCCGGTGCGCGCGGCGATCTCGCCGACGGCGGTGTCGGGGTGGTCGGCGATGTCGCTGGCCACGACCAGCACCAGCCGGGTGCTGCCGGCGTAGCGGCCGGTGCCGCCCGGAGGCTCCGGCAGGGCCTCCTCGCCGATCTTCATCAGGGTGCGCCCCAGCAGGAACAGCTCGACTCCGTTCACTCCCCCAAGGTACATCGAAATTGATCCATCGAGATTGATGCATCCAACTCGATGGGTTATGGTGGTCGGCAAGAGCGACGGACGGTCCGCCGCCCGCGAGGGGGAGGCATCATGTCCAAGACCACCGGCACACTGTCCGTTCCTGGCGCGGACCTGCACTACCAGGTCTGTGGTACCGGCCCGCTGCTGCTCATCTCGCAGAGCGGAGAGGGCGACGCCGACCGCACGGTCGACCTCGTTCCTCATCTCACCGGCTCCTACACCGTGGTGACCTACGACCGCCGCGGCCTGTCCCGCAGCCGCCTCGAGGAACCCGGCCGGGGCGCGACTCTGGTCGAGCACGCCGACGACGTCCACCGTCTGCTGGCCTCGCTCACCGACGCGCCCGCTCTCATGCTCGGCTGCAGTCTCGGAGCCGTCATCGGCATGCACGCGGCCCTGCGGCATCCCGGACAGATCGGCGCCCTCATCGCCCACGAGCCCGTCGCCCCGCGCCTCCTGCCCGATGACGAACGTGTCCGCCACGAACGCGAACTCACCACACTCCAGGATCTCTACCTTCGCGAGGGCCTCGCCGCCGCACTCCCGGAGATCGCCAGGACTCTGGGCATCGACCCCGCCGCCACGGACGCGGAACCCGGTCTCACGCCCCAGCCGGTGAACGCCTTGCGCGCCGCCAACTTCGACTACTTCATCCGGCACGACTTCACCGCGGTCGTTCACGACACCCTCGACACCGCGGCACTGAAGGACGTCGGAACCCGCCTCGTGCCCACCGCCGGGCGCACCACTCCGCGGACCGTCTTCGATCGCCGAGCCGTGACGGAACTGGCCCGGCTGGTCGGCCGTGAACCGCAGGAACTGCCCGGCGGCCACAACGGGAACACCACCCACCCGCGGGCCTACGCCCAGCGAGTCCGGGAGATTTTCGACGCCGGACACTGACGAGCTACGACCCTCGCCACACCCCACCGGGCGCGGGACGGCGCGAGTCTGACGGGCCCTCGCCTCGGACCCGGCCGTCCGTGCGCGGATCCAGGTCGAGCAGGCCGCTGGTACTCCGTCAATCCGTCCGCGGCGGCATCCGGGCGCCGCGGAGCAAGCCTGCCAATCCGTTGACGGGCTGGGGCCCGTCGTGCTCGGCCTACCGGATCCGTTCAGTCAGCAGGAAGTCGCGCCGGTGGCCGAGGAGTTCGGTGAAGGCCCGGTCGCGGTCACAGGCCCGGCCATGTCCGAGCAGGCGAGCCCCACGTCCAGGAGACGGCGTTCGAGGTCGGGTGTGGGGACCACCTCAACACCCCCAACGCCCTCAACATCCCTCGTCACCCGGGGCACCCCCGCCGCCGCAAGGTCCTGACCCAGGATCTTGGACACCAGTGGGACTTGGATCTTGATGGTCCAGGAGAACGGAGCCCCCGTGGGCATGAAGTACTACCCCGCCGAGTCGCGCTGCTTGTAGCGGAGGAGAACCGAACCCAGGGCACAGGCGAGTGCGAGCAGCAGCAGGACGGCGACGGTCGGGTTGATGTAGTGGGGAATGACGACCGAGTAGTCGTGGCCGTTCGATGCCTCGCACACGAGGCGTAGCGGAATGAAGTCGCCCCTGCGGCCGATCAGGGTTGGTGTCCCCTCCGGGCGTGCCTGCTCGCATGCTTCGCCCTGTTCTTGGTCCTCGAGGAAGAGGACGTGTAGACATCCCCAGATGTAGAAGGCCAGCGCCACGGTGACGGTCGCCAAAGAAGCGTTCCGCCACGCGGCAGAAGTGGTGTGCTCTTGGCGGGCTTGTAGTGTGAATCGGGAGCAGAGGTAGACGAAGTTCGCCAGAACTGTCAGCGTGCCGGCCAGCAGAATGACGCTCAGTACTGCGAAGTTGTGCCCTTGCCAGGGATTGGACGCGGTTATCACGATCTGTCACGATCCTCGGACGACGCTGTTGTATTCCTCGAAGATTGCATGGAGCGGCATCCCCAGATGCGTGTCCGGGATCATCCCCGCGCGTGCGGGCATGATTTCCCGATCCGTCTCCTCCAGCAGCGCCTCAGACTCTGCTCCCCGCACACTCGGGGATGGCCCCTGCGCCTACTGCACCCGGCTGGAATCCTCCCGCTGCTCGCGGGGATGATCCTTTCGGTATCGGACTCCGTCCCTGTACAAGCACGTCGGTGGGCAGGAAGACCTCAACCGGCGCATCGCGGCCTTGGCGTTGAGCGAGGCCGCCGACGCTGTAAGCGGCGCGGTCCAGGGGTACGCGGGCCGCGACGCCCTGGCGGCTGGGGCCCGCGCCTTCCGCGCCTTCGTTCCGGAGCACCCTGGCCGGTACGCCGCGACGATCGGCTTGGAACCGTCCGGCCCGGATGATCCGCCGGCCACCGGGGGCCAGCGGCTGCTCGGCGCGTTCATGGCGGTCCCGCGCGGCTACGAGATCGCAGACTCCGACGCGGACCATGCCCTGCGCATGCTGGCGTTGTCCGCCTGCAATGTGGCGAAGCCGTGGCGGAGACTGCGGAGATCTGCTGTGGGGGCTAATCGGGTCTATGGGCAAGTTGAGCAATGCGCAAGGTGAGCGGTCGGGCCTGCACGCGTGGTCCGCAGAACACAGGGAGAGCTGACCGGGCGGACGAAACGCGGCCGCGCTTCTTCGCTGTTCCCCCCAAAGCCCGCAAGGATGCGTTGCCGTGGACATCCTGCTCGTCGCCAGCGCATTCAACAGCCTTTCCCAGCGCCTGTACGCCGAACTGTCGGGCCACGGACACCATGTGGAGGTCGTGCTCGCCACTCACGGCCCTGACCCGATCCGGGCCGCTGTACGCGAGTCGCGGCCCGGCCTGGTCGTCGCGCCGATGCTCAGGACGGCGCTGCCCGAGGACGTGTGGCGGGAGCACACGTGTTTGATCGTGCACCCGGGTCCGCCCGGCGACCGGGGACCGTCCGCTCTGGACTGGGCCGTCGACGCACGGAACCCCAGCTGGGGTGTGACCGTGCTACAGGCGGAAGCGGCGATGGACGCGGGCGCGATCTGGGCGGCCGAGCCGTTCCTCGTGCCGCCCGTCGGCAAGAGCGACCTGTACCGGGGCGAGGTCGCTGACGCCGCGGTGAGCGCAGTCCTCGCGGCGGTACGACGCTTCGCGGAAGGCACGCACAAGCCCTTGCCGCAGGCAGACCCGTCGGTGACGGTGGTCTGGCGCGACGCCTTCCGGCAGGAGCGGCGCCGCATCGACTGGCACCGTGATGACACCGAGACGGTGCTGCACAAGCTTCGCGCCGCCGATTCGCAGCCGGGCGTGCTGGATGAAATCCTCGGCCGGGAGGTGTTCCTCCACGGCGGCCATCCAGAGGACCAGCTCCGCGGTCACCCCGGAGAACTCCTCGCCAAGCGCGCCGGTGCCGTCTGCCGAGCCACCAGGGACGGCGCGATCTGGATCCCGGAGCTTCGCCCCCGCAAGAACTCCGGCGACCCCGCTCCCTTCCGGCGTCCGGCCACCTCTGTTCTCGCCGCCTTCACCGGACGTGACACGGCGGCCCTGCCGGAGGCCCGCCTCCCCTATGAGGTGCCGGCGAACCGGCGTACCTGGAGCGACATCCGCTACCGGCAGCACGGCGATGTCGGCTTCCTGGCCTTCTCCTTTCCCGGCGGGGCGATGAGCACCCGGCAGTGCCGCCGGCTGCTCGCCGCCTACCGGTTCGCGCTCTCCCGCCGCACCCGCGTCCTCGTCCTGGGCGGCACGCGCGACTTCTTCTCCAACGGGATCCATCTGAACGTCATCGAAGCGGCCCCCGATCCTGGCCGGGAGTCCTGGGCCAACCTCAACGCCATGGACGACCTCGTCGAGGAGATCCTGCTGACCACCGACCGGCTCGTGGTCGCCGCTCTCGGCGGGAACGCGGCCGCCGGCGGCGCCATGCTCGCCCTCGCCGCCGACGAGGTCTGGTGCCGCACCGGCACTGTCCTCAACCCGCACTATCGGCGCATGGGTCTGTACGGCTCCGAGTACTGGACGTACACCCTGCCCCGGCGCGTCGGCCCCGAACAGGCAGAGCGGCTTACAACCGAGGCCCTGCCGGTCAGCGCGGCCCACGCCGAGCGGCTCGGTCTCGTGGACCGGCTTGTACCGGCCGCACCGCAGGACTTCGCCGCCGAGACCGGGCGGCTGGCCCGCGAGATCGCCGCCGCCCCCGGCCTGGAGCAGCGCATCGCCGCCAAGTCCCACGCCCACGCCGCGAACGAACGCGCACGTTCCCTCGCCGACTGCCGAAGTGCCGAGCTCGCCCGCATGCACGCCGTCTTCTTCGACCCCCACGCCCCGTACCACGCCTTGCGCTCCGCCTTCGTTCGCAAGACCCCGAGCCTTTCTCCCCTCCCGCTCACCGGACCCGTCGACCCCGGATGGCACAACGTGCGCTGACGGCCGATGTCAGGAACATCCTCCTCAGCGACGACCTCTCCGGCGCGGCACCATGCCAGGAGCAGAAGCCGACCGTCCGCGCATCGTCGTGCTGTCGACGACGATCAAACGCCGAGTTGGTCCCACAGCTCCCCGTGGGCGGCTGTCGCCGCCAGGATCGTGCCCGCCGGACGGTGCCCGATCCCCCGCAGTGCTCACCTCCCCACCTCATCCCTTGAAGGCAGGGAGCATCCCCGCGCGCAGGGAGCAGACGCGACATGCCGCGCCCCACGAGATCCCCGTGCCGGGTTTCCGGCGTATCCGAGTCACTCCCCCTGCGCAGGGGGATCCGCGGCGCTTCATCACGCGCTCCGAGTGTCACCTGCGGTGGACGTGCATGAAGGCACGTTCCGGTAGCGGCATCCCGCTGGAGCATTAGAACATAACGGACATGGTTGCAGTGGGCGGCAAAGGGCCGGTCACACACCTCACGCCTCAAGGAGGAACATCATGATGCACTCCGAGCAGATGAGTTCGGACATGAAGAAGTGCGTGGACGCCTGCCTGGCCGCCTACAGCATGTGCGAGGAATCGATCAACCACTGCCTGCAGCAGGGCGGCGAGTACCTCGACCCCGCCATGATGCGCACGCTCATGGACTGCGCCGACATGACGCGCATGTGCGCCGACATGTGCATGCGCATGTCGCCCATGAGCAATGACGTCTGCACCTTGTGTGCGCGGGCCTGCGACATGGCCGCGGAAGCGTGTATGCGCCTGGAGAACGACCCGCAGATGAAACGGTGCGCGGAAGCATGTCGTGCCTGCGCCGAGTCCTGTCGGTCCATGACCGGCATCCGCGCCTGACACCTGCCGTTCCGACCGCAGGACCGCAACCACCGCGTTGGCCGGTACACCACAACCTCACCGCGCGCCCACGCGTGTGCTCCACGCTGGTGAGTTCACAGAGGGGCTTCAGCAGATAGCGACTGCTGGAGCCCCACTCCTACGCCACGCCCGGCGCGGCGGTCTGCTTCCAGGTGCGTGCCACGACGCACCGGCGATGTACCGGACGGCGACGCGCGTTCGACAGGGTGCACGGCCGGTACGTATGACCGCTCTCGTCGAACGACCGAACGACGCACCTCCGGAACCGCCCACCCAGGTGGCCCGCAGCATCGAGGTGACACGATTGGCCTCGTCGTATGTGAAGACGGTGACCCGGCACCGAGGGTCACTCCGAGCGCCGGATACGAATGGGCCCCTGAACGCTTCGGGCGTCGACCGGGACGCCGCGCTGGGTGATGACCACCCCACCGCGGTCAGCAAGCCGGACAGCCGCCCGGCGCACCGGCTCCATAAGTTCCCGCCACTCGTCGCCCCGAGCACCATCAAGTGCACGAGCCACCTCGGACGGGCAGACCGATGCGCCGGAAACTCGCTGATCGAGCAACTTCAAAAGGGCGGTTTCCACGGCCTTGTCGCTGAAAGGCATCCAGGATGCTCCCTTCGTCCGGGAGGACGATCTGCTTCCAAAGTACTCGCAGACTGATTCATGTTGCCTCCGCCCCGGAGGTTCCACCGTCGAGCACGCTTTCCGAGCTCTCCTCCGACGGACCATTGACGGCATCCTTCACTGTCAGCAACGAGCGCGTGCCAGAACGCATCCCGACCGAGATGATGTGGGACCCGCGCCAGAACGTCACCGCCGCGCGCGACGGCCCGACCGAGCTGCCGCCGGCATTTCTCGCCGCGATCGCCACCGCGGACGACCAGTGACTACTGCCGAAAATGGGACGTGGCGAGGACGCGGAGCCAGCTGGCTCGCCTTCCCACCGGACATCAACCACTGAGAGTAGGCATACGGATCAAGCAAAATCCGCTGAACATGTTATCCAGGCGACTTCTGCGAAACTCGTTGGTCGTAAGGAGACAGTCATGCGTCGAGCAATAGTGCAGAAGCGTCAGACCAAAATCGATTCCCGCCGAACCCGCGAAGAGCCCGAGACTCCGCATCCAGTGGTCCGCAAGGACATCGCACGGACATGGTGGCCAGACGGGTAGGGTGCGGTCGCCTCGCTCTTCGGGGGCTCGTCGAAGTCGAAGTCGTCCCCCTGCGCCGAGCGCGGCACTCCCGAGCGGCCTCTGGGTCCGGTGTCGTGCATGCCCGACTCGGCGCCGCCGCCGGCCCCGATCTGGTCTTCCCCGTGTCGACCCATGCTTCTCACGGGTTCGCCGTGAGGATTTCCGGCCTCGCCCTTGCCCGCGCGCCTCACCGGGGCTCCGTTCACCCCTGAGTCCGCGCGCCTCACCGGGGCGCCGTTCACCCCTGAGTCCGCGCGCCTCACCGGGGCTCCCTTCACCCCTGATCGGCAAAGACGCTGGAGTCCAGGTGATCGAGCAGGTCGGCGGGGTCTCGGTACACGGCGCGGGCGCCGGCCGATTCCAGGTCCGCACGAGGGATTCCGCCGGACAGTACCGCCACGGGAGTCACTCCGTCCCGGACGGCGGCCCGCATGTCCCAGACCGTGTCCCCGACGAACACGGCCCGTTCGCTCGGGACGCCGGCCATGCTTCTGGCTTCGGCGACGGGATCAGGAGCGGGTTTGCCGTCGGCGACGTCGTCCGCGCCGGCCGCCCCGCGAATGACGTCGTCCGCGTCGATGGCTCCACGCAGCGCGGCGAGTTCGGCGCCGCCCGCCGAGGTGGCCAGGACGACCTCCCAGCCTCGAGCCGCCAGAGCACGCAGCAGGTCGGCCGACCTGTCCAGGGACGGCAGTCGGTCGAAGTACGTCGCGTAGAGGGCGTGGTGGGCCGCGGTGATCTGTTCGTCGCCGTCGGGGTCGTGGTCGTCACCGAGGAGGTGATCGATCAGGTCGTCGCCGCTGAGGCCCACGGCCCGGTGGATCTCGCGCATGGGAACACGGTGGCCTGCCTGCCGGAAGGCTTCCCACCAGGTGACGACATGCAGGTGGTTGGTGTCGACCAGCGTTCCGTCGACGTCGAAGATCGCGGCACGTTTCGTGGTCATCTGAGGTGTCCTCGGCCTTTCACAGATCTCGCAGTGCGGGAAGCAGCTTGTGCTGGGCCCATTCCAGGTACGGTTCCTGGTGGTCGCCGCCGATCTGGACGAGGGCGATCTCGGTGAACCCCGCTTCCACGTAGGGGGACACGGCCTCCACAACGGCTTCCACGTCATCACCGCAGGGGATGGACTCGGCCACGTCCCCGGGCCGTACGAACTGAGTGGCCCCGGTGAACCCGGCGGGTCCGGGAATCTCGGAGTTGACCGACCAGCCGCTGCCGAACCACCTGAACTGGTCGTGAGCGCGGGCGATCGCCGCGTCGCGGTCGGTGTCGTAGCAGATGGGCAGCTGGCCGACCTTGGGCTTGCCCTGGCCTCCATGCCGCTCGAACGCGGTGATCAGGCTCTGCTCGGGTTCGGTCGCGATCAGAAGATCAGCGAGACGGCCGGCGAGTTCGCAGGACCGGTCACCGGAGGCTGCGACACCGATCGGCGGGGGCACCTCGGGCAGATCCCACAACTTGGCGTTCTCGACGTCGAAGTGAACACCGTGGTGGCTGACTTCCTTGCCCGCCAAGAGGGAGCGGATGATCTCCACTGCCTCCTCCAGCATCTCCAGTCGCACCCGCGCGGCGGGCCATCCGCCGCCCACCACGTGCTCGTTGAGGTTCTCCCCGGAGCCGAGCCCCAGACGGAAGCGCCCCTGGGAGAGGAGTTGCATGGTGGCGGCCTTCTGGGCAACGACGGCGGGGTGGTACCGGGTCGTCGGGCACGTCACGTAGGTCATCAGCGGAATGCGTTCGGTGGCCTGCGCCGCGGCGCCTAGGACGCTCCATGCGTACGGGGCGTGCCCTTGGGACTCGAGCCAGGGGAAGTAGTGATCGGACGTGACGGAGAAGTCGAAGCCCGCGCGTTCCGCTGCGACCACGTGGGCGACGAGCTCGCGCGGGCCGGCCTGCTCGGTCATCATCGTGTACCCGATCTGGACCATGACGCTCTTCTCCTCGTGGGTCGGCCGTGCGAGCGGTCCTGCGGCGGGTGCGTCGACAGGCGAACGTGATGTCGGACTCCTGTCTCACCGACGCTTCGTCCGGAGCTGCAGATCGACCTCCTTCTCCTGGTCACCCGGCGCCGTGCCCTGCTCGTCGACGGCGAACGCGGCGTCGAGTGCCTCGCAGAGCCGGTCCACGGCGGCGTACCCGCCTTGCAGGGTGGCGGTGAACTCGCCCTCCAGCGAGGTCGGCCCGGTGGGCACGGGCTCCCGCGTCGGCTCGAACTCCGCGGTCCGCACGACGGAGTGGATTCCCGGCAGGTCATGGGGCGTGGGATCCGAGGGCCCGTCGGCGGGGAACGCCGTCCGCAAGACGTCGAAGACCGTGGCGGCATCCTCCTGGGACGCTCCGTCAAGAGACACGGTGACCATGGCGATCACACTCCTTTTCCACTGGGGTACGACGGTGCACTTCGGGTCATCCGCCGGGCCACTCCCTCCCGTCGGCGCGAGAACCAGCGCCACTCCCTCCCGCCGGCGCGAGAACCAGCGCCACTCCCGAGGCGGCGGTCGTCGCGGACGCGGTGAGCAGATACGGGAGTTCTCGCTGAGCGCCGTCCCACGGGGAACGGCGGTGTCGGCGGCCGGCACGGCGGTGCAGGACGCCCAGGCCGGCCCGAGCACGGCGGCTGCAGCGCCGACGGCGGGTACCGAGCCCGCTCCGGCGATGTCGCGTGCCGCCCGGGTGGGGCCGTCGAGGATCGGACGCCCGTCCTAGGAGTCGGATCTCACTGTGCGGCGGCCTGCCGGGCGGCTTCAGACTCCGAGGTGGCCCCGGCGGTGGTGAGGGTGCCGCCCGCAGTCTCCAAGTGCGCCCGTACGAACCACTGGAACTGTTCCAGGTCGCGGAGTTGCTCGATCAGGAGGTCCTCGGTGACCGGGTCGACCTCACCGACCGACTTGGTCACGGTCCGCAGGTTTTCGATCACTCCGGTGTACACGAGGTCGAGCGCGCCAAGATGCGCGATGGCGTCAGCCCGACCCACGCTGTAGTCCTCCCAGGTGCGCTCCTCGACCAGCACGCCCGGGGTGCCGTTCGCGACGCCCCCCAGGGCGGCAAGCCGCTCGGCGACATCGTCGGCCATGGCGCGGACACGGTCGACCTGGGGGTCGAGCATCTCGTGCACGGCGATGAAGTGCGGGCCCACCACGTTCCAGTGGACGTGCTTGAGCGTGAGGTGGAGGTCGTTGAGAGCGTGGAGGCGCTGTTGCAGCAGCTCGATGACTGTACCGGCGTCCTGCACCGTGAGGCCCGGGACGGTGTAACGGGGGGTGGCATTGGAGGTCATACCCATGTCTCCTGTTCTCGCTCGGTTTGCCCTCTCCCGGTACCCGTGACGGAAGAACGCAACCACCGCAGCACCGTCCGAACCGGACGGTTCTTCCAGCCTCACGGAACACGGCGGGTGCGACGTGTGAATACGGCAGGGCGGGGGACTTCGTAAAGTAGGACCGGGGCGGAGACAACTCCCGCGGGGCCGACTCGGCCCAGGTCCCCCTGGTTCGGCCACGTGCCGGGGGAACCGCCCACATCACGGCTCAGGAGAGGCCGCCCGTCTCGCACACCTGCCGGGCCACTTCACGCAGCTTGACGTTGTTCTCCTGTGAGTGGCGACGCAACAAGGCGAACGCCTGTTCCTCCGTGATGTGGCGCTCGCCCATGAGAATGCCCATGGCTTCGCCGATCTGGTGACGGGTGGCGACGGCTTGCTCCATCTGCGCATGGGTGCGGGCGCTGGACAGGGCGACCGCCGCGTGTGAAGCCAACATCACGGCGGCGTCCTCACTGACCTCGGTGAACGCGCCGGGGCGACACGAGTAAAGGTTCAGCGCCCCGAAATCCTCGTCCTCCGTGAACAGCAGGAATCCCATCATGCTGCCCACCCCCAGTCTCAGCGCCTCGGGCACGAAGCCGGGCCACCGTGACTTCTCCTCGGTGAAGTCGGGGATCCGGAACACCCGCTCCCGCTCGGACCGGCGGGCTGCGTCGAAGCACGGGCCCTGCCCCAGGCGCCGCTGCAGCTGATCGAGCTCCACCACGAGCTGCTCGGTCGGCGCCAGCGTCTGCACCTCCACGCCGCGCACGAGAAGGATGCCGGCAGCATCGCAGCCTGCCACGAGCTCGGTGGCCGAACTCGTGATCCGCTCCAGTGTCGCGTCCACCGACGGCTGTGCCAGCAGGTCGCGCGCCATCGATGCCATCTGCTGCGCGTACTGACGCCAGTCCATACCCACTCCGTCCCTTTTCCCTGCTCTGACCGGACAGCTACCCGCCTTCACTCCTGTGACCGCCCGGAAGGGCCCGAGGCCATGCTTTCGAGCTGTGGCGTGGCGGGAAGCGGGACGTTGTCGGGCAGATGCGGAGTCCCCTGCCTGTCCGCTCGCCCAGATGCTGCCAGGCCGGCCCGAAGCGGCACCAGATCGGCGTTTGCGCTGAGCAGGATGTCGGCCTCCATCACCTTCTCGTGCAACCGAGGCCGCTGGTCACCCCCGCCCATGTCCGATTCCGCACCGAGCCGGATACCGAGGTCCGCCACCCGTAGGGCCTGCGCTCACGACGCCACACGTCCGAGTCCCGTGAGAGACGTGGGAGAACGGGTACACGGCCCACGTGATCACCCCGGCTCTCCTGCCGGGGCCTCAGTCGCTCTCTCCTCGGTCCGCGCCCGAGGTCCCGTCCCTCCCACCGGCAGGGTCCCTCTCGCCGATGTGAAGGCACTTGGACCACCGGTGCTACCCGATCAAGCTCCGCGCTGCGGACAAACGACATTCCGGAGGCTGCGGTGCCCAGTACGGCTGTACATCAGGAAGTGCTCCCCACGGGACTCATGGCCCTGCCCGGTGTGTACCGGCCACAGGCTGACACAGAACTGCTCGCTCACGCTCTGGCGGCGGAAAGGGTTCGACCGGGTACGGAAATTCTGGAGATCGGCACCGGTACGGGTGCCCTGGCTCTCAGCGCCGCGAGCAGAGGCGCACATGTCACCGCCGTGGACGTGTCCTGGCGGGCGGTGACGACCGCCCGCCTCAATGCCCTGCACCGGCGCCTGCCCCTTCGGGTGCTGCACGGGGATTTCACCACCCGCACGAACGCCCGACGGTACGACCTCGTCCTCGCCAATCCCCCCTACGTCCCGGCGCCGAACGGATGGCTGCCCTCCCGCGGACCCGCCCGTGCCTGGGATGCCGGCCCCGACGGTCGGCTCGTCATCGACAGGATCTGTGCGAGCGCTCCTGCCCTCCTGTACCCCGGCGGCATTCTGCTCATGGTCCACTCCGCCATGTGCGACCCCGACAGCACGCTGAAACGTCTGGAGCAGGCGGGGTTGGCCGGACGAACGACCGCGAGGGCCCTGGTGCCCTGGGGGCCCGTTCTCCGCGGGCGACGAGCCTGGCTCCAGAGCCAGGGGCTCGCCGACGTGGGCGAGGACCAGGAGGAGCTGGTGATCATCCGTGCCGAAGCGCTCTGACACAGCACCGGAAGACATACCGACCCGCGAGGCTCGCCGGGCGAGCGTCGACCCGCAGGGACCCGTCCTCGTCGAGGGACCCGTGGAGATCGTCCTGGACGACGGCACGGTCGCTCGCTCGGACCGCTTCATGGTGGCGATCTGCACCTGCCGCCGCAGCCGGACCTACCCCTGGTGCGACACGAGCCACCGGCCCCGCGAGAAGGCCGTCGACGCCCCTCCCGGCCACCGTTGCGAACCGACACGTGAGGGGGACGGCACCTCTGCCCGCCGGGCTCCATCACCGGACAGGAACTCCCCATGAAGCAGTCCACACTGCCTGCCGCCAGCACTGCCCTGCCCCGAGGACGCGGCGTACTGTCGGAGACCGTCACGGCATCCCTGCGCACCGGGCTGCCCCCCGCATACGAACCGGATGCGGTTCTCAGCGCCGACATCTGGGACGAGGACTGCCAGCTCTCGCTGTACATCCTGTACGAACTCCACTATCGAGGCTTCGCCGACGTCCCCGACGAACGGGAGTGGGACCCGGACCTGCTGCGCCTGCGTCGAAGTCTGGAGACCCGATTCCTGGGCGCCCTGCGGTCCGCCCTGACCGAGGCGCCGCGGACCGTCGCGGAGACCTTCGCGCCCCTGCTCGTCGAACCCGTGGACCTCACCGGCAGCCTCAGCCACCGGCTCGAAACGACCGGCAAGCTCTGGCAACTACGTGAGTACGCCACACTGCGTTCGCTCTACCACCTCAAGGAGGCGGACCCGCACGCCTGGGTCATCCCCCGCCTCACCGGCCGGTCCAAGGCCGCGATGGTCGCCATCGAGTACGACGAGTTCGGCGCCGGCCGCGCCGACCGCATCCACGCCCGTCTCTACGCCGACCTCATGACAGACCTCGGTCTCGATCCCGAGTACGGCCGCTACCTGGACCAGGCGCCCGCGGCCCTCCTCGCCACCGTGAACCTGATGTCGCTGTTCGGCCTGCACCGGGCGCTGCGCGGCGCCCTGGTCGGCCACTTCGCCTGCGTGGAGGTCACCTCCTCCCCCGGTTCCCGCCGCCTCGCCAGAGCGATGCGCCGGTGCGGGGCGGGACCGGCAGCCGAGCACTTCTACGCCGAGCACGTCGAGGCCGACGCCGTCCATGAACAGATCGTCCGCCACGAGGTCATCGGGGGCCTCCTGGCCGACGAACCGGACCTGGAGGAGGACATCGCCTTCGGCTGCGCCGCGACCGTCCTCCTGGAGGACCGGCTCGCCGCCCACATCGAAGGAGCGTGGGACCAGCAGCGCTCCGCCCTGTACGGGCCCTCGCCGGAGGAGTGAATGCTCCGAGAGGACTTCGCCGCCGGCACAGCAGGCATGGTCCGCCGCGAAGGGGATGCCACGGACCATGCCTGAACCCAAAGTGTCACATGCCGCGGCCTCCCGCTCGGTTCCTCACATGTCCCAGGATGGTGCGAGTGGCCTCTTTCCGGACTCTGTGCTCCGGGGTCGATAATGAGCTTGAGGCCATTCAGAGGCAGTGCCTTTGTGGCCCGGGACCGATATCCCGGGCCTGGACATCCATCCAGTGGTCATGGGCTGCTCCGCCGTACGCGGCAGGGTCGCGGGGGGATCTTTGGTTCCGTCCCCGCACCGATGGCCCCGTCGGAGCGGCCGTACAGAGGAAAGAGCCGCCACGTGTCGCAGGTCGAGAAGTCCATCGAGGTCGACGTCTCCCTCCGCGTCGCTTACAGCCAGTGGACGCATTTCGAGTCGTTCCCGCACTTCTTGGACGATGTGGAGAAGGTCACCCAGGTCAACGACTTCATCCTCCATTGGGAGACGAAGGCCGAGGGGGTCACGCGGGAATTCAACGCCGAGATCACCGAGCAGATCCCTGACGAGCGAGTCGCCTGGACGACTGTCGGCGAGCCGACTTGGTCCGCGGTCGTCACTTTCGATCCTCTGGATGAGGTGAGGACGAGGGTCACGCTTCGACTGGATTACAACCCCCAGGGCTTCACCGAGAAGCTCGGTGACAAGCTCGGCCTCGTCAAGCGGCGCGTCTCCGGCGACCTCAAGAACTTCAAGGAGTACATCGAATCCCGCGGTCCCGAAACAGGAGTCTGAGCGGCGCCTCCGAAGTACCGGCCCCTCTCCGACCTCGTCTCGCGTCCGCCACGAATTCCGAGGCTTCTGTGCCATGACTGGTGTGGGACCGATCGAGCAGGACGTCACGGCCTTGGTCTAGGCTTGAAGTTTCGACAGGACATATGGCGTCACTGCTGTCACAACGGCACACCATCAGTTGACACTCCCCGGAGGTACCCGGATGAGTACCGGAGAACGAGCCAAGGCCAAGGCCGAACAGGTCCTCGGAAAGACGGTGCGGAAGGTCGCCCACGCGGCCCACAAGGAAACCCTCGCGGCGAAGGGCGCAGCTCTGGAAGCCCGGGGCATGATGCGGGGTGCGAAAGAAGGCGCGAAGCGGTCTGTCAAGGGCTGACCGAGGGCCGACAGGAGCGACGGCGGAACGACGCTCGCCACACGGCGAATCAGCGGATCGACCTCTGCACGATGGTACGTATTGATCATGTCGATGGCCATGGGGCGAGGCGGCGAGGCGGCGAGGCGGCGAGGCGGCGAAGCCCAGCAGGTCGGTATGCCCTCGGCGTTTGCGGGCGGAATTCTCGGGGACTCGGCGATGAGGGGGCCGGCTCCCCATCCGGAGGAAAATATGATCATCCTCGGAGTTGTCCTGCTCATCGTGGGCCTACTGACAGGCATCGGCATTCTATGGACGATCGGAATCGTCCTGGTCATCATCGGAGTGGTGCTGTGGATTCTGGGTGGTGTCGGGCACGCCGTGGGCGGCCGGCGGCACTATTGGTGAATCCCGGACCGACCGGAGGAGGCGCCGGCGACGAGGCGGCCCTCCCCGTTCGGCGCTAGCTTCGTGGCAGCAGCGTCCCGAGCGGCCCGAGGTCCAGGTTGAGATCCTCCGGTCGAAGTCCGTGCTGCTCACACAGTTCCGTCATCCGTTGATCGAGCATCATCAGGGTGGTTCCGATCTCGTCGACCTGCGTCTCGCTGAGGTCGCCCTGTTCGACACGCCGGATCGCCTGTCGCTCCATCAACTGCCGCAGAAGCTCGACCACTGTGAGTACCAGGCAGACGAGGTCCCGTCCCATCTCGTCGCGGTCAAGGTCGAGCCGGGACCCGGTCACAGTGGGCCTCCGTCGCTCCAGGGTGCCGGGACACGTTCGTTGACGGACGACAACAGGGCGTGCAGTGACAACCGCACCAGTGGGACGTCGGCGATGGCGATGACCAGATCGCCGCTGATGACGACTCCGGTCGCCAGGACTCGGTCCAACAGGTCGACGAGAGGTACACCGATCGGGCCACTCAGCGGTCCGGGATCGTCCCAGGGCACCACGTCGTGCGTCATGGTCTACACCTCACCGACGAATGAGTAGGGCACCCACGGCCCTGACAGGTCGATGTGCAACCCGGTCCGCCTACTCAACGACCGGGTCAGTTCAGCGAGTTCTTCGACACGATGATCAGCGACCAGGTACGTGGCGTTGAGGACCTGACTACGTCGTTCTCCGGAGAGTCGCGGCTCGTGGGGACGCAGCCTCCGAGACGCCGCGGCGAGGAGCCTGACCTCGGAATCCACCTGCTCGGCCGCTTGCAGCGTTTCGTGCCGGCTCCGTTCGCGACGCACCTGCACACTCCGCTTGCGGTCGAGGTAGGCGAGGCCGGCTCCTGGCGCCGGGCGACGTCCCGCGCTCGGGGTGGCGGTGCGGAACGAGTCGTCCGCGGGGGACGGTGGCGCGTACACCTTGACGCCCCACTCGGCGTGGTGCGCGATCCGCTCGAGCGCGGCGTGGAACCGGTCCGACTCGCTGCCGAGCGCATCACTCGCTCTCCGCTCACCGTGATACACCGTGGCCATCGGCACAGGTACGGTCGGACAGGACGCGGCAGCCGCGGTGACGACATCATGGTGGGCCCGGGCGTAGCGTTCCAGCTCCCGCCGGTCGGACAGGCGCACCTGCCAGGCTTCGTCGGTGAAGTCGCAGGCTCTGACGGTCTGGACGATGGCCGTGAGTTTCTCCAGTGGCAGTATGCGTACAGGTGCCTCGTCGGTGACACCTGACAGCCCGTGGAAGGCCGACGGGTCCGGATTCCAGCAGACAGCGAACACATAGGTGGCGTTGGCGTCCGAACGCTCAGACCCGCGCTCCGTCATTTTCGTCTGTTCTCCTTGGTCCTCGCTGGCTGGGGTGGGATCGTCGCCGCGGGTTCACTATTCCGACGATTCATCCGGGGTCTGGGACTCAAGCTGCTCCACACGCTGCCGCAAGGCGCGATTCTCGTCCTTCAGAGCGCTGTGCGAAGCGTGTGAGCTGAGCGCCGGGTCGTTCTCCCACCAGTCGATTCCGGCTTTCTTCGCCGTGTCCACGGAGGCCACGAAGAGTCGGATCCTGATGGTGAGCAACTCGATGTCGAGGAGGTCGACCTTGATGTCCCCGGCGATCACGATCCCTTTGTCGAGCACTCGTTCCAGGATGTCGGCGAGGTTGGTGGTCTGAGGGCCGGGGACGGGATAGGAACTCTGCCGGAAGTCGACGTCAGTCACGGCGTCGCCTCTGCCGTGGCTTCCTGGACGCCTTCTCGTCCTCTTCGGCGTCCTCCTCCTCGGCGTCCTCCTCCTCGTCCTCGTATCCGTCTTCGGCTTCCTCGCCCTCTGGACCCTCTTCCTCCTCGGCCTCGGGTTCGTCCTCGTAAGCGCCTTCGTCTTCGTCCTCGTCCTCGTACGCGGAGTCGGCGCCTTCCTCGGAACCGTCCTCGTCCTCGCCCTCGAGTTCGCCGTTCTCGGCCTCCTCCTGCTCGGCTTCCTCTTCTTCGACGGCGTCCTCGTGCGACACGACGACTTCGCCGTCGCGGATTTCGCCCCGCCACCCCTCGGGCTCCTCGTTGGTGAGCGTGACGTACCGCTGGAAGTTCTTGAAGTCCAGCCGCATGCGGCGTCCCTGGGCCCGCCACAAGTTGCCGGTCTTCTCGAAGAACCCTGAGGGGTAGTACTCGACGACCAGGACGATGCGCGTCAGGGTTGGCCCCAGTTCGTGGAAGCTGACCGCTCCGCGAGTGGTGCCCTTGGCTCCCTCGGAAGTCCAGACGATACGGTCGTCCGGGATCTGTTCCTGGACGGTCGCCTTGAAGCTGCGAGAGGAAGGGCCGACCTTGACCTTCCAGTCGCTCCCGACCTCGTCGCTCTTCGAGACGTCGCGAACGCCCTTGGCGAAGCTGCTGAATTGATCGTACTGAGTCCAGTAGTCGTAGGCGTCCCGCAGGGGCACTCCCACATCGAGAACTTCGATGATGTTCATGACCTTGCCGCCGCTGGACTTGCGTCTGCCCTTTCCTCCGCCGAAGGCGTCCTTCACCTTGCCCACGACGTTGTCCTTGACGCCCTTGGCCTTTTCCGAGACGAACGCCTTGAGCGGTGAGTCACCTTGAAGGATGCGAGATCCAATGGCGGGAAGCGAGCCGGTCTCAGCTGATTCGGACAGTTTGCCGGTGACATCCGTCAGCTTCTCCCCCGCCTTCTCGGCGAGGTGCTCCACCTGCGCGGAGAGGAACTTGGTCAGCTCGCCGCGAAGCTGATCCACACCCGAAGTCTCCTCTGCGGGCTGGTCTTTCTCCGTCTTGGCCATGACTGCCTACCTCCGCCGATCGGCGCGCTTGGATGCTGCTCGCTTCGACGACGTCGTCTTCCTGGCCGCGGTCTTCTTTGCGGGCGCGGACTTCTTCGCGGCTGCCTTCTTGGCCGGGGCGGACTTCTTGGCCGGCGCGGACTTCTTCGCCGCCGTCTTCTTCGCCGGGGCGGACTTCTTGGCCGGCGCGGACTTCTTCGCCGCCGTCTTCTTCGCCGGGGCGGACTTCTTGGCCGGCGCGGCCTTGGCCGACCGGCGCTTCTCCGCACGACTGGGAGTGGCCTTCTTGGGCGGTGTCGGTGCGGAAGCCCTGCGGGACCGGGGCGAACTGCGGCGGTGCCGCGGAGGCCGCGGCGCCTCTTCCGGCTCTTCTTCCGGCTCTTCCTCCTCCTCGTCCTCCTCCTCGTCCTCGTCCTGCGCTCCCTCTTCCTCGTACTCGGCTTCCGGCTCCTCTTCCTCCTCGTACTCCTCGTCGTCCTCGTACTCGGCTTCCGGCTGCTCCTCTTCCTCGTCCTCCTCGTCTTCCTCTTCCGGTGCGTACTCCTCCTCGTCCTCCTCGTCCTGGCCCGCGATCTCACCCAGGCGTGCCGTGCGGTCGCTGATGGCGTCCGCCAGCGTGCTCATCCCCCGGTCGGCCGCGGCGGCCACCGCCTTACGCCCTGCTTCGAGGACCTCTCCGCGCAACTGCTCCTGCAGTTCGGCGAACTGAGGGATCTCCCCGAGCCTTCGCATCCCCTCGGCTGCGATCTGGCGAGGTTCAAGACCGAATCGCCGACCCGCCAGGTAGGTCGCGATGGACAGCGCCAGCCGCCCCTTCTTCGTTCGCCCCAGCACGTAGCCGCCCACTACGGCGGCTGCAAGCGTTACTTTTTCCTTCTCATTCATGAGCGTGTCCCCTTCGATCGTGCGGTGCGGGAGCGACCCGTGCGGCATAGAGCCGGTCGAGCAGTCGTTCCTCTTCTCGTTCGAACTCCTCCAGGCTGATGTCCCCCTCTTCGAACTCCCGGTTCAGGATCGCCAGCTGGGCACGGAGCACCCCTGGGTCGTGCAGCTCGCGCTCCGCCGCGTCGTTGAGCTTTTCCGCCACCCAGACGACGCCGCGGACCGGAGCGATGGGGAGTGTGAGGATTCCGGTGATCAGTCCCATGTCAGACGCCCGCGGTCCGAACACGGATGGTCTCGACGGAGACGAAGCTGTAGCAGGGCAACGGGCCTGCGAGACGCAACTCGACGCGGTCCCGGTGGGACTTGGCGAACTGCTCCGCGGCGCTCATGAATTCGTCGCTGTCGACGCGACCGACGAGGAACGACACGTTGAGAACGCACCCTTGGACGTCCGGTCCCGGGGCGGTGGCGCGCGCCTGGGGCGTGAGTTCGCGCAGTACTCGCCGGCCGGCTTCGGTGGCCCTGCTCCGCAGCGCGGTCGCGACGGCTTCACCGAGTCGTACGTTGGCTTCGTAACCAGGTCGCCGGCGCGCCTCGTCGCGCAATCGCCGGACGTTCCTGTCCTCCGCGACGAGGCTTGCCAGCGCGTTCTGTGCCGGGAGTGCCTTGACGTTGACTTCGACCGCGTCGGTGAGATGTTCCAGCACCGCCATGTGGTCCGTCTCCCGGGCCTCCAGTTGCCCGCGCACCGTCTCTTCGTCCGGCGCCACCATCCCGAATCGCATCGGCAGGACCGGGCCTCGGTCCGACAGGCGCAGCAGGAGCTCCTGGTGCGCCAGGAGGTCGCGTCGCCTGGCACGAAGATTCGCGGGAGCGTCGCTGACAACGGCCGCGATCCCGCCCTGCCGGATCGTGCGCAGACGCGCGGCGGGGTTGCCCACACCGCGCGCGTCGGTCGGCAACGGCCTTCCGGCCCCGGTGATCGCGTACACGTACACCCCGTCGGCTGTCACGGCTCAGGCCCTCACAGGTCGTCGGCTAGAACCGCCACGGGCAGGTGCGCGCCGCTTCCTCGGCCGCTCCTGCTGTTCTTCCTCGTCCTCGTCGTGTTCGTCGTGGTCGTCGGAGCTGCCCCCCAAGCCTCCGACCGCCTTGCGGACGGTCTCGCCCACACTGTCCGCGGCCTTGCGGACCTTTCGCTTGCCGATTGACTTCGCGGCGCTGCCGCTGAGAAGTTCCGGGACGGTGGTGCTGCCGGAGTCCCGTTCCAGGTCAAGTCGGTTGCATGCCTCGGCGAATCGCAGATAGGTGTCCACACTCGCGATGACGATGCGTGCGTCGATCTTGAGAATCTCGATGCCGACCAGGGAGACCCGGACGAAGACGTCGATCACCATGCCCCGATCGAGAATGAGTTCCAGCACGTCGTACAACGTGCCAGCGCGTGGTGGGCACGCCACTACCTCGTCGGAGTAGGTGGTCGCAGGCATAGGTCGTCCTTCCGGTTGTCGGCAGAATCTGGGTCACTCATCGGCGGATCCACGCCGATAGCGGCGGATCCTGCTGTACTCCAAGAGCTCGCCGTCCTGGTCGATCTGCACCTCGTACGAGGCGAGGAGACTCGTCGTGTCCGGAATCCGTGGCAGCTCGAGGACGTCCACGACGACACACCAGCCTTCTTCGACACGCTTCACCGCTGATACGCCCTCCGTGGGGTGGCCGATCAGCCCCTCCAGGCTCTGGCAGGCGGCCCGCGCGGCTTGACCGGCGCCCCTCACGGGTGGCGGTCGGCGAGTGGCTGCCGTCGAGGCTTTCCCGGCACGCGGCCGACGTTCTTCTGCCATGTCTACAAGTCTGGTCAATCTCGGGCATCGCGCACGTCGAGGAGACCAGACGGGCGCACGGAACGGTCCGCGATGTCGTCGCCGCGGCCAATCGCAGGACATCGGAGGCGGGGGCCGACACCAGCGACGTGCTGCTCGACCGGCCGCAGCCGAGCGTCTCGGCGAATCCGTTCGCGCGTGGTCGGCGCGCTCACTAGTCGGCGAAGGCGCCGTCGGAGACGAACTACTGGTCCGTCGTGGATGCTCTGCTAAGCGCCTGTGCGGTAAGCGTCGATCACCGTGATGTCGACGGCCGTCACCGCGATGCCCAGGGCTTGGCCGGAGGCATCCACTACAGAGCGGCGCACCAGTCCTGCCGTCTCAGGCAACGGGCGATCCAGACCAGCGGTCACCGTCATGCGCACGTGCATGCCCGCGGCCTGATCGGCACGGGCCAGACGGCAACTGGCGGCAGTCACGCCTGGTACGGCGTCCGCGGCATGTCTCAGGGCGACGGACGCGGCCTGCTCGGTGATCCGTAGCGTGCCCGTACGGTCACCCAAGGGCAACCACGGCCCCAGCCACGCCTCGTCACGGACGACGGTCGTGACGCGGTCGATGAGACGCTGCGTGCTCGGCGGTTTCCGATTCCGCAGGAGCCTCGTCGCGGTGTCCGTCGCCGGGTCGGCCACGGAGTCCCGGTCGTCGGGGCAGGCGGCAGCGTGGGCGCCCGCGGTACCGGCGTCCCCTGCCTCCTCACGCGGGGGATTCTGGCCGCGGGGCGACGCTTCGGACTTCTCGGGGAGGCGGCCGGTGGGCCGAGGAGGAGCGCGGTGGTCGTCTAGCGCCACGGGGCCATCATCTCCTTCAGAGACCGGCGAGCCCGGTACAGCCTTCCGCGGACCGTCTGCTCGCTGGTTCCCGTTACGTGGGCGATCTGTTCGTAGGACAGTCCCTGCAGTTCCCGCAGGACCCAGCAGACCCGTTGACGGGGTTCGAGGTTGCCCAGGGCCTCGGCCAGAGCGTCGGCGAGGGCATCCTCCTCAGCCACCCGCGCGGGCGAGCTGCCCGGGCCGGCAGCGGGTTCGGCCACTGTGTTCAACGGTACCGGCGCGGGACGACGTCGCAGGGAATTCAGACAGCGGTTGACGGTGATGCGGTACATCCAGGTGCTGAACGCACAGGCGTGCCGGAACTCGGGCAGACGTCTCCAGGCGCTGGTGAAAGCGTCTTGCACCGCGTCCTCGGCGTCCTGCGCGTTCCCGAGCGTGTGGAGGGCCAGCGCGAGCAGGGAGCGGCTGTGGCGCCGCATCAGAATGGTGAAGGCCTGCTCGTCACCTTCGCCTGCGCGGGTCGCCAGCAGTTCGTCCGAGGCGGAGAGCAGTCCGTCGGACGTACCGGGGACAGGAGGCCCGAAGGAGGGGGCGCCGCGGGCGGACCGGCGCCGGGGAGGACCGGTGCTGTGTGGCACGCCTGCACCTCCTGTCCGCTCTGGTACGAGTGCCCGCTTCATGAGCTCTGGTACGAGTGCCCACCTCGTGAGCCGGAAAGCTGTTTCATGCATTTATGTGACGAATCGCGGCCAGGGTGTGTCGAACCTTGTGACGGACGCCGCGTCGGCGCCCGCATCGACTGAGCGAGGTGACTGTCATGACGGACAGCCCCGAACGTCCCGCTTCCGGACCGGACGGCACTACGGATTCCGCGACCATGCTGAAGGGTCCAACCGGTGCTGGCACCTCACCTGAAACCCGGGGCCAGACCACCATCGCCGACGGCGTCGTAGCCAAGATCGCAGGAATGTCCGCCCGCGAAGTACCCGGTATCCATAGCCTTGGCGCGGGCATGACTCGCGCCATGGGAGCTGTCCGTGAGCGCGTCCCCGGCACGGGGTCGGGCGGTGTCAGCCGCGGGGTGAAGGTCGAGGTCGGTGAGCGTCAGGCGGCGCTGGACATCGACGTCGTCGTCGAGTACGGATTCCCCATCGTCGAGGTGGCCTCGGAAGTACGCGTCAACGTCATCTCCGCGGTGGAACGCATGACAGGCCTCGAGGTGGTCGAGGTGAACCTCGTCGTCGACGACGTGAACCTGCCCGACGAAGACGATGCCGAGCCGAGCGAAGGTCGTGTCCAGTGACCTCCGGCCGCGGGTCGGACCCGCCGAAAGCAGCTGAACACCCTCGAAGGACAGGTGAGCAGACGATGAACACGGCGACAGTGGGGCTGGCAGCCGGAATGGCACTGGGATTCGCAGGGTACTTCGGCGGCTTCTGGGCCTTCCTCCTCGTCGCGGTCCTGGGCGCGGCGGGCCTGGTCCTCGGCCTCGTCCTCCAGGGCGATGTCGACCTGTTCAGCCGGCGGCAACGGTGAGCGCCGCCCCCCGCACCGACGAACCTCCCGCGGCCGAAGGCGCCGGACACGAGAATGAGGCGCACCGATCCGCACCACCGCCCGAAGAACGGGGCGCGACGGTGATCCCCGACCGCGTCGTCGCCCGCATCGCCGCACGAGCGGCCGGCACAGCCCTCCACCGGATCACCGGCCCCGAGTACGCGGGCGCAGACCTCACAGCGCCCAGAGCCCACGCGACCACGCACGACGGAACGGCACGACTTGCGCTGACCGTCGACCTCCCGTATCCCACGGACATCACCGGCACCTGCCGACAGCTGCAACACGAGATCAGCGAACAGGTGGCCCGTCTGACCGGACTGGACATCAGCGAAGTGATGCTGACAGTGCGGCGCCTTGTCGTCTCCGGGCTGCCGGCTCGCGTCCAATGAGCCCCGACCGCCCGGACGCCCCTGCTCGGCGCTTGCGCGGGCCCGGTCGGCACACCACCACCGACCGATGACGGAGGTCGGACACCATGACAGTCCCACAACGCACCGAGGCGACCGAGAAATCGGCCGGAACAGGCCGAGGGCAACCCGGCAGCAACGTGCTCCTGGAAAAGCCGTCGCCGAGTGGGGGTCTGGGGGCGAGATCGTCCCGCCTGTGGTCCGCCCGCCGCATCCCGGCGGCTCTGGTCGCTCTCATCGTGTTCGTCGTCGTCGGCGCACTGCTCTACGACGTGATCGCGGTGCGTGCCGGACACCGGGCCGGTGCGTGGCGAACCCGCCTCGTCGAAGAGGCGACCACCCGGCCGGTGGACGACCCCTGGCTGCTCGCCACAGGCGCCGTCGCCGTCGTCCTCGGCTTGTGGCTGCTCATCCTCGCCGTCACACCCGGACTGCGTCGACTTCTGCCCCTGCGGGCACCCGAGGATTCCCCGGAGTTGGGGGCCTGGCTGGATCGCAGGAGCGCCGCCCTTGTCCTGCGCGATGCTGCGATGCGTGTCCCCGGTGTCAGCCGTGCACGGGTTCGAGTCGGACGCCGTCGCGTCATCGCCCGCGCGGAGGTCGGATTCCGCGACATGGCGGCCGTTCGCGACGAGCTCTCCCAGGCCCTGCGCGAGCAGTGCCGACAGCTCGCACTGGCCCACACCCCACGAGTCACGGTCCGACTGCACCACCACACTCACTGACATCGCACCGGGAGCGCGCCATGAACGGTCGATCCACCGTCAACCGTCTCCTTCTGGGCCTGTGCGGCGTGGTGCTGCTGGGAGGCGGCCTGCTGATCCTCGCTGCCGGGTTCGACCTCTACCACCGGCTTCGGCTGAGCCCACCCGCCGGATGGCCCGCGTCCACGACCCACGACGTCCTGCTCAGCAACGCCGACCGTGTCCGCTGGAGCGACCAGGGCTGGTGGTGGTGGCCCGCCGTCATCGCCGTCCTGGCCCTGGCCGCGATCCTGGCCCTCACCTGGCTTCTCGCCCAACTGCGGCACCGCCCCGGCGCGGTGCACCTGGGCGGCACGCCTCCGCCCGAGAGCGTCGAACTACGGGGGCGGGCCCTCGGCGACGCCGTGGCTTTGGAGGCGCGCGCTCTGCCCGACGTCGAGCAGGCCGACGCTCACCTGGCCGGACGGGCCACGGGCCCCCAGCTCAACGTCGCCCTCACGCTGACGGATCACGGGCTTCCAGCCCCCACGCTCCAGGCGCTGTGTCGCGGCCCGGTGGCCCACGCACGCGAGTCCACCGGGTTGACCCGTCTCCCCACCCACGCGCTGTTGCACGTGGGCAGGCACAAGGCACGCCGTGCCGAATAGAGCGGCGGCACGGGATGCGCCGGCGCCTCACTTCCCGAGGGCAGTCGCCTGGCACCGCTGACGCCCCAGGGTGCATTGCCGATTGCCGCCGCCGACTACACCCCTTTTCATCTTTCAATGGCTATATCTCATGGATTGTCAATGAAGCTCCCCATTCGAAGGCGTAACCTGGAGTAAGTCCAGGTTTGATCCTCCTCCAGCAAGACAGGGCGTGAGAGCTATGGCCGCGAACCAGAAGGCCAAAGCCAAGGGTGAACGAACCAAAGGCAAGGTCAAGAAGGTGATCGGAGACGCGGTAGGCAATGAGTCCATGGCCGCGAGTGGGCGCGCGCAAGAATCCAAAGGCGACCTGCGCGCGGCCAAGGAGAAGGCCAAGGACGCGATCCGCCCCAAGTAGTCGTGCGTAGCGCCCGCATCCCGGCAGCCACATCGTCCGGCTGCCGGGATACGCGCACTTCGAGGCCAGTCCCGGATGTGCCCCGCCTCTCGCGCGGGTCCTGTCGAGCAGTGGGACTACTCGCCCTTCTTCTTCAGCGCGGAGGGCTTGTGCACAGCGGTGCGTCCCGACTTGTCACTGCGAACCTCGTACTGCGGCTCGTCCGGTGAGGCGTCCACGGTCCGACCCGCAGCCTCCGTCCGCCTGGTGATCTTCTTCTCGACGGAGCCCGAGGCCTTGCTGCCGTGACTGTTCCAGGCGACCTTGTCGCCCTTGGACAGGTCCCGCTTCCTCGAGGGCTCATGATCCTTCGCCATGTCCGTCTCCCATGCTGTGCCCAGTACTTACCACCATGTCGGCGCCCGCACCATTTCGCACCCGCAAGCGTGCCCCGCCGGAGGCGGGACACCTCCACCTCTGGGAACAGTCCGCTGTCCGTACACAGAGCGGCCAGGGCAACGGCGGGCCCCCTTCGGCCCGCCGCCCTCGCGCGGGAGTCCGTACCGGGGCCTAGCGTGGAAGACCCAGGAAGCGGCGTGACACTTCGGACCTCGGAGGAAGACATGGCCGTACGCCATCGGTTGATCAGGAAATCTCCCGAGGACGTGTGGGAGGTTCTGTCCGACGTGGAACGGTACGGAGATTGGGTCGTCGGAACCTCACGGGTCGAACCGAGCGAGGGACAGTGGCCCCAACTGGGGGCTACCCTCCGCTACCACATCAAGGTCGGTCCGCTCACCCTGGACAACCAGACCGTCGTACGCCGCAGCGAGCCGACATCGGTCCTCGAACTCGAAGCGGACAGCGGCTGCTTGGGAACAGCCAGGATCGCGATCGAACTACGGCCGTGGGGCGAGCACACTCTGCTGATTCTCGACGAGCACCCGTTGCGCGGGGCGGGCGGCGCTCTGCACAACGGCCTCTTGGACGCAGTGCAACAAGTTCGGCACCGCGTGATGCTGGCCCGTCTCGCCCGCCTGTGCGAAGAGACCGAGAACCCCTCCCTCCTCACCGCGCAACCGCGGCCCCGCGGCGACTGAACCGGCGTCGGGGCCCGGAGACGGTCCCTGAAGGCGACGCCACCTACCGAGCCGGGAGTGAGCATGCCTGATGCCGTAGTGATCGGGGCGGGCCCCAACGGGTTGGTCGCGGCGAACCTCCTGGCCGACGCCGGCTGGAGCGTAGAGGTGCTGGAAGCCCAGGACAAGCCCGGGGGAGCCGTTCGACACGACCGTGGCGTCGACCCTGATTTCACCAGCGACCTCTTCAGCGCCTTCTATCCCCTCGCTGCGGCATCTCCGGTCCTGGCCCGCCTGAACCTGGAACGGGAGGGGCTGACCTGGAGCCACGCCCCGAAGGTGCTCGCTCACCCTTTGCGTGACGGCCGATGCGCGGTTCTCAGCCGCGACCTGGAGGAGACCGCCGCAAATCTGGAGACGTTCGCCGTCGGCGACGGGGAGGCGTGGAAGGAATTGCGGGAGGTCTGGGAAACCGTGCGGGGCAGCATCCTCTCCGCGCTCTTCACCCCCTTCCCGCCACTTCGCGCGGGAGCCCGGCTGGCGCTGCAACTGCGTGGGGCCGGTGGGCTGCGACTGGCCAGGACCATGCTCTTGCCGGTGCGGCGTCTGGGCGAGGAGGAGTTTCGCGGCGAAGGCGGGCGGCTTCTGCTCGCGGGCAACGCACTCCACGCGGACCTCGCACCGGAGGCGGCGGGCAGCGGCGGCTTCGGCTGGCTCATGTCCATGCTCGGCCAGACCTACGGCTTTCCCGTTCCCGCCGGAGGCTCCGGGGCACTCACCTCCGCTCTCGTCCGCCGCCTGGCGCGCCGCGGCGGCATCGTCCGCTGCGGGGAAGAGGTCACCGAGGTCGTCATCCGCGGTGGACGGGCCGTCGGCGTCCGCACCCGGGACGGTGAGGCGGTCCCGGCTCGCAGAGCGGTCCTGGCCGATGTCTCCGCACCGGCTCTGTACGGCTCCCTGGTGGGCGAACGGCACCTCCCTGAGCGACTGCTCCGCGACCTGAAGCGTTTCCAATGGGACTTCTCCACCTTCAAAGTCGACTGGGCACTCAACGGCCCGGTGCCCTGGACCTGCCCTGAAGCCACGCAAGCGGGAACCGTTCACCTCGCGGAGGGTGTGGACGGCCTCACCCGCTTCGCGGCACAGATCGCCATGGGCCTCGTCCCCGACGACCCCTTTGCCCTCTTCGGCCAGATGACCACCGCCGACCCCAGGCGCTCCCCGCTGGGTACCGAGTCCGCCTGGGCATACACGCACGTACCGCAACGAGTGCGGGGCGACGCCGGCGACGACGGACTGACCGGAACCTGGGACGTCCGGGAGCAGGAGGCGATGGCGAACCGCGTCGAGGCACAGGTCGAGCGCTACGCCCCCGGCTTCCGAGACCTCATCAGGGCTCGCCGTGTTCTCGCCCCGCCCACCCTGGAGAGCTTGGACGCGAACCTCCATGGGGGTGCCATCAACGGGGGAACCACGGCCTTGCACCAGCAACTGGCCCTTCGCCCCCTTCCCGGCACCGGCCGCCCGGAGACCCCCGTCCCCGGGCTCTACCTCGCCTCCGCCTCCGCCCACCCGGGCGGAGGCGTCCATGGCGCACCCGGGGCGAACGCCGCCAGGGCTGCCCTACGTCGGCGACGCACCAGTGCGCTGCCCCATCCGCGGAGCCGGTTGGCCCACCGCGGCCGCCGGGAACGACATTGAGCCATCCGTCACGCTCCCTCACGGCCTTGCCACCGATCCGCTGCCGGCAACCGTGAGCAGACGCAAGCGCCCGCTCAGCGCCCACCAGCTTCGCCCACCAGGGACGGTCACCCGCCTGCGGTCTCGGCACGTGAGCCCTGATGCACGGCATGCACACCGCGGTGTCCGAGGCATACGCTCGCCACCCGCCAGGCCGCCTGGCTGACCGCAGGTGTTCCCGTCCCGCCGGCCACGCCCACGACCGTGCCGCCCTCGCGTAGCCGGCCAGCCCCGGATCACCGGGCAGACCGGTGGGTCACACCCTCAAGAGCCCCGCCGCGGCACTGCGGACACGGTGTCGGACCGCTCAAAGCACTGAGCGAGCGCTCCCCCGCACCCTGATGCGGCGGCACGCGGACGGAAACAGTCGGTGACTCCCCAACCACTGATCGTTCCCTGATTCCGGAGGGGTGTCGAGGTTCAGACCTTGGACCGACGCCATATGAGGTATTAGCTCCCATGATGGATATATGAGCGCAGTCACTTTCACCCCAGGTCCGGCCCCTCACGGTCCCGCCGCCCGCGGTGCGACCGCCTTCTCCATAGGCCACCACCGCCACCTCCTCGGCGACGCCCTGCACGCCGTGAAAGTCTTCGCGGGGGCGGCCCTCGACGTCGTCATCCTCGGCGAATACGGCGAGGAGGCAGGCGTACGGCACCACTGAGCCACCGTCCGCCACGTCGTAGCCCGAGGCCACTATTGCGAGCCGTACGCCCCGAGCACCAGAGGATCTTCAATTTCCTCGCCGCCGCCCTCGGCTGGGCCCGCGGCAGGCGGCGCTTGCCGCCACTCACCAAGGCCGGTCCGTGACGACGGCTGCCCACCACTGCCGCTGTGCGGAGGTGAGGGCCGGGCCTTCTCCGTGGCTCCGGCCCCCAGTTCACCTCAGGCCGCGAGCGCCTGACCAGGAGTGGGGTAGCTAGCAGGCGAGGACCGTGTCGAGGCCGACGAATTCGACCCTCCACCATCGCCCAGTGAGTCCTCGAGCGTCTGGAGGCGGAGATCTCCGAGGCCGACGACGAAGGCCGCATGCTCACCCACGGCAAGGTCGCCGCGATCTGCGTGGTCGGAAACGAAGGCGGCGCCCACAAGCGCCGACCTGTTCCAGAGCCCCGACGACGTCGGATTCTCCCTCGCTCCCGGCGCCGTCACCTACTGGGTCGGCGAAGCCACTCAGGGCACCCACTACCAGGATCTCGACAAAACCCCCGACGCGACTGCCTCCACCACGAAAACCCTGGCTGCGAACACCTCGCCCGGCAGCTCAAGGCCGGCCCCTACCCTCCCGCACAGGGCTGAAAGGGACCAGCGATGAGATCGCGCCGTCCCGTGACCGTGAAGAGCGAGGGACGGCGGGTACCCGGCTTGTACGACCGGTGGCCGAGCGAGCCGGCCACGCCGGTGGGAGAGGAGAGCACCATGCCGCGAGGTTCGAGTCCGAAGCGTGAGCGTCAGTACGAGCACATCAAGGAGAGCGCCGAGAAGCGCGGAGCGTCCGAGGGCCGTGCGAAGGAGATCGCGGCGCGCACCGTGAACAAGGAACGCGCCCGCGCCGGCGAGTCCGCCACGGCCAGCAAGACCTCCACCCGGGACAGGAAGTCCGCCCCGCAACGCGGCGGCGAACGCTCCCACCAGGGCGCGCAAGGACCCACGAAGGACCAGCTGTACGCGGAGGCGAGGAAGCGCGGCGTCGAGGGCCGGTCGTCGATGACCAAAGGGGAGTTGGCCCGAGCCCTCGGCCGCTGAAACAGCAGACCGTCCCTCCAGGGATTCGCTGTGTTCAGGGAAGGGAGCCACAGGAATCGGCGGCGCGCCCCTGGGAGGAGGGGGCGCGCCGCCGGTTTGTGCGGACAGCCGTGCTCAGTGGGTGCTGAGCATGCCTGCGCGGAATTTGGTGAGGGTGCGGTTCAGCAGGCGGGGGACGCGCATCTGGGAGACGCCGAGGTGTTCGCCGATCTGGGCCTGGGTGAGTTCGTCGACGAACCGCATGTCGATGATGCGCCGTTCGCGATCGCCGAGCCCTGCGATCATCGGTGCCAGTACGTGGAAGTCCTCGACGAGCTCCAGGGCGTGGTCGTCGGCGCCGATGAAGTCGGCCAGCTCGGCCTCACCGTCTTCGCCGGACGTGACGGCGGCGTCCAAGGATGAGGAGGAGCAGCCATTGGAGGTGAGCCGTGCCTCGTTGACCTCTTCCTCGCTCAGGCACATCAGTCGGGCCAGTGCCTGGACCGTGGGGGTGCGGCCGAGCCTGGTGCGGAGCTCCTCGGTGGCCTTGGCGAGGTGGATGCGGGCTTCTTGCAGGCGGCGCGGAACGTGGACCGCCCAGGAGGTGTCGCGGAAGAAGGATCTGTCCGAAACAGTCACCGCGTGGGGGCCTTGAGCCGGGGTATCCGGGATATCGGTAATGGTGCGGTTGGTAGAGGAGACGCTCATGTTGATGGCCCACCCGATGGTCCTGCAGCGCCTGGTCAGCGAATACGAGACCCTGCGAGACCTGCACGCGCAGAACGGGAGCCCGAACGCGGAGCAGCGCATGCAGGACGTGGCCTACACCCTGTGCGTGTCCACGGGCACCCGTGATGTGGACGCCGCCCTGATCGCCGCGCGCCATCAACTGCCCGGCGCCCGACCCGAAGACGACTCCCTGCTCGCCGCCGGCTGAACCCCACCACTGCCAGATTGCCCTTGCGACACGGCGCCAGTCTCCGCCCGGCTCGAAGCCCGTGCCAGGCATGGACCCCGCGAACACGCAGCCCCTGCATCACGATCCTGGCCGTATGGGGAGGCCACACCGCTCACGCGCAAAGCCCTCCTCGCCATCGGCGGGGAGCCGCAATGCACCGCCGCGTGGAAGAGCGTGGACACCCGCCTTGACGGCAGCGCGATGGACGTTCCGGGGCTCCGGCCCGCGGACGGCGAGGCCGCCCGCCTGGCCGTGGAGAACGCGTGAGCCTGCTCCGCCACAGAGCCCCGCCTCGTATGACTACGGCGAACGGACCCGTGGCGCGGGGCAGGTGCGGCTGTCAGGACGCTGCCTGCCGTCCGGCTCCTACCGTCGGGGCGGGGGTCTCAGGCGTAGTTGCGCAGGTCCCGCCACATCTCGCCCCAGGGACGGCGGGGTCCCGTGCAGACGTAGACATGACCGCCCCATTCGACGTTGTGCACACCGTCGGGGTTGGAGAGCGTGGCGGCCACGCGGACGTGCCGGAAGTTCCGGCGCAGATCGTCCTCGTATCCGGGCGCTCGGCCGGGACCGGGCGCGACGGCCACCACCGTCGTGGCGTGCGGGTTGCCGGGGCCCCACCACCAGTCGGTGTTGTGGGAGCTCACTGCGGTGGGCAGACCGGTACCGCGGCCGAGTTCGTTGAGGGCGCCTGCCTCACCGTAGTCCGCCGTGAAGATCACCGCGTTCGCGCGCTGTCCGGCCGGAAGCCCGGTCCACACCTGCCGTACGGTGCCGACCAGTTGGGGCCAGCCCAGGGACTCTCCCGAATTCGTGCTGACACCGTACGTCCAGCCCACGTCGGAGGGCGGCAGCACCGGCATCACGATCACGGCGAACACCGCGGTCGAGACGGCCGTGGCGACCATCAGGCCGCGCGACCGGTCCGGGCGGGAGTGCAGCCGGCCGTCGAGTCCCACCGCCCCGGCCGCCAACAGGCACACGTAAAGGCCCGCCAGGTAGTAGACCTGCGCTCCGGTCGTCACGGCGAACAGCACGAACAGCACGCCGTACGCGACCACCAGGCACCGCCACAGCGGCCGTCGGGACCTCCACAGGAACCGCAGGCCCACCACCCACAGCACCGCCATCGCCAGACAGGACATGCCGAACTGCCCCACGATCCAGGTGACGATGTTCCCCGGGCCACCGTTCTCCCCGTTCAGGGCCCGTGTCATCGCGAACATCGGCCAGCCGTGCCGCGCCTGCCACCACAGATCGGGCAGCACGAACAGTACGGCGACGGCGGCACCCGCGAGCAGTCGGCGGTCGGCCGCGGTGCGGCGGGCCGGGCCGAGGAGCACGGCGGCCAGCAGGGTGATCCCGAAAACCGCCGCGAGGTGGTTGAACTCCGCGCCGATACCGACCAGCGCTCCCGCGGCGAGCCACCACCGCGTGTCGCCGGTGCGGCCGATCCTTACGACCACGAACGCGATCGCCGCCCACGCCAGCATTTCGTAGGACGTGGTGTTGGCGATGTGCGCGCCACCCAGCAGCACGGGCATGGTGGCGGTCGCGACCGCGGCGAGCAGCTGGGCCCGCCGCGCACCTCCGAACTCCCGCGCGGTCATGCCGCCCACGACCACCGTGCCGGCGGCGGCGAGCGCGGGCCACAGCCGCAGTCCCGCCTCCGAGACCCCGAACAGCGACAGCGAGACCCGGGCCAGCAGCGGCGCCAGCGCCGGCTGGTCCACATAACTCGCCTGGAGATGCCGGGCGCAGTCGAGGAAGTACAACTCGTCGATGTGGAAGCCGTAGCGCGGGGACAGCGCCATCAGCAGGGCCAGGACCGCCCCGGCGACGGCGAACACCCTTCGGTCCAGCGGCGCGATCCGTCCGCCGGACTCCCCGGCATCCCCGGACTCGGCAGGCTCCCCGGACTCGTCCGCACGCCGCCGCACGTCCGCCGCGTCCGTCATCCCCGCAACCCCCGGTCCATGGCCCCTCGGTCGCGCGCCGTCCGCGCTCCCGAAGGCAGCCCGGCGCGCACGCTCCCGGGCCGCTCGTACCCTACGCACCCGACCCACGCGCGGTGAAGTGCCTTCGACCGGCGCTTCCGGACGGCTCCTCGGGCGGGTCGTGGCGGACTGGGCGGCCCGCCGGGTGGTGGTGAGTAGTGCCGCTGCCTCCCGGGCCGCCCGGGAGCCTCTCGACCGCCATGGTCCCGATAGAGGTCGCGGTGCGCTGCGCAACCACCCTTCCAGGGCTTGTCGTTGCACAGCGGCCCATGCCGACTCCGCCTGCGCCTGCGGCTACGGCTACGGCTACGGCTACGGCTACGGCTACGGCTACGGCTACGGGGAGCACGGAGAATTCATGTGCGTGCCCGTGAGTTCGTGAGGTCAGGGTCAGTGCTGTGCGGCAAAGACGTTTTCGATCTCCTTGAGCACGAGGTCGGGACGGTCCGTCGGCACCTCGTGGGAAGTGCCCTCAGCGGTGACGAGTGATCGGTTGGGCGCTGCGTGGGCGAACGAAGCGGCGGCCTCACGCCATCGCCGGGCGTCCTCGGGGGATCCTTCGAACGGGGTCTTCTCCGAAAGCATGACCCTTGCCGGCACCGAGTCCGGCCACACCACCCTGTGAAACGCCCTGTGCGCCGCGGCGAAGCCCTCTGACGTGGAGATGAGCTGTCGGTTCGCCGGCTTCTCCGGGTCCTTCTTGGCCGCGTCAACCTCAGGCTGGGCCGCGGCCACGAGGCGGGGGATCTCCTCGTCCGTGAAGAACGGCGGGAGATTGGCGTCTACCAGGAGCGCGCCAGAGAGCATCTTCGGGTTGTCCTGTGCCAAGTAGTTCGCTATCTCACCGGCCTGGGAGTGGGATACCAGGGTCACGTCCCTGGTGACGCCGAGTTGCTCAAGCCCCGCCTTGAGGTCGCTGACGGCACTTTGGACTTTCCATGGGCCGGGCACGACGTCGCTCTTGCCGAGACCGGCTCGGTCGTAGGTGATGACGGTAGCGCCAGTGGCCGCGTGAAGCTCGGGGACTATTTCCTTCCATTGCGAGGAGTACTCGCCGCCACCCGAGTCCAGGACGATGGTTGAGCTGCTGCCCTTCGTAACGTAAAAGGCCAGACGATGGCCTCCGTTGTCGATCATGCGCAGCTTCGTCCGGACCGCCTGGCTGGTCTCCGGCGACGCCGAGCCGGTGTCATCCTGTGTGGTCGACTGGTGGGCGGCAGAGTCGTCGTCGCTGCAGGCCGTGACGGCTCCGATACCCACGACCACCAGCGCGAGAGCAGACAGGGCCCGGTTAACAGACCGTCGGTTGGGCGAGGTGAGGGACATTGCTGATCCTTTGAACGAGGGCTGCCGGGGCTGCCGGGGAATCTGTGATGTCCATCCTTCGCCGAATCGGTAATTCGCAGAATCCGGCTAGCGCGCATGTCGGTGGTGCAGCTGAATCGCATGAACATGGTGGAGATAACCCCCGCAAGCGATCACTGGTCGCCGCGCTCGCGAG
Source organism: Streptomyces sp. NPDC057950 (assembly GCF_042887295.1). Classification (NCBI taxonomy): domain Bacteria; kingdom Bacillati; phylum Actinomycetota; class Actinomycetes; order Kitasatosporales; family Streptomycetaceae; genus Streptomyces; species Streptomyces sp. NPDC057950. The sequence goes on from NZ_JBHVPP010000010.1 coordinate 115,297, forward strand.
CCCCTCTTCGCGCCGCTTGATCATCGGCGAGGTCTTCAACCTCGACGCCGGCTCAGGGCTGTCCCGTAATCCCCGGTGGATCAGCGCGCGGCGTCAGATGCGGTGCATCGCAAGGCGGAGGGTCGTCCTCATGCTGGGCATATTCGGGCGATCCGACAACGCGGCGAGGTGCCGTAGCTGTCGTCGTGCGCCCGCCAGGGATTACGGGACAGCCCTTAGCATCCCCATCCGCCATCCGCTCCAGGACCCGCAGCCGGCTGACTCCTACAAGCCGGGACCGGCCGGCAGCAACAAGCGCATCCCACGACCGGGGGCGGCCGATTCGTGAGTCGGCGCCACGGAGGACTTGATGATGGTGCTCACCGGGGTGTGGTGTCTGCTCGGCCGGCCCTGGTCCACTCGGCTGGGGTTGCAACGTCGCGCGTGGCGATGCGCGCGTTCGCACTCCGCACCTGGCGGGGCAGCGTCACGCCGTCGACCAGCCAGCCCAGCCCGCAGATACCCAGGGTGAACAGATGCAAGAGCCCCCGGTTCTTCCTGCCGAGATAGAAGTGGTGGATGCCGAAGACGCCGAGGAAGATCCAGCAGACGTACGCCGCGACGACCGACTTCGGTGTGTGCAGTGCGCCGGTCTGCTGCGGCTGCAGGCCGGGCAGAGCCGCCTGATGCCGAAGCGACGGCTCGGGCTGGGGAGGGGCCACCGCTGGTCGAACCGCGGTGGTCGCCACGTCGTGATGGCGGGCCGCCCTCCACGCTGCCCCAGTAGGTCCATCAGGGACGGGAGCGGTGGGGACGGAGCCGGCCGGGATGGGCCGGCCAGAGGGCGCGCCCTCGATGGATACCCTGGGCAGGATCCGCTCCAGCCAGGCGGGGAGCCACCAGTTGGCTCGTCCCAGAAGGTGCATGAGTGACGGCACCAGCACGGTGCGCAGGATGAACGCATCGATGGTCACCGCCGCGGCCAGTCCGACACCGTATTCGGCGATGACCCGTTGACCGCCGAAAACGAAGGCGGTGAAGACACAGATCATGATCAGGGCGGCTGCGTTGATCAGGCGGCCGGTCTCAGCCTGACCGACGCGAATGGCGCGATGGCTGTCCCGGGTGTGCTCCCACTCCTCGTGGATGCGGCTGACGAGGAAGACCTGGTAGTCCATGGACAGACCGAACAGGATAGCCAGCATGATCACCGGAAGCTCGGCCGCGACCGGCCCGGCCTTGCCGAGGCCCAGCAGTTCGCAACCCCATCCCCACTGGAATACGGCGACCACCACTCCGAACGATCCGGCCGAGGCGAGCAGATTCATCACGGCGGCGGTCAGCGGCACGACGATACTGCGGAAGGCGACCATCAGCAGCAGGCAGCCGAGTCCGACGATCACCCCTAGGAAGAGGGGCAGCTTGCTTGCCAGCACGTCGGCGAGGTCAGCGGAGACCGCTGTCCTGCCGCCGACATGGACCGTCAAGCTGTTCCCCTGTTCCGCCGCGGGGACGACCTCCTCGCGCAGGTGACTGATCAGGTTGCTGGTGGCCTTGTCCTGCGGTGCGCTGGTCGGCACCACGTCGATGATGGACAGTCCTTTCGCCGCTGTCACCGGCCGCACCGTTGCCGAGGCCACTCCCCGAGTGCTGCGAACGGTCGCAGAGCCCGAGACCGGGCAGCATCTGTTCACCGCTGTCGACAGCAGCGTCCTTCGAACGGTCGGTGGTGGACCGAGCGGCAGGTGCGGCGGCGGCGCAGGGGACTCGGCCTCGGGATCGAAATGCGAAGCCCTACCCTTCTGCTGGGACACGTCCTGTGATCAGAATGCTGCTATGGCGATGATCCCGATCGGTGCTGAAGCGGTTGCCACTGCCATCGACGCCCGAAGCCACGGAGGAGTGGTCCTGGTCGCGATCGATGGCATGGGTGGTTCGGGCAAGTCGACCCTGGCGACGGCCCTCGCGCAGTTGCGCGGCGCTGTGGTGGTTCACGGTGACGACTTCTACCGCCCCATGGACCCGGAGGAGCGTGCCGGCCTGGACCCCGAAGAGGGCTACCACCGCTACTTCGACTGGCAGCGACTGCGGGAAGAAGTGCTTGTCCCGCTCGCAGCAGCCCGTGATGCCGCCTACCGGCGCTACGACTGGGCGACCGGTGCTCTGGCCCCGGACGAAAGCCATGCCGTTTCTGCATCCGGCGTCGTCGTCGTGGAAGGCGTGTACACCGCCCGGCCCGAACTCGCCAACTACTACGACCTCATCGTCTACGTTGACACCCCCCGCGAGGAATCCATGCGCCGCCTGCGAGAGCGCGGCGACGACCACGGCCCGATCGACTGGGAGTCTCGCTGGCGCCTGGCCGAGGACCACTACCTGGCCCTGACCCGTCCCCGGGAAAGGGCCCACCTCGTGTTCTGCGGGCACTGACCTGGCCTTGGCCGTCCTTCCCCGTACCCAAGCACTCGACATGGTGCGAGTTGGGTGCTTGGCACTCTGTCCGCCGTGCGTTGCCGGACAGGGCGCTCAGCCGTTGCCCCGTCGAGCAACTGCCAATTCCGATGGATGGCTGAAGCACGGTGCAGGGTCGCTGGTTACCTATAGTCGCCGACGAGCGCGGCGAGCATATCCAGCATCCGCAAAGTCTCGGCCTCGGGCTGGGTCGGCAGGGAAAGCGCTACGCGGTCAGCCCCCGCTTCGGCATATGCGGCGATGAGTTCGGGTCTGGGTGCTACGGACGCCACGGTCACCGGCACATCTCCGGCGACCTCGGTCACCCAGTTCAACTGGGACCGGACCCGGGCCGGGTTGCCCACCGAGTGGGGCATCCAACCATCACCATGCGCCGCCACTCTGGCCAATGCCGCCTCTCCATCGCCACCGATGAAAATGGGGGGATGCGGGCGTTGTACTGGCTTCGGCCAACAGAAGATCGGGGCGAAGTCGATGTACTCGCCGTGGAACTCCGCCTGTTCGCTGGTCCAGATCTCCTTGATCGCGGCCAACTGTTCGTTGGGTAACTTCCCCCGCGTACGAGGATCCGTGCCGTGATTACGCATCTCCTCACGACTCCAGCCCGTACCCACACCGAAAAGCACCCGCCCGTCGGACACCAGGTCCAGGCTGGCTACCTGCTTGGCGGTATGAATCACATCGCGCTGAACCAGCAAAGCCACCCCGGTGCCCAGGACCAGGTTGTCGGTCACCGTTGCGGCCGCCGTCAGCGCGACGAACGGGTCCAGCGTGCGGTAATACATCCTGGGTAGTTCCCCACCACCGGGAAATGGCGTCTCTCGCTTCGCCGCGACATGACTGTGCTCATGCAGGAGAAGGGATTCGAAAGCTCGCTCCTCCAAGGCTTTAGCCAGCGGGGCGGGCCGGATTCCCTCGTCCGTCAGGAATGTGGTGACACCAATCTTCACCTCTCAAGTGAACCATGCCGTGTGCGTCTTTTCCCTGAAGGAGCGGGCCGGGTCAGTGCTGTTGCGGTGTGCGGGGGCCGTGATTTCCGGCCGTCGACGAGCGGCCCCACCTTTCAAAGGGCACGGGTTCCTCAACGCGCCCTAATGGATATTCGCTTCCCCTACCTCCGTAGCTGAGCCAGGATGCGTCGCCAGATGGCTGGAGGGATTCCTGGCACGGAAGCTGGACGATGACGCCGCGACCTGTCCTGTGGAGCGATGCCGCCGTCTGGGGTCGCGTGAACCGGCAATCCTGACCGCCGCTCCGCATCCCTGTGGGCCCGGCAATCCGAACCGGCACGTTCAATCCCGCCGACGCCGGGACGACCGCCTCTCCGGAACTCCCTCATAACCCCCAGTAGGGCAGCCCGGTACGATTGACCGCGACAGTGCCACCGCGGCCCTGCCGAGTGCTGCTGACAGACAGGGTGAGAGGGCGAACGCGATGCCCCGTCATCGCTCTAGCCGAAACCATGCGAGGCTCGTCAGCTTCGACGAGTTCCTCGAAGCCACTTCGGGGCTACGAAGCGCCCGTTCCGCTCCGTGCGCACAAGGGGAACGACGCCGAGGGCCTCCTCGGGAACAACGGCCCAGCGCCGATTGATCAGCGGACCGTCCGTGCGAAAGTTATGCTCGGCTCCCCTCGGCGTAGCGGTCGTGCTGACCGGTCCGGTGCGCCCGGCGCCGAAGCTATAACACGAGCTCTTTCGCCTTGATATGGGACTGCTACCGAACTTGAGTGGGAGATGTCAGGTTCGGTCGACGTGCCACCTCCCGCCCGTCCTGATCTTTCAGGGGCGGGTCGGTTGCAGGCGCTCGATGCGGTCGGGGTCGCCGGTGAGCAGGTCGCGGTGACTGATGGTGAAGTCTCCGTTGGTCAGAGTCTGCCCCCGGCCGTAGTGCCGGCCGACGACGGCGGTGGGGAGGAAGGCGCGCAGGCGGTGGCGCATGTCCCTGGGGTAGGCGACGGGTGCGCCCCAGTCGGAGGGGGCATGGTCGGTGGAGAACAGGACCCAGTGGTCCACGGGCACGGTGGCGTCGAGGTCCGGCGCCTTACCGGTGTGGCTGTCCAGGGCCGGCACGGTCAGCCGGTCGGGGTCGAGGGGCGGGTACCACAGCAGCAAGGGCTTGGCGCGTTGCGCGTCGGCGTTGTCGAAGCAGCACACGACGATGGTGTGGTCGGGGAAGTGGTCGGCGTAGAAGTGCAGGAGATCCGGGTCGAAATCGGGGCGCCGGTGCGGCGGCACCTGCCACAGCGAGCCGGGGATCGCGGTGGCGTCGTCAGCCAAGAGCACCGTGTAGACGTCGTGGTCGAATACCTGGACGGGCTGCGGTTCCGCGCTCATCCACGCGATGTCGTCGGCTGTGGCGGCGACGTTTTCCACGGCGGCGACCATGCGGTGCAGGACGTCCCCAGCACGCCCGGCGGAGAGGAAGTGCCGGCGTGTGAGCTGCCTGGTGGGCAGGTGCAGCAGCATGGCGTTCGGGCCGTCCGCCAGGTTGACGGCCGTGTTTTGGTAGCCCAGGACGTGGACGAGGCCGTGCACGCTGTGGTGCTGGCGCCCGCAGTACACGATCGTGCCGGAGAACGCGGCCTCACCTGTCGAGATACGCATGTCGGCAAGGTACCGCCCCTGTCCGGCGGGCGCCGTGGGGGTCTGGCCTGCGGAGGATCGCTATCGCCGATGCCCCCCACGCGCGGAGCCTGGATGCCCGGCCGCCGGGTGGTGCTGCTCTGCAGGTCGGGGCGGAATCGGCGCCTGCGTGGTTCTCTCGGGACCCGCACCAATCCGCCGTCCAGGATGAGTCCGGTGCCGGCCAGGCGGCCGTCGACCAGCTCGGGGCGGTACTGGATCTGCTTGAGCCGATGCTTCACGGTCCGGGTGGTGTGGCCGAGGTCGGCGGCGGCGAGGTGGGAGTGTAAATCTAACGACCCTGTCTCATATTCGGTGGTGACGCAGAGTGGCGAGGTGTGGTTGGTATCCATGTGAAGGATGTCAACGAGCTTGTGCAGACGGTGTTTTCAGGACTGTTCCCACTGGTCATCGAGGATGTGGTCGACGAGGGCGAGCGAGTCGTGGTGCGGGCACGGACTCCGCAGAACACTGCGGTCTGTCCGGTGTGCGGGGCGTCGTCGGGGCGGGTGCACGGCTATCACTGGCGGTCCGTGGCTGACGTGCCGGTCGACGGACGGCGGGTGGTGGTCCGCGTGCGGGTGCGACGTCTGGTGTGCCCCACCGGCGGCTGCCGACATACCTTCCGCGAGGAGGTGCCCGGAGTCCTGGACCGATACCAGCGACGCACCACCCGCCTGACCAGGCAAGTCAAGGCGGTGGTCAAGGAGTTGGCGGGCCGGGCGGGGGCACGTTCGCTGGCGATACTCGCGGCGGGCGTCTCGCGCCACACGGCTCTGCGCGCCCTGCTGCGGATCCCGTTGCCCACCGGGCGGACGCCCCGCGTGATCGGCGTCGACGACTTCGCCCTGCGCCGGCGGCACCGCTATGCCACCATCGTGATCGACGCCGAGACCCACGAACGGATCGACGTACTGTCTTGGAGCCGCGGCGCAGCCCCAGGCGGCATTCACGTGAGGCGTGCCGCTGGCAGGCGTTCCGACCACTCCAGCCTCCCGGACCTGCGAGCGAAGGACACGGGGGCTGGAACCATGTGATGGTGGAGGAAACCCCACTGCGTGAACTTGTCCGAGCCGGTCATCATCGACCTCTGACCGAAGATCGCGCCGGGCGTGGGCAGGCCGGCTGATCGACGCGGCGATGCATGATGATGGAGCGTGATGACTTACTCGCGCGGGCGGCACTCCTCCAGTGGCCGCCCACGGTCGGAGAAGCGCTCCGGAAGCGGAGCAGGTCTACGTGCCGGGCTCTCTCTGCGGATGGGCCTGCTGGGCTGGTCGCTGCTGCTGTTTCTCGGGGCGATACTGGGTTTCGGCCTGCTCACGCTGTGGACGACCTCGCTTACGGTCGTCTCGCTGGGGGTCGGTATACCGATGACCCTGGTCTCGACTGCTCTGGTGCGCTGGTTCGCCGACCTGCATCGGCGGTGGGCTGCCGACCAACTGAGCGAACCGGTGGCTCGGCCGTACCTGCCGATGCCCGACGCTGGTTGGCTCAAGCGGCTGTGGACGATCCTGCGCGACCCGGCGACCTGGCGGGACTGGGCCTGGCTGGTGGCCAATTCGATCACTGGTTGGTTTACCTATGGACTGTCGTTCGTGCTCTTTCTGTGCGGCGTCTTCTACCTGAGCTATCCGCTGGTGTATGCACTGACCCCGTCGCAGGTGTTCCGTACACCGCTGGGCAACGCATTTCGCCTGCACAGTGTCCAGGAATCTTTCGCTCTGGTTCCGCTCGGCCCGTTGTTCCTCCTGCTTTGGTATGCCGGCGCCGCCCGATTGGCGAATCTCAACGCTCTGATCATCCGATCTCTGCTGGCTCCCACCGCGCAGGCACAACTTCGTTCCCGCATCGCTCACCTCGCCGCCTCACGGGCTGACACGGTCGATACCCAGGCGGGCGAGCTACGCCGAATCGAACGAGACCTGCACGATGGCGCACAGGCCAGGCTCGTCTCCCTGGGCATGAGTCTGGGCCTGGCCGAACAACTTCTGCCTGACGACCCCCAGGCCGTTCAGCAACTGTTGGCGGAGGCTCGCGCAGCAACATCCACCGCCCTGGCCGAACTGCGCGACCTGGTTCACGGCATTCATCCGCCGGTGCTCGCGGATCGCGGCCTGGACGGGGCCCTGAAGGCTCTGGCCCTGGCCAACCCGATACCCACGTCGGTGGTCACCCGTCTGCCCGGGCGGTTGCCCGCGCCGGTCGAGTCTGCGGCCTACTTTGCCGTCGCCGAGGTTCTGACGAACGCCATCAAGCACGCCCATGCCCGGCGCATCGAGATCACCGTGGAGTTCACCGCACGACCGAGTTCTACGGCGGGACTGCTGGCGATGCGAGTGTCCGACGACGGTCACGGAGGCGCCAGCCTCGACGGCGGCAGCGGCCTACGGGGCGTCGTACGCCGCTTGGGAGCCTTCGACGGCACCCTGATCGTCGACAGTCCGCCGGGTGGGCCCACCGAGATAAGGATGTCGCTGCCGTGCGCATCGTCATAGCCGAAGACCTCGCCCTGCTACGGGAAGGTCTGATCAGGATCTTCCAGGCCAACGGCTTCGAAGTCGTCGACGCAGTCGACAACGGACCCTCGCTGATCCGGGCGCTGACGACCCTGCGACCCGACGTCGCGGTCGTCGATGTGCGGCTGCCCCCGACCTTTACCGACGAGGGCTTGCGGGCCGTGATCGACGTACGCGAGCAGATTCCCGGCCTGCCCATCGTCGTGCTCTCGCAATACGTCGAGCAGCTGTACGCCAGGGAACTGATGTCGGACCGTGCCGGCGCGGTGGGCTACCTGCTGAAAGATCGGGTGCTGGACGTCGGCCAGTTCGTCGCCAACGTCCGGCAGGTGGCCGCCGGCAGTACGGTCATGGACCCCGACGTGGTCAGCGCCCTCCTCACGCACCGCTCGGCAGATCCGCGTCTGCTGGAGCTGACACCGCGCGAGCACGAGGTGCTCTCGTTGATGGCGCAGGGCCGCTCCAATGCGGCCATCGCCGGCCGGATGTTCGTCAGCGAGAAGACCGTCAGCAAGCACACGTACAACATCTTCATGAAACTCGGGCTCGAACAGTCCGAGGATGACAATCGTCGGATCCTGGCAGTACTCGCCTACTTGGAAGGCTGAGTCGACTCCCGGATTTTCTTGGCCTGCGTGTTGTGGTTGATCCAGTTGTGATTCACCGCGCCGTAGCGCAGCCCGTCGTACAGGATCGTGGCGATGGATACCACGTCGTCCTTCCGGCCTTGGGTTCGAAATCCGCAGATTCCGCCAAGGGCGCGCGTTCCCTCACCCGGTCGGGCGGCGCCGGTAGCGGATGACGGAGTCGGCGGCGACGCCGCAGGCTTCGTTCAGTTCAGGGCGCACTTCTTCCGGTGGACGCCGGACGCACCGCCGTCTGATGCCCCACGGGCACGCCCCTGGGATGCGTGGCGCTGCGATATATGGAGATACCCAGGGCGAGCATCCAATAGCTGAAGAGCGCGCCCATCAGAGCGGTGGTGCCCCAGCCGTTCGCCGTGTAGAAGTGTGCGGGGGTGTTACCGAAGAACAGAGACGGCACGAAGAGCAGGTTGACCGCCGCCAGGACGAATGCGGAGCGGCCGGTCCAGGGCGGCAACAGCTTCGTACGGGAGATGGCAAAGCCCACGGCGGTCAGGAAGAGGGCGATCATGAGGCGGCTTATCGCCCCGTAGAGGACGTATGTGCCGCTGACCGTGACGGTCGGGTCGATCGGATGGTCGGCGGCGATGACCGCACCTGCTTCCAACCCGCTGGAGACCAGGGTGATGGTCGAGTAGACCAGTCCGGTGGCGAAGGCCATCGTGCCGATCCATTCGTGGGCGGGGTTCACCTGTTTGACCAGTTCACGGAAGGCTGTGACGAAGACGATCAGAAACGCCAGCGCGAGGATGCCGATCAGTAGCCTGGCGAGGACGTTCGAGTCCGGTGGCGGACCGGAGTAGACGAAATACAGGGGTACTTCGACGATGAAGGCGGCCGCAGTGACGATGCTTGCGAGGCCCGTCAGCCGCCTCACGACGGTTTCGTTCATGGCTGTCCCCTCAGTGTTCGTGTGGTGGATTCCTCATTGGTTCGGCGATGTGACTTCTGCGGCCCGCAGGGCTCCTCGCCGCTGGACCGCACATCTGGCCGGACACCTCCTGAACGGTCCGCCGGCCGGGCTGACCGGCCCTCACGGCCATCGTCTTCGGGGTCACCCGAGCGTGTCCCAGAACGCGCAGTGGTGGCGGGCCTTCGCCGTGCGGGTGGGAACGATGCGGTCCGGTGCCAGGGACAGCACCGCCCGGCGGGACCAATGCGGCGAGGACGGGGCGTTCGGATCGCCAGTACGGGCGAAACGGGTCCAATAGTCGATCATGGTGTCGGCCAGCCGGTGCTGGGCCGCGGTCAGGGCGCGGGGGCGGCCGCCGAGGTCGAAGAGGTAGGGCAGTTCACTGGCGTGGGGTGCGCCGAGGGGGAACTGTGGGGTGCCCGAGGTGAGTGGTGGTGCGTGCTCGTCGGCGAACTCGTAGCGCCAGACGGGGACATCCGCGTCGAGCAGGCCTGCGGTGGATGCCGTCGGGCACGCGAAGTTCGCGTCGCCGATGACCGCTCCCAACACCGGACCGCCGTCGGTGCGGTGCACCGGGTACTCACGGACGATCGCCTTCGCCTGTCCCGCGAGGGGGAAGAAGGCGGCCACGATCTCGGGCCAGGTGTCGGGGGTCACGGGATGGCCGGCCTGGATGATTCCGGCTGCCCAGCCGTTGCCCTCGTCGTGGTTGTCGCCGATGAGTACGGGAACCTGGTGGATGCGGCCCGTCGCGATGGCCGTCGCCGGATCATCGGGCAGCAACGGGGTGCCGTGAGCGGGCGGTTGATCAGTGTCCTGGGCCTCGAGCAGACGGGAGACGGGTACGCGCCGCAGGCACGTCAGGGCGTCGGGGACGGAGCCGCAGCCGACCTTCGCCGCGAAGTCGGCGCCGTCGCTGCGAGCCGTCGACAAAGGGACGGAGGATGGCGCGAACGGCCTGTCCTGGCGTCCGGTGCAGGGACCGCTCTCGATGATTGCCCGGTCGAAGAGCCCCGCGGCGGCGGGTGAGGCGAGCTGGGCGCAGACGCTGTAGCCGCCCGCCGACTCTCCGGCCAGTGTCACGTTGTGCGGATCACCGCCGAAGGCGCCGATCTCCGTGCGGACCCAGCGCAGTGCCGCCTGCTGGTCGGCGAGGCCGAAGGTGCCGGAGCCGGGCAGTTTGCTGTGCGCGAGGAAACCGAGCGCCCCGAGGCGGTAGTTGACGGTGACGACCACGACGTCGCCGCGGGTGGCCAGGCGGTGAGGGTCGTACGAGCTTCCCGCCCCGGTGGTGAAGCCACCGCCGTGGAGCCACACGATCACCGGCCGGGGACGTGTCGGTCCTGAGCCGTCGGGTGTCGTGACGTTGAGGTGGAGACAGTCCTCGTCGGTGCTGCCGCCCGGTACCTCGCCGGCCTGCTGCGGGCAGGTGCTCGCCGGCCGGGTCGCGTCTCGTATCCCGAGCCATGGCGCCGCCCGGCGGGGCGGCGCCCAGCGCATCCTGCCGACGGGGGGCGACGCATAAGGGATGCCCTCGAAGGTCCGGTAGCCGTCGTGGGCGGCACCCCGCACCAGACCGTCGTGGGTGCCCACCGTCGTTTCGGCGTCTTGCCGGGCGGGCTCCCTGGGCGGCACTGCCCCTGCGGGCCAGGCCGTCGCGAGCACGGCGAGCAAAGCGCAGCACAGGGTGCTCAGGAGGCGGTGTCCGCTCATCATCTTCCCCATCGCTCAGCTGCCGCCCATGCCGCCCTGCGCGGCGATCATGGTCATCGGCAGGGCACGTACAGCTTTCTCCAGGCCGGGCGCGAGGGTGGCGAGACGCCCTGTGCAGGCGTCGATACGGGCCCGGAACGTCTTCTGGTCCTGCCGGGAGACGACCGAGCGGACACCGCCCGCCGCTGCCAGCGCCAGCAGCGCGGCGTCGGCGGCGGGGATCTCCCGCACGGAACCCTCTCCGCGCAGCGCCGCGGACACGCGGGCGCGGAGTGCCGCAGGCACGGCGCGGTCCGTCAAGACCAGCCGCCGTGAGCCGAAGCGCGTGCGGGGCTCCTTCACGGTGAGGAGTCCCGCACCAGCGAGCCGGTCCTCCACCTCGGTCAGGGTCCGCTCGCGTCGGTGGCGCAGGAGTTGCTTCCACCCGTGCCCGGCGGCGTCGCGCAGAGCGGCGTCCAGGACAGGACTCCCGGTGGGTTCCGTGCCGGACACGATGACGGTCCCGCCGTCCTCCCCCAGCCGGCCACGCAACGCGAGGTCGATCAGGACAGCGGCACGGACCAGCAGTTCCGTCCGGGCGCGGTCATAGGGGCCCTGGGCCGAGTCGTCGTAGGCGAGCAGATATACGAGGCTGGGCAGATCGTCGGTCACACCTCGACGCTAGGGCCGTCCGCCCCTGCCACGGATCGGCCGGGGGGACGGCCTGCCACTGGGAACACGGGAGGATCGCGGCCCGGCCTCCTCCTTGAGGAGGAGGCGCCTTCAAGGGCGGTGCGGTCGCACGAGGCCGTGGTCGTACGCGGCGACGACGGCCTGGACGCGGTCACGCAGGCCGAGCTTGCGCAGTACCGCGGTGACATGGTTCTTGACGGTGGCCTCCGACAGGCACAGCCGGCCGGCGATCTCCCCGTTCGACAGCGCCTGCCCGATCAGGGTGAGGACCTCACGCTCGCGGCCGGAGAGGTCTGCGACGGAGGGCAGCGGCACAGGGTCGGGCGTGGCACGCAGGAACCGGTCGAGGACGCGGCTCAGGACGGCCGGCGCCAGCAGCGCGTCGCCCCGGGCGGTGACGCGGATCGCGTCGACCAGTTCACCGGGGCGCATGTCCTTCAGCAGGAAGCCGCTCGCCCCGGCCCGCAGGGCGGCGACCACGTGCGCATCAACGTCCCAGGTGGTCAGCACGAGCACCCTGGCCCCGCTGCCGCACGCCGCGATCCGCCGGGTCGCCTCGATGCCGTCCACGACGGGCATACGTACGTCCATCAGCACCACGTCGGGCGCCAGTTCGCGAGTCAACCGCACCGCCTCCAGGCCATCGGATGCCTCACCGACCACCTCCAGGTCGTCCCTGGCGTCGATGATCATGCGGAATCCGGTACGGACCAGGGCCTGGTCGTCGGCCAGCACCACGCGCAGGGTCATGACGTTCCCTCCACCGGCAGGCGCGCGGCCACCTCGAACCCGCCTCTGGGCAGTGCACCGACGTGCAGGCTGCCTCCCACGAGCCGGGCGCGCTCCCTCATCCCCAGCAGACCGCGACCCGCGCCCTCCACGGCCGATCTGCCTTGCACAGCACGCCCGTTGTCGATCACCGTGACTTTCACGCAGGCTCCATCGGCAATCACGCGTACGCTCACCTCGTCGGCGCCCACCGCGTGGCGCAGCGTGTTGGTGAGGGCCTCCTGGACGATCCGGTACGCCGCCAGATCGACCGCGGCCGGCAGGCCGTGGGTGGTGCCCTCGCAGCACATGTTTACGGCCATTCCGGTCGCGCGCAGCGTATCGGCCAACTCGTCCAGGCGTGCGAGCGAAGGTCCCGGTCGGCGCTGCCCTTCGGACCCGTCCTCCTCCACGTCGGGATGGAACGCACGCAGCAGCAGCCGCAGCTCGCCCAGCGCCGAGCGGGCGCTCGTCTCGATGGCCCGCAGCGCCTGACGTGCCTGCTCGGGCCGCTGGGCGAACACATCGTCGGCAGCGCCTGCCTGAATGACCATCACCGACAAGGTGTGCGCGACGACGTCGTGCACCTCACGCGCGATCCGCGCACGCTCCTCCACGACAGCCCGGCGCGTCTCCGCCCTCGTCCGATCCTGTTGCGCCCTGCGCCACTGCCCCGCGGTCCACGCCAGCACGACCGCCAGCAGATAGACCGTCAGTCCCGAGCTGTCGCCGGCCGCGAACGCCAGCGGCGCCGGCAGGCACATGAACGCGAGCCCCCGCGCCGAGACGCGTCGTGGCCTGGTGGCCGACAGCACGCACAACCCGATCTGCGCCGCAAGCAACGCCCCCGTCAAGGACACCGCGGGCAGCAACGCCCACACCATGAGCCCCGTCGCCGCGTTCGCGACCAGTACGACAACCACACGGCGTTCCTGCCACCTCAGGGCGCACGCCTGCGCGAGGATGAGCACCAAGGCCACAGGCAGTCGTCGGCCGTGCTCCGTGCCGGCGACGAATGCCGAGGTACCGAGGACCGCGAGCACCAGGCCGGCCGACCCCCACCACAGCACCCCGCCCGTCCGGGGCGACACCGCGCTCCGCGCGTCCCCGGCGAATGATTCGTCCGATTCATCCGGCTGCCTGCTGTCGCGGTCCACACCCCAACCCTAGGTCCTCGCCCCCGGACGCGTGGTCCGGTGAGCCCTTGGACAAGAGCTCTCTCCGTCATTTTCCTCGTGCTCGTCGGCGCTCCGTCGAGTTGACGTACGAAGGACTCCTGTCGCCCCACAACGGCGTCTCGGCCATCACCGTCACGTCCGGTCGAGCATTCAACACATGGACCAAGAAATCCGTCATTCCAAAGTCGTGTTGAGTCCAGGCGTCGTCACCGTGACGGAAGACCAGTACGGGCCAATTTTCCAGTTCACCACGGGTGAGCCGGCAGAACAGGTCAGCGCTGCTTGCGGCTCCCCAGGTAACCAACTGTTCTGGCTCGGCGTCGATTCCGGTGGGCTCGGTAGCCGTCAACGTATCGCGGGTATCTGCTGTGATGAAGCCCATGCCACCGCGTGGTGCGCCGGGTTCGTCGCAGGTGTCCGGTGTGACGGTGGTGGGGACGATGACTTGCAGGTAGTCCCCGAGCACCACATCGCCGTAGTGGCCGATGAGGTGCTTGTAGTCGGAGGGAAACTCTGTTCCCCAGGCCTCTTCGACCGCCGCCCAGTCCAGGGCCAGGCCACTACCTGGCCGTGGAGGCAACAGCTCTGTCAGGTCATCGAAGCTGCTCTGCGCTGTCATGACTGCCGTTCTCCTGCCTCCTGTCTCCTGTCTCCTGTCTACCGGACGGGTACGGGATTTCCGTCGTCGTGGAGGCCGACGCCGTAGTCGAAGGCATCAGCGACCGGCTGGGGCCACAGCCAAACGGGCAGCGGCGCCAGTGTCGCCACTGGCCCGACAACCACGCGTCCACAAGGCCGCCAAAGCCACGGCCGGCAACAGCGTGGTCATCCGCGTGGCACCCGGTGCTACGGCCGGTGGCCGCCGGCTTCGAGGACCTTCACCTGGGCGGTCACGAGAGCGGCGGGAACCTTCTCGATCCGATGGGCCCGGGTGCTGAACGCGGAGAAGACTGCCACGGCGGAACCCGAGCGGATGACCTGGAAACTCTGGAGCGTCCTGACGGGATCGCCGTCCATGGCGGGAAACGATGAAACGACGTCGAGTTGGAACGACACCCCCTCGTCACCCTGATGCGGATCGTCGGTGCGACGCAGGTCCTCGAAGGTCGTATGCGTCGGCCACTTCATCGTGTACGTCGTGCAGGTCGCCAGGGCCGACCGCAGTTCGTGCATCACCCGCGCGGCAGCGGCCGCGCGATAGGACACGAGGTGGAAGGTGGATATTCCGTCGTCGCTCTGGGCCATGCGCGTCACGCTGCCGAGCGGGGCGTACCTGCTGGCGCCGCCCGCCACGGCGGAGCCGACCGGCGCGCAGGACACGGGACGCGTGGCCTCCTCGTGCAGGGCGCTGACGGTGCCGTCGCCGAAGCCGTCCGTGCCGGAGCCCAGCCTGGTGATGCTCCACCCCGGCAGGTCCCGCTCGTCGACCACCGCCCGTTCGAGCTGATGCTGCGTCAGGGGGCGCTGTGCCGGGCCTTTCGGCGTCGGCGTCGCGGCGGAAGCCGTTCGCGCGGCGATCTCCGCGCCCGGGGCGTGGTCCGCGGTGGAGCCCCCGCCCTTCTCGGCACCGCAGCCGGCCGCTCCGAGGCCCAGGACCATGCCTGCGGCGCGGACGGCCCATCTTCGTATGACGACGTTCTTCACTGCCCACCCCTGGATCGCATCTGTGAGGGGGGACAGTACGGCCATGACCTGGGATGTTGCTCCCCTGGGCCCCAGCGTTGGCCGTCGTGCGCGCGTAGCGTACGGGTATGCGCTTCCGCTGGGACTGGTTAGAGCCTGTGATGCCCGTACCGTACGTGCCGACCCTCGGCCCCATCCACCCGGGCAGCCCGCTCCCCGACGTCTTCGCCGCCGTGGTGGAGGCCGCCGGGACAGACCGCTTCCTTCCCCACGACAAGGACCGCCGGTGGTCCGACCGGAAGGCCGAGCAGGTCCTGGTCGACGCGATAGAGCACGACCGCCGACGTACCCTCGTGCCGACACTCGTGGACCGCGGTACCCGTACGGTCCGAGTCCACGCGTATAGGTCCTCCCCGGAGAGCCTCGCCACCGCCTCAGGACTCGCCCGGCAGCTCGCCCACGCGCACGGCGCGGTCCGGGCCCGGGTCGTATCGTTCCTCGCCCCCGGCCAGCCCGACGAGCTCGCCCGAGGTGGAATCCGCGTGCAGCTCAGGGACTTCACCGCCGGGCCCGGACCGGCACCCGGACTCCCGGTCCACGAGTGCGACCAGCTGTCGGCGGGAGCCGGGTTCGGGGAGTTCGCCGGCGCCATGGCCGCGGACGGGTTCGCGTTCCTGCACGAGCGGATGCGGGCCGGGGAGACCGGCCCGGTCCTCACCGTGGTGCACGAGGGCCGGGTGGTCGGCGCCATCGGGCCGATGGACACCATGCCCGACGCCACCGGGGTCGTTCGCCTCCTGCCGCAGTACTTCGGCGTGCTCCCGCAGTACCGCGGCCGCGGATACGGGCGGGCCCTGTGGCGCGCGGCGATGTGGTGGGGACACGAACACGGTGCCGCCTACCAGATCCTCCAGACCCAGGTAGGCGGCGCGTCAGACCGCCTGTGCGCGGCCGAGGGACTGGCGTCGCTCGGGGTCGTTCATCAGACGGAAGCCCTCGAGCCCGGCAGGCAGTGAAAGTCAGTGGGGACTCTTGGTTCCGTGGTAGGGGCTGCACTCGTGGACCTGGGAGGGCCGAAGCGCTCACCTCTGCACACGAACAGCCCACGCTCATCCGAACCGTGGCTTCGCACTGGAGTCGTAGGCTGCCGTGCATGGAGCACCGCGAGGTAATGCAAGCAGTCGTTGCCGTACTGACGGAAGCCCTCGAGAGACGGCGACTGATCCGCGAAGGCCGGGAGCAGGGCGACGAACCGACATCCGGGATGATCTCCTCGCTCCTGACGGATCTCATGCCGAAGCTGGCGTTCGCTCCCGACGCGACCATCCGCGACGTGACCATGGCCGTCAAGCGCGAGTGGTCACCGGCCATCGAGCAGATGGCAGCCGCATTCGCCCTGGCGTTCGTCACTCTCGCCGAGGCGCACGACGACGGCGCAGCGGAGGTGTCCACTGCTGACATCCTGCGCGCGCTGGCGCTGCATTTCGAAGAGGGTGACGCACAGGACTGAGGTGATCTCGCGCGTCTTCCGGTGCCTTCCTAAGGGCTGTCCATAACTGCGGTTGCGGACAGCCGCAGCCCCGTCAGGTACTCGGGAACTTCCACAGATGTCGCTCGCCCAAGGTCACGAATCGCACGTCTCCGCGTTCAAGGTCGCCTTCCTGCGGCCCTCGGCTTCGTCCCGGAGCGCCCGAACAGATCGCCGTCGAGGTGCGCCGACAGCACACCGGCCTCTGAAGAACCCCAGTAGGAACGCCCACTCCCACGACAGCCGACCCGCCCTGCCCCAGCTGCTGAACGGCAGCCCCTTGGTCACCTCATGACAGCAGGCCGGCACACGCCCACAATGCATGACCAGGCAATCAACGACCGAACACCTCTGAGGCACAACCCCTGACATCAACACGCCCGCTCACAACCGCCGGGTGCATCTTGGCCGCACCCCTGTGACGTGGCTCGGCAGCAGTCGCCTGCTGGTCTGCAGGTCAGTCCACCTGTACTGCGTCGGCGGAATGCCGTTGTGCGCCGTCGCCGACCGGCGATGGCGTGTACCGCGAAACGTTCCGGATGCACCGGGCAGACCTCAGCAGCGCATCACCAGGCATCGTGGTGCCACCGGCGTCAGGGTCAGTCGGCGCAACGGTGTGCCGACCGGGGAGGAGACGATCATCGCCGTGCGGCCGTCGGGCAGGCTGCCGTGTGCGGTCATGATGTCGCCGGGGTGCAGTCCAGCAGCGTTTGCGGGGCCGCCGTCGACCGTCCAGATAACTTCGTTGACGATCTCGCCCGTGGATAGGCGCACGGGCCGGAACTGCGCACCCAGCGACGGAGTGCGGGCGATCCGGGCCATGTCCGGAAGGAAGAAGCCGAGGATGATGCCGGCAACTGCCGCCGCGATGAGCGCCATTTTCAAGTATTGGCGGCCCAGTCCGCGAAGGCGGATCGCCAGGTCGTCGTCGGCCGGGGGTTGCGGGCCAGGATGATGGTCGTCGTTGGAGAGTTCGTCGGGGTGGGGCAGGTCGGCGCCGTTGAACGCGTGCGCGGCCAGCTTCTGCCGTCCTCGCCGCGGTGACGCATGGAAGAAGATCGATGGCCGGGGCCCGTCCGTCTCCTCGATGTGCATGAGGCCGTACACGGCGTGTTGGGGGTGCAGCCACTCGTCGTCGAGGTGACGGCGCAGGAGTTCGGCAATCTCCAGAGCGACGGCTACCGTGACGGTGGCCTCCACCCAGGTTCCGTCCGCCAGAACGACGTCGACGGTGGATTGCTCCGAGAGCGGCAAGGTGGCGGGGCCCGCACCGCCGTCCATGTCGGCGAAGTCCTCCCATCTGCCCACCGGGTCGGTGGCCGCTATCGCCAGGGCCAGTCCCAACGTGTCGACGACCTGCTGTGGTCGGGCGCCGCCCGCCGCGTGGCGCAGGGCGATGGAGAGTGCCTCGGAGGCCGTGGGAAGAAGCAGTTCGTGTCCAGTCCGTGTGTGGAAGGGTGAGTCATCGCTGCGGGCGGTTCCTGTGGTCAGGCCGTCGCGGTCCCACAGTGGGCGGTGGGTTGTCGGTGCCGGCGCGACCGGCGGCTGGACGGTCCAGACGGCGATGCCGGGTCCAGCCACGGGAGCGGCCGCGTCCCCGAAACCGTCGCGCAGATGACGGCGCAGACGCAGGTGGAAGGAGTCCCACAGATCCCGGCCGCCAAGAGCCTCGGCGGTGCTTCCGCCGAAGACGTCCGAGGCGACCTTGTCCTGGACGGGTCCGGTGGCCCCGGCTACGGTCCGCGCTCCGGCGAGCAGACATGACATGGGGAAGCTGACCGGGTCACGGCCGAAGGCGGTGTCGAGACGGCTGACCCAACAGGTCCCGAGAAGAACGGTGTTGGGCCAGGCCAGACCCAACGCCGTCGCAGCGGAAAGCGTGCTGCCGTCCGCCAGTCGCGGCAGGCATTCGTTCCCACTGTCCGGTGCGCCCGGCGTACGGACCAACTCACCGTGGGCCGCGAGCAGGGCCATGTCCGCGGCAGGGCGGACACCCAGTTCCTCGATGAGGCTCGCGCGGTCGGTGCTCAGCCGCACGCGGGCGTCGCCTGCATGCAGATCGGTCTCCTGGCCGTAGACCTTCAGGGCATGCGCGTCCAGGTGGAGAATCACCCGCTGCGTGCTCGGACCGGTGGCTCCGCCCGGCTCCGGCTCACGCAGCACAGCGAGGGATGGAGCGAGCGTCACCAAGGCGCGTTCGCCCAGCAGTTCGCCGTCGTCCAGGGGAAGTCCCGCCAGCGGCAGTGCGGCGACGGGGCCGTCGGGGACAACGATGAGGACGGGCCGGCGTGCTGTCGAACGTCGTGTGGTGAGAACTCGGCCGAGGCCGGGCGGCAGCACCGCGGTGGCGATGTCCTTCCAGGCCAAGAGGTCACAACCGACGTTGCGGATGAGATGGCTCACGGCGGCGTGGTCACCGCTGTGCAGAGCATCCAGCGTGAGGCACGCGTCGTGGGCGACGGACACCGGGTCACCGTCGTGCCGGCGAGCGGCAGGCAGAACGGCACGGTAGAGCCGCGGCGGGAAGCCCGGGGCGGCCATGACCGTGTCCACCGTCCAACCGGCCGACGGGGTACGCCGGGTGCGGAACGTGAGCACCACCGCGTCGCCGGCGCGGCGCAGCGACGAGGACATGTCGGTGGCAGTCGGCGCGGGCAGGGCAGCGTGCAGCGCGGTGATCGTCGCCCACACGTTCGCCTTGGCATCGGCGAGTTCGGGAGCCGACAGCGCTTCCTCCCACGCCTTGGCCCAGCCGGAGTGTGGCGGCGGCACGTGCTGCTCCGCCTCCCGGGATTCCAGCTCGCGCCACTGCGCGGCGAATTCGGCATCGTCCGGGACGCCGGCATCGGTGAGGACATGGTCCCTGATACTGCGCCGCCGCGACTCCATCAGCCACAGCGCGAGTTCCGCGCGCGCGGCGGCATCGCAGTGCCGGTCTTCGGCGACCAGGTCCAGTACGGCATCATGCAGCGGTTCGTCCTGACGAGCCACCGCACTGCGGCGATCGGGATCACGCAACGCGGCCCGCCGTTGCTCCATGAGGCCAAGGGCGACGCGCAGCAGGTCCAGGGCGTGCTGCGCCTCGGTGGCACGAAGCCGGGGATGGGACAGAAAAGCCAGGCATGCCGAGGCCAGGGCACGGCCGACTCCGGAGGGGTCACGCAGCGTCAAATACGCGTCCACGGCGGCGAGGTGGGCATCGGCGGCAGGCATGGTGCGGCCTGCCGCCGCACGGGCCTCGCCCAGGGAATACAGGGCCGCCGCCTTGTCCCTCGCAGCCCCCGCGTACACGTCGGTATCGTCCAGGAGCGCGGCCGCACCGACCGCATCGATCAGCTCATCGAGTCGGGCGACGCCCCTGTCCTCAGCGGGTCCCGGCCAGTCCTCCTGAAGCCGGCCGGCCAGTTCGGTAACGAGCAGTTGCCCCGTCTGGAACCACGCGAGCCGGGTCAAACGCCACGCCGACGGCGCCCGCCCCTTCGAGGTGACGAAGGCAGGGCACCGCTCGGCCCGCACCCGCAGAGCCAGCGGGACCCGACCCGGCCCCTCCATGGCCTTCCGCCACTGCTCGGCCGCCAGCGAAGGAGCCCCGACGACGTCCAACAATGCGGCCTCCGCTGCACGGCAGGACCTGGTGTCAGCCGCTCCGGCCACGTCCGCGGCCCCGCGCAGCAGATCCTCCGCCGTCTCCAGGTCCCCCACGTTCACGCACATGTCGATGGCCCAGCCCGTGTACCAACCGAGAGAGGCAGCCCCTCCGGCATCCCGGAATGCCCAGGCCCGCTGCAGGAACCACTCCCGGCGCCTCGCGCGCCCGCCGTCGTGTTCGTCGTCTTCCGAGTACGGCTCCGGGGGCCGGCCCTCCTCCACGACGTCGACGTTCCACCATCCCGCGCCCGCCTGGAAAAGTGCGTGCTGGAAAGCGACCTCCCGGACAGCACGCCGCCCCCGGCGCGACAGCAGCGTGCGCATCGGGACTCGGCATCCGGCGTTGGTCCGCGGACGCCGTGAAACCGTGCTGTCCATGCGCCCGACGAGAAAGGCGGCGCCGACGGCGACCAGCAGCGGCACATACCGTGCGCTCCAGTCTCCGTATCCGTCCCACAAAAGGTAGACGGACGCCGCGATCGCGACAACCGGCACCAGCAGCAGTTTTCGGGCGAGTTCAACCCAGTCACGGCGCGTCGGAGTGTCCTGCTGGTCGTCCGGGTCGACCAGCAGGACATCGTTCAGGACGCCCTTCACACGCCCACGCAGCACCAGGAAGACCACCACAGCAAGGAGGACCGGAAACCAGGCCATCGCGCGCGTGCCGTTGATCCATTGGTCCAGGACCGGCAGGACCATGTCGGGATCCAACCACCTTGGTCCCTGGTGCTGTTGGGACACCACCACCCACGCGTGCCCCGGCGACTCGGCCCAATTTGTCGGCAGCGGCCTGGTGTCGCTTCGACGCCACTCCCAGACCAATCCGAGGGCCGACAACGGCACAGCGATCAGCAGATCCCCAACTCGCCTGCGTAATCTACGGATCGACCGATATGTTCCGACCTGCCAGAACAATTCCAGCGCCCATGAACGTCCAGACGTCACATCTGTGCCCGACATGCCCATCATCCCCCTCAAGGGGAGATTAGCGGCAGACCCTACTGCTCCGGGAGTAGACAGCACATGTCACAAGAAGCCGCCGCGAAAGAGAACCTGAGCGCACCGACCTACCCGATCGCCTTTCCTCTCGAGCCCTCACCCGCCGGAACGATCGCTGTGCTGCTGATGCCCGACCCTGCCCCGCTGTCCGACGCGGAGAAGGCTGAACTCCGCGTCGCACGTGCTGCCTTGGCAGCGTCACGTACACCCGAACGCGGCGCGTCCGACCTACTGGAGGCTGCCGGTGAGGCATCGGTCTCCACGATCACCACACTCCTGCTGACCGCGGGCGGCTCCGCCTTGCGCGCCCGCTGGAACCGCCGGCGCTCGCACACCCCGTCGCCGCCGGACTGGGACTTCGACCAGGCATGGGCAAAAGTGAAGGCGTCCTCGGCGGCGGTTTCTCCCCCGGACGCACCCACGCCCCGCCTCCTGACGGCGTCGGAGAACGCCGAAACCCACGAGTGGCGTATCGAGTGCCGGATCGGAGACCGGCACTACGTCGCCCGCGTCGACGAAACCTCAGCGGTCGTGCTGTGGGAACCTCACTCAACTGCCGAAGCAGACAGATCTGCTTGATCCGGCCAGCCCTCGTGACCAGGCGCCGCTCGACCTCAACAGCTCCTGCTCCCCTCGCATCCGGGGATCGCCCCGCCCTGGGGTCCCTCGTCTTCAGGTCCCCGGACCGCTCCCCTCGCGCAGCATCGCGCGGAAGCGTCCGCCCCCGACGGAAGCGCGAATGATCCTCTGATCGACGAGTCCGGGGCTCACGTCGTTGCCGCGGTAGGGCCCGTTGGACCAGCGCCTGAGCGGTTCCACCGCGACGTACATCGTCACGCGGAGCGTCCCGATGACGGCGGCGGCCCGCTCCACCAACTCCTGGGCCGACAGCTCCCGTTCCCGCACGAGTTCGTTCATCAGCCCCATCACGTCCTCGTCCGTCGTGCACAACGCGAACGCGGTGTGGGTGTGATCGGCCGCCATGACCTTCGTGACCCGCCGGTCCTTCCCCTCGACAGAGAGCACTGGCTGGAGGGCCTGCTCCCAAAGGGACGGCGCCGCGCCTCGGATGAGACCGCGCCGGAGAGCCGGGCGGAGATCTCGCCCGAGGAGCGGGCGGTTCTGCTTGTCGGAATCCTCGACGACCCGACGGCGCGCGAGGATGAGAAGTACGACACGGCCACGGACCTGGAGTATTTCTCCGGCCCGCTCGTCGAATCGGGCCTGATCCGGATCATCCGCGCCGAGGACTTCACCAGCGTACTGGCCCAGCAGTGAGCGGAGCCTCTCGGCGGGATCTGGGCCAGGACCGGCCGCGTCGACCTCGCCTTCATGACGGAGCTGTGGGGCCCAGCGAAGAACGAGGTCTTCGCCGCCTTCGGGGACCGCGCCCCGCACCTGCTGCCCCCTACCCCCTTCCGCCTTCCGCCTTCCGCCTTCCGCCTTCCGCCTTCCGCCTTCCGCCTTCCGCCTTCCGCCTTCTAGAAGATCTTTGACGGCTGGCTCAACCGACTGGGTGAAGGAGTCCAGGCGTCCGCGATTTACTCAACAGACCTTAAGCTCGTCCGCATGCTGAACCGGCTTCCGTTCGACGAAGTGCTGCGTTCCACCGTGGGCATCCCCAAGGGGACCCAGCTTCTGGACAGCAGTCCGCGGTCACGGGTGTGGCGGGTGCGGCTGGCCGACCGGAGTCTGGTGATCGTCAAGCAGATCACCGACGGCGGTGACACGGGCGCCGACGCGGACACGCGCTTCGCGCGAGAGGTCGCCGGGCTGCGTCTGGCGGGGCGGGCGACCGGGCCGGCCGTGGCACCCGCGGTGCTCGCCACGGACCTGCCCGCACGGGTGATGGTTCTCGAACACCTGGACGACCTCGGCAACACGGACGACTGGATGCCGGGGTACGCCGAGTCTCTCGCCCGACTGCACGCCCTGACCGGATCCGCCGACGCGGGCGCGCTCCCCGCCTGGTCGGGGCCCACGGCCGCCGACGCGGAGTCCTTCCTCGCCCTGGCCCGGTCGCTCGACGTGCCCGTCCCGTTCGCGGTGCCCGATGAACTCGCCGCTCTCCTGGACCGGTTGGACCCCACTTCGCATCACGCGCTGCTGCACGGCGACCCGTGCCCGGGCAACGACCTGCGCGCCACCGACGGTGTCCGTTTCGTCGACTTCGAACGGGCCTCGCTCGGCAACGGACTGGTCGAACTCGCGTACTTCCGCATCGGCTTCCCCACTTGCTGGTGCGCGATGTCGGTCACCGATGCCCCGCTCGCGGAGGTCGAGGGCATCTACCGGACCACCTGGCGCGGTCTCACCGGCAGGGATGTACCGGGCGACCTCGCCGACGCGTGCGCCGGCTGGCTGATCCAGGGGGACGCGCTCGTCGAGCGGGCCCACCGCGGGACGGCCGACCAGCTCGCTCGGGTACCCACCGAGGACTTCGAGTGGGGCCACATCTCCGCCCGCGAACGGCTCGTCCACCGCCTCGGCGTGGTCGCCGACATGACCGGCGACCACGACCACCTGCACGCCGTGGGCCGCCTCAGTTCTGCCCTGGCCGCACGCCTGTTGGAACGCTGGTCCACACTGCGGCCGCTGCCCGCGCACGACACCCGTCCTTGGTACTAGGCCGTCTTTGCCAGGACCAGCATCGCCTGTACTCGCTTCCGCAATTCGCCCATCCGGCGCCGGATCCACTTCCACTTCGTCAGGCTCACCAAGGGGACCGAGGTGGCCGTCCTCGGGCCCCGGCGGGTCACACCCTCGCCGACGACCTCGACAAGGTGCGTGCCATCGATCGCTCCAGCCATTCATGTTCCGCGGAAGCCTCTGACAGCCAGCCGGCCTGACAACTGCTTGGCGGACGCCACAAGGCTGCGGCGGCCTACGGGTTCCGACCAGGCGTCGTGACGGTGTTCACCGGACAGGGCGGCCGCGGTGAGCGGCCACCCGGGGACGAAGCTGGGCTCGCCAGGACTTCACCGCTGGGCCGAGCCCGAGCCGCCCATCACCGATCCCTCCCCCGCACGGCGGCTGTGTGACGGCCCGCGTCAGGAGATCTGCTCGTCGGGAATGCGGACACTGCCGGGACCACGGTCACGGACTGCCATGTTCAATTCCCGGAACTCGGCATTCGCGTGTTCCGCGTCCTGGCCCCCGTCGATGGCTTCCAACACCGCGGACGCAGCGACTCCACCGAACGCGGCAGTCCGTTTCTCGCCCGCCGCCTGTCGGCGAACGACCGCTTGTCAGAACAACGGTCAGGGTGACGTGTGCGGGATCTCTCGGCGGGCCTCGGCTACGGGCGCGGTCATGTCGAGCAACATCATGGCGTCGTGGTCGGGGGTGCCGGGTTCGGCCGTGTAGACGCCGATGCGCTGGCCGGGGGTGCCTTCCAGCTGCATGGACTGGGAGGTGAGCGTGATCGTGCCGACGCGGGGGTGCTGGAAGGTCTTCTGCGCGGGCTTGCGGCCGGTGACCTCGTAGCGTTCCCACAGCCGGGCGAAGTCGGGGCTCTTGAGGAGAAGTTCACCGACCAGGTTCGTCAGGTCGGGAGCGTCGGGGGCGGTGCCGGCGACGGCGCGCAGCCGGGCGACGCAGCCGGTGATCTGGCGGTCCCAGTCGCCGAAGAGATCCCGCGCGGCCGGGTGGAGGAAGAGGTAGCGGGCGAGGTTGCGGTGTTTGGCCGGCCAGTCCTCCAGGCCCGCGTACAGGGCGAGGCCGCCCGGGTTCCAGGCAAGCATGTCCATGCTGCGGCTGATCACGTAGGCGGGGTTCGGTCGCAGCGACTCAAGCAGCAGCTTCAGGTGGGGGCGCACGGTGCGGCTCGGGGCCGGCGGGGGTTCGGGGGCGTAGCGGGCGGCACGGGCGGCGAGCTCGCGCAGATGCTGGTGCTCTTGCTCGTCCATGTGCAGAGCGCGGGCAAGGGAGTCGAGGACGGCGGGACTGGGGCGGGTCTCCCTGCCGCGTTCCAGTCTTACGTAGTAGTCGATGCTGATCCCGGCGAGGGTGGCCAGCTCCTCGCGGCGCAGGCCGGGGGTACGGCGGATGCCGGTGCCGACGGTGAGGCCGACGTGGTCGGGACTGGTCTGGGTGCGGCGGGCGCGCAGGTAGCGGCCCAGCTCGGCGCCCTCGCTGTGCGCGCTCGTCGATGCCATGACTCCAGTCTCACCCGCTGGGCACCCGCTGCGTGGGCGGTAGGGGGCTCTGTCATTACCCCCGAAGAGCCCGCCCTGCCACGTCTGAGCAATCCGGGCGAAGGTGAATGAGGAAGACGCCGGGCCCCTTCGCCGCCACCCGGGTTTCGACCGACACCACCTGCCGGACCGGGCGAGAGCGAGAGGCCGGGTAACACCATGATCGAAAGAGGGCGAGATGCGGTACATCAAGCTGCGTGACCTGGAAGTTTCCCGGATCGGGCTGGGCGCGATGGGCATGTCCCACGGCTACACCGGCTCGGGCACCGATGACGCGGAGTCGATCAGGACCGTGCACCGGGCGCTGGAGCTGGGCGTCACGCTCATCGACACCGCCGAGATCTACGGCCCGTACATCAACGAGGAGCTGCTCGGGCGGGCGCTGAAGGGCCGCCGGGACAAGGTGGTGCTCGCCACCAAATTCGGCCTGGTCTCACACGCCGGCGAGGGCGCGGGGAACCTGGACTCCAGCCCGGCCAACATCCGCACCGCGGTCGAGGGCTCCC
Organism: Streptomyces sp. NPDC057950; assembly: GCF_042887295.1. Classification (NCBI taxonomy): domain Bacteria; kingdom Bacillati; phylum Actinomycetota; class Actinomycetes; order Kitasatosporales; family Streptomycetaceae; genus Streptomyces; species Streptomyces sp. NPDC057950. Next base: position 141,278 of record NZ_JBHVPP010000010.1, read on the forward strand.
TCAAACGGCTGGGCACCGACCACATCGACCTGTACTACCAGCACCGGGTGGACCCTCACACCCCGATCGAGGAGACCGCCGGCGCGGTGAGCGAGCTGATCACCGAGGGCAAGGTACGGACCTTCGGCCTCTCGGAGGCGGGCCCGGACACGATCCGCCGCGCCCACGCCGTCCAGCCGGTCACCGCGGTGCAGTCCGAGTACTCGCTGTTCACTCGCGGTGTCGAGGAGCGCGTGCTGCCCGTCCTGCGGGAGCTGAACGTCGGCCTCGTGCCCTTCTCCCCGCTGGGCCGCGGCGTCCTTACCGGCACCGTCCGCTCCACCGACGAGTTCGACGAGAACGACTTCCGCCGCGACAACCCGCGCTTCACCGGCGAGAACTTCCCGCACAACCTGGCGCTCGCCGACGAGGTCAGGGCCCTTGCCGACGAAGCCGGTGCCACGCCCGGTCAGGTGGCGCTCGCCTGGCTGCTCGCCCAGGGCGACGACATCGCCCCCATCCCCGGCACCAAGCGTGTCAGCCGGGTCGAGGAGAACGCCGCCGCCGATGCCGTCACGCTGACCGACGAGCAGCTCGACCGGCTCTCCAACCTGCCACCCGCCGCCGGAGCCACCCACACCGAAGCCCAGGCCCGCATGCTCGAACGCTGACCCCGGCCCTGGCACGCCGCGCATCGCGTGGCGCCCCCGCCCCTTGTTTGGAGTAGAACCTTTCATGCGTGCATCAGTGATGTACGGAGCCGGAGACGTCCGCGTCGAAATCCGGCCCGACCCGAAGATCGTCCGGCCCACCGACGCGGTGGTGCGCACGGTGGCCGCGTGCGTGTGCGGCAGCGACCTGTGGCCGTACGGGTCGATGCCCGCGACCGGCACCGGCCGCCCCATGGGGCACGAGTTCCTCGGCGTCGTGGAGGAGACCGGCACGGAAGTGACGGGCCTGAAGGCCGGTGATCTGGTCGTCGCCCCGTTCACCTACAGCGACAACAGCTGCGACTACTGCGCCAAGGGCCTGCACATCTCGTGCCGCAACGGTGGCCGGTACGGCTTCGACGGGGTGGACGGCGGGCAGGGCGAAGCCGTCCGGGTCCCTTACGCCGCCGGCACCCTGGTGAAGCTGCCGGTTGCCGCCGACTCCGCGCTGCTGCCGTCGCTGCTGGCACTGTCCGACGTGATGACCACCGGCCACCACGGCGCCGTCACCGCCGGCGTCGGCCGCGGCGATGCGGTGCTGGTCATCGGGGACGGCGCGGTCGGCCTGTGCGCGGTGATCGCCGCCAAGCGGCTCGGTGCCGAACGGATCGTGCTCGCCGGCCGCCACGAGGCCCGCACCCGACTGGGCCGCGAGTTCGGCGTCACCGACGTGGTCGCCGAGCGCGGCGAGGAGGGCATCGCCCGCATCCGCGAGCTGACCGGAGGCGTGGACAAGGTCATCGAGGCCGTCGGCACCCGACAGTCCCTCGACACCGCGCTCGGCGCGGTCCTGGACGGCGGCATCATCAGCAGGCTGGGCGTCCCCCAGTACGAGCATGGCCCGATCGGCCCGGCCGAATTCATGCGCAACATCACCCTGACCGGTGGCGCCAGCCCCGCGCGTGCCTACGTCGAGCAGCTGCTGCCCGACGTCCTGGACGGAAGGATCGCCCCCGGCCGCGTCTTCGACCAGGAATTCAGCCTCGACCGGACACCGGACGCCTACCGGGCGATGGCCGACCGCCAGGTCCTCAAGGCCCTCATCCGCCCCTGACCACCACCGCGCCGCACGGCGAAGGACATCCGGCTCATACAGACCGTCACCCTCAACAACGGCGTCGAGATGCCGCTCCTCGGCTCGGCGCGTACCAGATCCCCGCCGAGGACACCGAGCGTGCCGTCTCCGAGGCACTGGCCGCCGGCTACCGCCTGGTGGACACCGCCGCGGCCTACGGCAACGAAGAAGCCGTAGGCCGCGCCATCAAGTCCAGCGGCATCCCGCGCAAGGACCTGTTCGTCACCACCAAGCTGTGGGTCCAGGACGCCCCCGCCGAGGACAACACCCGCCGCGCGTTCGAGACGTCCCTGGGACAACACCCGCCGCGCGTTCGAGACGTCCCTGGCCAAACTGGGCTTGGACCACCTCGACCTGTACCTGATGCACCAGCCCTTCGACGACGTCCACGGCCAGTGGCGCGCCATGGAAGCCCTCACCGCGAGGGGGTGGCCAAGGCGATCGGGGTCGCCAACTTCCACCCCGGCCGGCTGATCGACCTGATCATCAACAACAAGATCACCCCGCAGGTCAACCAGATCGAGACCCACCCCTTCTTCCAACGCGCCGACCACCAGGACTTCATGCGCGAACACGGGGTGCACATCCAGTCCTGGGGTGGCTTCGCCGAAGGCAGGAACGACCTGTTCACCAACCCGCTGCTCGCCGAAATCGGGAAGGCACACGACAAGTCCGTCGCCCAGGTCGTCCTGCGCCGGCTCACCCAGCGCGACGTCGTCGCCATCCCCAAGTCCGTACGCGGCGAGCGCATGGCCGAGAACATCGACGTCTTCGACTTCGAACTCACCCGCGAGCAGATGGCCCGGATCGCCACCCTCGACACCGGCAGCTCCGTGTTCTTCGACCACCACGACCCCACCATGGTCACCTGGCTCGCAGGGCGCCGCCTGGACAGCTGAACGCCCCACCCGACCCCACCCGATGCGCCTCACCGACCGCGAGTGCCCTCGAGCGCATGCCCGGGGCACCCGCCCGGCTTCCTTGGTTCACCGGGAGCCGATCACCATGATCACGCCACAGCACCACGACGCCCCGCCTGGCCTGCGCACCGTTCTGCGCGGCGCGCTGCCGACAGCAACCGCCGCTTGAATAAAGCGTTTTGTCCCGGCGAGGTTGTTCGGCTCGAGGTTCAGGTGTCGCGCCAGTTGGGGGTGGACTCGCGGGTGAGTCTGCGGCTCCCGAGGTCGATCATCGCGACATGGATCATGCCTTCGGAGCGATGACGGTGTGTTTCCTGGTCGCGGGCCAGGCGGCGGTGCATGAGCCGGGCCGAAGGTGCGCTCGACGACCCAGCGCCGTGGGATCACCTTGAAGCCTTTGACGCCCGGCTCGCGTTGAACGACTTCGACGTCGATGCCAAGTTGGGTGCCGTGGTCGATGACTTCGGTGCGGTAGCCGGTGTCGGCCCGTACTCTGTCACGCGTGGACGAGTGGCGGCGATGTGGGACATCAGGTGCATGCCGCGTCACGATGGCTTCGACATCCTTGAGTGGCCTCCCCCGTCACTGAGTTGTGGCCCCACTCGGTGATCTCTGGACCATGATCTGTCAGTGTGACTTGGCCCCACCCGGGGCTCGTGCTTCCGCTTGGAGAGGGCTGACCCGATGTCCGATCTTGCTGCCGAGCTCACAGCCGCGCCGAGACGAGCACAACGTCCTCACGCTGTTCGACATCCACTCGGTGCCGTATCCGCGGTACGGGGCCAAAGCGCGATGACGTCGGCGATCGTACGGTTCGGCGCACCCCTGCTGGTGCTGGGGTGCGCCGGGTTCCTCGCGGGCTGTTCCTCGCCGGCCACACCGTCGAAGTCCGAGGTCGCGAGGCTTCGAGTGCCTGCTGTGCACGCGCTGGGCGACACCACCCAGATCAGTCCGGGAGGGGGCTGGAACCTGACCTATGTGCTGATGAGCGACGGTTCCTGCTCGCTGAAGGCCGCGTGCCTGGCGCCGAAGTTCACCGCCGGTGGCTGGCAGGTGGCGGCCCAGCCGGGGCCCGGCGGCCTGATCATGACCGCGCGGGACCAGAAGGTCTCGGTGGGCTTCTTCGAGTACGCGCGGTTCAAGCGTGACAGCTACAACCTGGCGGAGAGGCTGCCGTCGCCCGGAAGCGGTGGCCCTCCGCTGATGGTGGCCGTGGTGATCCCCCTCAAGGGCTGAAGCACGATCGGAGGGCCGGTTTCCCCACGCGGGGGTCGGCCCCCCGGCACGTCGGCGGAGCGGCGTCACCGGCGCACCCGCCTCAGCTTGTTCTTTTTCTTCCGGCCTCGAACGGTGTCTCGAACTGGGTAGCTCACCTGGACGTTCGCAGGACGTGGGGCGCCCTTCGTCTGATCATGCCCTCCGTCCAAGGTGCGCGTGACCGGGACGAACACCGTGAGGGTGAGTCTGCCGCGTGACGATGTCCGGCGGGAAGCGTTCGCGGAAGCGTCACGCCGCCGGGGCGAGTTCTACGAGTGTCTGACCACGCGGCACGACGAGTTGCTCCCCCTGGCCGACGCGGTGCTGTGCGCGGACGGTGCGGTGAGGTCCCCGGTGGACCTGACGCTGTTGCCCGAGCATCGTCGTGGGCACGGAGCGATGTACGGAGCCTTGAACCACGGCCGGATCGACACCGGCCGACTGCGGACGGTGCGGCCCGGATTGTCGCTGCCGCGTTTCGACGGCGGGCGCCTGGTCCTGGCGGTCGATGTGTCGCCGTGATCCGCTCGCACGCGCCGTGTTACGGCTGGAATTCCGCCGTAGCCGTCATCGCGGCCGCAGGCGAAGAAATAGGACCAGGATTTGAGCTCTTGCGGCGCCCATGCTGACGGCTCCCGTCCTGCGAGCAGGTGCGGGAGCCGTCTGGTGTCTCGGATGCGTGTGGCTTCAGCAGGTCACGCGTGACCGTGCGAGCGCCGGTTGCCGGTGAGGAGGCGGTAGACGGCGAGCAGGATGAAGGAGCCGACGATCGCGGCTATCCAGGTCGAGATGTCGAAGAATCCGTCGATGGAGTCGACGCCGAAGATGACCTTGCCGAGCCAGCCGCCGAGCAGACCGCCGGCGATACCGATGAGCATGGTGATGATGATGCCGCCGGGGTCCTTGCCCGGCATCAGGGCCTTGGCGATGGCGCCGGCGAGCAAGCCGATGATGATCCACGCGATGACACCCATGATGCTGCTCCACTTCCTTGTAAAGATCGTGTCAGCTCTCCGTGTGCACCGTCTACGCGCGAACAAACGTCTCCGCAGGCAGCTTTCTTGGAAGCTGCGGGTCAAAGGGCCGCGGCAAGGCAGCCCACGGATCCTCCGAGCGTGAAGATCCCGACCCCTGGACACCAAATCGACTGTGCCCGGGGGCCCGCGACGCCGAGGACCGATGGCAGCATTCCGCACCCCGCCGCTGTCTCCGCGGCGGCCTCTCCCGTCCTCCGCTATGTAGCCGTCCGGCACGATGCGGGCCGGCGAACGCGGCGAGCCCGACCCGTCTGCCGAGGGCCGGTGCCGCGGCCGCCGCCGCCACTCACCGAGCCTTTTCAGAGTGGCCACTGATCGAGTGACGGCGGAGCCGAGGCACGCCAGTTGTCACGCAGGCAGGCTTGCTGTCGCTGTCACCGAGGCTTCATGCGTTGGACTTGACCAGCTGAACACCGATGTCTCCGACGCTGGTTGAGGCGGGTGGGGGTTGTCAGTGGCTGGTGGCAGGATCACGGGCATGGTTTTCCTACGTACTACTCCGCCGCGGCCCGTGGACGCGGCCGCGGTCTTTCCCGAGCTGGCGCCGTTGGCACGTCCTGCGATTCGGCTGCACCCTCGTCCCGGGTCGCCTTCGGCCGGGGAGAGTTCGGTCGGGGGGCCGTTGCTGTGGCCGGCCAAGGAGCCATGGCCGCACTGCGAAGCCTCGCACCTGCACCGTGACAGTGGGTTCCGACAGTCGCCGGCCGAAGTGCGGCTCATACGGCGCATGCGGGCCCGGCGGCACGGTGATCACGATGGTCCTGGGGCAACGCCCGAGGAGGAGGCGGTCAAGGAACGGAACGCCGCGATGCTCGCGCAGCGACTCGACGCCGGCCCTCCGTTGCCCGCGGACTGCCCGGTCCCCATGCTGCCCGTGGCCCAGCTGTATCTGCGCGACATACCCCTGTTGCGGCCGCCCGGACAGGCCGATCTGCTCCAGGTGCTGTGGTGTCCCTACGACCACGTTCCGAATTGGAAGCCGTCGACCGCGCTGTTCTGGCGGTCCGCCGCGGAGGTCACCGACATCCTCGCCGCACCGCCCGAGCCGTACGAGGTGAACTACGAGGGCTATGTGCCGGAACCGTGCGTGCTGGCACCGGAAGCGATCACCGACTATCCCGCCAGCCTCGATCTGAGCCCGCAGATGCTGCTGATGGTGGAGGACTGGGGCAGATGGCAGGCAGCCGGTGCCGACGTGGACAGTGCCTACGCTGAGTATCCGCGGGACTTCTATGACGTCCATCTGGCTGACGCGCCCGGGTGGAAGGTCGGCGGCTGGCCTCCGTGGGGCCGCACCGATCCCAACCCCCGACACTGCACTGTCTGTGATGTGCAGATGGTCCCGCTGCTGACCATCGCCTCCTTCGAATGGGACGGCGGTGAGGGACACAGCTGGGCGCCTCAAGAGGACCAGGCCGCCGCCTACGCCGCCAACACCGCCGGCAGCTGCTGTGGCCAGAGCCCCTCGCAGCCGACCAAGGTCGAAGTCGGCAGCACCGACAACATGCAGATCTACGTCTGCCCCATCTCCCCCGAGCATCCGCACACCGACCTGATCCAATGAGCTGTCGAGCCTGTCACACACCCTCCGCGGTCGGCGGAAGAAGTGCCGCCGCGTCAGGGTGTGCGACAAGCCGTTCGCACATAGGGGGCTGCGACTGAGCGGCGCTTGTTCGGCCACCTCTGTCAGCGGCAGGTCGGGCTGCCTCTGTGTCGCCCCCAGAGCAGGTTCACGTGTTCCGTGCCAGTGGTGTGAGCGCGGATGACGGTCACGGTGACGGATCCGCCGGTCTGGCCGGGAAGGTCGAAGGCGTAGAGCGCACGCCTGCGGTCGAGCACGCCGGTGAGCCGTCGGAACGTCACGGGGTTGCTGTTGCACGTCACCGACTGGACGGTTTCCCGGTCCGCGCCGATCACGAGGTTCTGGCTTGTGCCGATCGCTCCCATGGTGACGAGGGGGACAATCTTGGGGTGGGAGGAGACGGCGGTGTCGCCGGGGGACGAGGTACAGGTCGACACGGCCGATCCGCCGTTCGCCACAGCTGTGCCCGAGCAGAAACGGCCGTCGGTCGTCGCCCAGACGAACAACGCACTGCCCGAACCGACACTGGCGGTGGCCGTCCCCGCGTGGCCAGGAAGGTCTTTGGTGGACATCGTGGCCAGAAGGGCGGACCTCGCCCTCTCGATCACCGTGTCCCGGGCAGCGGTTGAGGCCTTCGGTGAAGCCGTGCGGGCCGCAGCGGTGGACGCGGTCGAGCCAGGTGCCTTCGCCCCGGACGACTGGCCACCGCTGGTACAAGCCGCCGCGGAGAGCAGCGCAACGCCCGTCAACGCAAAGCCCGTCAACCCGTACAGAAGCCTGTTCATGGTCCCCCCGACATCCCAGGCAATGCCTTCAGCCTAGCGTCCTCGGCGGTGTCGCGCCGAGGACGGGCCGATGACGGGCCGCCGCGCCGACGACATCGCCAGACCGTCTCCCACCCACCGGCGCACGAGGCCGGGGCCGGGGCCGGGGCCGGGGCCGGGGCCGGGTCCGGGTCCGGGTCCGGGTCCGGGTCCGGGTCCGGGTCCGGGTCCGGGTCCGGGTCCGGGTCCGGGTCCGGGTCACCACAGATCGAACCTGATGGGCTCCCGCTCTCATCGGGACCGTCCCCGCGCGTGCGGGGAGCAGGCCTGCAGACGTTCGGCCACCACATTGACGGTGGGACCATCGGCGCCAGCTTTCCCAGGAACGGGGCAGGCCATCTACGCGCATCCTTGCCGAGCCAGGGGCGGCTGGTCGGCGGTCGAGGACGCGGTGTCGCTGACGTCTAGACACACGTATTCGAGAGAGTCGTAGCATGCCTGCTGTGGATACCTCCGGGGACGACTTGCGCTGCGGGCTCTGTGGGCAGGCCATGGATGCCCGGCACCAGTTGCACCACGAGGAATCGGTGGTCGGCGCGGGGAGGCGGGTGGAGTACGTGGTGATCGGACTGCGCGGCGCCCACGCCCTGTATCAAGCTGCCGATGACCCCTCTCGCACTCGCAAGACCGGTGCCGACGTCCTGGCGCGGCAACTGGGGGTTGATCTGCCCGATCTCCCTCGCTGCCGTTACACGTGCTGGGAGAGACCTGGGGAGTACGGCGGCGTCTTCCGGAGCGGCTTCGAGCCGGCCTGACATGCTGCGCCGCGGGGCCGCCTCCCGAGGGTCGGCTGATTGTCCTTGGCCTCGGAGCGGTCGCTGCGGTGCCGGGGAGGGCGGGTCGCCGGAGCACCGCTCACTCCCCGGGTATGTACGCCACGAGCACGATCAGGTCCTTGTCGGGGTACTGAGTCATGTGGGCAGCCGGGTACGAAGTCACGTGCTCAGCGGCTGAGGCGGTCTCGGGAAGCCATCGAGCTCGAGGTGGTGGCGGGACGGTGGTAACCGATCCGGCAGCGTGTGGACCAGGAGCCGGTGGGCCGGAATCGTTCACCGCTCGCGCGAGCGACGACGAGGTTGCTGTTCTCGAAGCTGCTGTTCTCGAAGCTGATCCGATCGCCAACTGCCGAGAACAGTGGGTTGTCCAGCTCGAAGGTGTATCCGTCATCGGTTTCGAGTTCGTTCACGAGCACCAAGCGCGAGGCGGCCGTGGTCCCAACGGCGATCAGACGCATGACCGGATGGTCCCACGCGGCCGCAGCCACCATGAAGGGGACTGCTCAGGCGACGTCGGCTTTCCCGTCGATGGCGGCGAGTCGGTTCCTCAACCGGTAGCTGGGCCCGTTGATCAACCAGCGCGGGTCCAGGACCACCTTCAGCCGCCCTTCACACGCCCAACAGGACACACGCGGGTGGTATGGCCCGAAGAACTCGAGCTCATGGCCGGCCGCCGTGGTGTCGAGGCCGAGGGGGATGTCCTGCGCGGAGCCGCCGGGCGTGTCGGCCCCCAGGGCGTACCGAGGTCGGCGGGCGGGAATGCCGTGCGCGGCCGGCACGAGGGGGCGGCGAGCCGCGCACGGCATGAGGGACGCCCCGATGCTGTGCAGTGCGTGCAGAGCGCCCGCCAGCATCGTGGCACCGGCCAGGAGACCGCACCCTGTTGAACAAGGCATCCGCGTGACGGTCGGGGTCCGGTGCGTGGGATCTCCGGAAAGGCCGTATGCGGGGCCGGGCGGCCGTCAACGCGGGCCGCCCGCCCCGGATGGTCAGTCGGTCGCGGCGATCTCGTTCACGATCCACTCTCCGAGTTCCTGCGTCATGGTGGTGTGCCCCTCGTTACGGCTGGCACAGGTGAAGGCGTCCAGTGCACTGTGATCCGGCGAGATCGGGCGGTAGAGCGCTTTCTGGTCGTTGATGTCACCGGCCGCAGTGGCGCTGATACTGGGGATGAAGCAGGACGTGCCGGTGATGCCCGGGTCCACGGTGTTGCCGAGGATGCCCATGAGGAGGCCGGCCAGGCCGAAGCTGCCGGTGTCGCCCGCAGGGGACGGCACGGTGAACAGGCCGCCGGGGGCGCCGTCGATGTCGGGCAGCTCGCTGGTGCGTACCGAGGTCGCCTCCTCGCCTGTCTTCTGCAGGCGTGCGACTTCCTGGTCACCCTGAGCCTGGGTCTTGAGCCATGTGTCGTGCAGCGTGTCGCCGTCACATTTGACTGCGGTCGTACCGGCCTTGATGCCGTTGCCGGTGCCGGTGTCGACGCCGTTGGCGACGCCGATCTTGCGGACGTTTCGGGGCCATCCCCCGAGCTCGTCGAGTTCCCGGAGGAACGCCATCCGCTCCGACGCCTGCTCCGGGGTGTCGTCGGCTTTTTCGATGTGCCAGCGTGCCATCTGGCGTGCGGCGGGGCTGTTGAGCAGTCCGGAGAACTGGCGCAGGACGGGCCCCACGCCAGGCGTCTCTCCCCACTTGTCCGTCGCGTAGTGCGTGAAGGCCTGGAGCGCGATGGGGAACCATGCGCCCTGGTGGGGGGTGTCGTAGGAGAGGTAGGTGGACGTCTCGTGGTCGGGAAGCGTGGGGTCTTGTTCCATCTTGGCCAGCGCGTAGCGGGTGACGAGTCCGCCCATGCTGAATCCGCCCACGGTGAGCCTCGCTCTGCCGACCCGCTCGGCGATGGCGCGGCGGATGCATTCGATGGCGGTGTCGGCGTTGGCCGTGATCGACGCCGTCCGGTCGTCGTAGCCGAGGATGATCACGTCCCGGCCGATCGCGTGGAGCTCGGAGACAAAGCGGAAGTCACCGTTCTCCTCCAGGCCGTGCCAGAGCTGGTCGAGGCTGCTGGACCCGCTGGAGAAGCCGTCGGAGAGGATGACGGGCCGGATGAGCTGCCGACGGTTCAGCGGGCTGAAGTAGACCCAGGCCGTTCCGCCCGCGAGGCGCCATTCGTCATGCGGTTCCGGCGCGGGGGGAAACGAAGAACGGGCTCCGGGGACAACCTGGCCCCAGACGTCAACGACAGATGCGGACATGATCAGCTGGCTCCTTGCGCAGTTCACGGATTCACCGAACAGCCGGGTCCCGGCACGCCCACAGAGCATGCGCGACCACCCAAACCGTGATTACAGAATGTAGCTGTCGACTACGTAGAGTGTTCATCAACGCGCCGCCGTCCCTCCGGAACCGAGGAACCCGCCGATACAGCCGCACCGCGCACCCAGGTTCCTGTTCTTTGCGGACTGCGCGGCGTTCGACCTCACGCTGACACCAGGCGTTGCGGTCCAGGGATTGCCCCCTACCGGTGCCGATCCCGGCCAGTACCGATCCCGGCTGGGGCTGTCGATGTGCGGTTCCCCGCCCTACGGGCGCCCAGCGGCCCCACCGAGGCGGGAGACGGCTGGACTCTGGAGCTCAAGCGCCCGCAGTCCCCAGTCGCAACGGCCGCCCCTGCCGTTTCGGCCGTTCCTTTCGGCCCGTCGCGGCGGGCCGGGCACGCTCGCTGTGGAAGCGCCCTACCGACACGACGTAAATTTCTACTATCGAGTGACTTATCAATACTTCTTGGCTGCTTTCGACTACCGGTCTGATCACCGACCGGTGACCAGTACTTCTACCGGTCACCAGTCACCGGTAGCCCGCGTGGATGCCACTGCCCGCCCGTTTCCCGGTCGCCTCGCCGTACGGCAGCCGGCCCGAGGAGGACGTCATGCACCGCACCCCGCTGGTCCCCCGTCGGGCCGGGACCACCGCCCCGTCCGCCCGGGCCGCCTTCATCACCCTGCTGATCGCCGTGGTGGTGGTCGCGGGCGCGCGGCTGGTCCTGGCCGCCGCGGGCATGCAGGTCATGGGGATGGCGGAGTACTCCACGCTGATCCCGGTCGTGGCCGCGGCTCTGCTGCCGCTACGGCAGACCCTGATCGTGGGTCTGGCGAACCTGGTCGTCGCCATCCTCGCCTACGGCATTCTGCTGCCGTCCATGTCCCACGCCAGCCGGATCACCGTCATCACCGCGCTGGTCGCCTCGATCCTGGTCAGCCTGGCAGTCTGCCGCGCCCGGATCGCCGCGGAAAGGAGCCTGAAAGGCCTGATGGTCGCCCGGGAGCGGCTCACGCTGCTCAGCGAGGCCAGCACCCGGGTCGGCGGCACCCTGGACGTGGCCCGCACCGGCGAGGAGCTCGCCGAGGTCGCCGTGCGCCGCTTCGCGGACCAAGCCGCGGTCGACCTCTTCGATCCCGTACTCAAGGGCGAGGAGCCCGCGCCGGGGCCGCGCGCGGGCCCGGTCACCCTGCGCCGCGTCGCCCGCCGGTCGGTGCCGACCGCGCTCGCGGCCGCCGCACCGCCCGACAGCAGTACCGTCACCTACCGCAGCGGCTCGATGCCGGCCCTGAGCCTGCTCCGGGGCGTCCCCATGCACCGGCAGTTCACCGACGCCGCAGACGGCGAGGAGTGCTGGCCCGCCGATCCGAACGGCACCGGCACGCAGGCGCCGCACTCCGCGCTGGCGGTCCCGTTGCGCGCCCGCGGGGTGACCCTCGGTGCGGCGCTGTTCACCCGCTCCCGGCACCGGGACCCCTTCGACGCCGACGACGTGCTGCTCGCGCAGGAGATCGCGGCGCGGGCCGCGGTGTGCGTGGACAACGCCCGCCGCTACACCCACGAGCGCGCCACCTCGGTGGCACTGCAGCGCAGCCTGTTGCCCCAGGCGATCCCGCCGCAGCCGGCCGTGCAGGCGGTCGCCCGCTATCTGCCCGCGGATATCGAGGCGGGCGTGGGGGGCGACTGGTACGACGTGATCCCGCTGTCCGGGGCCCGGGTCGCCCTGGTCGTGGGCGACGTGGTCGGGCACGGCATCCGCGCCTCGGCAGCGATGGGGCGGCTGCGTGCCGCGGTGCGCACCCTCGCCGACATCGACCTGCCGCCCGACGAGCTGCTCACCCACCTCGACGACATCGTGATCCGGCTGCAGAGCGAGACTGCCCCCACCCCGGCGGGCTCGGGCGAGGACGCGGTCACCGATGCGGATGTAGGCGAGTTCGTCGCGACCTGCCTGTACATGGTCTACGACCCGATCTCGCGGCGGTGCACCGCCGCCCGGGCCGGCCACCCCCCGCCCGCCGTGGTGCGCCCCGGGGAGGGCGCCCGCTTCCTCGACCTCCCGGCAAGTCCCCCGCTGGGCGTCGGCGGCCTGCCCTTCGAGACCGCCGAGATCCTTCTGCCTGAGGGCAGTCTGCTCGCTCTGTACACCGACGGCCTCGTCGAATCTCCCCGCCACTGCCTGGACGAACGCCTCGATCGCCTGCTCGACGTCCTGTCCGAGTCGAAGCCCACGTTGCAGGATGCCTGCGACCACGTACTGGACCTGCTGGTCGACGACCGCACCCGCGACGACATCGCCCTCGTCGTCGCCCGCACCCGGGCCCTGGGCGACGGGCACACCGTCGCCTGGGAGCTGCTGGACGACCTCTCCGAGGTCGCCCGCGCCCGCGATCTGGCCACGCTGCAGCTGGCCCGCTGGGGGCTGCCGGAGGCGGCGTTCCTCACGGAACTCGTGGTCAGCGAGCTGGTCACCAACGCCATCCGCTACGGCGGCAGCCCCGTGCAACTGCGCCTCATCCGGCACGACACCCTGATCTGCGAGGTGTCCGACGGCTCCCACACCGCCCCTCACCTGAGCCGAGCCCGCACCTTCGACGAGGGCGGACGCGGACTGTTCATCGTGGCGCAGCTCGCCGAGCGCTGGGGCACCCGGCAGCAGTCCGACGGAAAGACCATCTGGGCCGAACTCGCCCTCCCACCAGCCGACGTGCCCGCCCCCGCACCCAGGGAGATGGGCAGAGCAGGCGCATCAAAGAAGATTGAAGAGCCCGCTGAGAGATGCTGTTGAGCCGAAGCGCGTTAGTAGTCAAGGCCGACCACAACGCGTTCATGGACCGCGATCTGTCCGCCACGGACTACATCTACGTCCAGGCTGACACCGTTCACCGGCGCATGCGCCTGGACCATGGCCATCGCAACGTTCGCCGAGCAGTGCGGGGCGAAGTACCCCGAGGCATGGTCGAAGAACAGCGCGAAGCGTCCGCCCTCGCGGAGGGCGGACGCTTGCGTTCGGGCCTATCCCTGCAGCTTCATGCCCTTGGGCGTGGTGAGGCCTTTGGAGGGGTGGGCACGGAACGTCGCCGTCCAAATTGTGGGCGGGCACCCCTTGCCGTTGGGGTATTGCTTCGTCAGTTTGGCCTGGACGCTGTCCTTGACGACCGTTTCACCGTTTTTCGTGGACGACACGGTGAGCTGTACGGGCAGGCGCGACGCACCGACATCGTCGGAGAGTCGAACGGACAGCGACATGAACGGGTCGTCGGGGCTGCCCGTCGTACGTTCCTTGCACCTGCCGTTGACGCACAGCCGGATCTTCGCTGCGTCCTGGCTGCCGAAGTCGGCGGGCTTCCAGACGACGGAGACGTGTGATTCTCCACCGGCCTTGGTGCACGGCGTGTCCTGGCCGAACAGCGAACATCCGGTCACGGTCACCGCAAGCAGTGGTACGAGGAGAAGTCGGCGCATGTCAGTACCACGCAACCTTCCCGGGGAAGGCACTGTTGGCCAGCCCGATGTCGGTGAATATCAACTGGCAGGGATCGAAGAATCCTCCGCTGTTGTCTCCCCCGCCTCCTCCTCCACCGGAGATGATCCCCTTGGCGAAGGCCCTTCCGCTGCTGTCAACCGTGTAGACAGGTCCGCCTGAGTCGCCCTTCTTGTTGCAGGAGCCGGACGTCTTCTTGGCAATGACCATGTTCTTGGCCGTGGTTCCGGTTGTGTAGTGAACGGTCGCCTGTGTGCCGGTCACCTTCCACCCGCACATCTCGCCCGTCTGCATACCTCCCGTGCAGACCGTGTCGCCGCTGTGCGCCCAGCGCGTCCAATAGCCGTGCACAGGGCGCGATGAGCCGGATGTCTTCCCGCCCTTGTAGATGCGGGGCGTTGCGGAACTGCCGGGGTTGACGCGGTACAGCGAGAGGTCACCCGAGTAGTAGCTCTGACCGGAGAGCTTGACGGAGCCGGAGTCGTTTCGCCAGTTGTCCCGGACGACCGGGCCGATGTAGTCGGTGCCGCTGGGGTTGCTGATGGCCCCGTTGCCGGTGGTGCAGTGGCCTGCGGTCAGCCCGTACCACTTGCCGTTGTATCTCCAGGAGAAGCCGGCCGTGCACCAGGTCGACTTGGTGGTGGTCAGATCCGAGTGAATGCGCGCACCGCCGTAGTAGGGCGACGTGTCGTACTGGCGGTTCGCCTGGGGTTCGATCACGTCGGCGCCTGGCGTGAGGTGCACGGCGATGGTGTCGGCGCCGTACCGCTCGCTGAGGGCTGTGATCAGTGCCGGTGAGGCCGTCTCAGTCTCCACGACGACCCGATTTTCCGCGGCGTCCACGGTTGCGATGTGCAGTCCGTCCACGCCGGGCAGTTCGGCCTCGGAGAGTTGCAGGACTTCATCGCGGACGGACTCCAGTGCGGTGACGCTGTGGTCCACCATCTCGGCTTGCGGGACAACCTGCTCGGTGACGGTCGGCCCGTCGGGTGTGGGTGTGGTCTCGGTCGTGTCCTCGGGCATGTCGAACGACTCCTCGCCGGTGCTTTCCTGAGAGTCGTCGGCGGGAAGTGAGGGAGTCTCCGTCTCGTTGGATTCGGTGTCGGGCTTGGTGTCGTCCTCCGAGTCGTCGGCGGGTGTGCCGCTGCCTTCGTCTGAAGGGACCTGCACCACTTGGATCGGGGCGGACGCCTCGTCGGCAACAGAGGATTCGACGACCGGCGCGACCAGTTCACCCGTGGTCGGATCGATGTAGGGCGGTGCGAAGGAGTCGGGATCCTGAGCGGCACGGGCCACCGCTTGATCCAGGGCGTAGGCCTGAGCGGGTTCCGCCTCCTCCATGTCGTCGCCCATTCCACCGTCGATGACCTCAACCCGGTCGACGATCGTGGAGACCGGCTCGGCCTCCGGCGGGTTGTACGGTCCACCGAAGCGGGCACCGATTTGCCTGCCGCCACTGCCGGACAGCGACGAGGTGTCCCAAAGAAGCTTCGGCGCCGAGCCGCCGGTGAGTGCCACAGGCCAGGTGACGGCGGAGCCGTCACCGGCGTGGGACACCTGGGAAGCCGGGATGACCTGCCACGAGTCGGTGGACGTGGCCCGCTGGAGGAAGGTGACGTCCGTCAACGAGCTCGGGGCAGTGACCGTGAGGTCAACCGAGCCGACGAGTGTCTCGCCGCTGCCGGGCGCAGTTACAGCCGCCCGTCCCACGTGGAAGGCCCGCTGGGTCTCGGCCGAGACGTTGCCGGCACGGTCAGTCGCGGTGACGCTGAGTTGGTGGCTGCCCTCACTGGCGGGGGTGATCGGCACCGCGACGGCGCCGCCGGTGGTGGTGACGAGCTGCGCTGTGCCCCCATCGATCTTGTAGGTGAAGCTCCGGGTGTCCGTGCCGTCCGGCGTCAGCGTGAACGTCCCGCTCACCTGCGCGCCACCGGCCCAGGCGTCCAACGGGTAGGCCGCCGAGGTCACGGCCGGTGAGCCGGGCGCTGTGGTGTCGATCGTGAACCGGTAGTGCGATGTCGCGCCGCCCGTACCGTTGCCGTCGATGCCACGCACGTGGAGATACCAGGTGCCCTCGGATCGTGTCGTGGAGTATGACGTGCCCGTGGTCTCGACCGTGCTGTCGGGCACCGTGTCGCTGCTGCCGTCGACGACGATGCTGTACCCGGCGGAGCTGCCGGCCGGCGCGGTCCAAGTGGCGGTGAGGACACCGCTCTTGTACGCGTCGGATTGGTTCGGGTGGGTTGCTGAACTGATCACGGGGCTGGGGGGCAGCGTCATATCGACCTTGAATGACATGTGCGCGGCGGAAGAGGACCAGTTGCCGGCCCGGTCCTTGGCTCGTACGTGGACGAACCAGGTGCCATCCGCGTTGACCGTGGTGGTGAGGTTCGTCGCGGTCTGCGGCGTGCCGGTGGTGACCGGAAGCGTGTCGGGGGTCTGATCGATCGCGACCGCATACCCGGCGGCGCCGGACAGATCGGAGGGCGCCGACCAGCTGAACGACGCGGTGCGGTTTGCGTAGGCGCTGGACGGCAGAGGGTGCGTGGAGGAGACCAGGCTGCCTGACGCGCCCGGCGCGGTGGTATCGACGTTGAAGCTGAGATGCCGGGTCGCGGACCACAGCCCTGCTTTGTCCTTGGCAGCGGCGTGGACCCACCATGTGCCGTCGGAGCGTCCGGTCCAGTTGATGCTGGTCGCCGTCTGGGTGACGGCGGTACCGGCGGCGGTCGTCGGGCTCTGGTCGAGTTTGACGGCGTACCCGCTCAGGCCAGACGCATCAGTCGCGGCGAGAGCGCCGACGAAGGTGGTGGCGTTGTACCAAGCCGATGCGGACGGGTGGCTCGTGGAAGTGATGGTAGGGGTGGATGGCGCGGTCGTGTCCACGGTGAAGGTCTGCCACGTCGACCAGGCGCCCGTGTCGGTGCCGTCCGAAGCTTTGGCCCGCCACTTGTAGTTGCCCGGTGCCAAGGCTGCGACCGTATGGGTCGCCACCGCGGCGGAAGCCACTGGGGTGGAGGTGCCGGACTTCAGTGCCGCGGTGCCGTCCGCCGCCCACACCTCGAAGCTCAGCGTGAGCTGCTGCGCGTCGGCGTCGGTGGCCTCGGCAGAGAGCGTCGGCGTGGTGTCCGAGGTGGAGGTTCCGGACAGGGGCGAGACGGCCGTCGTGGTACCGGGCTCGGAGTTGTAAGTAACCGTAAGCGAAGGCTCATAGGCGGCGTCGTGCGAGCCGTCCGTCTGATTCGCGGAGTAGTAGCGGCGCCAGGTCAGTGGGTCCGTCTCATCGACGGCCGCGATCCGCACGCCGTAGTTGGCTTGGCCGTCGGCCCAGTCCTGGACGATCCCATCGACGTCCCAGGAGACGTGGCCGGCCGCGCAACTGGAGTTGTAACCCTTGGCCGCAGTGGAGGTCACGGCGTCGGTCGCGGTGGTAGTCGGCTGCTCGGCCCAGGTGATGGCCGACGGATCCCAACCGGAGGTGATGCGGCGCACCTGGTTGCCCGAGTTGGCTGTGCTGCACGTGGATGAGTAGTACGAGTACAGGCGCAGGTCTGTGTCGAGGATGTGCTTGCCCGCGTACTTCGCCACGTCGAACTTCAGGTACGAGCGGGCCTTCTCAGTGCCGTTGTAGGTGCCGCTCTTGAGTTCGGTCGAGCCGCGCTGCGAGGTGAGGTAGTCGTCGTACTGGATCCACGTATCGGTGACGGGTCCGAAGAGCGAATCGGTCGGATCGATCGTGACCGGATAGACCAGTGAGGGGTCGGCCAGGAAGTCGGTGTCCGGCTTCAATACCAGGACCTGGTCGCCGGTGTCCTCGTCCCGCTCGACGGAGACGTCGACGGCGGCGATGTCCTCGGGCTCACCAGAAGCCTGCTTCTCGCCCGCCCCCCACATCACCGGCAGCGGCGCGGTGGCCACCGTACGACCACTGCTGTCGCTCCAGCGCAGCCGGTCGTCGGCGGTTTCGTGCAGGGTCAGGCCGTCAGCAGCTATGGGCAGCCGGTAACTGACCGCGGCGTCGGGGCGCTGGTGCAGGACGACGGAGTGGGAAAAGCCCTCCTTGAGGGCAGTGACCACGAGGTCACCACCGTCAACCGCGTCGGGATACACGGCGGTCGGGCCGTCCAGCCGCGGCTCGGGCAGTTCGCCCGGCCAGTCGAGGCCGAGCGTGTGGCCGTCACGGGATACCTGGGCGAGCGGCTTTCCCGAGCCACCGTCGGAGAAGGCGATGTCGGCGGCTGCCGTTTTAGGCCGCACCACGCCGTCCTTGGCTACGAGCGTGGTGTCGATGGGCTGCCAACTGCCGTCCGACTGCTTGACCCGGATCGGACCGGTGTACGCCTCCACGGTCGTCGTGCCGTCGGCGTTCGCCCAGGTCGTCGTCGAGTCGGTGCGCTCGGAGACGATCTCGGTTCGACCCCCGGGTATCTGCCGGGCCTCCGGGGTGTCGGCGGCCGGGGCGGCGTCCCCGGCGCGCGCGGGCTCGTCGAGCAGAGCCAAAGGGGCGCACACGAGAGCGGAGAACAGAACGGCTGTCACGGCTCGTTGCTTCCATCGGGGTCTTCGTCTGCCAGGAGATGGGGCGAACGACGCGTTGTGGCGCACAGAAATCCTTCCGGTTCACTTTGGCTGGCGTTCGGCCGATCTTAAGGGTCTGTACACGTCAACCCCATAGGGAAATTTTCCCAACCCGCCTGAAAGGGCGCAGGTTTGACGAGCCCATCGCGACCCGCGCCGACTCAGGTCGGCGATGCCCTGTGCCGCGACGTGGTCGACGGCCGCGTTCACCAATTTCTGCTCGACTCGTGGTGGGGCTGCAACCAGCCGTGACACAGCATCGAGATCGCTGAGGAGATCGACGAATCGTGGCCGCTGCTTCAAGCAGGGGCTTTCGGCGGAGACGTCGAACGAGCCGAAGAGGCCCTTGACCGCGATTGAGATCTGCCGTGGAGCCGTAAGCCCGGCTGAGGCCGAAGCACGGGGGGATAATCCACTTTGGTGATCGGCAAGGTCGGCAGGCCGGAGGCGACGGGATGTTGCAGGTTCTGTACAGCGGGGGTACCGGAGAGCTCGAGCTCTCGGGGACGCGTCCAGAGCTCTTGGCGCTCGGACAGCTACTACGGGGGAAGGCTGGAAGCTGCGAACTCTCCGAGAACCGGCACCCTTTTCCCTACGAAAGGTCGTTGTCCGAGATCGCGTTCCGCGAGAACCCGGAGGGCGACACCGCTTCGATCCTCGCGGAGGACGAGATCCTGAGGATCCAGGGAGGGCGGCAAGCTCTCGACCTTCTCGCCGACAACATTGAGGGCTTCGCCTCCGAGGCTGATGCAGGCGATCACTGTCACGTCGACTCACCGACATACGACTACATCGCGCCGGCGTCGGACCCGCTGGTGATTGCGATCATGAAGTAAGCGGACAGCCTTCGGCCGTAGAGGGGTTGAGCCCGCAGGCATCAGTGCGAGACAGCGTTCGTGGGCCTGGTCGGGTTGCCGGTCGGCCTCGGGTGAGGCGGCGGACCATGGTGCCGATGACCGCCCAGCGGATCAACGCCTCCGAATGAGCGGGGCTGGTCTCGTAGTCCCGCCCTTGATCCTGCGACGGCAGCGACGACGCGGATCACAAGGAGCGGGGCAGCAAGATCCGCCGCCACATCATCTGGCGAAACCGCCACGCCGACGGCAAGCGCCCACGCGCCGTCATCGACGGGGCAAACGTTGCCTGACCCGGCGCTAGAGATGTCCTGGGCTGCTCCCCCGCGCGTGCGGGGACTGTCCCTGAAGGTCGATGCCTGGGGGGAGGCCGGCTTTCTCCTCCCGAGCGGGCGACGATCGCCCCGCCCTCGGGTCCCCCGTCCTCGAACCCCCGGACCTATCCCCGCGCTTTGAAGGGATGGGTACTGGTCCCTGGACGAGCGGAGGTGTCACGTACCTGCCGTTGACGGACGGCGCCATCGTGTAGTCGGCTCCGGGCGAGCGAAAACCTCCCGGCCAGCGGGTCGGCGTACGGATCCGGGGTAGCGTCGGCTCCGCTCGAGCCGGGTGAAGGACGTCCATGAGAAACCCGTCGAGAGGCGACGCGGGAGCGGCCTAACCTCCTGGGCGCCCTTACCTGAAGTGGTCCGGCGGTCGTTGGGCACGGCATCGCGCGGAAGTGTCCGCCCCGACGAAAGCGCGAGTGAGCCCCCGGTCGACGAGTCCGGGGGCGCACGTCGTGGCGGCGGCAAGGCCCGTTGGATCAGTGCCTGAGCAGCTCCACCGCGGCGTGGATCGTCACGCAGAGCGCCCCGATGACGGCGGCGGCCTGCACGATGCTGCGTTCGACGACGTCGATCGACGTCGTCAGGAAGCTCGGCGGTTCGGGTGGCAGACCGCCCGACCCGACCTGCCGCGGAGCGTGGCACCGGCGTGGTCGCACCCGCGCTATTGAACATGCACAGTAGATATAACGTTGCAATCCATCCAAATCTTAGGAGTCGCCCCATGGCCGCCACACCCCATGCCCTGGTCGTACAGGCCGGTGAAGCAGCCGGAGCCACGCTCACCAACGGCGCGTTCGAACTGCTTGCTGACGGAGGCGCGGTCAGCGCCAGCCGGCTCACCCTCACCGCCGGCGCCGACGGAGCACCGCCCCATCACCACAAGCTCTCCCACGAACTCTTCTACGTCCTGGACGGAACGATGCTCTTCCGTCTCGGCGACACCCTCACCACCGTGAGCAAGGGCGGCCTGGTCGTCATTCCGCCCGGCCTGCCCCACGTCTTCGGGGCAGCGGAAGGCGCGAGTGCCGACGTCGTCGTCGTGCTCAGCCCCGGTATCGAACGCTTCGGCTACTTCGAACAACTCGCCGCCATCAGCCGCGGCGAAGCCGAATTCGCCTCACTCCTGCCCGAACAAGACCGCTACGACGTCCACTTCGAAGAACTCCCGGACTGGCGGACACCCCCGACGCCGTAACGCCACCCGCAGCGCCACCGAAGCCAGCCGACCGACACCGTCCGCATGCTTTCGCGGGCGACCGCGGAGGGCAGGACGGATCACCTTCCCCGCATCCGCACAGGAGGCCATCGTGGCGCGTGGGTCACCGTCGCCGTCGCCGCCAGCCGAGCAACGACCCGAAGACCGCCAACGACAGCATCGACGTCGCGGTGTCCGTGTGGCCGGACCCGGCTTGGGCCACTCCTGGCATCTGCACGACTGCCGGGATCGCCCTCGGAGTGTTCGTCCTCGTCGCGGCTCTGGCGACCTGGAGGCACCGGCGCTGCTGAGCACGACGACCGACTTCCCCGACAGCGTCGCCGGCGCCGGGGAAGTCGACACCTCGCCCAGCCACGTGCCTGGGCCAGTCCAGATTCAGCGGCGCCGTCCTCCACGACGTGACCTTCCTGTCTCCGTGTTCGTGACAGATGCTTCTGCTGCCACCCGGAGCAGTACTTCAATCTGTTCTGTCGATACGTCCCCGGTCACCTCGACATGCGGCCTGCCCTTCTGGGTGCAGACGACGATGCGTTGGTCCTTACGGCGGGTGAGACAGGTCTCGGCCACACTGGCCAGTGCCAGCCATGCTGGTGCACCGGCCAGGAGGCCGATGATTTCCTGCAGTCGGATCCTCGGAAGGCCTGTCCCTGGAGGTCGTGGATCACGGCGGTGTGCTCGTCGAACAATTGAGCAATCTCGCGCTGCTCCGTCGGAGGAAACGACAGACGAAAACGCGATTTCTCAGGGTCCGACCCCGGCTGGATCTACAGTCCACTCCGTGTCGGACCTAAGGTGCCGTGTTCAGTCGTCAGTCGGCGGCGAGCAGGTGAACGGGGGCGATCCGCGACAGGGCCCGGATCGGCACCATCAACGCCGCGCTCACCAGGAGGGTCGCCGTCAAAGTGGCCAGGAGCGCGGCGCCGGTCACCGCGAGAAGGTGTCCCTGCAGAACGCCTTGCCCCAGGGACAGCACCCCCGCCAGTCCGGCCACCGCTCCGGCCAGTCCGCCGAGCAGGGCCAGTCCGATTCCCTCATAAAGGGTCAGCCTCGCCAATTCGCGGTTGGTCCAGCCGGTCGCCCGCAGCACCGCGAGATCGGCAGCTCGCTCGCGCTGTGAAATGACCAGGACGTCGATGGCGCCGGCCGCGCCCAGCAACAGGGACAGAGTGACACTGAGGTAGTCGGCCTCGCGTGCCTGCGCCACCACGGCGTTGCCGAGCAGCGATCCGGCCACCTCGCCCCGGAAGGCCAGCGTCATGGCGAGAAGCATCGTGAAGCCCGCCACTCCCAGTGCCAGCCCGGCCGCGCCGAGCAACGTGCGGCCCCTCACCCGTAGAAGGTTGAGCAGGGCCAGTCCAGCCACCGAACGCACCGGGTGTGTGCGATGGACCGCCGCGACAGCTGGTCGGACTGCTTCCATCGGCCCCAGCCGGGTGGCGAGCCAGGCGGGAACGAGGCCTGCCGCCGTGGCGAGGAGGAGCGCCACCGGCAGGACGAGGAGTGCCTTGGCACCAGAGTGGGGCTGTCCCAGCACCTGGCCGAGCGCATAGGCCACCACTGCGCCCGCAGCCCCCGCGGCGAGGCCGATCACCGCCAGTTCGCCGAGAACGAGGCGAAGTACCTCTGCGCTGCTCCAGCCCAGACAGCGCAAGGTCCCGATCTCGGTGCGGCGTGAGCGTACTGAGGCCAGTGCGGCCTGTCCTAGGAACAGCGCGCACACGACGAGAACGAGCACGAAGAGCACGGCGCTCTTGGTGTCCACAGCCTTGAGGATGCGCAGTGCCACACCCTTGGCGACCCAGCGCTCCGTCACCTGCGCCGAGGAGCTCAGCGCCACCGTCTGCGGGGCGGGTGAGCTGCCGACGGTGACGTCGACGTGGAGGCCAGGGTAGGCGGCCTGAATGCTGCCGGCCACGGCGTTCACCCTTGCGCGGGACGCGGGGTCGACGCCGCTCACTCCGGCTACACGGATCCTGATCGCGCTGACCGGCGCCTTGTCCTGCAGGCTTGGGACCCGGCGGCTCTTGGTGAGCGCGGTGATCGAGTCCATCGTCGTCAGCATGGTGGGCGGTGGGCTCAGGTATCCGCCCAAGTTTCGGTCGGGCCGCAGCGGTTGGTCCTTCAATGCCTTGCGCGTGGCTGCGTTCGCTCCGGTGACCTGGGGCGGCTGGTAGGTCTCCAGGGGAGCGTCGGAGAGCGGTGCGAAGCCGGACAGCTTCCCGGTGTTGTATCGGCCGACCAGGTGGACGAAGGGATTGGGCAGACGCCCTGAGTCGACGCCGTCGCAGAAGCCCAGCCCGATGCACTCTGTGGCAGCGTGTTTGGTGACCTTCCGGTACTGCTCGCCCTGGTTTTCCTCGGGGACGTAGGGGAACGGCTGCTCGGAGGAGTTGGTCACCCACAGGCCGGGCTTCTGTGACGGCAGCGCCTGGGCGGCAAGTTCACCGCCCGACGTCTTCCGGTAGCTGACGGGGCCGACGGTCCAGTAGGCGTCGGTGTTGAATGAGTCCTCACCCAGCGTCTTTCGGTAGCCCTTGCTCAGGTCGGCGCGGACCTGGCCTACGGGGGTGCCGTGCAGCCCGCGCACGAAGCTGTCAGCGGTCGGGTTGCCCAGCTTGGAGGGCAGTTCGGCCGGGTCACCGATATCGAGTCGCTCGACAGTGGCCTTGAGCGTCCCGGCGGTCAGCGGGTTGCTGCTGAGCATTGCCGGGATGTAGGCGTCGTGCTGCCCGTGGACGCTCTTCGTGGAGGACAGCACCCACGGTTTGTCCTTCTCGGTGAGCATCCTGCCCGAGGTGACCGCGTCGCCCAGGCCCACCAGGCGGTCCTCTTCGACCGGATCGACGGCGGACAGCAGCACGGGGTAGCCCGTCCAGACGTCGATGGTGGCCTTGTCCTGCCCGGACTGGCAGTTCATCAGCGAGTGCAGGTCTCGGTCGAACGCGGACATCCCACTGCGGTCCTCGGCTATGAGGTTCGGCTTCATGGGCAGTTGCCCGTTGAAGCTCGTCCGCTCGGTCTTGTCCCAGTTGAAGTAGAAGCAGACGTCATACTTGCCCTTCAACTGGTACTGCCGGGTGCTCTTCTGCGTCGTGCCCTCTTCCAGCGTGTCGGATCTGAAGATGCCGTCCGAACTCTGTGCCGACGTCAAAGGCTTGCGAGTGAGGTAGACGTACTGATCGGACATGCGGTGACTGCCCAGCCCGGCGGTGAGCGTGGGGCTGAGCCGCAGGATCTGCCGGGATGCGCCGCTGTCCAGGAAGCGGGACACATCCACCGTGACGGAGCTTCCCACCACGAGATAGCCGATGTTGGCGACCGGCGCGGCCACGTCCACTCCGGCCATGTCACGGATGCGTCGGTACTGGTCCATGGTGATGCCGCCGAACGTTCCGGACAGGAAGTTCGGTGCGACCCGTCCGCTCTGCCGCTCCACGGCTGTCTGGGAGCCGGGCGGACGAACCAGGACGTCGTAGGCGGACCGTGCGCTGCGGCGTACCTCGCCCACCGTCGTCGCCTTGCTCGTACTCACTGTGGCGGTCAGGAGAGTGAAGCTGGTCGCCGCCACCAGGATTCCGGCTGCCAGAGCCAGTGCGCGCCCGCGCCGCCGCCGGAGCTGGTCGAGAATCATCGTTATCACGGGCGCAGGCCCCCCAGCCGGTCCAGTACGTCGCTGGAGGGCGTGAGCCGCTGGTCAGAGGTGATCCTGCCGTCCTGCAACCGCACCACGCGGTCGCCGTTGGAGGCGACTTCCGCGTCGTGGGTGGCGATCAGCATCGTCATCCCGTACCGCTCGCGCAGCGACATCAGCAGGTCGATGATCTCTCGCCCGATGCCGCTGTCCAGGTTGCCCGTCGGCTCGTCGGCCAGCAGCAGTCCCGGCCGGTTGACCAACGCACGTGCGATCGCGACGCGTTGCTGCTGGCCACCCGACAACTGCGAGGGAAGGGCATCGGCCCGCTGGCCCAGGCCGACCGCTTCGAGCAGTTCCGTACCACGCTCTCGCCGGTCGAAGTCCACCCTGCGCGGCAGGACGGGTGCGAGCACGTTATCCAGTGCGGTCAGCGCGGGCAGCAGGTGGAAGCGCTGGAAGACGAAACCGATGCGGCGCCGGTGACCGTCCAGATCCCGGGGCACCAGCTTTGTCCCGTCGATCTCGACGTGCCCCTCGTCGGGCTGGTCCATTCCACCTGTCACATGTAGCACCGTGGACTTGCCGGCACCGGAAGGCCCGGTCAGCATCACCACTTCACCAGCGGAAACCTCCAAGTCCACCCCGTCCAGGGCGACGAGTTTCGGATACCGGCGGCTCACCCCGCGCAACGCCACGCTCACAGCCATCGATGCAGCCCACCCTCATACATTGTTGCAATGTAGGGGTATCCTGTCACAACACAGAAGGGAGGTATATGCCACTCCACCACGCCGTTCTCGCGCTGCTGACGCAGCGGCCGAACCACGGATACGAACTCAAGACGCGCTTCGAGGAGACCATCGGCCCGCAATGGGGCGGCCTCAACATCGGTCACCTGTACCAGATCCTCGAACGGCTGGTCCGTGACGGCTACGTCTCACGCTCACAAGTCACCCAGACCGACCGGCCCGACAAGAACCTGTACACCCTCACCGAAGCCGGCGAGGGCGAGTTGCGCGACTGGGCCACCACCGCCTGGGTACGGGTCGGCGGCTTCCGCGACGAGTTGTTCCTGAAGCTCCTTGGTGCCGTGGCCCTGGGTCCACAGACCCTCGACAAACTGATCGAGTCTCAGCGCCAGACCTACCTGTCCGAACTCGCCGGGCTGGCGCAGCAGCGCCGGGCCCACACCGGCAAGCCACTGATTGCGGTCCTGATCGACGCCGCCATCGCGCACACCAAGGCCGACCTGGCACTGCTGGACAGCGCGGCACAACATCTGCGCCCACTCGCCGCAGCACAGGGCGCGCAAGCGTCAGCGCATACACAACAGCAGATGCCCGACCCCGTCAGGGCCACGGACAGCGACGACGGAGCGGAAAGGTCCGCGTAGTCGACGCACCGCGCACGGGCCGTCCGGGGAAGCACAAGCCGTGCGGCATGAACGTCCAGGTCTCAACCGCTGCCCGGAGCCGTCCGCGCGCGGTCCAGCTGGTGATTCGCCAGCAGTTCCCTCAGCAAACATGTACCTGGCCCCGGACAGTGTCCTCGTTCCGGGCGGCCGGCCCTCGCCAACAAGCCGTGCAGGAGCCGAATCCCAACCCCTGCGGCAGATGACGGCACTGGATGCCGGTGTGCGGCACGAGCAGATTCCCTGCGCTCGGCACCGTGCCCGCCCCGACCTGGCGGACCGGACGGGCGCCGAGACGACCGGCAGGTGCGATCTCAGCGGGGTGCCCACACCGGCGCGGACCGGCCACGTCTCGCCCGCGGCGGACAGTTGCGGGTGTACGCATCTGTTGCGGGTGTACGCATCTCAGGAAGGGTCTGTCACTTGGACCGGCCCGTCCGCTTGGCGCAGGTCAAAAGGCCTCGCCGCAGGACGTCCTGGCCTGGCGGCGGGCGCTGGACCCGCGGCGGACGGCGATCCGCCGTCCGTCCGCCGTCCGCTCCCGCGCGAGTGTTCGCCGGCGGCCTCCACGAAACGCTCCGCCGGGCGGACGGGTCGCACGGGACGCGCCTGTACTCGTTCCTCCCGTGAGGTCAGGAAAGACACGGCGGGCGCGGCCCAGGCATCCCGCCGGCAAGCGGGTACACGCGACCGCTCGGGAAAGGGCCAGTGCGCAGGAACGGGCCGAGCGCCGGGGCCCCGTGGGCGTTCACTCCGTCTCGGCCCTCCTCTCTGGCAGGCTGCCCTTGCGTACGACGTCGGCGTACCACCGCGCGCTCGCCTTCGGGATGCGCGTGCCGGTGGGGTAGTCGACGTAGACGGCACCGAAGCGCTTGCTGTAGCCGTACCCCCATTCGAAGTTGTCCAGCAGGGACCACAAGAAGTAGCCCCGGACGTCGACACCCGCGGCGATCGCCCGACGCACGGCCGAGAGGTGGCCGTGGAGGTAGGCGATCCGTTCCGGGTCCGTCACCTCGCCCTCCGGGTTGACGTAGTCGTCGAACGCGGCCCCGTTCTCGGTGATCATCAACGGCATGGCGGGGAAGTCCGCCTTGAGGCGCAGCAACAGGTCGTACAGTCCGGTGGGATCGACCGCCCAGCCCATCGCGGTGGTACTGCCCGGGGGACGGTGGAAGGCGACGTGGCTGGCGCCCGGCCAGGGACTGTGGTCGCTCACCCCGTGGCCGTCCGAGTTGTGACCGGCCTCGCCGGTGGCAGCGGAGACGAGGGTGGGTGTGTAGTAGTTGACGCCCAGGAAGTCGAGCGGTTGGTGGATCGTGGCCGTGTCGCCGTGTCGCAGAAAGGACCAGTCGGTCAGGCCGGCGGTGTCGTCGAGGAGATCCTGCGGGTAACGGCCCTCCAGGATCGGGCCGGTGAAGATGCGGTTGGCCAGTGCGTCGATCCTGCGGGCCGCGTCGACATCCTCGGCGGACTCGGTGAGTGCGCGCACGTGATGGATGTTGAGCGTGACGGATGCCCTGGCGGAGGACGGCAGTTCGGCGCGCAGGGCCTGAACGGCCTTGCCGTGGGCGAGGTTCAGGTGGTGCGCGGCGCGCAGGGCTGCGACCGGGTTGGTGCGTCCGGGGGCGTGGACACCGGAGCCGTATCCGAGGAAGGCGCTGCACCAGGGTTCGTTGAGGGTGGTCCAGGTCTTCACCCGGTCTCCCAGTGCCTGGGCGGCCAGGGTCGCGTAGTCGGCGAACCGGTCGCCGGTGACGCGCTCCGGCCAGCCGCCCGCGTCCTCCAACTCCTGTGGCAGGTCCCAGTGGTAGAGCGTGACGACCGGTTCGATGCCGTTCTCCAGCAGCGCGTCGGTCAGAGCCCGGTAGAAGTCGAGGCCCTTCTGGACGGCTGGACCGCGGCCGGTGGGCTGTACCCGGGGCCACGACAGGGAGAACCGGTAGGCGCTCACGCCGAGATCGGCCATGATCGCGACGTCTTCCCGCCAGCGGTGGTAGTGGTCGGTGGTCACGTCACCGGTGTCACCGTTGCGCACCCGGCCGGGAGTGTGCGAGTAGGTGTCCCAGATGGACGGGGTGCGGCCGTCGGCGGTGGCGGCGCCCTCGATCTGGTACGCGGCGGTCGCCGTGCCCCAGGTGAACCCCTGCGGGAATCGGTTGGTGTCGGTGGTGTTCGGGGCGGGAGCGACACGTCGGGTAGCGGTGGTCACGTGAGTCCTTCCAGAGGTTCTGCGGGGCGGGAACAGCGAAGCACCGTACGGCGGAGGGCCGTGCGAGCAGGGGGACGGGGCGCCGTTCATCCCTTGACGGCGCCCTGCATGATTCCGCCGACGATCTGTCGGCCGAAGACGACGAACATCGCGAGCAGGGGCAGCGTGCCGAGCAGTGCGCCGGCCATGATCAGGGACTGGTCGCGGACGTATCCGGCGCTCAGCTGGGTGAGGGCGACCGGCACTGTCGGATTGGTCATGTCGAGCACGATGAACGGCCAGAAGAAGTCGTTCCAGGCGTGCACGAATGTGATCATGAAGAGTACGGCCATGGGAGCGCGGGCGATCGGCAGCACGATGCTCCAGAAGATGCGCAGGGAGTGTGCACCGTCCACGCGGCCGGCTTCGACGAGTTCGTCGGGCAGTGCCTCGGTCAGGTACTGCCGCATGAAGAACACGCCGACGGCGCTGACGAGGGTGGGGAAGATGACGGCCGGCAGTGTCTGGCCCCAGCCCAGTTCCGACATCATCATGAACAGGGGGACGACGCCGAGTTGGGGTGGGACCAGCATCGTGCCGATCACGAGCATGAGCAGGATGTTGCGGCCCTTGAAGCGGAGTTTCGCGAACGCGAAACCCGCCAGCGTGGCGAAGAGGACGGTGGAGAGGGCGATCACCCCGGCCACGATCATGCTGTTGAGCATGGCCTTGCCCAGCGCGGCGTCCCGCCATGCCTTTCCCAGGTTGTCCAGCAGATGAGGTCCGGGCAGGAAGGGCGGCGGTGTCTGGGTGACGCGCGTGTTGTCGGTCGAAGCCGCCACCAGCGTCCAGTAGAGCGGGAAGAGGGACAAGAGCGCTGCGATACCCAGCAGGATGTAGGCGACGGGTCCCGCGTGATGCTGGCGTCCGGCACCGGGGTGCCGGAACAGCCGTCGGCCCTGTCCCCCGGGCGCGGTGTTCCTCCGTGCTTTGGGTGCGGCCATGGGGCGGGTGTCGGCCGTGTGGACCGGGATGCTGTCTGTGGTCATGAGGTTCTCCCGGTCACGTCCTGCGCGCGAGGACGCGCCTGACGACTTGTTGGACGACGAACACCGCGATGAGCAGGAGGAACATCGCCCAGGCGACCGTGGCCGCCCGGCCCATCTGGTAGTTCTTCCAGCCCTCCTCGTACAGCAGCAGTCCCAGCGTCTGGTACTGGTTGTCCGCTCCTCCGGTGATGCCGTTCGGGCCCTGGCCGAAGATGAGGGGCTCGCCGAAGAGCTGTGTGGCACCGATGGTGGACAGGACGATGGTGAAGACGATGGTGGAGCGGATCCCGGGGACGGTGACCTTGAGGAACTGCTGCCAACGCGAGGCGCCGTCGATCGCCGCGGCCTCGTACCGGTCGCGCGGGATCGCCTGCATCGCGGCCAGATACAGCAGCGCGTTGTAGCCGGTCCAGCGCCAGATGACGATCGTGGAGATCGCCGTCTGAGCGGCCCATTTGTTGTTCTCCCAGTCGATGTTGTCGACGCCGACCAGGTTCAGCATCCAATTGATCATGCCGAAGTCGCGTTCGAAGAGCATCGTGAACACAAGGGCGGCGGCCCCCACCGACGTGGCGTAGGGCGTCAGAGCCGCGACGCGGAAGAACGTGGAGCCGCGCAGTTGGTAGTTGAGCAGGTGGGCGAGCCCCAGGGCCATCATCAGCTGCGGCACGGTCGACAGCACGCCGATGGTGAATGTGTTGAGCAGCGCGTTCCAGAAGCGGTCGTCGTTCCACAGGGCCGTGTAGTTGTCGAAACCGACCCATTCCATGAAGTTCAGGGTCGACAGTTCGACGTGGTGCAGGGAGATCCACCAGGTGTAGATCAGTGGATAGAGGCTGAAGGCGGCGAAGACGACGAAGAACGGCGCGATGAAGGCGTAGGGGGCACCGCGCACGTCGAGGCGGTGCAACAGCGTGCGGCGACGAAGCAGGTCCCCGTCAGGGTCGGTCCCGGTCGGCAGGGTGGCGCCGGGGGGTCCGTCAGGGGTTGTCGAGGTGGAGATGGCCACCGCAAGGCGTCCTTCCTTGGAGGGTGACGGGAGCGGGCGGAGGCCGGCCCGGCGGCCCAGACAGGCCGTGCGTGGAGCGCCGGGCGGCTCCGTTGGTGGGCAGCGGTGCCCGAGATCAGCCGGCGGCCTTCTTGATGCGCTCGTCAGTGGTCTTCCACGCGTCGTCCGGGCTCTTGTGCTGCGACTCGATCAAGCTGAGGCCCTGCGAGAAGATGTCCTTGATGGTGCCGTCCTTGCGGCCCAGCACCTGCTCATCGGGGATCTCCTTGGCCGCCGCGCCGAAGATCTGGCCGATGGGCGCGCCGCTGAAGTAGTCCGACTTGGCGTCGATGACGTCCGGCATCGCCAGTGCGGTCTTCGACGAGGGGAAGTTGCCGATCTTCTTGAAGAGGTACGCCTGCTGTTCAGGGGCGGTGAGCCAGGCCACCAGCTCCTGCGCCTCCTTCTTCACGGGGCTCTTCTCCATCACGCCGAGGAACGATCCGCCCCAGTTGGCGCCCTGGGGTGACTTGGCGACGTCCCACTTGCCCTTGTTCCCCGGTCCCGCCTTCTCACTGATGTGCGCGAGCATCCACGCCGGGCAGACGGTGGTGGCAAAGGTGCTGTTGGCCAGCCCGGGGTCCCAACCGGGCTGGAACTGGCGGAGCTTCGCGGTGAGACCGGAGGTGGCCGCCTTCGATGCCAGCTTCCAGGCGTCCTTCACGACAGGGTTGGAGGTATAGATCAACTCCCCCTTCTTGTCGTAGAACTGCTGGGAGTGGCCGTAGATCATGGCGTTGAACAGTCCGCTGGAGCTGTCCATGAACGCGACCTTGTCACCCTTGGACTTCTGCTTGAACTCCACTCCCGCGTCGACGTACTTGGACCAGTCCCCCTCCCACAGCTTGGCGACCTCCTCGCGGTCGGTCGGCAGGCCTGCCTGCTCGAAGAGGTCCTTCCGGTAACAGACGGCCATCGGGCCGATGTCGGTGCCGAGGCCGATGACCTTCTTGTCCGTGGTGGTGACCTGGCTCTGCTTCCACGGCAGGAAGTGGTCCGTGCCGGCCACACCGGCCAGATCGACGAAGCTGCCCTTGTGGGTGTCGGAGAGTTCCTTGGCCCGGCCGATCTCTATGCCCTGGATGTCCTTGAGCCCGCTGCCGGCGGCCAAGTGGGTCTGCAGAGCCGTGTAGTAGGTCTGTTCGTCGCCGGCGACGTCGGCCTTGATGTCGACGTCCGGGTGCTCCTTCATGTACTTGTCGAGCAGACCGGTTTCCTTGAAGCCCATGACGCCGAACAGCCCCATGGTGATGGTGACCTTGCCGTCCTTCTTTCCTCCGCCCGTCCCGCCACTGCCACTGCTCCCGCAGCCGACGACCAGGCCGAGAGCCGATACGACCGATACGCCGGCCACGGCTCGTGTACGTAAGTTCCTTCGGACCTTGCCCATTTCGTCCTCCTAGCGGCGGCGCTGACGCACCGGAGTCCGAGCCCACGGTCCAGCCCGAGGGCCCTGATTTGTCCTAGTGGGCACGTTCCCAATGGAGAATGGGAACGTGCCCACTCGGAGGCCCGAAGCGTGGCCGCACTCAACACCTGCTGTCAAGAAGTTGAATCCAGTTCGTTGCCGAGAGATGTCGCGCCTCCGCGCCGGCATCCTCCGGGAGCACTTCCGGTATCTGGCACAATGCGCAGGTGAAAGCCGCTGGAACAGCGAGGGAGCGAGGAGACGGCATGGGGGGTAGGCGACGCCCGACCATCAAGAGCGTGGCCGCGCGTGCTGGCGTCGGACGCACCACGGTTTCACGAGTCATCAACGGTTCCGAACTCGTCAGCGAGAAGGCCAGGGCCGCGGTACTCGCCGCCATCGCCGAACTGAACTACGTCCCGAACTCCGTCGCCCGGGGTCTCGTGACGAGCCGGACCAACTCCGTTGCCCTGGTCATACCCGAGTCGGAGAGCCGACTGGGCTCCGAGCCGTACTTCTCGGCAGTCATCCGTGGGGTCAGCACGGCTCTGGCCGAGACCCGGACGCAACTGCACCTCATCCTCGTACGCGATCAGTCCGAACGAGACCAGCTCACCGAGTCGGTGGCGGAGCAGCGGGTGGACGGGGTCCTGCTCGTCTCGGTTCACGAACACGACCCGCTGCCGGGGCTTTTGGAGGACATGGGCCTACCCACAGTGCTCGCCGGGCGCCGCTCGGCCGACGAGTCACTCAGCCACGTGCACTCCGACAACGCCGGCGGAGCCGCGGCGGCAGTCGAGCACCTGCTCGCCCGGGGACGCCGGACGATCGGCACCATCAGCGGGCCTTTGGACATGGACGTGGCCCGCAGCAGGCTCCAGGGGTGGCGCGAAACCCTCGAGAAGGCGGGTCATGAAGTCCCCGACCGGCTCGTGGCCTCGGCCGACTTCACCGAGGAGGGCGGCGAGACCGCCATGCGTTCGCTCCTTCGACAAGTCCCCTCGCTCGACGCCGTCTTCGTCGCTTCGGACGTCATGGCAGCGGGAGCGCTGGCGGAACTACGCCGACAGGGCCGCCGCGTTCCCGACGACGTGGCGGTGATCGGGTTCGACGACTCCATCATCGCCCGCCACAGCACCCCACCCCTCACCAGCGTGCGCCAACCGGTCGAGGAGATCGGCACTACGATCGCCCGCATTCTCCTGGCAGAGATCGATGATCCTGAGGAACCCCGCAGGCACATCGTCCTTCCCACCGAACTAGTGGTGCGGGAATCCTCGTAGCCGAGTGGCGTCCGCCAGGTGTGTGGATCCGGTCGATGCACGGAACCCGACGGCCGTCCGTACACAAGGTGACCGCCGCGAACGCCACGCGTGGAGCGGGGAGCAGCGCGTTCAGAAGTCCCGGGTCCTACGGAGAGCAGCGACGTGGTACCCGGGCCCGCCCCACTCGCGCTGTGGCCTGTGCCGGCGGTCCTCTTCGGGGAACGTCAGAACATCAGAGCATCGATGACCGGCAGTTGCTCCTCGACAGAGCCCGCGGACCGGAGCTTGATCGACCTGTCGTTGCGGGGAGGGGCATCGCGGTTTCCGCGGAGCGCAGTTCACCGCCGGTTCGGCTGCACGGTGAAAAGCTCCATGAGGCCCTGCAGACGATCGACTTCGTGGGCCCCGGCCGGATCCAGCCCCCAGGGGGTGCTGCGTGCCTTCAGATCAGCCCTCCATGCCGGATCTGCTCCTCGCACGGGTGGGCATGGTCCCGCCGGGTCGTGAACGATGAACCTCTTCGACCGCGGATTGGCCGAGCGATAAGGTCATACGTATGCCAACTGAGTCGCAGCCCTCGCATCGCCTGTTCCCGCCCCGCCTGCCCGCCGGCCGCCTGGGTGTCGCAGTCGTTGCCGAGCTGGTCGACCTCATCGTGACCGGCCAGCTGCAGGAAGGCGCGTTGCTGCCGCCGGAGGGTCCGCTGAGCGAGCACTTCGGCGTGAGCCGCACAGTGCTGCGTGAATCGGTGAAGCGGCTCGAGGAGAAGGGCCTGGTGATCGTTTCCCAGGGGCGCGGCACCCAGGTGCGCGCACCGGGTTACTGGAACATGCTGGATCCGGTGGTGCTGTCCGCGCTGATCGACAACGACGCGACGCTCGGTGTCCTTGACGAACTGACGATCGTGCGGGCGAGCCTCGAGTCGGCGATGGCGGGCGCGGTTGCCGCAACTCGCGGTGCAGACGGGCTGAGGAGGCTGGAGCACGCGTTGACCACGATGCGTGAAAGCGAGTCCGAGACGGACTCCTTCCGGCAGGCGGATGTGGTGTTCCACTACGCCCTCATGGAGATCTCCGGCAACCGGCTGGCGGAGAACATCGCCAAGCATCTGTACAAGCGGGCTGTGGAGTCCAGCCGCTACCAGGGCATCGACCCCCCGGATGCGGTCGCTCTGACGCTGGACGAACACGCGGCGATTGTGGACGCCATCTCGAGGAAGGACGTCGCCGCGGCCCAGAAGGCGATGCATGATCACATCCACATCTCGTGGGAGCGTCGTCGGCTGCCCGACCACGCGCCACGTGCGCGCGGCCGGGCAGCCGGTCAGAAGAGCGAGTAGACGTCGGCAGCGTTGCCGCCGAACACGCGTGCCCTTTCCGAGACGGAGAGTCCGTTGAGGAGGGTTTCCAGAGCGGACTTCCAGAGCTGCGCTCCCCCGCCGAGTTCGGCCAATGGCCAGTCGGAGCCGTAGAGCAGACGCCCAGGGTCGAAGGATCCCAGGGCGACCGTCACCGTGTCGGTGAGATCGGCTGCTCGCCATGATCCGGGGGCGAGGCCCGACGTGAGTCCTGAGATCTTCGCGACGACGTTCGGTTGCCGCGCGAGATCCCGCAGCCGCATTGCCCACCTGCTCCTGTCCTTCCCGGGCTCGGGCGGGCCGCCCAGGTGGTCGAGCACGAAACGGAGTCCCTCGTGCCGCGCGGCCAGGCGGGTTGCCTGCGGGAGCTGCCACTCACGCACGACGAGGTCCAAACAGAGGCCCTCACCCTCGAGTACGGCGAGGCCCCTGCTGATCTCCTCGCGCATCAGCCACTCCGGATCCGGGTCGATGTGGGCCAGATGCCGCACCCCGACGACGGGTACAGCGGCGTTCTCGCGGATCTGGTCGAGCTGAGGTTCGACCTCCGTCGTGAGGTCGACCCAGGCGACGAGGCCGACGATGGCCGCGGAGTTGAATTCGGCGAGCCGGATGCTCTCATCGAGACTATTGCTCGACTGCACGACCACGGCACCGTCGAGTGCGGTCGCGGCCAGCATCTCACTCAGGTCGGAGGGTCCGAAGTCGCGGGCGATCGGCGCCATGGTCTTCGGGTCGATCCAGTCCTGCGGGTCCGTGGCTCGATTCCACAGGTGCACGTGGGCGTCGATGCCTGCGTTCATGAGAGGTGCCACACTTCGTCGACAAGTTGCCACGGCGCCCCGGGATCACGCTCCTCGGCGATCCTTACCTGGTGGGTCACGAGCGTCGGACTCCGCGGTACGACGGGTCGTCTGTCATGTCCGGCTCGTCCACGAGCCGCAGGGCTGCGCGTTCGGGCCGGATGTGTGGTCCGGCCGCCGCGGGCCGGGGTGTCGCGGCTCCCTCTGGAGACATCCGGGATTCGTCGACCGCGATCCCGATGCCTGGACGATCGCCCAGGACGATGCCTCCGTCGTCGAACTGCTGGTCGACGTCGAGACCGACGGGAAAGCCGAGATCCTGGACTTCGAACGCCAGGTGGTTCGGCACGGCGGCGGCGGCGTGTGCCACCGGGTTCGCGTGGTACGCGACGGGACTCACCGGCAGATCGTGGGCGTGTGCGAGCGTCGCGACGCGGAGGAAGTGGGTAATCCCCCACACGTTGCCGACCTGCACGATGTCGACCGCGTTGGCGTCCAGCAGGGGGCGGTACTGCTCGAGCCCGGTGAGGTTCTCGCCGCTCGCTATCGCCGCGCGCACCTTCCCGCGCAGCGTGGCCATTCCGGCCGCGTCCCACCGGCGTAGCGGCTCTTCCACCCAGGTGAGGTCCACGCGCTGCTCGATGGCCGCGACGTAGCGGGCGGCCTGGGCGTGGTTCCACGACTCGTTGGCGTCGAACATGAGCGCCGGCCGGCGGGTGTTGCGGCTGAGGATGTCGTGCATGATCTCCAGCCGGGGCAGGTCGCGGTCGAGGTCGCGGCCGCCTTTGAGCTTACCGGCCTTGAATCCGCGGTCCGCGAAGCGGTGGTAGAGGTCTGCGAGTTCGTCCTCGGTCAGGCCGTACTCGAGACCGGACGCATAACCGGGGACGAAGCGCTCGCGGGCACCGAGGGTCCGCCAGAGGGGCTCGTCGGCGGCCTTGGCCTTGATGTCCCAGAGCGCCATGTCGACGGCTCCGATGGTGCCGAACGTGGATCCCGAGTGGCCGGCCTTGAACACCCAGTCGAGCATCCGGTCGTAGAGCGCCGTGACCGAGCGTGGATCGTCTCCGTCGATCGCGGGGAAGACACGGGCGATGTCGGCGTGGGACCCGAGGCCCACTCCTTCGATGCCGGTGTCGGTCTCGATGATGAGCACAGGGACCGGAGTGACGTGGCCGGGCTGGACACCGTTGACGTCCCCGGTGATTCTGCCCCAGTCGTGAACGGTGTTCAGACTGCGGTAACCGGTGATCTTCATCGGGAGTGGTTCTCCTTGCATGCGCGAGTGGTCATTCCTTGGTTCCCCCCGCTGTCATGCCCGCGACCAGGAATCGCTGGGAGAACAGGAAGACGACCAGGACGGGCAGGATCGACACGATCGTCCCCAGCGCCAAAGTGGGCAGCTGAACGGAGCCGGATCCCGCGGAGCTGGGATTGAAGGCCGGGGTCGAGGCCAGAAGCGACGTGAGCCCGACCTGGATCGGGTAGCCGTCGCTCGAGGGCAGCATCACGAACGGCAGGAAGAAGTTGTTCCAGTTCTGCACGAAGCTGAAGAACGCCACCAGGGCGACGATCGGGGCGGCCAGCGGAAGGGCGACCCGGGTGAAGACCTGGAACCCGTTGCAGCCGTCGATACGTGCGGCGGCGAGGATGTCACGCGGGATGCTGGTCGAGAAGTAGATGTAGGTGAGATAGACGCCGAACGGGAAGAACGACATGGGCAGGATCACCGACAGCGGGCTACCGATCAGTTGGACGCTGTTCAGCTCGAGGAAGATCGGCAGTACCAGTGCGGTGTTGGGGATCAGCATGACGACGAGCGTCAGCACGAGCATCGCCTGCCGAAACCTGAACTCCGTGAGCGCGAGCGCGTAGCCGGCCGGGATGCTCACGAGGAGTGTGACCACCAAGGCACCGATCGCATACAGCGCGGAGTTCCCGATCCAGGTCGTCACCGCACCGTCCTGGAAGTCGAACAGCTGATGCCAGTTGGCGACGACGTCCGACCACGACCCGAACGAGAACGGGTCGGCCACGACGAGCGTCTTCGAGGACTTCGTGACCGCGAGGAGCAGCCAGATGATCGGGATGGCGAAGAACAGGACGAAGACGATGAGCAGGACGCCGGTGATGGACCGCGCGCTCCACCCGCTGAGGCTCTGTCGGCGGCGTCCGGCCGAGAGTGCTGCCATGGTCAATCCTTCTCGAAGAGGCCGCCGCGGGTCACGAACACCCAGGACAGCAGGAGTGCGACGACCAGCAGGATCAGCGAGATCGCGGCCGCGCCGTTGAAGTCGTTCTGCTGGAAGGCGTACTGGTAGGCCAGCTGGTTGAGCGAATAGTCGTTGGGCACCACCGCGTTGCTGGCCTGGCTGAGCAACTGTGGCTCCACGAACAGCTGGGTGCCGGCCGCGAGTGACATGACTCCCATGTACGCAATCCACTTGCGCAGTATCGGCAGTTGGATCCGGATCGCGATCTGGACGGCGGTCGCGCCGTCGATGCGAGCGGCCTCGATCACGTCGGTGCTGATGTTGTTGAGCGCGCCGTACATGATGAGGATCCATCCGCCGGCTCCGGTCCAGAACGCGATGATCGCGAAGATCGCTGGAAGGTGGCCGGGTTGAATCACTTGTACGAAGCTCTCGAACCCCATCGTCCTGAGCAGACCGCTGACCGGACTCGCGGTCGGATCGAGGACGAAAAGCCACAGCAGGACGCTGGACGCACCGGCGAGCGCGCCGGGCAGGTAGTAGACGAAGCGCAGGGTCGTGCTCACCCACCGCACACTGACGGCGTGCACCACCAGCGCCAGGCCGACGACGAAGACGAGCAGTCCGAGGAGCCAGATGAGGAGATAGCTGGTCACGTGGAACACGGCCGGCCAGAACCGGAAGTCGCCGACGACCTTGGTGAAGTTGTCGAAGCCTGCGAATCCACCGTCGGCGTTCGTGAAGGCGAGTGTCACCGCGTAGAGCGAAGGAACGATCCCGAAGACGATGGCGAGCAACGCGTAGGGGGAGATGAAGAGATAGCCGATCCGGTTGCGAGTGAGGGCGCGGCCGGCGGACCGGCCGCTGCCCCGGCCTGACCGCCGATGCCCCGAGGCGTCCACGGCCGGCCGGCCAGTCGGTGCAGCGACGGTCATGTCAGTTCACCTTGTATCCGTTGACCTTGGCCTGGTTCTCGATCGCCTTCTGCCAGGTCGGCAGCAGGTCCACGATCGATTTACCGCCCGTGACCCCCGGGGTCACCGTCTTCGCCCATATCGCCTCCTGGCTGAAGATGGGGTAATCCCAGCCGTCCCACACCTGCGACGCCGCGGTCACCACCGGCTGCAGCGGGGTGGCGTAGTACTTGCTCGCCTCCTTCTTGGCGATCCACTTCTGTGCAGCGGGTGCGTAGGCCGGGTAACCCGGTGCGACATCGACCTGATACTTGTCGGCCGTGGTGACGAACTGGACGAATTTCTCGGCGGCCTTCAAGTTCTTCGAATGGCTGGAGACGAACCAGGTTCCGCCACCCACGTTGCCCGTCGCGGCCTTGCTCTCGCCCTTCCACGGCAACGGCGCGGCGACGCCCAGCCGCCCGGCGGGCACGTTGAGCGAATCGGGGTTGTTGAAGATCGCTCCGGCGTACCAGGCCGGACCCGGCATCATCAGCACTTTGCCTGAGTACTTCTTCAGGAACTCAGGCGTGAACACGCTGACCACCGGCGCGGTTCCGTTCTGGCGGAGGGTGTCGAGCATCGACGCCGCCCGCTTGCACTCGATCGAGTCGGTCTTGACGGTGACGGACTTGGGACCGGTCACGTCATTGGCCTGGCACCTGCTCCCCCACATGAACACCTCGGGCGTCCAGGCGTCGCCGGCCGTCCCGATGATGTAGCCGGGGTGCTCCTTGGCGACCTTCTCCCCGAGCGCCTGGTACTCCTCCCACGTGGTCGGGAGCGTGTAGCCGAACTGCTCCAGCAGGGACTTGTCGTACCAGAGCACCGCCTGGGCGAGGTCGTTGCGCAGGCAGTAGACACGGCCGTCGACCGTGCAGGGGTTGAGCGAGCCCGCGGTGAAGTTGCTGAGCGTGTCCTTCGGGACCAGGCCCTTGTCCAACACGGCCGCGAACGCCTGCTTGCCGCCGCTCTTCTGGCTGGCCCATGCGGAGTCGTTGTTCTGGCTGGAGAAGACGACATCGGGCCAGCCACTGCCCGCGCGGTCGAAGAGCTGCATCTTTGTCCGGAAGGAGTTGGACCCGTTGGCCGATCCGTCGTAGGCGACAACCTTGATCTTGGTGTCCGGGTTCTCCGCCTGGAACGCCTTCGCGGCCGCCTGCCGGTCCGCGTCCACCCAGACCGTGATCGCCGAGGAGGCTTCCTGCTTGGCCTGGGGAAACCCGTACGCCCCGTTCGCCGAGCTGCCTTGACCGCCGCAACCTGTGAGGGCCGTCAGCGCCGTTGCGACGCACATTACGGCGACGGTCGACGTCGTACGGCGCGAAAGCACCACAGAGTGGATTCCGACCATGGGATGTCCTTGTCTTGTCGACTTCGTTGACGACTCCGCGCCTGGACTTTAGGGCATACGTATGATGTTTGTCACGAGCTGGAGACACACCACCTTGAGCCGCATTTCCCTTGGGGGATGGGGTGTTGACGGTGGTCTCGTTCGTTTGATCGGCGTCAACTGCGGGCGTGGAAGCAGTGCCTCTTCGCACCCCGAGGTCGCGACGCCGGCCGAGATCCTGGAAGCCCCGTTGCCGCACCGCTCCATCCGGTGGAGCTCGATTCAGCGGCACCGACGCGTGATTGCATGATCCACCGATGCGGAGGCCGGCCCGACTTGGCCACCTGCCCTCGCACGACCAGACCCCGCCCCTCGACGCCACAGCCTCGCGACCCGACCACGGCCGGCACGTCCGGGACATCCTGTGCGCGAGGCAGGCCCGCCGTGCCGGCCACCTCGGTGTAGCCGGCAGGGAGCAACATCAATTGGACCGGCAGCGCCAAACCATCCCGGCGGCGAAACTCATCACGGGGGTGGCGCCCACCAGGAACGCCTGCAGTACATCGGCCGCACCGCCCGCGCCGCGGTCGCCCCACTGCTCACCGTGGCCCGGGCCCGGCGTCCGTGGACAGGACGGTCGTTCTCCGCCCGGTGGGGCAGCCCGGGATGCCCTGGACGTCACCCCGGTCAAACCCGCGCCTGTCGTGGATGTCGCCGCCGACGTCGCCCGCGACACAGCCGGCCGCTGGCGCCACCCTGCCCGCCGGCACCCGCACCCGCACCCGCACCCGCACCCGCACCGATATCCCCCACACCACGATCCGCAGGTGAGAAGCACGCAGCTCCGGTCCGGTGTAGGTCCCGCCAGGGGCCACTGCGCCGGTGTGGACCACGGGGAGGCCACACCACGCTCACGAACACCTCTTCACTCCCCCGGCTTTGGTGCACGGATGCGAGTAACGGCGTCCCCTGAGACCGTCGATGAGTAGTCCCAGGTGGCGATGGACGAAATGATCGTTTTCCCCGGAGGCAATGCCTGGTAGCGGCCTCGCGAGTTGGGCGACGGCAGCTGTCAGTTCCGCGCCGTTGATGTCGGTCCGGAGCCCGCCCGATTGCTGAGCTGCCGCGACGAGATGCGAGACGGCGTTCTCCAGGCGTGAGCGCGCGCGGACGAGTTCCGGGGCGCGGACGTCGGCATGGCCGGCGAGCAACGGGCACAGCGCCGCGAAGTGCTCGTCGACAGCCTGGTGCAGGAAGCGCTGTAGGGCCTCGAACGGGGTCGGTTCCTTGGCGAGGGCGGCCTCGGCCTGATCTGCGGTGTGGGAGAGCAGCGTCAGAGCGACCGCGCGGATGAGGTCTCGCCGGTTGGGGAAGTGCCGGTAGAGCGTGGCGTTCCCGATGCCCGCCTGGCGAGCGATCCCGTCCAACGAAACACCCGCGCCGTGTTCGATGAACGCTTCGCACGTGGCGACCATGATGCGCTCACGATTGATCAACGCGTCGGCTCTGGGGCGAGGCCCCGGCCGCCGACTCCCGCTGCTCCAGGCCATCACCACGTCCCCACTCACCTCTCCATGTCCTGAAAGCCGCGCACAAGTCCGCCTCGTGCGACGCTCCGGAACCGACCCCCGGTGGACCCGATGGCCGCGCCAGGGGGTTGAGGCAGCCACCGCCACCATGACGCGGCGCTCAGAAAGTCAGAATGAGCCGGCCTCGCACCCCGCCCGCTTCGAACCGGCGGTGCGCCTCTGCTGCTCGGTCGGCCGGGAACTCCTCCGCGACCCGCAGCGAGATCCGCCCCTCCTCCGCGAGTGCGCGCAGGGCGTCGAGTTTGTCGTTGGCGTAGCGATAATCCGGTACGAATATGTTCCGGACAGTCACATCTTCGTGTTCGCCAAGGGGAGTGACTCCGGGTTCGTCTGTGCTGCGTACCAGGGCGATCTGCCCCCCGGTCCGGAGGGCGGGGAGTACCTCGGGGCCCATGATCGCGGCGTCCACGACGGCGTCCACGCCGCCTGGAACGACGTCGCGGATGCGCTGGCCGACCCCCCGTCCTCGGTCGACGACCAGGTCAGCGCCCAGCGCGTGCACAAGTGCCCCGTCGGCGGGAGCCGAGTCCGCCACGACGCGCAGGCCTTCGGCTTTGGCCAGTTGGATGGTGTATCCGCCCATGGCTCCTGCGGCACCGGTTACCGCTATCCAGTCTCCCGGGGCCAGGCAAAGGACGTCGAGGGCGCGGCGTGCGGTGAGTCCGTTCAGCGGAAGCGTGGCCGCCTCCGCGTGCGTGGATCCGGCTGGGGCTCTGACCACTTGTCGGGCATCCAGGACGATGTAGTCCGCATAGGCGCCCCCTGATGGGTCGATGGGGACAACCATGGCCATCACGCGATCGCCTGTCCGAAGAGAGGTGACTGTTTCCAAAC
Organism: Streptomyces sp. NPDC057950; assembly: GCF_042887295.1. Classification (NCBI taxonomy): domain Bacteria; kingdom Bacillati; phylum Actinomycetota; class Actinomycetes; order Kitasatosporales; family Streptomycetaceae; genus Streptomyces; species Streptomyces sp. NPDC057950. The sequence continues at coordinate 183,297 of NZ_JBHVPP010000010.1, forward strand.
CTATGGCGTCCACCACGCCCGCCGCGTCCATACCGGGCCGGTATGGCGGGGTCAGGCGACCTGCAAGCATCCGGTCCGTGTACCCCATGCGCAGCAGCACGTCCGCGGGGTTCACCGCCGCTGCGCGCACGCGCACCCGGATTTGCCCCGGTCCCACCTCCGGGACGGGAAGTTCGACGACCTCGAGCACTTCGGGCTCGCCGTAGCGAAACACTCCTACAGCCTTCATGTCGTTTTTTCCACCTTTCCGATGACGCGTAGCCCGCCGCGCTGCTGGGCGCGCGATGATATGCCGTAAATTGGCTCAAATATGCGCGAATTGGTAAACAGAGGACGCCCGAGGGTCAGGAATCCTCCGGGGCTGTCAGTGCACCGCGACAGGCTTTTCCGTGGCAGTCGCGCCGGCAGAAGCGGTGCCGTGGTCCGGGCGCGGGGCGTTGACCGCGACGAGGGAGATCAGCGCCGCCAGGAGCAGGAAGCCGAACGCCCACCAGTAAGCCGTGCCGAATCCGTGGACCAGTGCAGCATCGGTCACCGCCCGGCCGTGCTCCCGGGTCGCGAGGTAAGCGGTGGTGGAGCTGGCGGCGATGGTGTTGAGCAGGGCGGTGCCGACCGAGCCGCCGACTTGCTGGGCGGTGCCGACCATGGCGGATGCGACACCGGCATCGTGAGGCTCGACGCCGTGGGTGCCCAGGCTCATGGCGGGCATGAAGGCGGTGCCGATGCCGAGGCCGGTGATGACCTCGGCGACGGCCAGCAGCCCGTAAGAGCTGTCGGCCCGCAGCAGGACGAGCAGGAGGACGCCGATGGCACTGACGAAGTAGCCGGCACCCATCAGCGACCCGGGACGCAGTCTGCCGGACAGCCGGGTACCGATGGCCATGGAACCGAAAGCCTGTGCGGCACCCAGCGGCACGAACGCCACGCCGGTCAGGACCGGGGAGTAGCCCTTGACGAGCTGCAGGTAGTAGCTGAGGAACAGGAACATGCCGAACATGCTCATCACCGCTAGGCCCACCGAGAGGTAGGCGCCGGCCCGGTTGCGTTCGGCGAGAACGTGCAGCGGGAGCAGCGGTGACGCGATCTTCTTCTCCACGATCAGGAAGGCCAGGATCAGCGTCACGGCTGCGACGAGCAGGGTGATGGTGAGATCGGAGGACCAGCCGCGGCTTTCGGCCTCGGAGAAGCCGAAGACCAGGGCCACCAGGCCGAGGGTGGCCAGGATCGCGCCGGGTACGTCGAGGCGGGTGCGTTTGCCCTCGGTGGGGATGTCCTGCACGACGGTGATCGCGCCGATGATGCCGACGACGGCGATGGGGATGTTGACGAGCATCGACCAGCGCCAGTTCAGGTACTCGGTGAGCAACCCGCCCAGCAGTAGGCCCAGAACGCCGCCGGCGGTCGCGATGGCGCCGTAGATACCGAAGGCCTTGGCCCGTTCCCGGGCGTCGGTGAAGGTCAGCGAGATCAGGGCGAGGGCCGCCGGGGCCAGGAGCGCGCCGAAGACTCCCTGGCCGGCACGGGCGATCAGCAGGGTGCCGAGATTGCCCGCGGCTCCGCCGAGCGCGGAAGCCAGCGCGAAGCCGATCAGGCCGATGGTGAAGGCACGCTTACGGCCGAGCAGGTCGCCCAGGCGCCCGCCCAGGATCAGCAAGCCGCCGAACGCCAGCCCGTAGGCGGTGATGACCCACTGGCGGCCGCCGTCGGAGAAGTGCAGAGCCTGCTGGGCTGAGGGCAGGGCGATGTTCATGATCGCGCTGTCCAGGAACACCATCAGCTGGGCGATGGAGATGAACGCAAGCGCGGCCCAACGGCGCGGATTCGGATGTGCGGATGTTGCAGCCATGGGAAGAGTCACTCCTCGAAGACAAGCGGAGGGAGGGAGATCGGTACTCCCGGACGATGCGGCGGACGGGGTCGCCGGCCTCCGGCGGACGGCGTGTCTCGGCAATCTGACTGGCCGGGTAGAGCCGACCAGGGGCCGGACGGCAGTGGTTCAGTGGACGCGCGGCCCCCTGGCACAGGCGACCATGAAACGGACGAGCTTCATCCGCTTATGCGAATGTAGCATAAGCGGACACGGGTCGTCCGTTTCGCTTCGGACAGTGGTCGCCGGCTTGGGATCGGAGTTGTGCTGGTCCGAGATCGAGTCCGGTCCGGTTTGTGGACTTGCCGGCGTCCCGAGGAAACGCGGCGCGGAGCGCCCCCGTAGACCCGGGCGGAAGCCACGGCGATCCTGCGGGGTGTTTTCTTGCGAAGGCGAGCTGAAGGGGGCCACGAACGGCGGCCCTGGCGCTTCGGCGCAGGAGAAGACAGGGGGCCCGAACCTGTCGCGCCGTCCGTCGCGGGGCCGGAGGGGCGGACCGCGAGATGCCTGTCGTCACTCACAGGGAGGGACTGTCGTGCCGACAGTCGGGACCGGCGCCAAGGTGTGCGCCGCGTACCACTGTGGAGAAGAGCCTGCTCGCTGGCGACGAGGCAGCCGCGGACGCCAAGGACAGCGCCCGTGGCTCACGCTTGTCCTGCGCCGGGAACACCACAGGCCCGGACCGTAGGCGGGCGCGGGCAAGTCCAGCTACCCGGTCGCCCTGCGGCTATGGCGCCTTGGTCGGCCCGGCACCACGGTCAGCCCAGCACGGTGTGGCGACCGCCAACGCCGATGTGCCCACTTCTGGACGTCTGACAGTGCGCGTCAGAGGCGGACTTGGGGCCCAGGCCCTTCAAGCGGGGTTCGTACCGGGGATCGCATTCCGTCAAGCAGGAGTGTGACGACCCGGCGCCATCCGTCGGGACCGGCGTCGACGCCGAGGCAGTGATCGATGTCCAGTGAGGCGCGTGAACAGATCATGATGTCCTGCCAGGTCACGTCCTCGCGCAGGACGCCTGTCGCACGCACCCGTTCGGTCAACTGGACAACGGCTTCCTGTACCGCAGCGGTCCGCTCCGCGAGCTCGGGCGAGGGCGGCTCGTCACACGCCGCGGTGACCTCTGCCAGGCCGATGTTGTCGCGGTGTGCCCCTGCGAGCTGCATCACGAACTCCACCAGCCCCTCCCACGGGTCCTCGCGCTCCATGCATTCCCGCGCGAGGACGCACAGCTCGTCATAGAAGCTGAGCACCACGAAGCCCAGCAGTGCCTCTTTGGTGCCGAAGCGCCGATACAGAGTGCCCACGCCCAGGCCGGCCGCCTTCGCAATGTCCAGAGCCGAGACCTCGAGCCCACGAGCGGCAATCGCTTCCCGCGTCGCGACGATCAGCGCACACCGGTTACGCTGCGCGTCCGCCCGAGGCTCAGGCGCGGCGCCAAGACCGGGCGGCACCTGAATCCCGGTTTTCAACCGGCCGGATCGGCGGACTATCTCCTTGCGATCGCTCACCATGTGGCCTTTTCGTGCGTGCGCGGCGCCTGCTCGGACAACCAGGCGGTCGGGTGGGAAATCCCCGTGTGCAGGCTACCACAAGAGGACGGACATCGTCCGTTTACCCTCCGTTCGCGTGGGCCGCTGTCTCGCGGGCCGGTGGCGCAGGCGGTGCCTGGACCGATGCCGTCCGCACGCTACGGGAGGGACTTCCATTCTTCGTCGGTGGCCATTGCGGTGAGCTGCTGCATGGACAGTGCGGGCGTGTGGCGGGTGACAGGCGGGGTGAGGCCGGCGGAGTTGTATGCCGTGACGACGACTCGCAGGCCGTCCTCCCGCAAGGTGTCGGCCGTCCAGGTGACCAGCCCGTCCGTCCCGTCCGCCTGCCGCGAGGTCTTGAGCAGGGTGCCGTCCGGCAGGGTTGTGGAGCCGGTGAACAGTTCGTTCTTCGTGAAGGACATACCTGTCTGCACCGTGACTTCGATCCGCGAGGCGCCCCTGCTGTCCGTGACCACGACGTATGCGTTCGCGCCGTCTTGACCACCGCGCCTGGTCACTTCGAGTCCCGGCGGCACCATCGCGGCCACCGTCGCCTGGAGTTTGGCGTCGGTCAGGCCCGGCACGGTGCCGATAGTCGGCGCGTCGGCGAAGACGCTCCCGGCCGCACCGACGACGACGTGGGACAGGAGGGACAGCGCGACGGCGGCCGACAAGGTCAGGGCGCGATCTTTGAGGGTGCGGGGCAGGAGGAGGGAGACGAGCAGAAGCACGGCGATGCAGGCTGTCGCTTCGGTCGAGTGAGGCAGCGCCCGTACAAGGGCAACGCCCTCTCCACCGAAGACACCGGCGAGGGCGGCGGTCCCGATGATGCGCCGTGCACCGCTCTGGCCCTTGCGGGACCAGAGGCCCGCGACGCCGAAGAGGGGGCCCGCTACGCAGGCTGCGGCCACCCAGACGAGCGGCATGGTGAGGGAGCCGATGCCGTCTCTCCCGAATGCGGCGTAGCCGTAGTAGCCGATGACGAGTCCGAGTTCGGTGAGCAGCCCGGTCACGGCGGCGATCACGAGGGGTGCCCGGTGGGCCAGGATCGCGCCGGCGGCGAAAGCGACGGCAGACCAGACCGCCCCCGAGTTCGCTATGTGGTTGAAGGCACCGGGGAGCCAGCCCTGCGCGAGGTTGGTGAGCACGCCAAGGACGAGCCCTGCGGCAAGTCCTGCGGCCGGCGTGCTGAGGCCCGGAGAGTACTTCTGTGAGCGGGAAGTCGGCGTCGTCGTCGACATGATGTCCGTTCGGTGGTTGAGGAAAGGGCTCGGCGCAGCGGTGCGCAGGACGTCGCCTGGACAGCACGGCGGACCGCCTTGCGCGGGCCGCTTCAGGAAGTCGCCTCGAGGGCGATTTTCGTGAGGAGCGTCGCGCATTCCACGGGAATGGAGAGGAACGGGGAGTGATGGCTGGGCAGCCGGTGAACCGCATCCGCGCGGCTCGCCATGTCCTCCTGCGACGCCGGTGGCACCGCCTGATCCTGTTCGCACACCACGTATGTGGAAGGGACGGTGTGCCATCCCGCGCGGGTCACCGGCTCACTGAACGACTTCACGCTTTGTGGCACCAGCCGCGCGGCGGCCGCCTCGGCGAGGGCCTGTGGTACGTCCCCGTACAGGGCCCGGACCGGGTCTCCGAGCGGCGGCGTGACACCCCGTGGCTCGGCGGCCACCGCGGCTCCGTGAAAGCCCAGGAGGCTCTCGCCGACCTCGAGTTGGTATGCGGCGAGGTAGACGACGTGCACGACATTGGGTGCCTGGGCGACGGCCTGGGTGGCCGGCACGCCGCCGTAGGAGTGCGCGACCACCACCACCGGACCGTCGATGGCCGACAGTTCCCGCAGCAACACCTGCGTGTCTTCGTGTATGCCGGCGCTCTCGTCCCCGGCGCTGGGCAGGTCGAGGGCTCGGGTGGTCCAGCTGTCGGCATCCAGCGCCGCCCGCAGCGGGTCCCAGCACCAGGAGCCGTGCCAGGCTCCGTGGACCAGGAGCAGGGTCGGCCGGTTCGGCTGGACAGTCTTCACGGTCATGGCTGGCTTTCGGTGATCGGATGAATGGGGCGAGCGGCGTGCGCCAGTCCCCCGTGGGCTATGAGGTTCTGCAGATGCGTGCGAGAGAGGACCGACGTGCCGGAGGAGTCGGTCGAACTGCGGGGATTGCGGGACCCGGGTGTGGGTGAATGCCGCGAGGCGTAGCACTCGCGATCGATGCTGGCGCCACGGCCGGCTTTTCACGGCTGCCTGGGACGAACACCCAGGGTGGTGCCGTGAAGACACGGAGTGCCCGCTGAACGGCAATGGCGGGAGGCGGTCCGGTACAACCGTGTCCGGCTCAGAGCGCGTCGGTCCGCGCAGCCGCGCCAACGTTTCGCGGCTGGAGAGCGTCTGAAGTCGCCGCAGTGCTCAGACCATGAGGCTGACGCGGTCGTTCACTCCCAGCAGGGTCTTGCCGTAGACCTCCAGGCCCACCAGGGGGACCAGGCCGGCGTGGCGGGCCGCGGTGTTCGCGTCGCGCCAGATGCGCTGCAGGGGGCTGGCTTCGGCGAAGGCCGCGGAACCGTGGGCGTTGAGCAGGATGCCGATCGCACCGAGGATCTCCTGCACCGCGTAACCGGCCTGGGCCCTGATGTGGGCACGGGCCGGGTAGTCCAGCGGGCCCTGGGCCACAGCCGTGTCGACCTCCTCGGCCGCTCGGTAGATGTGCAGCCGCGCCGTCTCGATCTTGAGCGCCGCCTCGGCGACCTGCGTCTGGAAGCCCACGGACTCCGCCTGCCGACCGTGGATGGTGAACGACAGGGGCTTGGAATCGGCCGCGGCCACCACCGTGTCGAGAGCGGCCTGGCCCAGGCCCAGCAGCGGTCCGGCCAGGCAGAGCACGAGCATGGGTCCGAACGATGCACCATAGAGGGTCTCACCGTTGGAGGACCGGGGGTAGACACCTTCGGCGGCAGCCGGGACCGAAAGCACCCGGTGTTCAGGGACGAACACGTCCTGGGCGATCAAGGTATTGCTGGCGGTACCTCGCATACCCGCCGTGTGCCAGGTGTCCTCAATGGCCAGTTCGGCAGCCGGGATCAGCACCAGCGCCTGATCGGCGACCTCCCCGTGCTCGTTCTTGAGGAGGGAGCCGACTGCCGCCCAGGTCGCGTACGGCGCGCCGGAGTTGTAGGCCCAGCGCCCGCTGACGCGCCACCCGCCGGGAACCCCCTCCCCCACGCCCGTGGGCGCCGCCACACCCGTCACCCGCGCGTCGGGGTCAGCGCCGAAGACCTCCTCCTGTGCCTCGTCCGGGAAGAGGCAGGCCAGCCAGTTGGTCACCGAGATGATCATTGCGACCCATGCTGCCGAGCCGTCGGCCCGACCCACGGCCTCCGACATCGCAGTGAGCGTCCGAAGGTCCGCTTGGAGGCCGCCGAACCTCGCGGGGGTCAGCAACCGGAACATGCCCGCTTCGCTCAGAGCCTTCACGACGGCCGGCGGTATGACACGGTCGGCGTCACCCTGTGCTGCCAGCTCCCGCAACAGTGGCTGAAGTGCCGTGGCACGACGTGCCACTTCCCTTGCCAGCAAGCTGTTCCCGTACGTGGTGCTGTCCATGCTTGTTGGTTCTCCATCATGTTCAGAAAGGTGAAAAGTTGATCAATTGCACACTTACGGACTCGAGATCGGTCTACTGCTGGCGCATGTCCCGCGACATGGAAGCCCCGCGAGTCCGCGTAACTGAACGCCACCGCACCGCGGTCGCTTTGCCGGGCCGAGGGAGCCGCCGTGATCGCCTCGATCCGGAGGCCGACAGCTTCACAGCCGGCCAGGCCGAGGCTGACGAACCGGTGACCCAGAGTTGGAAAGAGGGCGGCCACATTAAGAGGCAGAGGTGATTCCTGTGTTCACGGGCCAAGGAATGGCCGCGCCGTCGAGGTGAACCCCGATCGCAGCGCAGAGTGTCCGGCAGGGACGCGTGCCCTTGCACGCCTCCGTCTCCGCGCCGGGATGCGTCCGGTTCCCGGACACCGTCACTTGCGTGCTCGCCGCACCGCGACGCAACCCGCTGTGCAGGTCACACGTGCGCTGCGGAAAGCCGGGCTGCTCGCCGGCCAGAGTGGACCACGATGCCAAGTCCTCTTGCGGTGTACGGGTGGAGTGAGTAGCGGAAGTGATTCTTCGCGTGGCCGCCAATGCCCCACGTTTCCCAGCGCATTGCTTCGCTGAGGCGGCTCTCGCGTGAGGGCGTCAGCCTGATCGACATGCCGTGCGGGCATCTGGTCGTCGTGGCCGTCTGCCGCGGCCGGCCGCGGCGGCACACAGGTGACGGCATTCCTACACCCGTCAGCTTCATGCGGCCTGTCGGCCGACCAAGGGTGCGGGGGTGATGTCCGCAGTGGCTGGCCCCGGTGTCGTGCCGGCGCCCGACCCGCCGTTCCGGCCCGCGACGGTGCGGTACACCCCGGCCGCTTCCTCGCGGACTGCGACAAGCCCGACCGTGCCTGCCGTCTCGACACCAGAGCCGAGCCCCGCGTCCACGGGCGGCGACGGCCGCAGGGTTCAGCAGGCGCCGGGCCGGGTTGCCTGACCACCCATGGCCAGAAGCCTGACTTCGGGGTCAGACCGAGTCCGGCGTCCAGTTCTCCAGCGGGTCCGTCCGGAACCGGGTGAGCGACAGGGATTCGATCAGCCAGCTCCCGTCAACCCTCCGATAGGTCTCCCGGTACTGTCCGTAGCCGTTGTGCCCCTCGGGAGCGTTCTCACCCGCGGGGAAGGTCAGCAGGTCTTCCATCGCCCAGATCCCGGATGCCGTGTCCGGTGCCGTGATCTCGATCTCGGGCATGTGTCCGTGATGGACGGTCGGTGCGGCACCGATGAAGTCGCGGACCGTGCCGGCGAAGTCCGCCGGGGAGGCAAAGGCGATCCCGTCGGTCACGATCTTGGCGTCGGGGGTGAACAGTGCGGCCAGCTCATCGTGCCTCTTCTCGTCCACGAAGCGGAAGTAGCGGGCCTTGAGCTGCTTGATGCTTTCGATGCTCTCGATCGCGTCCAGTCGGCGGAAGATTGCGTCGAGATCACTCATGTCGAGCCTCCTGTGAATACGGCGCCCAGGCGGGCAGTAAACGGACGGCGGTCGTCCCTTTCGGTGAGACTACCACGATGTGGACGAGTGTCGTCCGTTTCGGCCTCGCAGCTCTGGGCCAGGAGGTCTCTGCGTTGATGCCCGTGTCACCCTCATCGACGAGGGGCACACTTCGATGCGGGCCGCGGTGTGGCCTCACCGCGGCCCGCATCACGCAAGTCCTCTCCTCCTTCGGTGGCGAGACGCCGCGCACCGCCGTGGGGAAGGGATCCGGGGCGACCTGGACGCTGCCCGAACCGATACTCACCACCCCCGTTCCCCTGCCCGACCTGCGGCCGGGGTGGCGGCCGAACCGAAATGGGACTCGACGAACCGGTCTTCGAAGTCGCCGTCACGCAGGTCGGCGGCGAGCCAGAGCCCCTCGATGTCACTCCAGTCGCCGCGGCTTGCGTCGATGCGCAGGCGGCGGCGCGGCAGGTGCCGCGTTCGCGTTCGTCGGCGCCGGTTTTTGGCGAGGCCGCTGATCTCGAACTGGCCGTCCTTGACGGTGTCGGGATCACTCGGCGTTGGAACACAGCCTCATCAGTCAAACAGTTCTGCTCGTGCTCCGGCCGGTGCCGCGACTCAGCGGCCGTCAGCCGCCCTTGCGGAGGATGTCATCGATCCTTCGCCCCTCCGCCTCGGTCATGCCTCCGTCGCCCAGGGGGACACCCAACGCGTCCGCCAGAGCACGGTGACGGATGTCGACAACCGCCTCGACGAGGGTCGCGAACTCCTCCAGGCCCGAGCGGGCGCGGCGCCATGACGTGAGCAGGACACAAGCCGCCGTCACGAGGGCGGGCCACCAGAAGATCCCGGCGATCCCGTACAGACAGCCCCAGCCTGCGAGGGTGACGGCCTCGGCGAAGCCGATCCGCGCCTCCGCGACAGGGCGCCGCTCCTCGTCGCTCAGGAGCAGCCACAGGCGGGGCCAGGCCGTCACCGCGTCGAACCAGTGCTGTGCGCGGATCCGCGCCTCGATGAGCCGTACCCGGTCGCTCATCCAGGTCGGCCGCTGCGGCAGGTAGGCATCCACCGTCGAGATGCCGTTCCGCTCCGCGGCCCGCAGAGCACGTGCTCGGCGCCTGCCGCCGTGGCCCGGCCCGGTACGCAGCCACCACCGCTCGACTGCCCCGCCCAGTTCGGCCGCCACGGTACCGGCGAGGCCGGCGGCGAGCAGCGCCACCCCTGCGGCCACCGCCGCCCGCGCCGGGCGACGGTGCGCCTCGCGCGCCAAACGATCCACCCAGTCGGCCAGTTCGCCGGCATCGAGAGCGTGGGCGTGGCCGAGATGGCAGCCCGCCGTCGCCACGGCGACGAGCAGTAGCCCCGGCAGGAACACCGCGGTGACCCAGCGGCTGCTGACGTGCTTGCCGACCTCGGAGAGGATGCCGGTCACCATCGCGTGTCACACCGTCGATGTCATCGTTGCGCCGAAGGCATGGCAGACGGGCGTGTGCCCTTGCGGATCGCGCCCGGCGGTACGGTCGCACTTGCCGAGCGGACACCCGTAGCGGCCCGCGCTCACCGTGGGCGTACGCGGTGCGCCCGGAAAGCCGGCCAGGTTCAGGACGCTGCGGCCCGACCAGTTCCGTGCCGTCTCCGTATCCTGCAGCCACTTGCGCACCGCTCGCTGGGCGGAGCCGCCGTCGCGGACCCTGGCCGCGTCGCGCTCGAGGCGCTCGACCACACCGGTCGCCCGCGCCTGCTCCCGCAGCCCCGGCAGACGAGCGCACCACAGTGCCATCGCCTCGGCGTCCGTCAGTTCCTCGGCTGCCACCCAACCTCCCGCATGCGCCCGCCCGTTGGCTGCTCACCGGCGAGATTACCCGGCCGGACATCACCGGGCACGCAGTCTGGCCCGCCCCGCGCGGCCACGGATATCGTGACGGTGAGGGCGGAAGGGGCGACGCGGCATGCGTTGGCAGCGTGGGAGCAGTCCGGAGCAGAGGATCGAGTACGCCGTCCGGGAGTATCTGCGGACGGGCTGGGCCGCAGAAGTCGAGAGTCCACAACTGATCGCGGATGCAATGCGGTTGCTGCACGAGTCCGCCGTCGATCCGGTGCGCTCCGATCCCAGGCGGCGTGCGCTGCAACTCGCCGGATGGCTCTGTCTGGCACAGAACGGCAACCTCGCCCAGCAGCCGGACCTCCCGGATCTGCCCACCACCGTCATGCTGCTCGGCCTGCTGCACGACGTGAACCCGGACCTGGTCACTGGCCAACTTTGGGAACTCGCGGTGGAGTTCGGCGCCGACCCGGACGGCCGGGTGCAGGCCGCCGTCACGGCGTTGCTGGGCGCGGCGCAGGCCGGCAATGACCCGATTTTCGCACTCGTCGCCCTGGAGGGCGCTCTGAACGACCTGCCGGCGGACCATCCGAAGCTGGCCGAATACCATTGGGTGTCCGCCACCGGGTGGCTGGAGCGGCACGGACTGACCGGTATCACCACCGACTTGGAGAACGCCGCGACCCTGAGCCGACGGGCGCTGGCCCACACCGGTCCCGAGGATCCCCTGCGCGCCGACGCCCTGCGGACCGCGTGCGCGAGCTTGACCAGGCTCCTCGAACAGCAGGAGACCGCAGAGACCGCCAGAGCCGCTGCGGAGATGTGCCGCAAGTTCCTCTCCGTGACCCCGGTCGGTGGCCAGGACCGCACCAGTGCCGAACTCTCCCTGAGCAGTGTCCTGTTGCGCCGGTTCGAGTACACGAAGGCGGCGGCCGACCTGGACGAGGCCGTGGATCTCCTGCGCCGGGGCACGGAACGGGAACGACGCGCCGACGGCACACGCCCCGATCTGCTGCGCAATCTGGCCGTCGCCCTCTACCAGCGCTACCGGCTCACGCATGCCGTCGAGGACCTCGAAGAAGCGATCGGGGTCCTCGACGCGGCCACGCGGCTGGCCGCCCGGTCCAACACCGCGCAGGCGTCGTCCCTGCGCGCGGAGCAGCTCGAGCTGGAGCGGCAGCGCGCCGAGGGACCCAGGCAGGTCACCCAGCGCCCGGCTCCGCCGACGGCGCAGAGCAGGCTGGAGGAAGGCAGCCGGCTGATCGAGAGGTGGAAGGCGAACGGCGATCCGCTGTTCCGCGATCGAGCGATCGAGCTGCTGGGTCCGGCGCTGCGGGAGCTGCCCGAGGACCACGTCGATCTGGCGGTGTGCAACGGATATCTGGGCTACGCGCTGCTGAGGCGTTATCAGCACGGGGGCGGTGACCCGGCGGACCTGGCGGCCGCGGAGGAAGCGATCCACCAGGCGGTGCGGACATGCCCGCCGGACAGCTCGAACATGGTCGGATGCCTCACCCTGCAGGCTGAGGTGGCGTACACGCGGTTCCAGCGCTACGGCGCCCCGGATGACCTGGACGCCGCGGTCGCCGCGCGGCGCCGGCTGCTGTCGCTCGCCCCGCCGAACGAGCGGGAGTACTGGCAGACGCTGCACAACCTCGGCTCGCATCTGGCCATCCGGTACGAACGCACTGGTGCGCTGGCCGACGCGGACGAGGCGGTCGAGTTGCTGCGACATGCCTTCGCCATGGCCGGCCCCTCCGTGGAGGACCCCGGCTACACCGCTCTGATCCTGGGTGAGGCCCTCGCCCGACGTGCCCGCGACACCGAGGCGCCGCATGACCTCGACGAAGCCTGCGACTGTCTGTCGACGGCCCTGCGACTGCTGCCCGCCGGGGATCCGCGACGCGACCGCGCGCAGCAGCAGCTGAACACCGCGGCCCGACGGCGGGAGGAGCAGCGCAAGGCGTACAAGGAAGCCGTCCTGCCCGTGCTGCGCCGTTCGACGTTCCACTCGGGCCCCGCCGACCAGCTTTCGGTGGCGCCCGAGGCAGCGGCGCAGGACTTCCAGGTCGCGCAGCAGTACCTGCACGTCCTCACCGAGGCACGGCAGAGCTTCGAACGGACCGGTGACACATCGGCGCTCGAGGCCGGCATCGCCACCGGCCACCGCCTCCTCGCCGGGCTGCCCGCCCAGCATCCGGAGCGCGCGTCGACCGCTGCCGGGCTCGGCGCTCTGCTGCTGCGCCGCTTCGAACAGTACGGCGGCCGGAGAGATCTCGACGAGGCGATCGAGCACCTGCGGCTCGGCGCCTACGGGCCGCTGCCCAACGTGCAGCAACTGCGCAACGCGCTGAACCTGCCCGACGCCGGCATGGAGGAACTACGGCAGGCCCTGGGGACCCAGCTGGATGCGTTTCTGAAACTGAGTCCCCCGCGCAGCAGCGAACTGTCGGCCCTGGCCGGGGCCCACCTGCGCCGGTTCGAGCACGACGGCAGCAGCACCGACCTGGACGAAGCGGTGGCAGCCGCCCGCCGCGCGCTGGAGGTGACACCTCGCGAGTCCAACGACGAACGCTGCACCCAACTCCAGACCCTGGGAATGACACTGCTCCGGCGCCACCAGCACACCGGCGACCGTGCCGACCTCGACCGGGCTGTCGACCTGGGGCGCCAAGGGCTGGCCCTCGCCCGCCGGATACGCCCGGAGACGGACAAGCAGCTGACCGCGCTGGGAGCGATGTGCAACCGATTACGGACCCGCTACCTGCTCACCCACGATGCCTCAGACCTCGACGAAGCCGTCGCACTGGGCGATGAGGCAGTCGCCCTGACGCACGGCGGCCGGATCGAGGAGAACAGCAGGATCAATCTCGCCCTCGCCCTGTGGAGCCGGTGCCTGCTGCGGGACGACCCGGCCGACCTCGACGCCGCCATCGGCCACGCCGAGGCCGTGGCCGACATCCTGCACGCCTCCTCGCGGCAGCGCACCCACACATTGCTGACCCTGGCGAACATGCTCGCCGCACGCAGCGAACGGGCCAGTACGGATTCCCGCGCGAGCGACGCGGAGCGCGGCCTCGCCCTGTACCGCGAGGCGGCGCAGGCACCCACCTCCCCGGCAGGCGAACGGCTGACCGCGGCGGTCGCCTGGGGCGGTTTCGCCGCCGACCGTGCCGCGGCGGGCAACGGCTCCTGGCAGGAGGCGACGGACGGTTACGCCGTAGCCGTTGAACTGCTTCCGCTGACGGCGTGGCGGGGCCTGGCACGCATCGACCGGGAACGTCTGCTGGCCCGGCGCTCGCACGTGTCCGGCGAGGCCGCGGGCTGTGCGATCTCCTGCGGTCGACTGGAACAGGCGGTCGAACTCCTCGACCACGGACGGTCCGTGCTGTGGGGCCAGGTGCTGGACACGCGGACCGATCTGACGGCGCTGCGAGAGGCTCACCCCGCGCTCGCGGACCGGCTGGCAGGCCTCCGGGCCGCGCTGGAAGAGGGGATGTGGGCCGCACCGGAGCAGGACACGGGGGAACAACGGCGGCGGCTCGCCCAGGAGTGGGAGGACCTGCTCGGCACGGTCCGACGACTGCCCGGGTTCGAGCACTTCTTGGAACGCCTGCCGTTCTCCGCTCTGTCCGGGGCGACGGCCGCCGGACCGCTCGTCATCATCAACGTCAGCCGGTTTCGGTGCGACGCACTCGTCGTGACGCCGGGCCGGGTCGCGCTGATCCCGTTGCCCGGCCTGACCGCAGACGAGGCACAGCACCGTACGGAGCGGTATCTGGCCGCGCTGGACAGGCTGAACCGCCCCGGAGTGTCCGCGGGCCCGAGTCAACAGACTGTGATGGCCACGCTGGAATGGCTGTGGGACACGGTCGCCGCGCCGGTGCTCGACTCCCCGGAGATGGCCGCCTGGCGAGATCGGCGCGTCTGGTGGTGCCCCACCGGGCCACTGGCCCTGCTTCCGGTCCATGCCGCGGGCTACCACGACCCCGAGGACGGTCGCGAGCACGATGCCGTCATGGCGCGCGTCGTGTCGTCGTACATGCCCACGCTGCGCAGCCTGATCCGGGCGAGGCGCCCCTCAGCCGCTGCGGACGCGGAGCGACGGCTGCTGGTCCTGGCCCTGCGCGACCAGCCACCGTACGCGCCCGTGCTGCGCCCGCTGCCCGGCGCACGCAAGGAGGCGGAGGCGCTCGGCCGCCGGTTTCCCGGCCGGCACACAGTCAACCTCGACGCGGACGCCACGTGTGAGAAGGCGCTGTCGCTCCTGGCCTCACACTCCTACGTCCACTTCGCCTGCCATGCGGGGCAGGACCTCGCCGATCCCGGCGCGGGTGCGCTGTACCTGTACGACCGCCCCCTGAGGGTTTCCGACCTGGCCCGCCTCGACCTGCCGTCGGCGGAGCTGGCCGTGCTGTCCGCGTGCCAGACGGCCGTGGGCGGGACGGAACTGCCCAACGAGGCCATCCATCTCGCGGGGGCGTTGCTCCTGGGCACCTTCCGGAACGTCGTCTCCACTCTATGGACGGTGGGAGACGACACCGCCCCACGGATCACCGAGGAGGTCTACGAGATCGTGGCCGACCCGGGGCTCGGTATCGATGCGTCCCGGACGGCATACGCACTGCACGAGGCAGTCGACCGCGCCCGACGTCGGCAACCGTACCGCCCAGTCGGCTGGGCGTCGTACGTGCACTTCGGGCCGTAGGCGGTCACGCGCGGACCAGCGGGCGGACCGGCAGTGATTCTGCGCCGTGGAGTTGATGTGTGAGGGCTCAGGAGCTCGACTTCGGTTCGGGCATGGCGTGCTGGCGCCGCCTGCCTGCGTGGACGGAAGCCGGTGTGTGACCGCTCCTGCACGCGGTTCTCCTCGCGAAGCTGCGACGCGCGAATGCCGTGGACTTCTCCCGGACGGTGGTGGTCGAGGGCTCCCACATCCGTGCGCTGAAGGGGGATCCAAGACCAGGCGAAGCCCTGTCGACCGGGGCAGAGCGGGCAGCAAGCACCAACTCATCACCGGCGCCACAGGAATCCCGCTCACGGCACCCCTGGCCGACGGCAACCGCAACGACGTCACCCGGCTGATTCCGCTCCTGCAGGCAGTGCCGTCGGTGCGGGGAAAACGTGACCGCCCGGCGCCGCAGACTGGCCCCGACCACCAAGTGTCCTGCGCCATCGGGTTTGGCCATCAGCCGAGATAGTTCGCGCGCCCCTCGTCGTCGAGCTCGAAGGGGCCCTCAGGGATGATGCAGAACTCATTGCCCTCCGGGTCCGCCATCACCAGGAACCCTCCGCCGGCGTACTGCTCCAGCCTGTGCCCGCCGAGCATCTCGATCCGTTGCTGCTCGGCGGCGGGATCGGGAGAGGTGACGTCGAAGTGCATCCGGTTCTTGCCCGACTTGGGTTCGGCAGTTCGCTGAAAGCCCAGCCCCAGGCCGTTCTCCCGCCGCAGCCACACGTATGGGCCCATACGTCCCACGACCGGCCTGCCGAGCAGTTCGGACCAGAACGCAGCGAGTCGCTCGGGGGCTGTGGCATCGACGATGAGGGCATTGATCTGCATAGGTGAGTCCGCCATGCCCCGATCCTCTCAAACGGGCACTCAGCAGCGGCTGTGACCAGCGGAAATCAGACGTCGATGAACGAGCCGCCCTGCAGTCAGACTTCGGCGGCATCCACTCAAGGCGCGACGGCACAGGACAGCAAGATCGCGATCTACAGCTGGAGTAGTACGACGTGGTGCGCGGTTGCGGGCTGGGGGTGCCGGCCAGGCGGGTCGGCTGATGGGTGATCACCTCTCGGCGGGACGGTCGGAGACCAGGCGGCCACGGCCGTACAGGTCTCCTCGAAGTATTCGCGTCGTCCGAGAAACCGCTGGAGGGTTCGCCACTGTTCATGCTCGGCGTTGGCGTGTTCTACGCAGATCCGTTCCGATCCGTTGTGATCCGTTCCGAGGCTTGCTGGTGACGCTCCGCGTCCCAGGTGGCGACCTCCTCCGGTGTCGCATCCTTCTTCGGCTTGAGCGGCGGGGCCTGGACCTGGACGGACGGATCTCGCGGATCGCGCGGGTGACCGTGGAGCGGTCTACCCGATAGAGCTCCGCCAAGGCCCCGTGCGGGAGTTGGAAGCGCAGCGACCCCAGGGTGAACGACGCGGTCGACGAACACCAGCTCGTTGCCCGGGCCCGCCCCGGGCGCACGCAAACACTCGTGACCTCGGCGTTCTCGCAGCCGGGACTTCTCAGCTGCCGTCCAGGCGCCGGCGAGCTCGACGACGAGTTTGCCGAGCCGCCGCGGCTGGAGGTCGGTGAAGTCACGCTTGGACAAGGCCGCGCGGCCCAGGTATTGCGTCACAACAACACCCGCACCGCATGGCCTACTTCATGCCTCGGCAGTACCTCGATCATTATCACGCACCACGTCGTAAGGTACGGCCTATGTCTGATAGATCGATGTCTACGAGCCGCAAATGGGCAGTCATGCTCGGGATCGACGCGGTGACTACTGCGTCGGCGATCGTGGTGTGGAGGCAGAGCGGAACACCGTGGACCGAAACCTTGGTCAGTTCGGGTGTGGTTGCTCTTGCGGTCCTGATAGCCGGCCCATGGGCGATAAGGCGGACCAGGGCAAGAGTCGAGGAAGCGATGCGGCAACAGCGTTGATCCAGTTCGGTCGCCTCTGAGAGCGCGGTACGTGACGTATGCCCGCTTCGGTCTTGGGTTGGGTAAGGGGCCCTGGCCAGCGGGGTGGGTCGGTGGTCAGGTGCGGGGCTTAGTGAACAGGCTGGGCTCGGGTTCGGCGGGGATGCCCCGCGTGACCAGGCGTTTCAGCTTGCTCGCACCGGATGCCTTCGGTGTTCCTCGGGAGTGGCCGGCCTGGTCTCCGACCGCGCCGCTGAGAGGTGATCACCCATCAGCCGAGCTGCCTGGCCGGCACCCCCAGCCCGCAATCGCGCACCACGTCGTCAGCCACCAACGCCACCGGCGCCGCGGCCGCCGCCCTGCGACCGCGGTACCGGCCCGGCCATCGCCCAGTGCGCGGACTCGACGGAATCTTCCTCGGCGGCTTCTGCCTGTCGAGCGGATCGTGAGGGACGGCTGCTCCCGCTGCGGCTGACCGCGAACGATTCGCCGACCACGCCGTATCCGTCGCCCGACGCGTCACCTACCTCCTCACCGGCGAACACGCCGACGAGACGACCACAGGAAACCCCGCAGCCGTGTAACCCGACAGCCGGCGCGACAACGCCCCAACCATGTCGCTGCCCCCGCGGGGCAGACCTGATGGCGGAAGCGGGCGACGACATTGCCGAAGCCGCGGAAAGCCCGGTTCCTCCTCCCGCGCACCTGGCACAACCCCGTTTTCGCACTGTGCCGTTCACGTAGGCATGGTGCCGCCGCTGCCCAGCGCGGCAGGCCGTGCACGGCGGAACACGGCCTGCTGCCTTGGGCCCCCGAGTCCGGTCCCGTCGAACCCACGGGGCCAAGGCACCCGAACAAGAAGCTCAGGTCCCGACAGCCCCCCGCCCGGGATCCGGCCCCTGCTAGGCGGGGCGTACCTCCACGGCTCGTACGGCCGCGTCTGCACGCTCGATCGCGTAGATGACCAGCTGCCCCTCCGCGACCACGTCCACGAACCTGACGGCCTGCGCCTTGAACGGAATGTGGTCTTCACCGCCGTAGGGGGCGATGAACCCAAGCCCCTGCGCAGAGTCGAACGAAATCACCTTGCCGGCCCGCAGAATGCTCCGCACACCGCCACCTCTCCTCCGACGCCACTGGCCACTGCCTTCAGCCCCTCGCGTACCGGAGGGTAGGGCAACCCGGCATCCCCCGAACAGAGCACACAACGCGCGCCCCCGCGCACAGCACAGGCAGGCGGCCCGGTCAGGCCCACCGCAGGCAAGCTCTAGCGCCTCGCCACGCCTCCCGGTCACACTCCGCCTCCTCGTGTCCGCGAGCAGGCCCGTCACGAGCAGCGAGCACGAAAGCCTCGCCGGCGCGCGGCCACGGACCAGACCGCGCGGATCCCTCGATGCGCCGGCTCGGTGAAGCCAGGAGCCGTGCGTCGACCCGCTCCCAGACCGTGGTCGCCGGACAGGAGCACCCGTTGAAACGAAGGATTCTTCTGTCGACCGCACGATCCAGGCGGGTCAAGCTCACCGGGTCAGATCGGCCTGATCGAAGGGGCCCGCGTTGATGATTTGCTGGCGAGCGGCCCGGCAGTGTGCGGCGGTGCTAGTGTCGATCTGTTTCTCATCCGCCGTCCGGGCATCCTCGGATCACGGGGGGAACGTGACGGAGCGCGCACGATGACTGCCGAGGAACAGCCCGCGGCGCATGCGACACCGACGACTGCCGACCCGGTCCGGGACGGCTCGACCACATCAGAGGATCCAGGCAGACCGGGGAACTGCGGACGGTGGCCGGCCACTGCGGTCTTCTTTCTCAATGGGCTCACGCTGTCGACGTATGTCGTCCGGCTGGCATCGCTGAAGAGCAAGCACCATCTGAGCGACGGTCAACTCGGGCTCATAGGCATGGTTTTCGCCGTGGCGGCCATCGCCTGCATGCAGGGCGTGGGCCCTGTGACGGCGCGGCTCGGGACGCGGCCGGTGCTGCGCACCTCGCTCGTCGTCATGCCCGTGCTGCTGGCACTGGTCGGCCTGGTGGGCGGAGTTGTCGAACTTGTGGTGGTCGTCATGGCGCTCGGTGCCATGCACGGCACCACCGACGCGGCCATGAACACTCACGCCGTCACCGTCCAACAGCGCATCGGACGTCCCATACTCAACGGCTGCCACGCCGCCTGGAGCATCAGCGCGGTCGTGGCCTCACTCACCACGGCCGCCCTGGAGCGTGCCGGCGTCTCGTTCGCCACGCATCTCGCCGTAGCCGCCGCCGTGCTCATGGCGGGGGGCCTGCTGCTGGGACGGCTATTGGTGGAGACAGGCACGCGCGACCGCGCCCCCACACCCTCGCCCGCACAGCGCCACCGAAGCCGACGCGGAGGCTGGAGCCGCCAGGTCGTGGCACTCGGCCTGACCGGCACCGCGCTGATGGTCTGTGAAGGTGCCGCCCTCGGTTGGAGCGCGATCTTCCTGCACGACTCCCGGGGCGCGACGCTCGGTCTCGCGGCGACGGCGGTGACCGCCTACACCGGCGCTCAGACGGTCGGCCGAATGATCGGCGACCGCTTGACCCTTCGCTACGGCGCCCCGGCCCTTTTCCGCACCGGCGGCCTCGTCGCTGCCTGCGGCCTGGCGATGGCGCTGCTTTCGCCGAACCCGGTCACGGCCATCGGCGGGTTCGGCGTCGCGGGCGCGGGTGCCTCAGTCCTGATCCCGCTGGCCTACAGCGCGGTCGGACAGGCGAAGGCGGACAGCCCGGAAGCCGCGACGCTGATCTCCCGATTCACCACCTTCACCTACGCGGGGACCCTGTTCGGCCCCGCCATGATCGGCTGGGCCGCCGAGTTCGCCGGCCTGACCTGGACGCTCGCCGCGCTGATCCCCGTGCTGTGCGCCGTCGCACTCCTGAGCCGACTGCCTGGTGCTGTGACCGCGTAGGTTCGCCAGGTTGGTCAGGCCGCGGCTACCAGGGGGACGTCCGCCCCAGCGTATTCCCTTCTCGTTTCGGATGCGGGCGCGTTCTTGGAGTTCGGCGACCGGGACGTCGCGGTGACGATGCCAGCCTTGGGCGGTTCGGCCGCAGGTCACAAGGTCGCGCGCATTGCTTCGGGACGAAGACGCGCCCGGCGGGGCCCGTTCCGCGGATCCCGCATTCCCCACATGCGACGGTCACGCCTTGTGCCTACGATTTTGGTAGGGATCGCATGAACGAGGCCGGAAGGTGGGCCTGATGGCGACTGTGCTTTTCATCGTGAGCGGTGCGACGTACTGGGTGCTCAAGGACGGCACCCGGTATGCGACCGGGTACTGGGCCGAGGAGTTCGCGGTGCCGTACAAGAAGGTCACGGAGGCCGGTCACGCGGTGGTCGTGGCGACGCCGGGCGGTGTCGTCCCGAACGTCGACATGATGAGCCTGCGCCCCTCCATGGCGGGTGGCGAGGACGGCGCCCTGGAACTCGAGGCGATCATCCGTTCCGCGGAGGTGATGCGGCGGCCGCTGGCGCTGTCGGACGTCCGGCTGGAGGACTACGCCGCGGTGTACCTGCCGGGCGGCCACGGTCCGATGGCGGACCTGGCGTGGGATGCCGACGTCGGACGGCTGCTGACGGCGCAACTCGCCTCGGGCAAACCGCTCTTCATCGTGTGCCACGCGCCCGCCTCGATGCTGGCCACCCGTATCCACGGCGAATCGCCCTTCAAGGGCTACCGGGTCACCGGCTTCACCAACGAGGAGGAGGAAGGCGTCGGGCTGGCCCCCCGGGCGACATGGTTGCTGGAGACAGCCCTCAAGGAGCAGATCGGCGTCGAGTACAGCCGCGGCCCGATCTGGGAGCCCTACATGGTCGAGGACCGCAACCTGGTCACCGGCCAGAACCCCCACTCGGCCGGGGTGCTGGCCGACCGGCTCCTGGAAGTCCTCGAACGATGAACTCCGAGCGTTTCAGGACATGACAGAGGGTGCTCGCTCGGCACGGTGCGCACACTCCACGATCGGCCGGCCCCGATCCCCGTGGCCGACTGTGATCGACTGGGGAACGAAAAGCGGCCCTGGGAAAATGCGCCCACCCTGGTCAGCTCGCCGCCACGCCCCTGGACCTGGCTTGCCATCGGACGGTTCCCTCGCTGTGGTGCCCGAACACAGGTCAGCGCCCAGGGGGTGGGGAACTCGGGTTGAGCAGGTTTGTCTCACCCCGAGCGCGGGGTGGGGAGATTTCTCGAGCCCCATCAACCCGCGAGCGGGACCGATCATCTAGGTCTCGTTGACGTTGCCCACCCCCCCTCACGGCTACCCTTGGGCTCAGCTGCTCCATGCCTCGGTAGACGATCGCTCCGGGCGCGGGGGCATACGGAGTGACGGGCGCGTGGTCAGGCTGCGCGCTCATCTGGTCCTCCCGACGGGTCATCACCTGACGGTACGCGCGCCCCGTGGCCGGTGATACGCACATGGTGCGATCTCCTCGTGCCTGGTACGCAGGGCACGGACAACGGTTTGGGCGTGCCGAATCGGCGGGTGGCTGACCGAATCGGCGGAGGTTCTGACGTCCGCGACCTCTCACTGCGGGTCACCCATTATGGGATCCCTCTGACAAACGCTGGTCTCCGGGCCACGGCGGCCGCGGCGCGCCCGTCGCGGGGAAGTGCACCTTCCCACAGGTCTTCCCATGATGTGCAGTCCTCAGGCAAGGGCAGGCCGTTTTCGCCGATGCCCTCCAGGACAGCGGCGGACCGGTCCGCGCATTCGCGGGTCCGAGCCGCGTACGCGCACACGACATCGACGGCCGCGGGCTCCAGCGCTGCCGCACGGCTCCGCCGGCGGGCGCAAGCTGCACCTTCCCGACAGCATTGCCCACGATGATCAGGCGTGAGAAGGTGCCGCAGCCGGAGTCGCCGAGGGCCACCCCCGTCCCACCGCACTCACAGGCGATCTCCACCCTCGCACGGCGGAAGGACCACCCCACTCACCATGGCCGAAACCCCCGACGACGTCCCCGGGATAGCCAGCGAGGGCCACTTCGCGGCATTCGTTAAGAGATACCAATCCCTCGACCTGTTCGCCCGATTCCTCGGCAATCCGTTCGAGCTTCTGTGCGACCAGGCCGAGTGCGCCCTCGAAGCGCACGATCCCGGGACCGTAGTGGAACGGCTGGTGATCACCGGCCCGCCGTATCCCCTCGCGGACACCCACCTCGACTGGGACGACCCGGTGCCGGAGACCCGGTACATCATCACCCGGGTCGCCCTGTTCGCCCCCGTCACTCTCAGGGTGTGGACCCCCGCCGCCGGCACTCACGTCCTGCAGGGCGCACTGACCTGCGTCATCGCCAACCTCAACCAGCCCGAGGACGACCGCGTGGTGCAGTCCTGGCTCGACCTGGACGAGGACACCCCGAGCCGCCTTCTGAAGCCCGACAGCGACCTGCTCCGCAGTCGCCTGTTGAGCGTCGGCGAATGGCTCCCCACCGACTACCCGCACGGATCCCCCGAACGCGAAGGCCGGGAAACGACCTGACGTACCCCTCCATAGTCCGGCTCGCTGCTCGGTCCGGAGCGGCCGGTCCAGAGCGGCCGATTCACCCTCTCCTCCGACCACCGGGTGAGCCATTGCGACCACGCTGATCCCCGCCTCCCGCTGGGGCGGCAGTGCCCCTGGTCACGTTCGAACCGCACCGCCGAGTGACCTCAGCCGAATGAATGGTCACGGGCCGAGCCAGGTGGTGGGACGGCAGCGGGTGAGCCGGCGGACCATGAAGCCGATCAACGCCCAGCGGATCACCGTCTCCGATCGTGCCGGGCCGACCTCGTAATGCCGTGGCGGAGTCTTTGGCGACGGACGAGGAACCGCGAAGCGCCGAGAAGCTGACGCAGGTCCGGAACGTCTGGGAAAAGTGAGGCGTTACCACAGCCCACACCACGCGCAGGGACGCGGTTCCTCGCTCAGCCGACCGCAGTGGCGGGACGATGCGCAGTCCCGGCAAACTGCCCACCAGGCGGCGCGTGTCCACGTCGCCTCAGCGTCCTGTTGGTGGCCCACCACGACCACGCTGTCGGTGCGCAGCGAGGGTGATGCGCAACCGCGCGAGCCGCCCCCAACGTCACGGGAAAGCATCATGGTGTGGCGTCTTCCCGGCGACCCGGACGCTGGCCGGCACCGATTGAACCGATACACAGATGCTCATACAGCAAGCCCTCTGTCCAGCCTTTGAGCTGACCACGAGAAGGCCCCCTACCCGTAACGACACGAACGACTGACCTGCGTACACCACAGCAGACAAGGGTGCAACAGGAACAGCAGTCTCGTCCGATCCATTGACCCCGATGGGCCACCCTCGTAGATTGCCAACGCCTCAACGGAATGAAACGTTTCAAACAGTGGTGATGGTTTGCCGCGACCTGGAGGGAAGCCTGTGCACAATCGTTGGCACCGGAAGTCATCACGATGGATCACGGTCATGGCTTTGGTAGGGGCGATGGCCCTTGGGGCGTCTCCGGGCGGTCCGGGGCTCGCGGTCGCCGCGTCCGGCGACATCTCCGTGCGACAACTGACCGTGGACGGGACGGCGAACCCGCTCGGGACCGACAACACCCATCCCAGCCTCGGCTGGCAGTTGCACTCCTCGACTCGCGGCGACCGGCAGACCGCGTACCGCATTCTGGTGGCGAGCAGCCCGAAGCGCCTGAACACGAAGGACGCCGACGTCTGGGACAGCGGCCGGGTGCGTACCGCGGACTCGGTCGGAGTGCCCTACGGCGGGCCGAAGTTGACCTCATCGCGTGCCTACTACTGGACCGTGCGGGTGTGGGACGCCCAGGGCCGGGCCTCCCGGTGGAGTTCTGCCGCGCGCTGGGAGACCGGCCTGCTGAACGCGGCGGACTGGCAGGGCGCCCAGTGGATCAGCCCGGACACCGGCAGCAGCGACTCGTGGTCGGACTTCACTCTCGACACGGACTTCACCATCAAAGCCGGCGCGGCGAGTGTCCTGTTCCGGGTGAAGGACGCGCGGGACTACTACATGTGGCAGATCAACGCCGCACAGACGGCAGGCAAGGTGCTGCTGCGCCCGCACGTCCAGTCGGGCGGCCGGTTCAGCAACCTCGGTGAGGTCGATCTGAGTCCGGTCATCACCACCGCGAACGCCAACGCCCAGCACCACATCACCATCAGGGCCGAGGGCAGCCGCATCACCACCTCGATCGACGGCACCCAGGTCGACACCCGTACCGACACCACCCTGACCGCGGGCACCCTGGGCTTCCGCAGTTCGGTCACCAACGGTGTCTCCGAGGACGCCCTGTACGACAACATCGCGGTCCACGGCCTGGACGGCGCCGCACTCTTCTCCGACGACTTCAGCACCTCACCCGACCCGCTCTTCCCCGACACCGCGATCACAGACGGTCAGCTCGAACCCCGCGGCGACCCGACACTCCTCGACGCCGAGCCCAACGCCCCGATGCTCCGGCGCGCCTTCTCCCTCGACGGAAAGAAGGTCGCCACGGCCCGCGCCTACGTGTTCGGCCTGGGCTTCTACGAGTTGCACCTCAACGGAGCCAAGGTCGGCGACCAGGTCCTCGCCCCCGCCTCCACCCCTTACGACAAACGGGACCTCTACACGACGTACGACGTCACCGACGACCTCAAGAGCGGCGCGAACACCGTCGGGCTGTGGCTCGGCAACGGATACGACGAGCGGTTCAGCCCCTACGGCTTCCGCTGGAGCGGCCCTCAGCAGGCCGTGATGCTGCTCGACGTCACCTACACCGACGGCCGCCGGCAGACCATCACCACCGACAACAAGTGGAGTTGGTCCACCGGCCCGATCACCAGCAACGGCATCTACGCCGGCGAGTCCTACAACGCCAAGCTGGAAAAGCCCGGTTGGGACAAGCCTGGCTTCGATGCGGCCGGCTGGCAGCCCGTGCGGACCGTGCAGGCCCCGACCGGGACTCTGGCAGCCGCCACTGCGCCACCCATCCGGGTCACCGACACCCTCGCGCCGGTGAAGCTCACCCAGCCGAAGCCGGGCGTCTACGTCTACGACTTCGGCCAGAACATCGCCGGCTGGGAGCGCCTGCACGTCAAGGGCGCGGCAGGCACCACCGTACGGATGCGGACCGCCGAGGACGTCGGCGCCGACGGCATGCTCGACACCACCACCAACCGATCCGCTGCGGCCACCGACACCTTCACGCCGGCCGGCACCCGCGACG
Source organism: Streptomyces sp. NPDC057950 (assembly GCF_042887295.1). NCBI lineage: Bacteria > Bacillati > Actinomycetota > Actinomycetes > Kitasatosporales > Streptomycetaceae > Streptomyces > Streptomyces sp. NPDC057950. Next base: position 208,426 of record NZ_JBHVPP010000010.1, read on the forward strand.
CCGAGACATACGAACCCCGCTTCACCTACCACGGGTTCCGGTACGTCGAGGTCACCGGCTACCCCGGCACCCCGACGGTCAAGAGCCTCGACGCCAGAGTGGTGCACACCGACGTGACATCCACCGGCACGTTCTCCTCCTCCGACGCGCTGCTCAACCAGATCTGGCAGAACAACCGGTGGACCATCCTGAACAACTCGATGAGCACTCCCACCGACAACCCGGTCCGTGACGAGCGGACTCCGCCCGGCATGGACGTACAGGCCTATCACGACGCCTCCATCCGCGAGTTCGGCATGGACGGCTACTACGCCAACTACCTCCAGGACATGCCACCCGGCGTTCCGCTCCCCAACGACGGTGGGAACGCCCAGCAGCCCGACATGGACGGCGACCAGATCACGCTCGCCTGGACCCTGTACGAGCAGTACGGCGACCGTGCCACCCTCGCCACCGCGTACCCGGGGATGAAAGAGTTCGTCGACACCAACGCCACCGACGTGCCCGGGCACATCTGGCCGGCCAACCGAGGATTCGGCGACTGGTGCCCGCCCGACCGCAGCTCCAACGCCAACGGCGGCCTCGGCAACCCGAGCGCCGGCAACTGCACCAGCGAGGTGTCGGTGGTGAACACCGCCCTGTCGTACCTGCAGGCCGTGGACGTCGTGAAAGCCGCGGAAGCACTGGGCCACAGCGACGACGCCGCGCATTTCACCCAGCTCGCCGACGCCATCAAGCAGGCGTTCAACACCGAGTTCCTCAACGCGGCCGGCGACACCTACGGCGACGGCCGCCAGACGACAAGCGTGCTGCCACTCGCCTTCGGCATGGTCCCCGCACAGAACATCGGCAAGGTCGGTGACCAGCTCGTCAACACCATCCTCACCAAGGACGCCGGTCACCTCGACACCGGCATCTTCGGCACCCGCTACCTCATGGACGCACTCGCCGCCATCGGCCGGACCGATGTGGCGATGAAGGTATTGGACCAGCGCAGCTACCCCGGTTTCGGCTACGAGATCGCGAAGGGGGCGACGACTTCGTGGGAGGAGTGGACGTACGCCTCAAGCATGGAGAGCCACGACCACGCCATGTTCGCCGGCATCAACGCCTCCTTCTACACGCAGCTGGGCGGCATCCAGCCCACCGGCCCCGGCTACAGCACCGTGACCATCGCCCCGCAGATCCCGCCGGGCCTGCACCACGCGGCGACATCCATCGCGACCGTCCGCGGCCGGATGGCCACCTCCTGGACGAACACCGACGGCCGAATCACCCTCGACGTCACCGTCCCGGTCGGCAGCACCGCAACCGTCCATGTCCCGCACCTCGGACAGACCCACGTGAAAGTCCAAGCCACTTCCGGTGCGCGACCGCAGAATGGCGTCGGCGATGACGAGACCGTCTACACGGTCGGCTCCGGCCAGTGGAAGTTCACCGTGACCAGCCACCGCTGAGACACCCACCCACCGCACCCGGTTCCGTCAGAGGACCCCACCTCTCTGACGGAACCGGAGCCGGACCGTAACGAGAACGGCTCTTCCGAGATCTGACCTTCCGTCAGCGACGGTATGCGCCTCGCGTTCCGCGAGCGTCATCGTCCTCTTCGGCACGTCCGATACGGCGGACAGAGGCAGCTCGTCACCCGGCGCCCTCGTCGCTGCCGCAGGCGGGGTAGAACGTCATCAGGTCGGCTTCGGGCATGGAATCGGGGGTAGGCCGGTCGGTCTGATCGGCTGTGTTCGTGTAGCGCCCGTTTTCGTCGTCGGGCTCCCGGTCGAGGCCCTTCTCGCTGCCGAGACGGGCCGTCGTCGCGTAGGCCCCGTCGCCCCCGTGGCCGTAGGACGCCAGGTCCGGGTGACGGTCGTGGTTGTAGTCGGCCACGACGACGGCGCGCGGCTCGCTCAGGTCGACGTGGTGATCACTCTGTCCGCGTCCGTGCGCCGAGAAAGGTCCCAGCCGCAGTTCAGAGACGTCCGGATCCACGGGGTCGTCGCCCCTGAACGCGGGGGTGGCGACGACGAAGAGGTCGTTCCAACCGTCTTGGTTGAAGTCGGCCACGACGGCCAGCACGTCCTTCGCGTCTTCGCCCCGATCCCCGACGAGGTCCCGGGGTCCCACCTTCGTCCCTCGCCCGCTCTGCGCTCCGAAGGTGATGGTCAGGTCGGCGCCGATGAGGGAAGGGGGAGCGACATGGTCGGTCGTGCCGTCGCCGTCCAAATCGGCCACGAGGCCTCCGGAGGACGTCACGCAACTTCTGATCGCGGGGCCGGCAGCCGGGCGCGGAGGCGGATCACCTCGGCCGTCGCCGCATCCGGCCACCAGCACGGTCGACGCCGCGAGCGTCAGGACGCAGCACGCCCGCACCCCTATTCGTCCCCCACTGCGCACGACGTGACCGCCTCTCCCTTGCACATGTGACGAGGCAGCAAGGTTCGCTCGAGGCTACAGCCCGAGCGCTCGCTCCCCGAAGAAGCTTCATCGGTGCGGACTCTTTCGACGTCCAGATCGACGGTCCCTCGATCAAGGTGGCGCGAGGCGCACACCATGAGCCGGAGGCCATCGTCCGAGGCGATGTCCGGACGCTGTGGAACCTGATCTTCACTGACATGACCGTTGCGTCCGCCATCGAGGCGGGCTTCGTGGACGTCACCAGGAACCAGCCTGCGGCACAACACTTCTTCACCCTCGTTCGCCCGCCGGCCTGACCTGTATACCCGCGTGAGCTTCGGGGCCTTGCCCCAAGGCCGGTTAGGTAGCGGTTTCGCAAGCCGCACAGGTGAGTTGAAGAGTACTCGACGCTCCAGGACATCTGGGAGAACTGACGTCGGTCGTGCCGTTCGAGCGGGCGGACACGGTCCCTTCGGAGACGAGGACGGTGCAGCAGCAGTTGCGTGGTCTGCCGTCGCGGGTCGGGCGGGCAGTCACGTTTCAGGTGATGGACCCACTGTCGTCGTCGTGGAACAGGGAGGGCAGGTTCACCACGACCGGCTCCTGGGTGCTGCGCGCGATCACCACGACGGCTTCCTCGTCCGGGTCGGGATTCTCCTCCCGGTGCGCGACGTAGGGGGGTACGTAGATGTAGTCCCCCGGACCAGCTTTCGCTCTCCTCTCCTGCGGCTCGCCTTCCGAGTCATCGACGTAGGCGAACTCGGGGTGTCCGCTCACGACGTAGATCGCCGTCTCGGACTCGCCGTGATGGTGGGCGCTCGAGGCGGTTCCCGGGGCGACACGGGTCTCCCCCATCCAGATCCGGCGTGATCCGGCAAGTGCACCGCTGATCGCGGCGAATCTCCTCATCCCCCCACCGCTCTGAGCGGTGCCGCTGTCCAGCTCGCCGGCCCTCACATGATGAAGCCCCGGCCGCGCCCGCATGTCAGCCCCAGGCAGGCCAGGGTGAAAACCATCGGCTTCGCCCATATCATCCATAAATCGACGCTAGGCCATGGCCCGCAGGGGCGCAATCAATCGTCAGCCGACCTGGGGCGGTCTCCCTCGGCGTACCGTTTCCCCGGTCGTCCCGAAGGCGTCAGGCGTGTGACAGCCAGTCGCGCGGCGAGGCCTGCACTCGTCATGAGCCGCCCCCTGGCAGGGTTTCCTGCGTGTCCCGATTTCCTATGCCCATCCACCGTGCTTTTATGACCGAAGTGCTATGACATGCCCGGCATACGGAGTGGTTGATTCGAGGCGGGGTGGCTCGGACGGTGAATCAGACCAACGGTCGACAGAAGTCGCAGCGCCGATTCACGACGTTGTTCTTCGACGTCTTCGGAACGGTGGTCGATCTGCGAGGTACGGTCACCGATGCTGCGCGTGCCTACTTGAGGGACAGTGGGCTGGACCAGGAACGGGCCCAGCTGCTGGCAGAGGAATGGTTCATGCTGCTGAACGCGTCGCTCACCGAGGTGTGCACCGGCAAGCGGCCCTGGTCGGGACACGACGAATTGATGCGGCGGTCATTGGTGCAGGCGCTGGAGCGTGTCGGTGGGCAGGGGGCCGGTCACGTCAGTTCCACGGTGGAGAAGCTGACCCTCGCCGTGAGGCACCCAAGGGCCTGGCCTGACTCACTGTCGGCTATCGCGGATCTTTCGGAGACTTACCGCGTTGTGGCACTGTCCAACGCGAGTGCCGCAACGCTCACGGATCTGTCCGCTGCCAGCGGTATCCGCTGGCACTGCGTGTTGTCGTCCGAGTTCGCGAGGTCCTACAAGCCGGATCCCCGTGTCTACGCGTTCGCTGTGGAAACCCTGCGCCTCGATGTCTCCGAAACGCTGATGGTTGCCGCGCACACCTGGGATCTCGAGGCCGCGGCGCGAGAGGGGCTGGCGACTGCCCTGGTCGGACGGAAAGGGGAGGACCCGGTGGACGCACCCGGGGCTTTCGACTTCCGTGCCCGCGATCTGACTGATCTTGCGGACCAGCTCACGCTCGTGTGACGGCTCGCGCGGCAACGTCGAGCATCGCGCTGCGGATGCCGCCGCTGGACGAAGGGGCCCGCCAGGGCTCCGGTTTACACCTCACCCATGCCAGGCCCGACGCGTTCCCGCGGGCGCGAGGTCACAGCCGACGCCGGATCCGCGGGGGACGATGCCTCATGGGCGTCGTTCGAGGAACTCGGCCGTTGGCGGTGGCTTCGCGTCGGATGGTTGACGCGTGTCGGGCCGCTAGTGGTTGCTCTCTGCGGCGCGCTGGATGAAGCGGGCGACTTCGTGGGGGTGGGAGACGGAGACGGCGTGGGAGGCATCGAGTTCCACCGTCTCGGCGTTGGCGCGTTCGGACATGAAGCGCTGGGAGGCCGGGGGGATGTTGTTGTCGGCGGTGGCGACGAGGCTCCAGGAGGGGACCGTGTGCCAGGCGGCGTCTGTGGCGCCTTCCTCGAGTGCCGATGCGGCGATCGGGCGCTGCGTGGCGGCCATCAGGGCTGTGACGGTCTGCGGTACGTCCGCGGCGAACTGGTCGTGGAACTTGTCCGGGTTGATGTAGAGGTCGGTTCCCGTGTGGCCGTCGGCCAGGGGGAAGGGCACTGCGTTCAGGGCTGAGCCGAGAGTGCTCCCGGGGAACTTGTTCGACAGTTCCAGGGCGCTCTCGCCCTTCTCGGGTATGAAGGCCGCGATGTAGACGAGTGCCTTGATCTTGGGTTCCCCGGCGGCGGCCTGGCTGATGACGGCGCCGCCGTAGGAGTGGCCCGCGAGGACGACGGGGCCTTCCACGCTCTTCACCACGCTGGCGAGGTATGCGGCGTCACTCGCGAGTCCTCGCAGCGGATTGGCCGGCGCGAGGACCCGATGGCCGGCCTGCCGCAGGTCCTCGATCACTCCGTTCCAGCTGGAGGAGTCCGCGAACGCACCGTGCACCAGCACGATGGTGGGCTTGTGCGAGGCGGGAAGGGCGGTGGTGCCGTTCATGGCGTTCTCCTTGAGTGTTGCGGCCTGCTTCTGCTGCCGGTCCGCCGCGTGGGCGCTGCCGACAGAGAGAAACCTAGCGTCACATCACATTGCGCACAACTTAGTTGTGCACAACTCACCGTGCGGAAATCTTCCTGAGCCCGACCGCTCTGCGGCGCTCATCCGCAGCCCCGCTCGGGCCTGGCAGGGTTCAGCCGAAACCGTCTGTCGAGCGATCGAGTTGGCCCTCCGCTGAGATCCGCGACGCGGGAGGAGAGACCGGAGGGGCGGGCGCCCGTCTCGTCCACTCGCGGTCGCCCGGGCGGCACGCTGGTAACCACGCGATACCCCGCAGAAGCACGCAGGCCGCATGCGACCTACTCGGCGGGGCGGCTGTGGCCGGCGGCCGCAGCCGCGGCCAGGCAGTGGTGCGCCGTGACGGGCGCCGTCCGCGGCGATACGGGCCGTGCGGTGCACGGCGAGAAGAGCCGCCTGGGTCGCGTGATCGGGAGGCTCGCGGGGATGGCGGCCCCGTGGCCCTCGCTCCGCGGAGGGCGGGGACCCGTCAGCCGGGTCGCCTGTCGGCGGAGGGTCAGCGCCAGCCGAGTTCCGGTGCCACGTGGGTGAGGATGCTCTCCAGCACATGGGTGTTGTAGTCGACCCCGAGCTGGCTCGGGACGGTGAGCAGCAGGGTGTCCGCGGCCTGGATCGCCTCGTCGTCCCGGAGCAGCTCGACCAGTCTGTCCGGCTCGGCGGCGTAGGAGCGCCCGAAGACGGACCGGGTGACGTCGCCGTGGGTGCCGATCTGGTCGCGGGAGTTGCGGTCGTGGCCGAAGTAGGCGCGGTCGAGGTCGTTGGTCAGGGCGAAGACGCTACGGGCGACCGATACCCGCGGCTCGCGGGTGTGACCGGTTTTCTTGTAGGCCTCGCGGTAGGCGTCGATCTGCTTGCGCTGCTGGACGTGGAGCGGCTCACCCGTCTCGTCGACCTTGAGTGTCGAGCTCTGCAGGTTCATGCCCCTTTCTGCGGCCCAGATGGCGGTCGCGTTCGACGCGGAGCCCCACCAGATCCTCTCGCGCAGTGTCTCGGAGTGCGGTTCGATCCGCAGCAGTCCGGGCGGGTTGGGGAACATCGGCCGCGGGTTGGGGCGGGCGAAACCGTCACCGGCGAGAACCGTGAGGAATGCCTCGGTGTGGCGGCGGGCCATGTCGGCGTCCGTCTCGCCCGGGGCGGGGTGATAGCCGAACAGGCGCCAGCCGTCGATCACCTGTTCCGGTGAGCCGCGGCTGAGGCCCAGTTGCAGCCGGCCGGCCGATATGAGGTCGGCGGCACCGGCGTTCTCGGCCATGTAGAGCGGGTTCTCGTAGCGCATGTCGATCACGCCGGTGCCGATCTCGATCTTCGAGGTCCGCGCGGCCACGGCCGCGAGCAGCGGGAAGGGGCTGGCCGCCTGCCGGGCGAAGTGGTGCACCCGGAAGTACGCGCCGTCCACGCCGAGTTCCTCGGCGGCGATGGCGAGGTCGATGGACTGGTTCAGCACGTCCGCGGCCGACCGGGCCTGGGAATGGGCGCTGGACGACCAGTGGCCGAACGAGAGGAATCCGATGTTCTTCACGTCATGTCCTGTGGGGGGAGGGTGTCTGTGTCTGCCGAGGTTCGACGGTCGGGCGGGGTGCGGCGCAGGCCGCACCCCTAGCGGTGTCTCGGAGTCAGGGCTTGATAAGGACCTTGAGGCTCTTGCGGTCGGCCATGTCCTGGTAGCCGGCGGGGACGCCGTCGAGGTCGGTGGTGGCGTCGAGGACCTTTCCGGGCTCGATCGCGCCGTTGATGATGGCGGGCATCAGTTCCTCGATGTAGGCGCGGACCGGCGAAGGGCCTCCAGCGAGTCGGATGTTGTGGCGGAAGAGGCTGCCGAAGCCGACGGGTGCCTCCTCGTACTGCGGGGCACCGAGCCGGCTGATGGTTCCGCCCGGACGGATGATGCCGAGGGCCTGCTCGTAGGCGGGCCTGGTGCCGACGGCTTCCACGACCACGTGCGCTCCGTGGCCGCCGGTGAGCTCGCGGACCGCTTCGACGCCTTCCTCGCCGCGGGCGGAGACGACGTCGGTGGCGCCGAACTCGCGGCCCAGGCCGGTGCGGCCCTGGTGGCGGCCCATGAGGATGATCTGTTCGGCGCCCAGCCGCTTGGCGGACAGGACCGCCATCAGGCCGACGGCTCCGTCGCCGATCACGGTGACGCGGGTGCGCTCGTTGACACCGCCTGACACGGCACCGTGGTAACCGGTGGCGAAGACGTCGGAGAGCGTCAGCAGGGAGGGGATGAGCGCCGAGTCCGCGGCGACGGGGAGCTTGACGAGGGTGCCGTCGGCCAGCGGGACGCGGATGGCTTCGGCCTGACCGCCCTCCTGCGCCACCTCGTCCCAGAAGTTCGCCTGCGGGTGGGAACACGAGGTGTTCAGGCCCTCGCGGCAGAAGGCGCAGGTGTTGTCGGAGATGGCCCAGGGGGAGACGACCAGGTCGCCGCGCTTGACGGTGGTCACCTCCGAGCCGGTGTCCTCGACGATGCCGATGAACTCGTGTCCCATGCGGGCGGGTCCGTCCTCGGGCTTCATCGAGGCGTAGGGCCACAGGTCGGTGCCGCAGACACAGGATGCGGTGATCCGGACGAGGGCGTCGGTCGGGTACTTGATGACGGAGTCGGGGACGTTCTCGACGCGGACGTCGCCGGCGCCGTACATGAGAGCTGCGCGCATCGGTGATGCTCCATTTCCGAGTGGTTCGTGAGCGGGTGGTGTGGGTCAACTGCCCTTCGAGAGCAAGGTCTTGCCGACGGTCTGCTGGTCTTGCGACAGCCCGTGCGCATCAGGGCGGCCGTGACGGCGCTGTCGAGGCATCTCAAGAGATCCGTGGAAGGGGGTTTGCTGTGAGGGGTGAGGGACAGTCGCGACCACCCTCACCCCTTTTGAAGGTGCATACAGGCATTTGCGAAGATTTGCTCTTCCGTGTCCTGTACGGCGTCGGCCTGGCCGGGTCAGCTCGGCTGCGCCGTCGGCATGATGAAGACCTGCGGGAGGTTGACGCGCAGCGGCAGGGAGGCGATGAAGCCGACCGTGCGTGCGATGTCCTCCGACCGGAGCCAGTCGATCGTCTCCTTCGACCCCTCCAGCCATGCACTGGCACCTTCGTCGGTGACATGGGACTGCAGCTCCGTGCCGACGATGCCGGGCTCGATCGCGGAAACCCGCACCTTCTTCGGGCCCAGCTCGACACGGAGATGCTTGGACAGGTGGGTGACGAACGCTTTGGTGGCGGCGTAGACGGCGAAGGTCGGGTAGAGGTTCTGCGCGGCGCTGGAGGAGTTGTTGATCAGGTCGGCGACGCCGCGTTCGGCGGCGGCCCGTACCAGTTGGGGGGTGAAGGCGCCGATGACGTTCATCAGGCCGGAGATGTTCAGGTCGATCTGGCGCTGCCACTGGTCGGCGCGCAGCTCCTCGATGGGTGCGGGGAGCATGACGCCCGCGTTGTTGAAGAGCAGGTCCGCGTCACCCAGCTCCGCCTGCACGCGGTCGGCGGCGGCCTGCACGGCGGCGGTGTCGGTGACGTCGACGGTGACCGCCACCGCGGTACCGCCGTTCTTGCGGATGCGCGCGACGAGGTCGTCGAGGCGGTCCGCGCGCCGGGCCAGCACGGCGACCTTCGCGCCCAGCGACGCCAGGTGCTCGGCCGACGCCTCACCGATACCGCTCGACGCGCCGGTGACGACAGCCACCCGACCATGAAGGGACTTGGTGGAGGCCTGAGCAAAGGTTTCGATGGTCATGGAATGACACCTTCCGGAAGATCAGCGGGGTTCGAAGCGGGGTGCCGCCGACGTCCGCGGTGGCTCCTCGGCTTCAAGCTGACCACCGGGGGAAGGGCCCGAACGGCCCGGATATGGCCCTGGTCAGACAGGTACCGGCAGTACCACCCAGCGGGAGACGACCGGCGTGCGGTCGGTCCAGACTGGATGCATGGACCGCAGCAGCGAGATCGCCGACTTCCTGCGTACCCGCCGCGCGCGGATCACTCCCGAGTCAGCGGGGCTGCCCGCCGACGGACGCCCGCGACGCGTCCCCGGCCTGCGCCGCGAGGAGGCCGCCCGCCTCGCGGGCGTGAGCACCGAGTACTACACCCGCCTCGAGCAGGGCAGGGCCGCCCACCCTTCGCCCGAGGTGGTCGACGCCCTGGCCCGCGCTCTGCGCATGGACACCGCCGAGCGCGAGCACCTCACCGACCTCCTCGCCCGCCCCGGCGCCCGGCGCGCCCCGGTCAACCCGCAGCGGGTCCGCCAGGGCCTGCACCTCATGCTGCAGACCCTCGACCACGTGCCCGCCTTCATCATCGGCCGACGCACCGACGTGCTGGCCTCCAACCGTCTCGCCCACGCCGTCCTCACCGACTTCGACGCACTGCCCGTCCCCCGGCGCAATCTCGCCCGCTACTACCTCCTCGACCCCGAGGCCCGCGAACGCACCCGCGACTGGGAACAGGTCGCGTGCGAGACCGTGGCCATGCTGCGCCTGGAAGCGGGCCGCTGTCCGGGAGACCGCCGGCTCGCCGACCTGATCGGCGAACTGACCCTAAAATCACCCGAGTTCAGTAGCTGGTGGAACGACCACCGCGTGCTGCGCCACACTCACGGGGCTGCGCGCTACTGGCACCCGCTCGTCGGCGATCTGGTTTTCTCGTACGAGTCGATGCAACTGCCCGACGACAACCAGACCCTCTGCGTCTACATGGCCGAGCCGGACACCACCACAGCCGAATCCCTACGCATCCTCAGCAGCTGGAACGCATCCACCACTGGCACCACACCGGACCCTCGCCCGACCGGTCCCGGGAGCTGAGCGGCCCCGGCCCCGGCCCCTCAGGCGGATCCACAGGCGGGTCCGTGCCCTACGCCGCATGCAGGGAGCACCCCGGGGCCCGCCTCTCGCCGTCTGCCGTCCCCCGGGGTCCCAGGCGATCTACTTGACTAGTCAAATAGTCTCTTGAGAGGGGCCGGCAGCGACTGTCGGCCCCGGCTGGCTACGCGGTGGCCGCCGGGTCGGTGTGGCGGCCGGGTGTGAGGCCGTCCAGGAGGAGGGTGATGAGCCGGGAGGCGAGATCGCGCTCGCGTTCGTGTCCGCTGATGAGGGTGATGCCGCCGAGCGCCATGAGGATGTCGTTCGGTGCCGCGTCCTGGCGTACCTGTCCGGCGGCAATCCCGGCCTCCAGGAGCGTCGTCATCGCTGCCTTCAGGGCGTCGCGGCTGTGCAGGCGCAGGCCTTCGCGGGTGGCGAGGATGACGGGCAGGGCGTCCGCCATGCCCCGCTTGGTGAGCATGTAGTCGACGAAGGCCTCCATCCATGCCCGCAGCGCGGCCGACGGGGTCTGTTCGTTCAACAGTTGCCGCGCCGACGCACACAGCCGGTCGGTCTCGTTGCGGTAGGTCGCCTCGATGAGGTCCTCGCGGGTGGGGAACCGGCGATAAAGGGTCCCGATTCCGACGCCGGCCTCGGCCGCGATCGCCTTCATCGACGCCTCGGTGCCCTCCTGGGCGAAAGCCTGGGCAGCGACCTCCAGCAGGCGCTCATGGTTCGCCCGGGCGTCCGCGCGCATTGAGCGGGGCATCACATCTCCTTGCAATACGGAGCCGCGTCCGCTTACGGTGAGAAGGCAGAAGCGGACTCGGCTCCGCTTACGACGGCCAGGAAGCGGACTTGCATCCGCTTACGGCCAGTGTAGGCGGTCGCTGCGCCTGCACCCGTCCCCGGCACCGTCCGGCGGGAAGAAACAGGAACAGGAACATGACACAGCTCGTCACCACCCCCTTCGGTGCGCAGTCGACCGCGTCCGAGGTTGTCGCCGGCGTAGACCTCACCGGGCGCAGCGCCATTGTGACCGGCGGCGCAGGAGGCCTCGGCCGCGAGACCGCCCGCGCGCTCGCCTCGGCCGGCGCCGAGGTCACCATCGCGGCACGGACCCTGGAGGCCGGTACCGCCGCCGCCCGGGAGATCGCCGACGAGACCGGCAACACCCGCACCCGGGCCGCCCGGCTCGACCTGGCGGACCCCGCCTCCGTCGCGGCCTTCGTGTCCGACTGGACCGGACCGCTGCACATCCTGGTCGACAACGCCGGCATCATGGCCACCCCCGAACTGCGCACCCCGGCCGGCCGGGAACTGCAGTTCGCCACCAACCACCTGGGCCACTTCGCGCTGACCGTCGGTCTCCATGACGCCCTGGCCGCCGCCCGCGGCGCCCGGGTGGCGGTGCTCAGCTCCGTCGGGCATGTCAACGGCCCGGTCCGCTTCGACGATCCCGACTTCACCGCGGGACCCTACGACCCCTGGCTGGCCTACGCACAGTCCAAGACCGCGAACATCCTCTTCGCCGTGGAGGCCGCCAAGCGCTGGGCAGCCGACGGCATCGCGGTCAACGCGCTCAACCCCGGACGGATCTGGGGAACCGGGCTCGGCCGCCACATGGACGCCCCGCCCGCCTCGTTCGACCCGTCGGGCAAGACCGGCGTCACGGAGAAGACCATCGCCCAGGGCGCCGCCACATCTGTCCTCCTGGCGGCATCCCCTCTGGTCCAGGACGTCACCGGGAAGTACTTCGAGGACTGCCAGGAAGCCGGCTCCTTCACCCCCGGCGTCCGCCGCGGCGTCGCCGACTACGCCCTCGACCCCGACAACGCCCGCAAGCTCTGGGACCTGTCCATACAGCTCACCACCGGCGGCCGGTAGCCACAGCTGGATCTGGCGCTGTCGCCCCGCCCCGCCCCGCCCCGCCCCGGGCGACAGCGCCCCCCACTTCCCCGTCACACACCTCCGCGTCACCACAGGTGCGCGCCGCCGCGACAACGGCCGTTCAACGCAGGCGGCCAGACCCACACGAAGTGAAACGTCACATGACAACCGACACCGATCGCTTCGAGGGGCTGCGCGCCTTCGTCAGCGGCGGCGGCATCGGCCGGGCCACCCCGGTAACGCTCGCCCAGCGCGGGGCCTCGCCGGAGGTCATGGCCGCTCGCATCGCCCGACATCCCATCGGGCGCATCGCCCAACCGCAGGAGATCGCCGACACGATCGTCTGGCTCTGCTCGGGACGGTCGACCTTCGTCACCGGTGCCATCGTCCCTGTCGACGGCGGATACACGGTGCGCTGAGATGACCACATTCAGCGAGACCACATCCAGCGACCACGTCGGCCTGTCCGTCGGCGACCTGGACAGCATCGCCTCCTTCTACTGTGGGGCCTTCGGCTTGCGGGCGAACGGCATTCACGTGCTCGCCGGCGGAGCGGTGCGGACCGCGCTGCTCACCTCTGACTCCGGGCTCTGCCGGGAGCTCACCGAGATCTCCGGCTCGCGACCCACGCGGCACACCAGCACCACGCGACACTCCAGCGTCACCGAAGGAGCAGCGACCCAGGGCTGGTTCCACTGGGCATTGCGTGTCCAGGACCTCAAGACCGTCCTCGCCGCGGTCATCACGCTCGGCGGCAGCATGATCACAGAGCCGGCCCTCGTCCAGACACGGCCCGGAATCGTGTTCGCGTACGGCAGTGATCTCGAGGGCAACCTCCTCGAACCCACCCAGGCCACGGATTCGCCGACACAACCGGCCTCCTCCGCAGCCTGACCGACCAGCCCTGAGCGGCAGATCAACGTCCGTCCGCGACGCTGTCCGAGCCGCGCCGACCACTCCCTGAAGCGGGCTTGCCGCGCTCTGTTCAGCCGGCCTCTGCGGGAACGTGGTCGTGGGCGAGCTCGTCACAGGCGGCGGCCCAACGCCTCGCGCGCCAGCAGGTCCGGTCGCGACTCCGCGCGGAGTCCGTGCCGAGGTGCGTGGCGCAGTGCCACGACGGACGATGTTGTCTGGGGGTGTACCGCAGGAGGAACCTGATGATCATCCTGAATGTGTACTTCGACGTTGCTCAGGACCATGAGGCGGAGTTCCTGAAGCTGCTGAACCACATGGTGGTGGAGTCCAACAAGGAAGACGGATGCAGCCTGTACCAGCTGTGGCGCAACGCCCACGACCCTTACAGCTACGCCCTGATCGAGCACTGGGAGTCGCAGGAGCATCTGGCCGCGCATGGCAAGACACCCCACTGGATCCACTTCAACGACATCGTCAACGGCTATCTGAAGTCGAACTACGACGAGCACCACTACGAAGAGATCCCGCGCTGAGCTGAGTACCTGCACAGCCTGCGCGAATCCCGTCTCTGGTTCGGCTGGATCCCCGATTCGCCGGAAGCACGGCGCTGCGAGGCCACGACTCCGCCACGTGATCCGGCTGGACCCTAACCGAACCGGTCAAGACATCGCCGGGCGCCCTCAGACCCTCTACCCACCGAGCTTCCAGAAGGTGTTCTTTCCATGACCACGAAGATCTCTGCCACCGACTCCCTGGACGGTCGGGTGGCTGTCGTCACCGGCGCGTCGAGCGGTATCGGTGAGGCGTCGGCCGAGCACCTGGCGTCGCTGGGCGCGAAGGTCGCCGTGCTGGCCCGACGCGCGGACCGCCTCGACGACCTCGTCGCGCGCATCCGCAAGAACGGCGGTACGGCTATGGCCCTCACCGTCGACGTCACCGACACCGCCGCCGTGCAGACCGCCGCCGACCGCGTGCAGGCGGAGCTGGGCGACGCCGACCTGCTCTTCAACAACGCGGGCGTCATGCTCCCCGCACCCATCGAGGAGCTGCGCGCCGACCAGTGGCAGCGCCAGATCGACCTGAACATCTCCGGCCTGATGAACGTCATCGGCGCCTTCACCCCCCAACTGGTACGGGCCGCCGCCGAACGCGGCGTCGCCGACCTGATCAACAACTCCTCCAGCGCCGCGCAGAACCTCTACCCGACCTTCGCCGTCTACGCCGCCACCAAAGCGTTCGTCACCCACCTGTCCAAGCACCTCCGGATGGAACTGGGCCCGAAAAAGGTGCGGGTCTCCGCGATCGAGCCCGGCATCGTCGGCACGGAGCTGCAGTCCCATGTCACCGACGAAGGCGCCACCGCCTGGCTGGAAGGCTCGAAGGAGACGATCGACTGGCTCCAGCCCCACGACATCGCACGCACGGTCGGCTTCATCGCCTCCCTGCCGCTGCGCGTCAACCTCCCGCAGGTCTTCATCATGCCCACCGCCCAGCCCAGCTGACCCAGGCCAAGCCCCGCCTGCTTTCGCCCCAACTCCACGGCGCGAAGCAGGAACGGGTCTCTGCCGACCATCGTCACCTTCGGCCAAAACTCAAGGAAGCCACCGACCTATCAGACGAAATCCTCCTGACCCTTCACGGAGGCGATCCGCATGCCTTTCTCCCAGCCCGTGCAGGGTTTCCGTAACTACTACGAACGCTCCGGCAGCGGAACACCCGTGGTCCTCGTCCACGGCAACCCGGGCGATCACATGGAGTTCTCCCGCGTGGTGCCGCTTCTGGGCGACGACGTCGACGTGGTGACACCGGACCTGCGCGGGTACGGGAAATCCGACAAGCATCTGGAGGATGTCGGCAACGCCTACTCGCTCACCGGGCAGGTCGACGCCCTCATCGCACTCATCGACGACCTGGGCATCAGCAACGCCGTGCTGTGCGGCTATGACGTGGGCAGCTTCAGCGTCCAGACCATCGCCATGAAACGCCCGGACCTGGCGCACTCCCTGGTCATCGCGCCGCCGACTCTGGGCGTCGGCCGGCGGATCCTGGAGGAGAAGGCCGTCAACGCCTTCCTGCACGCCATCATGTACAAAACCCGGCTGGTCGAGGACCTGATCGACGGAAAACCGGAAGCCGTCCGCGCCGCGCTCCGGGAGAACCTGGTGAGCTGGTCGCCTCCCGGCTCCCCCGCGGTCGACGTGCTCCTGGACCACCTCACCGAGAACCACTCGAAGCCGGGCGAGTTCGTGGCCAGCGCGATGTGGTTCCGCTACCCCGAGGGCAACCCCATCACCTTCTACGCCAACGAGACCAAACCGGCGCCCGAGGACAGGTTCTCGAAGAACATCACCATCCTGTGGCCGGACAGCGACGCGCTCTTCCCCACGGAATGGAGCGACACGCTCGGCGACTACTACAGCGACTACGACCTCCACTTCATGGAGAACACCGGACACTTCAGCCCCGTCGACTCCCCGGAGACCTGGGCGGAACACATCCGCAAGCACGTGCGGGCAGCCTCGAAGTAGCGGACGTATGCCAAGCATGCCCTGGAGCGGTTGCGTTCAGGGTGGCCCCAACTGGATATGTCCGTGAATCCGGCTCGCAAGTGCGACGGCGTCGAGAGGGGGCTTCTGCCACATAACCGGCGGAGCCTCAGCCCGAGACCGCCAGACCTCATCAGGAGAAGCGCAATGCCTGACTTTCACCACAACATGTTCGAGCACGAGGGTGTCCGTATCCACTATGTGACCGCCGGTACATCCCCGGCTCAGGGTGGGGACGACCGGACGATCGTATTGATTCACGGCTGGCCGCAGACCTGGTGGGAATGGCGCCACATCATCGAACCGCTGCGTTCTGACGGCTGGTTCGTCGTGGCACCAGACGTCCGAGGCGCCGGCGGATCATCGAAGCCCCCAGGCGGCTACGACAAACAAACGATGGCAGGCGACATCAGGGCATTGCTGCATCACCTCGGCGTGCGAAAGCCGATCACGATCGTCAGCCACGACCTCGGGATGCTGGTCGGCTACGCCTACGCGTCCCTCTGGCCTGACGAGGTCACGCGCCTCATGATGTCGGAGGCGCCGATCCCGGGCACCGCCGGATACGAAAGCGCCGTGGCGACGAGCAAGTACAGCGAGAACAGGATCTGGCACTTCCACCTGCACGGAGCAGCGGACAACGCTGCCGAGATGCTCATCGAAGGCCACGAGTTCCCCTACCTGCGCTCGTTCTACGTCAGACTGAGTGCGAACCCCGATGCGATCTCGATCGCGGACACGGAGCGCTACGTCGCCGACTACACGCAGCCCGGAGCCATGCGAGCGGGCATCGAGCTCTTCAGAGCCTTCGAGAAGGACGCAGAAGACAACCGGCGCATCCTGGCGGAAAAAGGGAAACTCAAAATGCCCGTGCTCGGACTGGGAGGTACCGCGAGCTTCTTCCTCCCCATAGCCGAGAAGATGCTCTCGGAGGTCGCCGAGAACGTCACCGTCCGACCCGTCGAAGATTCGGGACACTGGATGGCCGAGGAGCAGCCTGAGAAACTCCTGGAACGCCTTCGCGAATGGTTTCAGCAGACCGGCGGATAACCGCGGAGCAGACGGAAGTTGAGAATGCCTCCAGGTCGCCCCGCCCAGCGCAAGTGCGCCTATGGCGCGGCGATGGCGATGGCGATCTGAACGACGGTATCGTCGGTGCTCAGATGCAGTGTCGCGCCCATGCGTCCCCGCCGGCCGCCGGTGAAGCTGCTGGAGGGAGCGGCGATGAAGAAGGCAGACATCGACCGGTTCTGGAAGTTGCTGCACGCGCTGCCCCAGGGAGACGACGCACAGTTCTTGTACGGGCGGGGGGCCGCCGGCAGACTCCGAGAGCGGAACCTCCGACGGTACCTGGAGCTGATGGACCGCATTCGTCCTCGAATGCTCCTCATCGGTGAAGCGCCTGGCTACCGCGGACACGCCGTCACCGGGCTCCCGTTCATGAGCGTGGCCCAACTACGCGCCAGACCCGGGCTGATCACCGGCGACCCAGACGGGGACGGCTTCGAGATTCCCGTCGATCCGCCCGCCCTGTCGGAGGCTTCATCTACCGTGGTCTGGCGTACCGTGGCCGCGCTGCGGGGTCCGCTGCCGATGTTCTGGCCCGTGTACCCAAACCACCCGCACGAGCCCGGCCGCCCCGCCACCAACCGCCCGCCGCGCGCCGCCGAGATAGCGGCGGGCACACCCGTCGCCCTCGCACTGGCGGCCGCATTCCGGATCACGACCGTCGTCGCGGTCGGCCGCAAGGCCCAGGGCGCGCTCGCCCGCAACGGCGTGACGGCGATCCCCCTACGCCATCCGGCACAGGGCGGCGCCCGAATCTTCGCAAACCGGCTCGCCCAGCTCGACGAGGAACATCACGCCGAGCTTTGACGCGTCCACGCAACCATGGTCGCCCCCGCTGCGGTACGACGCCCACCGCCACATCCGTGAAGACCGTGCGCTGTCCTCCGGCCCAGGGCCGCTGACCGCGTGGAAGCCGACGCGGTCGGTCAGACGGCCATCGGCCGGCGACCGGGTGGGGAGTTGCCGACGTCGGTCGCGTCAAGGGCCCCGGACCCGTGATCGGTCCGGGGCCTTGCGCCGGGCGTTACGCACAGTAGCCTCGGGTCATGCCTGAGACCTCGGTGGCACATTTCTACGACGAGCTGGCCGATGACTACCACCTGATCTACGCAGACTGGGACGCAAGCATTCGTCGGCAGGGAGACGCCCTGGACGGCCTGATGGGCCAGGACAACGCGTCAGTGCTCGACTGCTCCTGCGGCATCGGCACGCAGGCCATCGGCCTGGCGCTGCGCGGCCACCGTGTCACCGGCACGGACCTCAGCGCCCGCGCCGCCGCCCGCGCCGTCCGTGAGGCCGCCCACCGCGGTGTGACGCTGCGCACGGGCGTTGCCGACATGCGACGCCTGCCGTTTCCCGACGGCCGGTTCGACACCGTCGTCTGTGCCGACAACGCCCTGCCCCATCTGCTGACGGAGCAGGACGTCCGCGCCGCCCTGGCGGAGATGCGCCGCGTGCTGCGTCCAGCCGGCCTGCTGTTGCTCAGCACTCGTTCCTACGATGACCTGCTGCGCAACCGACCTGCTTCGGCGTCTCCACAGGTCCACCAGGCCACGGACGGGGGAGAACGGACCGTCACCTTCCAACTCTGGCACTGGCACGAGGACGGCGAGCACTACGACGTGGAGCACTTCCAACTGCTGCCGACCGGCGGAGAATGGCGCGTCAGGGTCCGTCGGACCGTCTACTGGGCGCTCGGCCGGGACCGGCTGGCCGGCCTCGTGACCGACGCGGGGTTCGTCGACCCCGAGTGGCGAATGCCGCACGAGACGGGTTTCTTCCAGCCGCTGCTCATGGCGCGCGCCAGCAAGTAGGCGATCACACCGCTTCGCGGACCGTTCGCCACGACGCTCAGGAGGCACCGCGGTCGTCAGTGACCGTCCCCGTTGATGTCAAAACCGGATGTCAAAGGCCCCGGACCATGATCGGTCCGGGGCCTTTTGCCTGGCGCCCCCGGCGGGATGCCAATCCGCGACACCCGCTTTGGGAGTTTTCCCTGGGCGGTGCTGTGACCTGCGGAAACTTCGACGTTGAGGCGTCCGACCTGGGGAAACGCTCCTCCGTAGTTCTCACGGCGCTTCCCGGCCTCATGTGTGCTGAATCCGTGCCGGCGGGCCCATCCCCGACAAGTGCTCGGCGGCTGGGTCGTCGGCAGGGGAGTCGATGGCATCGTGAACCACGAACTGGTTGGGGAGACGTTCGAGGGCGTCAGGGGCTCGACGGGTCCCGGAGTGCTCAGGTATCGAGGGCCCGGACGGGCGCACGGATGTGGAAGGATCGGGTCCGTGAATGTGCTTCCCCCGTCCGGTGCGAGTGCGGCAGGCGGTGGTGAACTGCGGCGTGTTCTGGAGCGCTTCGACGTCGGCGTCGTGGTGCGTCGGATGGAGGCCGGGTTCAGCCGGTTGCCGGCCTACACCGGGTTCGAGTGGCCGGTGGACCGGACGGCCGTGGTGCGCTGGAACGTCGACCTCGTAATGCGCTGGATGGTCAACGGGATCCCGCCGGACAGTTATCTCCGTTCCGAACTGCACGAGTTCCTGCGCGCCCGAGCCGTCGCCGGCCAGCCGATCGAGGGCAGCATCCTGGTCTACCGCCGTGGTGCGCGGATGTTCTGGGAGGCGCTGCTCGACCTGGCGGGTGACGAGGACCGGGCGGTGCTCGTCGCGGAGTGGGACACGGTCTGGGGCTGTCTGGAGGACTACCTCGACCTGGTGGTGGACGTGTTCGCGCGGGCCTACGCCGACCAGCAGGACGCGCCGTCCACAGCCGGAGACCGGCGCGCCCGAGCCTTGTTCGACCGGTTGTGCGCGCGGCTGCCGGTCACGATCGAGGACCGGGACCGGGCCGCCCGGCTCGGGTTCGATCTGACGGAACCGTACCGTCCGTTCGCCGCCCGGCTGGCCGGGGCCACGGTCGCCTCGCACGCCGACCTCGCGTCGCGGCTGCGCACGGCAGAGGCCCTCGCGTTCACCGAGGGGGTCCGGGTGACCGGGCTGACACCGTCCGGGTTCGGCTGGGGGGCGTTTCTCGACGACCCGCGGCTGATCCTGGCCCAGGACCCGCCACTCGCCCGCGACCGGCTCGGCGCGGCGGTCGACGGCCTGCGCGCGTTGCTCGCGATCGCGGCCCGGTCCGGACGCCGGGGCCGGGTACGCGCCGACGACTACCTGCCCGAACTGCTGCTGGCCGACTCCCCGGAAGCCTCCGGCCGGATCGTCCGACGGGTCTTCGGTCCGCTGGAGCGTGCCGAAGCCGTGGATCTGGCGGACACCCTGCGGTGCCTCGCCGTCCACGGCTTCGACAGCACTGCGGCAGCGGCCGCGCTGCCGGTGCACCGCAACACGCTGCTGTACCGGGTGGGTCGGATAGAGAGGCTGACCGGTCTGTCGCTCAAGGACCAGCGGGACCGCACCCTCGTGCTGCTCGCCGTCACCTGGGAGACCGTCGCCCCGGCCGTACAGTCGCCCTCCGGGCGGTCGGACGCCTTCGACTAGGTCCTGCCTCTCCACGGGGTACCCGTCCGGGAAGGCCGACCGATCGAAGTGAGCCGGCCGCTGATCAGTGCGGGTTCCGAGTCGCAGAACCCGCCATGGCGCGACCGGTTCAGGACCGCTACCGAAGTCGGAGGCCGCGCGGCGGACCGACCCCGCGGAGGATGGAGTCAGGCCGGTCGGGCGATGCCTCGGATCCGGCGTGCCAGGCCGAGCTGCATGGCACCGAGCATGATCAGCCACAGCCCGGCCAGGAAGGACAGCGTCAGCAGCGACAGCCCCGGCCAGACCAGCAGCGTCAGGCCGGCCAGGACACCGAGCAGCCCGATGAAGACGTTCCATGCTCGTCCGGGCAGGCCGGGATGGTCGACCGCCGCGAACACAGCGGTGAAACCGTCCACGATCCAGTAGACGCCGAGCAGCAGCCCCAGCGCGAGCACCGTGATCAGAACGTGCCGGATCGCGTACAGCCCGAGCAACAGGCTCACCACGCCGAGGACCGCGGTGACGGTGCGGGCGGTACCGGTCTCCCCCAGGCTCGCGGATCCCACCAGCCGGAAGACCCCGGTGGCGATCAGCTGAGCGCCGAGGACCACCGCGAGTACGACGAGGGTCGGACCGGGCCACGCCACGGATATGACACCGATGACGATCGAGACCAGCCCGTAGAGCAGATGCCAGGTCCAGGAACCGCCCAGGCGGGCGACGGGGCTTTTGTTCATGCCGCGAAGCTATCGGCGCTCCCGTTGGGCGAACTCCCGAAAACCCGCCGGGCCTTCGTGCCCTCGCACAGGGCGGAAGGGCGTTGAATGGAGCGGATAGAACGCGCATTCGGAAGGGATCCTGTGCCGGTGTTCGTCACGCGCCGGACACCCGGCCGCGGTCCCGGCGCGGCCCCGCAGGAAGTGGCCGCCGGGGCGGTGTCCGAGCGTCGCGGAAGCTGTCCGGAAAAATCTGTTCCAGTTGTCTACGCGGGGAGTGAGAGGACATGGCCGGTCCCGGTGACTGGGAGAGCTTCGCCGTGATGACCGGAGGCGCCAGTGGTGCGCTCACCGGCCTGTTGTTCGTCGCGGTGTCCCTCAACGCCAACCGGATCGCCAGACACCCGGTGCTTCGCGCGATCGCGGCGCAGACCCTCGTGCTGTTCCTCGCGCCGCTGGTCATGGCGACGATTCTGCTGGTGCCCCGCCAGGGCGACTGGGCCCTGGGCGCCGAGCTCATGACCGCCGGGCTGGCCGGGGGCCTGAGCCTGCTGGCCATCGGGCGACACAGGAGCGCTCCGGTCACCGCCGACAAGCGATTGACCGGCCTCTTCGACCGCCGTGACACCAGCATCGTCGTCATGCTGCTGTTCGTGGCCGGCGGAGCCGTCCTGGCGTCCGGCAGGCACGCTGGGCTCTACCTGCTGCTGCCCGCCTCGCTCGTGGCGTTCGTCAGCGGGGTGCTGAGCGCATGGAACTTCCTGCTCCCGCCGCCGGACATGCTGTAGCGGTCTCGCTCCGACCGCCCGTGACCGACGCGTGCCGACAGCACCGGGGCCGACGGTGACCACGGCAGCGGCCACCACCGTCACCGGTCGTCGTCGGCCACCCCGACGCACCGGCCGTACCGGACATCCCTGTGTGCCGGCCGCCACCGGCTGCACACGCGTCGGCTGGCGCCGGCTGCCATGCGTGGGTTTCTCCCCCGTATACCGGCCACCACCGGTCAGCACCGAGCATCTGGAAGGTAACAGCCATGTTCGCCACGCCCCGGGCTCGCGGCGGCCGGGCGACTGCGCGGCGTACTCCACGACCTGGACAGCAAGGCGCTGCACGGCAGTTGGCCCGCGATCTGTAGTGACACACCGGCCGGACGAGTACCTGGCCATGTATCCCAGGCGGGAGCCATGGAGGACATCATCCGCCGCAGCCTGGAACTGGTCAGGAACTGGCTGCTGAGCGGACAGGAGCCCATGGGGGGACGTGCTGGCGGACCTGTACGAGGCGGCGCGGCACAGCCTCGACGCCGAGGACGCGATCCGTGCCTGTCGCGGCGCGGCGCGGGCGGTGCGGAGCAGCGTGACTGAGGCCGGCCCGCCCGAGGGTGGTGCCCTGCCGCCGCCTCACCTGGAGGTGCCGTGGGCGTTCCTCGACATCGCCTTGACGACCCTCACGCGGGCGTTCGTCGACCAGCGGAACCTGCCGTCCGCCGACGGCGGCTCCCGGGCGGCAGCGCTGTTCGCCCGGATCTGCGCCCGTCGGCGACGACCATCGAGGACCTCGACCGGGTGGAGCGGCTGGGCTTCGAACTCGGCGGCCCCCACTGCCCGTTCGTCGCCGCGATCGACGGCGGCTCGGCCGCCGCGCACGCCGGCCCGGCGGCGCGTCCGCGGTCCGCGGGCGCACTCACCTGCACACAGGGGCGACGCGTCGCCGGGCTGACCGGTCCGGGTTTCGACTGGGCAGGCTACCTCGCCGTCAGCGCGCTGATCCTCGCCGCCGAGTCGGCCACCGGCGCCGCCGGGCTGGCTCGCGGAAGCGGTCGGCAACCTGCACGACCCGGTCACCCTGGCGGGCCGGGCCGGGCCGAACCGGACACCGGGGACGGATCCGCCCTGACGACTTCCTGACAGAGCTCATCCTGGCGAACTCCCCCGGCCGGCCGAGGACATCGTGTGGCGGGTCCTCGGCCAGCTGGACACCGAAGACCCCTCCGGGACGTTGTCGCAGACGCTGCGGTGCCTGGCCGCGCACGGCTTCAACCAGACCGCGGCAGCGGCAGCGGCAGCGCTCCCGGCGCACCGCGACACTCCGCTCTACCGCATGAACCGGATCGAGAAGCTGACCGGCCTCGACCTCGACCGGCACGCCCACCGAGAACTGGCCCGGCCGGCCGTCGTCTGGAGGGACACGACGGGCGGCGACACTCTGGCCCGGCCAGAGTGAGAGTCGGCGGGGGCCGCCGGGTGCGCCGACGGGGCCTGGCCCTCGGGAGGGGTTCCGGACGGCCGGTGTCGGACGAAGACGCGCCCCGGCACCCCTCGCGGTCGACATCTTCGACTTCGCCCCCGTCAGGGCTTGTTGCCGTGCACAACAGCCGGTCGATTCCTTGGCCCCGTGCACAGTGCGAGCGGTGTCACGCTGACGGCGGCAGGACAGAACCGGCCGGGCATCCGCCCCGACGACTGCCGTAGCGACGGAGGGATGCGGGCATGACTTCTGCACCGAACACGATCGTCCTGATCCACGGCCTTTGGATGACGCCGCTCGCCTGGGAGCACTGGGCGGCCCGGTACGAGGAGCGGGGCTTCACCGTGCTCACGCCCGGATACCCCGGGATCGAGCCGGGGGAGGCCGGGGTGTCG
The DNA here is from genome assembly GCF_042887295.1 of Streptomyces sp. NPDC057950. NCBI lineage: Bacteria > Bacillati > Actinomycetota > Actinomycetes > Kitasatosporales > Streptomycetaceae > Streptomyces > Streptomyces sp. NPDC057950. The sequence goes on from NZ_JBHVPP010000010.1 coordinate 231,949, forward strand.
GCGCTCCGCGAGGACGCCTCGGCGATCGCCGGTGTCGGGGTACGCGAGGTGCTGGATCACCTCACCGCCGTCATCGGGAAACTCGACACCCCGCCGATCATCATGGGGCACTCGTTCGGAGGGACTTTCGCCCAGCTCCTGGTGGGCGCCGGGCTCGGGGCGGCGGGAGTGTCGATCGACGGCGCCGCGGTCAAGGGCGTGAACGCGATGCCGCTCTCGGAGCTCCGCTCGGTACTGCCGGTCCTGAAGGACCCGGCGAACGCACGCCGGGCCGTCCCCCTGACGGCCGAGCAGTTCCACTACGCCTTCACCAACACCCTGGACGAGGAAGCCTCCCGGCGGGCCTACGACCGTTACGCCGTGCCGACGCCCGCCCGCATCCTCTTCCAGGGCGGCCTCGCGGCCGTCACCCCGCACGCGGCCACGACCTTCGACTTCGCCGACGGTGACCGGGCGCCGCTGCTGCTCGTCTCCGGCGGCAGCGACCACATCCTGCCCCCGGTCGTCCAGCGGCAGAACTACGAGAAGAACGCGAAGCACTCGACGGCGGTCACCGCCCACACCGTCTTCGACGGCCGCGACCACTTCACCTGCGGCGAGCCCGGCTGGGAGGCCGTCGCCGACTTCGCCCTCGACTGGGCACTGAGCCCGCGTGCCGGAGTCCTCGACGCCACGCCCGGCGAAACCCGCTGACCGGACCCGGATCCGGGTCGGGGTCCGAACCCGAGCCCGAACCCGAGCCCGAACCCGAGCCCGACGAGAACGGCTGACACCGGCCGAGAACGGCTGACACCGGCTGAGAACGGAGACACCCGTCATGTCGAAAACGGTGGCCGACGGCCTGTGGGAGATGCTGGTCAGCGCGGGCGTACGACGCTGCTACGGCATCGTCGGCGACGCACTGAACCCGGTGGTCGACGCGATGCGCCGCAACGGCCGGGTCGACTTCGTGCACGTGCGCAACGAGGAGTTCGGCGTCTTCGCCGCGGTCGCCGAGGCGAAGCTGACGGGGCATCCGGTCGCCGTGTGCGGGACGGCAGGCCCAGGAGTGGCACACCTGATCAACGGCATGCTGGACGCCTTGAAGGAGAAGGTGCCCGTCATCGTCCTGGCCGGCGACACCGAAACCGGACTGATGGACAGCGAGACCGTCGAGGAGCTGAACCCGTACCGCTTCTTCGCGTCCGCGGCGGTGTACGTGGGCCGGCTGGTCAATCCCGGCCAGCTGCGCACCGTCGTGACCTCCGCGGTGACGGCCGCTGTGACCCGGGGCGGCCCCGCGGTCGTCGCACTGCCCGGTGACATCGCGGCGGCGCACGCGCCGAAGGACCGCTACGAGGTCCGGCTGCCCCGACCGGTGCGCGCGCCGGCCGGAGCGGAGGACCTCGCCGCCATGGCCGGGCTGATCAACGAGGCGGGCACGGTGGCGGTCTTCGGCGGCCAGGGCTGTGCCGGGGCGCACGCGGAGGTGACGGCGCTGGCCGGAAAGCTGGGCGCGCCTGTTGGCTACTCCCTCAAGGGCAAGCAGTTCCTCGAACACGACAACGCGAACGCCGTCGGGATGACCGGTCTCCTCGGTTATGGCGGCTGCCATCACGCGCTCCAGCACGCGGACGTGCTGCTGATGCTCGGCACCGACTTCCCGTTCAGCAGCTTCCTGCCGCACGGCGGGACCAGGATCATCCAGGTGGACCACGACCCGGAACGGCTGGGCCGGCGCGTACCGGTGGACCTGGCCGTCACCGGCAACGTACGGTCCACCGTGGCCGCGCTGCTGCCACTGGTCGAGCCCAAGTCCGACGGCGGGTTCCTCGCCCGCTGTGTGGAGGAGACCGAGCGGTTCCACCGCAGGATGCGGCATTACGCGGAGAAGGGGCCGCGGATCAGGCCGATCAGGCCGGAGTACCTCACCACGGTCCTCAGCGACCTCGCCGCCGACGACGCGCTGTTCTTCGCCGACACCGGCACCCCCGTCATCTGGGCGGCCCGGCACATCAGGTACGGGCAGAAGCGGCGGCTGTTCGGATCGTTCTCGTGGGCGTCGATGGCCACCGCCTCGCCCGGCGCGTTCGGGGCGCAACTGGCTTTCCCCGGACGGCAGACGATCGCACTGTGCGGCGACGGCGGGTTCACCATGCTCGCGCTCGGCGACCTCCTCACGGAGGTACAGCGCCGACTGCCCGTCGTGCACATCGTGCTGAACAACAGCGGCCTGGACTTCGTCAAGATCGAGCAACAGGAAGCCGGCTTCGTCCCGTTCGGGACCGACTTCGCCAACCCGGACTTCGCCGCCGTCGCCGAGGCCATGGGCGCCAAAGGCATCCGCATCGAAGACCCCGGTGACGTGCCGGACGGCCTCGCGTCCGCGCTGGCCCACACCGGCGGCCCGGTCGTCGTCGACGTCCTCGTCGACCCCTACGCGCTGGCCGTCCCCGCCCACGTCCCCGTCGGCACAGCCGCCGGATTCACACTCAGCGCGGCACGGCAGATCCTCGCCGGCCGCCTCGACGACGTCATCGACACCACCACGCACAACGCCCGGATCGTCTGAACGGGCGCCCAGTCGACGGAGGAAGACACACCATGACCGACAGCCACGACTCCCCGCCGGACGCACCGGACGCGATGCCCGGCGGCTGGCGCGAGATCTACCACGGCGGCTCGCCAGAGGCCGAAGAGGCCCACTTCCGTGACCTGGCAGACATCGTCGTCGGCGTCCAGCGGACGAACAAGCTGAGATCCGGCTCGCAGGTATCCCGTCGCACATTCCACGCCAAGATCGTCGTCGGAGTGGACAACGCCGAACTCGCCTTCCGGACCGATCTGCCCTCCGACCTTTGGGCCGGAGACTTCACCGCCGGAGCCCGGCTGCCGGCCGTCGTCCGGCTGTCCAACGCCAGCGGCACAGTCCGGCCCGACGGCAGCCCCGACCTCCGTGGCGCGGCAGTGAAGCTGACTCTTCCCGGTGGCGGCGAACACGACCTCCTCATGACCAGCTACCCGGTCTCCCACGCCCGCGACGCCACCCAGTTCGTGGAGATCGCCAGGATCGGCACCGGTCCCAAACTCGTGGTCCTGACACGGATGCTGGCCAAGTTGGGCCCATCGGAGACCGCCCGCGTTCTCCGTAATCTCAGGCAGGCCAACCGTCCGTCGCCCGGACTGGCCCTGGAGTCCTACTGGAGCCGCGGAGCCGTCCTGTGGGGCGACACAGGCCCCGTCAGGTTCCGCCTCAGCCCACTCGGCCCACTCGGCGGTCCCGCCCAGGCACCCGCCCCGATGTCCGACTCGGCCGACGGTCTCCGGACCGACTTCGCCGCCCGGCTGAGCGGTTCGCCGGTCCGGTTCGCCCTGCACATCCAGAAGTACGTCAGCGAGAGGCTGACACCGATCGAGGACGGGGCGGTCGAATGGAAGGAAAGCGACTCGCCCTGGCTCGCCGTGGCCACCCTGACGATTCCCGCCCAGAACACCCTCGACCCGAACGGCCGGGCCACCCGCGAGCGCGTCGACACCCTCGCCTTCAACCCCTGGCACGCCCCGGCGGAGTTCCGCCCCCTCGGCAACCTCAACCGCGCCCGCCGCACGGTCTACGCGGCCAGCGCCAGGGAGTGGCACGCCCGGTAGCGGGTGCGCCGAGCCCCGACCCGCCCTCCTCCACACGCTGGCCGACGGCATGGGGCGGCCCGGATCACCCATGGGGGCCGGTCCGGCCGGACGGGCAGCTGCGACTCGTCCGCCGGTACGAGGAGAGGGCCGGACCACCGCCGAAAAGCATGCCGGGGTCTTTGCAAGCCGATTGGGGTTTTTGCACGCCGACGTCGGAGCATGCGCCTGCACGGAGTCGCACCTCTTGGGCTGGAACGAATGGTGCAGCTCCTCCGCGAGCATGGCCGGCCTGCGCGCGGAGGGCTGATCGATTCTGCCGATCAGAAATGGACCTTCCTGTTCTACTTTCGCCGAAGACGGCAGCGCACTGGTGGCCTGCGCCCGCCTGCAACCGTGGGTCGAGCAATCGTGCGCACCTCGGTCACGGCCAGGGCCGCCGGGCGAGGACCTGCGCGGCGTCGCTTCCGCCCTCGGCGGTCGCCTCGTCCGGCACCACCACCCCCGGGTCAAGCAACAGGCCGCGAACGAGGCCGACTTGCTGGACCTGCCGTGCGGTCAGCTGCACACCCCGATGCCTACAGGGATGTCGACACCGTCGGGGAGCCTGTCCGACCAGCCAGACGCGCCCACCGCGGGGAGCGGTCCCCGATCTCCCATGCGGAGGACTCTGGGCGTGCGAGACGACCGTTGCGCTCCCGCCGACGACCCGCCGGCCTCCGCCTTCCGGACGGCTCCGGCCACGATGTGGGCGGCGACCTCGATGGAACACACGACCCACGGCCCCCGACAACCCGGTGTACGACTGCGCCGCTACCTCGACTTGCGCCAGCTCCTCGGCCCCTGGCCGGCCCCCACCTACCGCCCTGCACGGTCGTGCGTGGGTCAGGAGCGCCGGCCAAAGCACTGCAAGGATTGCGGACTCTGCACCTCGAAGGCAGGTCCGGTTGATTCTTGAAGAGGCGGGGTTCAGGTTCAGTGCTTGAGACTGGCCATCAGGTCACGCATGTCGTTGACCATGGCCGGCTGGTAGGAAGACACATCGGGCATCTCCGGACCCTCACCGATCTCGTCGTCGGCGTCCTCGGTCTGGTAGCTGGTGCTGGCTGCCAGACTCAAGGTGAGGACCACTCCGCCGTCCAGGACCCGCAACTCGGTATTGCTGATGTCTCGGGTGATCACGTAGGCCGTGTCGCCGAGGTCCGGAACAGTCCTGACGTTGTCCGCCGGCACGATGCCCTGGTCGGTCATCCGTTGCTGTGCTTCGAACTCGACACCAGGGTCGGTTTCCTTGTGCAGTGTCACAGTGATGTCGACGTAGTAATCCAGAGACCACCCGACCTTGAGCTGCTTTGACCTGGTATGCGGTCGAACCGTGATGGAGCACTGGGCCTGGTCGACTGCGGCGTGCTTCAGCAGCCCTGAGTGGACGACGTCGGACGACACCTGCGGTGCGACGGCAGCGCTGATCGACGCCAGTCGTACGGAGGGGCACGGGTCCTTCTCGAGCCGGTATCCATGCGCGCTGGGCTTCTGCATGCCCAGTCCGTAGACGAACACCGCCGGCGCCCACAGGGCCGATGCCGCCAACACGCCTCCCAGAGCCCACCACCACGGCTTGCTCAACCGGCGCCGCGCGACGGGCTCACTGATGATGTCTCCCAGAACCTCGCGGGATTTCACCGCGTCGAGCTCTCCGGTCATCTCCGGCTCAGAAATCACACTGCTCCCCTGTCGAACGCTTCCTTGAACCTGCGGCCTGATGATCGCTGATAGGGCCTGCGCCGCTTCCACGGGGCCGTCCTTCAACTGGTGAAGCTCCACGATCGCGACACCACTGATACGCGACCCGCCCCTGCCACCGTGCCGAAGCCGTGATCCGCGCGGCGGTAATCGGGCTCAGACGGAGATGATCGCTTCCCGGCCAGGACCATCACGCAGGAGCGGTGGCCCGCCGCCGCGCAGCCGATTCCCGCGGCTTGGCCCTGACGAACCAGTGCCCGGACTCTCCGCGCAACCCAGGCGACCGACAACAGAGCGGCTCGGGATCGAGGACGGAGACCGACTCGTGGTCGTCAGAAGATGCGCTTGCGGCCCCGGACGAAGATGAACACGGTGACGGCTGCGGTCGTGGCGAGATTGGTGCGCCGAACCGTCGCATGCTGCTCGTCTGCGAGATCGGCAGATGGTCCACCGACGAGCCCGCGAGGCCGAACGTGTGAGCACAGATCTTCGTCGACGCCTCATGCGCGCAGGTGCCCGAGCCGTAGGTCCGTTCGGAGTCCGAGATGGGCCTGCGATCGATCTCCAGGGCGGCTTCACGCAGCTGCGGGAACGCCTCAGCACCGATTCCCTTGCGGGTGGTGATCGTGATTCCGTGGCCGGGGTTCAGGCGCTGAAAATGCCAGGTCACCTGGATGACAACGGTAAGAACGAAGGTGACGACCATGGAGATCAAAGCGCGGCGCAGGAGCATGCCGACCTGGGCAGGACAGTCCAGGGCATCTGATTGCCAGGGACCCAGTCACTTGACTGATGCACGAACACTCCGGCGGGGGTTACATCAGTAGTTCCGCGTCTGCGTAGAACTGCACCATGTGACGGTTGTGGCTCGCTGGCGTTGAACCCCCGTGCCTGCACGGTCCCCGCCGCCCGTCAAGGAATGTGTGATGTCTGACTATGTCTTCGCCTCGGAGGAAACGGTCCTGGAGCCGGCAGCCCGCGACTTCGCCCGAGCAGCCGCGTTTCCGCCGTACCCGCTCGATCTGGGGCCGGTGCAGGGCCGGGCGGCTCTGGAGAAGACCCAGTCCCCGACGCGTGACGGCTTCGACGTGGACGAGGGCTGGGCCGCGGTCTCCGGCGGCCCGAAAGGCAGTGTGGCGGTACGCATCGTGCGTCCCAGAGGACTGGTCGGTCCGCTGCCGTCCATCCTGTACATCCACGGCGGCGGGTGGGTCCTGGGAAGCGCCCGCACACACGACCGGCTGGTACGCGAGCTGGCGGTGCGCGCGCAGGCGACTCTGGTCTTTCCCGAGTACGCGCTGTCTCCCGCCGCCCCCTATCCCGTGGCGCTGGAGGAGTGCTACGCGGTGGCGCAGTGGATGACGCGGCAGGGAGGCGCTCACGGGATCGACTCCACACGGCTGGCGATTGCTGGTGATTCGGCGGGCGGCAACATTGCCGCTGCCCTGACCCTGTTGGCCAAGGACCGCGGCGACGTCTCGTTCATCCAGCAAGTGCTGTTCTATCCCGTCACCGATGCGAGCTTCGAGACTCCCTCGTACCGCCAGTTCGCCAAGGGCTACCACCTGCGGCGCGACACGATGCAGTGGTTCTGGGACCAGTACACGACTGACGAGGCACAGCGCGCAAAGGTCACTGCCAGTCCACTGCGGGCCACGCCGGAGCAGTTGACCGATCTGCCGGCGGCGCTCGTGATCACCGCGGAGGCCGACGTCGTGAGGGACGAAGGAGAGGCCTATGCCGCGAAACTTCGTACTGCGGGCGTGGCGGTCACTGCAACGCGGTACGGCGGTACCATTCACGACTTCGTCGTGCTCAACGCCCTGTCGTCGACGCCGGCAGCCCGAGGGGCGGTCGCCCAGACCGTTGCCACTCTGAGGCGAGCGTTCGGCACTGACACCTGACGAAGCTGGTGGCGGTGGGCCGCATTCTCCGCCGCGAAAGTTCCAGGGACACGTGGTCTTTGCGCATCCTGCGATCGTCGCGGATGCCTTTCACGATCAGGCCTTCACTCGGAACTTCTCGAAGATGGGCTCCTGGAGGTGGACGGTACTTCATGCTCTCAGGTCTCCAACTCCTCAACGGGGCTCTGCCCGTCACATCCTGCAAGACATCAATGAACGTCCATCTTTCGGGAACGTCTCGGTCGACCCGCCGGTTCTTCATCTTCCCTGCTTCTTGAGGATGTTGCAGGTCCGCCAAACGCGACAGCCTCTCGCCACCAGCGGAGTTTTGGGTGGGGTTCTCAACACAGCACGTCGTAACTTCTTAGCGGTAGTTGACCATCTCCTTCCTCGTCATAGCGAGCACGATGGACCGTGCGCATAGTTCGCCACGTCTGACGACAGTCCGGTGCGGGGAAGCTTTCTGGGGCATCGGCGTCGGCGTTGGCGTTGGCGTTGGCGTTGGCGTCGACGAACCGGTAGCCGTGGCAGATCGTCGAATCCCCATGCGCGGCGATCGTTTAGCTGCAGATGCCCGCAGTTCGACGAGTGGCGTGATCGTCTGTGGTAGTAGCCAGCAGAGAGGTTGGGCGTTACCACGACACCTGACCTGCAGGTTCGACCTCTCCCTTGAACGCGATCCGTCCGGGCCTTGGCCACTTTGAATACCTGCTTGGGCGGGCACCACAGGCGCTTGTGTGTGCAGAGGAGCCGCTCCCCCACACACACAGACAGCCCGCGCGAAAGCCTGGAGCCTCCTGACATTGATCCCGTCTTTGCTCCGACTCTCCGAGACGTGCTTGACCGCGATGGTTTCGATCAAGGTGTCACATAGCCGGTGAGTCGTTGACCAACTTCGGGGTCGCCTTCGGTCTGGCCTATGGATCTTCCTACGCCTTCGCAGAATGGCCGAGTGGAGCCACGCGAGTGTCGCCCTCACCAAGAACTGCCGGTGGAGGAGCGACCGCCAGATCGGCGTCGCTCCTCAGCAAGGTCATCTTTCTGTTCTTGATCGCTCCCATGCCTCGCTGAGTCAAGGCAGCATGACTTGCCGGCTTTCTGCCGACGGCCGCCGAATGCTCGGCGCCGACCGCCCGGCGCGAGGTCGCAGGGCTCTCGGAATCCTGCTGCCCAGATGACGTGTACCCTCCTATCACGAATATGAGTTTGCACTAGTTCAAAAGGATTCTGCTATACCTTCCCCGCTCTTCCCCAGCGAGGCCTACGTGCCTACGGATCGCACGGACCGCACTGTCCCGGCAGGCATCCGAGAGCACGCCCCCTACGACCGCACCCTGGTGCACGTGATCCTCGACGTGGAGCCCCGCCCCCTCGGGTTTCGTCGGGACGCTGTCTCGACGGTGCTGCCGGCCATGTGTGCCCGTGTCGGTGAACGGCATTGCCCGCACCGTTCCACCGCTTCCACCGCCCCCCTGAACATCAATGAGAGCCTGCGATGACCGACAGTGACATCTCACGACACGGCACGGTCAGTTCTCTGATCGGCAGGGATCACGATCTTCAGCGGATCCATGGCCTCCTGGGTATCGGGACCGCCGGCGGAGCCCTGTTGCTGTCAGGAGAAGCGGGCGTCGGGAAGACGGCGGTACTGGAATCGCTTGCGGAGATGGCCCAGGCCGAAGGGACCCGGGTCCTGCGTGCTGCTGGTGTGGAGTTCGAGGCGAACTGCAGCTACTCAGGGCTCAACCAGGTTCTCTTCCCCTTCCAGGACGCACTCGGCGCGCTGGAGACACCCTTCCGTGACGCTTTGCGTGTCGCGCTCGGTTTCGAGAGCGGGCTCCCGCCGGAGCGCCTCCTGGTCTCCAACGCCGTTCTCCTCCTGCTTCAGACGGTCGCGGCAGGTGGCCCCTTGTTGTTGGTCGTCGATGACCTGCCCTGGCTCGATCAGGCAAGTGCGGCCGTGCTGGGCTTCGTCGCGCGACGAGCCGCTGGGATCCGTGTGAGTTTCCTCGCCGCGGCACGTTCGGGTGCACGGAGCCTGTACGACGGCGGCGCGCTGCCCGAGTTTCGCCTGGAGCCACTGGACGAGGCGTCGGCGAACCACTTGGTCACAACGAAGTTTCCAGGTCTGGTGGCCGGTGCCCGGCAGCGCTTGCTGACCGTGGCGCACGGCAATCCGCTGGCCTTGCTGGAGCTGCCGTCCGCGCTGTCTGTGGTAGCGGGGCGGCTACTCGGTGAGGTCCCTGCCGTCCTACCGCTCAGTCAGCGTCTGGAGACGGTCTTCGGTTCCCGGGTCACCGGCCTGCCGCAGCCTTCGCAGCGTCTCTTGCTCCTGGCAGCATTGGAAGGTGTCGGAGACCTCGGGGTGCTGCAAGCAGCGTCGCGGCAGGCCGGCGACGACTACGACCTGGACGACCTGGCTCCCGCGGAACGGGACCAGCTGGTTCACATCGACGAGGGAGCGCGGCGCCTGCGGTTTCGCCACCCCCTCATCCGTTCCGCGGTAGTGGAGAACTCAACCAGCGCCGAACGGCGTGCGGTGCACGCCGCACTGGCCCACGTCCTGGTGGATCAGCCCGAGCGGCGGGCTTGGCATCTGGGGGAAGCGACTTTGGAGCCGGACGAGAACGTGGCTGCTCTCCTGGAGCAGGCGGCCCGAATCACTCTGCGCCGCGGTGACGCTGTCGCCGGGATGCGCACGTTGATCCGGTCGGCAGATCTCACCCCGCAGGGTCCCGACCGCGCCCGCCGCCTCGCGGAGGCTGCGTACGTCGGCGCGGAATCCACCGGAGCTCTGCCACACGCCCAAGAGCTCCTGGACAACGCCCGGCACACGGCTCACAGCCCGAAGAGCTCCCTGCACTCGGCCGCGGCTGCGGCCCTGCTGCTTCTCAACGGCGACGGCGATGTCGACACTGCCCACCGGTTGCTCGTGTCCGCCATCGAATCCGGAGACCACGCCTATGACGCTGGGGACCAAACGCTCGTAGACGCACTGCACACACTCGCACTGATCTGCTTTTTCGGTGCCCGGCACGACTTGTGGCAGCCCTACTACCGGGCCCTGGAGAGGTTGTCGCCGAAGGCACCCGTGGTGCTGTCCGCGCTGGGCAAGACGTTCTCCGACCCGGCACGCACGGGCGCTGCGGCAGCGGAGGAACTCGACGAGCTCGTAGCGGAACTGGCAGGCGTGACCGACCCCGTTCAGATCACACGGGCCGGCACCGCAGCCCTCTATCTCGATCGGCTCGGAGATGTCCGCGAAGCAGCGTGGCGCGTCGTCCGGATGGGGCGCGACGGCGGCCCCGCCCGCCGCTATCTGTCCGGACTGATCCATCTCTGCCTCGACGACTACCTCACAGGAATGTGGGATGAGGCAGCACAACTGGCCGACGAGGGAATCCAGCTGTGCGAAGCCCACGGCTACAGCGCCTTTGCCTGGTACTTCCTGTATGTGCAGGCCATCCTTGATGCCGCACGCGGTGAGTCAGCCAAGGCCGAGGCGGCTTCTGAGGGAATCATCCACTGGGCGGTACGCCAGAGAGCCTTCTGTGCCGCGCACTACGCCCACCATGCGGCAGCTGTAGCGGCCCTGGGACGCGGTGACTTCGCAGGCGCCTATGAGCATGCCATCGCCGTCAGCCCGGCGGGAAGCCTCGCTTCACACGTGCCACATGCTCTATGGGTGACGATGGACTTGGTGGAGGCTGCGGTCCGGACGAACCGCCAGACGCAGGCCGCCGACCACGTGCGCGCGATGCAGGAGGCCGGGGTGGCCGGGATATCCCCTCGGCAGGCGTTGATAGAGCGGGCTTGCGCCGCTCTCGGTACTGCCGACGACGAGGAGGCCCTCGAAATCTTTGGCCAGGCTCTGGCCATACCGGGGGCGGAGCGGTGGCCCTTCGATTTTGCTCGCATCCAGCTGGCCTACGGTGAGCGGTTGCGGCGTGTCCGGGCGACCACGGAATCCAGAGGCCCCCTCAGTGCCGCCTTGTCCACGTTCGAGCACCTCGGGGCTCGTCCCTGGACGGAGCGCGCTGAGGCGGAACTGCGGGCCGCCGGCTGGAGCAAGCGGCGGCCTGGCGCGGCAAAAGCGCATACTCTCACTCCGCAGGAGCTCGAGATTGCACGGCTGGCCGCGTCAGGCCTGACCAACAAGCAGGTGGCAGAACGTTTGTTCCTCTCCCACCGGACCGTCGGCGCCCACCTCTATCAGATCTACCCGAAGCTGGGCATAACGTCGCGAGCCATGCTGCGAGATGCGCTGGAAACCCCATCGCTTTCAGAGTGACCGGCAGGCCTTGCGGATGCTTGCCCCGCGCACCCGCGATCGGCTCCCTGCATGCGCCACAGAGCCATCGGGCACTTGATCAACCATCGGGTCCTCACCGGGCCGATCCATGGGGATGCCCCGCCAGGCGGACCCGGAGCTCGACACCGCTCTTCCACAACAACTGTCGCCCCTTTCGAAGTTGTGGCCGTGGCCCCCAGCAAGGATGCCTCTGCTCGCGGCGCCGACTCCGCGGTCCTGCGTATGCCGGAAACGGAGAGCTGTAGGTCGTTCAGGTGATCCGCCCAGTCACTCCTCCCATGATCGAGCCCTGTCTGTCCTGGCAAGCAAGGCGTCATCCCAGTCAGCTGACTGATGCCCAGACAGTGTGCTGGACGCGAAGGTAGACGCAGTTCCCGCACCACGAAAGAGGCGCCTCCTCATGCCATACCAGCAGTCGGACCTTTCGGCTCACAAGGGTTCCGCCTACCACACGCACTCGCTGCGCTTGCAGATCCACAGAATCCTTGGCCCGTCAGTCCGCATTCCGCTGGGTGCCTCTTTCCACTACACCGAAGCGGATCCTCTTGCCGTACGGGTGGAACTGCACACGCCGGAGGGGCCGGTCGTCAGGTGGGCCGTTTCACGAGACCTCCTCTACGACGGCACCGAGGAGCCGAGCGGCATGGGGGACGTCCGGCTGTGGCCATCACTCGCGCAGTCTCACCGTGTGGTGTGCATGCGACTGGAGGCAGGTGGACTTTCATGTCTCTTCGAGATCGACCTGAGGCGACTGCAGGACTGGCTGGTGGAGACCTTCGCAATGGTGCACCCAGGAACGGAGTTCGGCCAGATGGACTGGGACCTGGTTCTGGAGGTTCTCACCGACGGAAAGGGCGGTTCATCCTGCCCTTAGGTTCCGAACCGTCCCTGCTCCACGCAGAGTTCAAGGGTGTAGGCCAGCGGCGGGCTCTCCCGTCCAGGCCCTGTTTCTCGGATCAAGCATTCATCATCTGGTCGGCGGCGATACCCCTTCGGGTCTGCGATGGAGCCACAACGGCACAAGGCCCCTGTGCGGACACGTTAGTTCTGTCGGATCTTCGCCAATTTGTGGGCCCTGACCTGGCTTTCAACGATGGCGAGCAGGTCCTCGGCGTTGTCCAGGCTCTTGCGCAAGGAAGAAATCCATACCCCTTCGCCGACCCAGGCCAGCGGCAGCCTGTGCTTGGGCCACTTCTTCACCAGATCCCGAGCAAGTTGCAGCCCCTCCTCCGCCAGGTCCCTGTCCCCACTCGCCGACGGGATGAGGATGCTGTCTTCAACCGCCATTACAGCGGGCATCCCGCCCAAATAATTCTGGTCTATCGCGAACGCGCGCAATTCGGTGACGACGTCTGCGACGGTAGGCGGAACATCGAGACTCAACCGGGCCTGGCCGGCGAGGCGCCGGGCGGCGTCGAGATAGTACTCCGCATGGTCGGTGAACTTGATGGCTTCCTGCACTCCTGATGTTGACGCCAGGCGTTGACCAAGTGCCAGAGAGACGACCGGGAATGGCCGTACCAATGCGTGAATGTGTGCTGTCGGGAGATAGGCGTCACCGGAAGTTGAACGATCTAGAGTGATCCCCTGGACCAGGGGTCCGACCCGGCGCAACAGCCGCAAAGGACGCCAAATGTCGAAGCCGTCGAAGACTCGCGCCCAATCCGCCGTTACCTGCTTGGCGGTCACTGGATCCGTTGTCGTCATGGCCCTTCCTCTAGGGTGATCACCCTTGTTGGTACGAAAATGTACCTTCGTTGCACGCAGAGCTGGAGCCAGGCTATGGTCCCCGGCTCATGTCCGAAGCCAGGTCATGAGGGCCGCGAAGGTGACGGTGCCGAGGTGGGTATAGGCGCGTTTCTCGTAGCGGGGGCTACAGGACCCGCTCGAGTTGGGATCCGTCACCGTAGTCTCCGGGTGTCGGGACGAAGGCGAGGGGCCTGCATCGCCCATCGGCGACGAGGTGGATCTTGGTGGTGAATCCTCCGCGGGACCGTCCCAGACATTCGCCGAGCTGACCACCTCCTCCAGACGGCCGGCCAATTTCAGCAGTACCGGATCGACTTGGTTCGTCCCTAGTCTGGCCCCCTATTTGAGGAACGCCGGCCGGAAACGCCTTCTTCGCGCCGGCCGCGTGCTGGTGAGTTCGCACTGCTGTCGAGTCCACCGACACGCCCCAGTCGACACCGTCCGCTGCGTCCTCGACTGCCTGGATACGGGATAGCAGCATCTGCCAGGTTCCATCGGCTGACCAGCGGCGATGTCGTTCGTCGACCGTTTCCCACGGCGCGAACCGCTCGGGTAGATCCCGCCACTGCACGCCGATCTCCATCATTCTTCACAACCTCTCCGCCCACACCGGCCAGGACATCCGCCGCTGGGCGAAGACGAACAAGGTCGAGCTGTGCGTCACCCCGACCTACGCCACCCGGGCCAACCCGATCGAGGCCCACTTCGGCCCGCTGCGGCAGTTCACCCAGGCCAACTCCCACCAACCACCCGGTGCAGACCTGGGCCCTGCACCGCTACCTGCGATGGCGCAACGCTCACGCCCATCACCCCGAGGCACTCGGCGCACAACGCCGAGAACGTGCTCGCATCCACAGCGAAAAGGGGCATCCGCAGGGGCGGACGCCCCCTCGCCCTCGCAGCTTGACCCGGCCCTGCGAAGCAAACGGCCAGGAGTACGTCAGGACCGACGACACCTGCCCCACAGGCTCGCGCGACAGGCGAAAGCCGGGGCCTGCTCCCACTTCTCCTGACCTCCGCCCGACTCGGTTGTGCGTCCTTGGGCAGCGCCAACAGTTGGTCAGCACGCCTCAGGATTCAACCGCAGGGAGATGCTGTTGATGCAGTACCGCTGGTCGGTTGGGGTGGGGAAGCCCTCCCCCTCGAAGACATGCCCCAGATGGGATCCGCAACGGGCGCAGCGGACTTCCGTCTGGACCGTTCCATACGAGCGGTCCTCGGCTAGTTCGACTGCGTCGGCTTCCTTAGGGTCGAAGAAGGCAGGCCACCCGCAGCCGGAGTCGAACTTCTCGGCAGACGTGAAGAGTTCGGCTCCGCAGGCGCGACAGGAGTAGACGCCTTCCGTCCGGGCGTCGGTGTACTCGCCGGTGAAGGGCATTTCAGTGGCTGCTCGGCGCAACACCTGATACTCGGACGATGTCAACTCGGCGCGCCACTGGGCATCTGTCTTTTCGAATTCGTACGGCATAGTTCTCGACCTCACGTGGTGGGTGGCGGCATGGGAGCCGGCAAACGGGGTTCTCGTCGCAGGGAGGCGAGGCGTCGGCCATGAGCAGCCTCCTTGTCTGCGAGCTGCGGGGTGGCGACGTCTTTGTGCGCCACTGCGGGCCAACGACATGCGAGCGCACGGATCGGCACCGCTCAGGCGATGTTCATCAGCGTCCGGGCTGGCGAACCTGGACCTCCTGCAGGAGCCAGGTGTTTCCGTCGGGGTCACTGAAAGTCGTGAAGGACGCATAGCTTCGCCGGTCGGGCGCGGGCCCTGGTACGCGCTCTTGAAAGCCTGCGTCGTAGACGTGGTGGAAGATCTCGCTCACGTCGGCGCCTCTGCTGATGAGGTCGATGCGGGCTTCATCGAGGTCGGGGACCACCAGGTAGTGGTTGTGCGCGGAGCCGGGCGGTGAGGGGGTGGTGCCGCGGCCGATGTGGACGGAGCACGGTGACCCGGGGGGTGTCAGTTGCACGATCCGGAACTGAGGGCCGGCTTCGTAGTCCGCATCGAGGCGCCAACCCAGGCTTTGGTAGAAGTTCAGGGACCGGTCCACGTCGGCCACCGGGAGAACGACGACTTCGAGGCTGAAGCGGGCGGGCGACTGCGTGGGGGGAGTCGTCGTATCGCTGTGTGGGGTGCGCTGAGTACTCATGACTGTTCTCCGCTGTAGTGCTTGGGTATGTGATTGCTGGTACTTGCCTGAGGCGTATGACGGGGCCGGGGTGTGCGCAGGCGCCCGACGGACCGCCATGTCCGCACTGGGGGGCAAGCCGAAGGTCTTGGCCTCGGCCGTGAACGTGGTGGGGGTCGTCCGGACCCCGATGCTTGCGGCATTCGCCGACGAGCGCTGTGCTGTCCGTGCGCACGTTGGGACTACGACTGGCCGGCGCGGCGGCGGGCAGGGCCACGGTCCGGACGTCGAGGTCGGTGAGATGGTCGACCCGTGGCTGCCGGCACCAAGTACCGTGCCAGGCCGTGTACCAGTAGGAGTATCGGGCACGTCCTGGTGGCCGCGTCCCGCCGGAGCCCTGTTGGTCGTCCGGCGGGACGGGCATCCGTGAGGGCACGCCTATAGGCAGGCGTGCCGAAGGGACGGGTCAAACGGCATCCCCGGGCGCTGGCATGTGGCCAGAGTTGGTGATCCGGATGTCCACGGAGAGGGCGCCGATGATGTGGCTGGGGCGAGTCCTATCGGGTGGGCTGGTCTGATCTGCAGAGACAGTCGACTGCGGTGCGTTTCGAGGAGTCGCAGCCAGACTTCGCTGAGGGTGGGGAACGCGGGTACGGCGTGCCAGAGCCTGTCGATGGGCACTTCGCCTGTGATGGCGATGGTTGCAGAGTGCAGGAGTTCGGCGACGCCGGGGCCGGCGAAGGTGGCTCCCGCGACAGTGCCCCGCTCAGTGTCGATGAGTAGGCGTGCTTGGCCGCGATACCCCTCGATGTACTGGTGCGCGCCCGCTACGTGCGCGAGGTCATAGTCGACGACCTTGATGCGGTGTCCGTACCGTTGCGCCTCGCGGGTCGTCAGACCGACGGATGCGACTTCGGGATGCGTGAAGACGACCTGCGGTACGGCGGTGTTGTCGGCGGTGGCGACATGTGCGCCCCACCGGGCGTCATCGATCGGCTCTCCCGCGATCCGTGCAGAGATGACCGCGCCGGCGATACGGGCCTGGTATTTGCCCTGGTGGGTCATGAGGGCGCGATGGTTGACGTCGCCGACTGCGTAGAGCCAGCCGTCGGGGACGTCGGTCACACGGAAGGTGTTGTCCACCCTCAGCCAGTCGCCCGGCGTCAAACCGATGGTCTCCAGACCCAGGTCTCCGGTGCGCGGTGTGCGACCGATGGCGAAGAGGATCTCGTCGGCGGCCAGACGGTCGCCGTCTGCGAGCGTGATGTGAACATCGCCGTCCTTGCGGGTCAGGCGGGAGACGGATGTCCCGAAGCGGAGATCGATTCCGGTTTCGCGTAGTCCGTCGGCGACCAGTTCCCCGGCGAAGGGCTCCATTCGCGGTAGCACTTCGTCCTCGCGGACGAGGAGGGTCACCTGGGACCCGAGGGCCTGCCAGGCGGTGGCCATTTCGACGCCTACGACGCCGCCACCGACGACGACCAGACGCGCAGGGACCCTCTCGGAACTGGTGGCTTCTCGGCTGGTCCACGGCCGGACGGTCTCGAGTCCGGGGATGTCGGGCAGCGCCGCGCTGGTGCCGGTGGACACGGCTACCGCATGCCGCGCGGTGAGCAGGACGCTCTCGTCGTCGGAGGTCTGCACGCGTACGGTGCGAGGCCCCTCTAGGCGCCCGTGGCCGCGGACGAGATCGACGGAGACCGAGTTCAGCCAGTCGACCTGATCGTCGTCTTTCCAGTAGGAGGACATTCTGTCGCGGTGCGCGAGGACTGCTTCGACGTCCAGTGGTGCCGCGGCCGCGTGCGCAAGTCCGGGTATGCGGCGGGCGTCGGCTCGTGCGATGACCGGCCGCAGAAGTGCCTTGCTCGGGTCGCAGGCCCAGAACGAGCATTCGCCGCCGAGCAGTTCACGTTCGACTATCACGGTGGTAAGGCCCGCGGCGCGAGTGCGTTCGGCAACGTTCTCGCCGACCGGCCCTGCCCCGATGACGATGACGTCGTAGGTGCGGGTGGTTTCGCTCATCGTGGATTCCGTTCCTTCGGGGAATGTTCGCGGGCTCGGGACGGCCCCGGCTGCTGCTTGAGGATCCCGTCGTTCGGGAAGGCGTGGTGAGCTGCCGGCGGCCCGCGATGCGAATCGGACACTGCCAGTGCAGTCCTCGGATTCAGCGTCAGCGGCCAGGAAGGCGCTGGGAGACTTCCTGAAGAACCCAGCCGTTGCCGTCGGGGTCGCTGAAGGTCAAGTAGCAGCCGTATGAGGCACGTTCAGGGTGCAGTCCGGGAAGCCGCTGCTGTCCCTGGCCGGAGTGGCTGACGCCGCCGTCAGCATGGCCGTGATGGAGCAGGCCTCCCGCGTCGTGGAAGATCTCGCTGACGTCGACTCCGCGGGCGGTGAGCTCGGCATGCGCTTCAACTATGTCCGAAACAATCAGGTAGAGGGCCTGGGCCGAGCCGGGAGCGGCTGTGGTCATGCCCTCGCCGAAGATGATCGAGCACTCAGAGCCGTTGGGAGTGAAATGCACGGCGCGGAAGTCGTCGGTTGCGGCGTAGTCAACATCGAGGCGGAAGCCGAGCTTCTCGTAGAAGGACTTGGCGCGGTCCACGTCGGAGACGGGCAGCACGATCATCTCGAGTTTGAGGTCCATCGAGGTTTCCTTTGATCCGTTGGGAATGGGCGAGTCGCCTCTTGCGGCGACGTGACACCGGCGAGCGGGAGGCTGGTTTCCAGGTCTGCGGACGATCTGGGCGGGATGGTCCGGCCCCGCGCCTCGCTCGTTCCAAAAAACGTACGGGCGACTTACCTCGCGCACAAGGTAAGTTTGCACGAGGAACGTGTGACAAAGATATCCGCCGAAGCGGAATGCCTGCGCGGCCCGGTTACACCCAGTCGAATTCGGTTGCCCGGAGCACCCTGAATACCTTTGGTGAAGCAAGCGTGACCGTCCGACAACGGCGGATTGGGTGCTCGATGAAGCGGTGTCGCCCCTACGCCCGATAGCGACACGGTCGGAAGCGGCAAGATGCACCGCCGGAGAGTCCCCACACGGAAGGAATGGATCGACTGCCCGTCTCGCGTGCGGGAGCGGAAATTATCGGCCGGGGCCGGCAGGACCTTCCCGTTCGTCGATTCCTGCGGCCCATCACGGTCGTCGCGTGATCATCTCGAGGGGGTCAGAACAGGGCCGACCCAACCCGCCCCCCGTGCGGCGCCTTACCCATGCCGACTCGCATTTTCGGCCGCAACGCCAGAGGAGACCGCCGGCCGTCGGCGCGGGAAACTCCTCGAATGAACGATTTAGTTGCACACAAGATAATTGCACCCATGGCTCCGCGGGTGTATTTTTACCGGAGGGTAATCATCTGGACGGAGTTGCGATGAAGGCGGATGGAACGGGAGCAAAGGATTCTCCGGCACTGCCCGAGGAGGCCAGCCTGCTGCTGGACGACCAGATGTGCTTCGCCCTGTATGCGGCTCAGCGGGCCATGACCAATCGCTATCGCCCTCTGCTGGAGGAGTTCAATCTGACCTATCCCCAGTATCTGGTGATGCTGGTCCTCTGGGAGCACGGCGCGCTCTCCATCAAAGACCTGGGCAAGCACCTGCAACTCGACTACGGCACTTTGACCCCGCTGCTGAAGCGCCTGCAGACGCACGGGCTGGTACGGCGCGAACGCCGGCCAGCTGACGAACGGTCGGTACAGATCAGCCTCACCGAAGAAGGCGCCGAGCTGCGCGAGCGTGCTCGTGTCATCCCCGCCATCATCGGAAAGACCACAGGCCTCACTGCCGCGGAGGTGGCACAAGTCAAGGTCCTCGTGGAGCGCCTGACGGCGAACGTGACCGCAAGCCAATGACTTGCCCCCGCTCCCCCGACTCCGGCGAGACTCCTGCCTGAAGGCGTCGACGGGCACTCACCGGACCGGTCCGGCCGGTGCGCTGAGGACCCTTCCGACCGTCGGACCCACCCCGGTTGCCGAACGTCGACCGGTGTCCGACGCCCGGGCCGCTCGGTGGTCGGCCCGGTGCGCTTCGCATCGGCGCCACGCTGTCACGGCGTCCGCCAGATGTTGTCGAAGGCCGCGTTCTCGATGGCGCGGCGCTGCCGTACGGCTTCGAGTTCCGTCTCCGCGTCGTGCACGGCGCCCAGAACGGTCCCGACCGGCCCGCCCCCCGGAGCGGCGGCCGCCCCGCCCGGGTGCTCGATGCCCACGGAGGCCGCCAGTCCGACGAGGACGGGATCGCCGTGCGACCAGCGTTCCCGCGCGCGCTCCCGGGCCGCCGGCGCGCCCGCCTCGGCGGCGACCCGATAGGCCTCGTACAAGTCACGGCCGCGGCGCCAGAGCCAGTCCTCGACGGTCTCGTACGGCTCCTCGCGGACGAGCGAGGACGCCGCCCGGGACAGCAGTCCGTCGTCCGTGGTCCACGGCGCGCCGGGCACCATGCGGTCGCCGTCCAGGGGCAGGGCCCTGGCATCGGCCAGGTCGACCGCTTCGGCCCCGGCGAGGGCCAGCGAGAGGTCGCCCTGCCCGACGTCGCGGCGGAACGGGACCTCCATGGCGATGATCAACAGGTCCTGCGGTGTGGTCATGTCGGACTCCACGTCTCGGACGGCTGCGGGTCGCGCCGACTGTTCGGCCCACACGCCCGCACATTGCCACTAGCGCATAATTGGGTACGTGGTAGGAAAAAAGTATGGGTTCACCGGACACGGCGCGGTAGAGATCGCGGCAAGTATTGAACAGGCGATCGGGCAAGGTGTACTGGCACCCGGCACTACTCTTCCGCCGCACCGAGAACTTGCCGCCGACCTCGCTGTGAACCCCAACACGGTCGCCGCGGCCTACCGGCGCCTACGCGACCGCGGCGTGATCGAGACAGGGGGTCGGCGCGGTAGTTGGGTACGTCCCCGCCCCGCCACCACCGTGCGCGACGCGCTTCTCCCCCACATGCCCCCGGGGGTGCGCGATGTGTCCACCGGTAATCCGGACACCGCCTTGCTCCCCGCTCTCGGCCCGGCACTGGCCAGTGCCGCCGCACTCCACGCGACACAGCCGGCGCTCTACGGCCAGGCGCCGCTCAACAGAGAACTGGAACAGCTCGCTCGCGACTCCTTCGACATGGACGGGGTCCCAGAGGGTCCCGTGGGACTGACCTCCGGCGCACTCGATGCCATCGAGCGTGCGTTGGTCGCCCATCTACGCCCTGGTGACACGGTGGCTGTGGAGGACCCTGGCTGGGCCAGCCTCTTCGACCTCCTTCCCGGGCTAGGGCTGCAACCGACGCCGGTCCCTGTCGACGACGAAGGCCCCGTACCCCATCACGTAGAGGCAGCCCTGAGACAGGGGGCGCAAGCGCTCATCGTCACCAACCGAGGTCAAAACCCGACCGGCGCCGCCCTCTCGACGACCCGCGCCGACGAACTGCGAGCAGTCCTGTCTGATTACCCGAAGACCCTCGTCGTGGAGGACGACCACGCCTTCGGCCTGTCCGAGCTGCCACTGCACACACTCGGCGGCAGCACCCGGCACTGGATTGTCGTCCGCTCGACGGCCAAGGCCTACGGCCCCGACCTTCGGCTGGCCGCCCTTACAGGCGACCCCGTTACGGTCGACCGGATAGGCGGGCGCCACCGACTCGGTCCTGGCTGGATCAGCCATCTGCTGCAGAACACCGTTACGCACCTCTGGCGCACCCAGTCGCTGGACACCCGGGCCGTGTCGGCGTCCTACGCCGCACGCCGCGACGGCCTCGTACAAATGCTGGCAGACCGCGGCGTCTTGGCCCACGGACGCAGCGGAATCAATGTGTGGATACCGGTCCTCGACGAAACGGCGACCGTGACCCGGCTGCTGCAGTCCGGCTGGGCCGTTGCTCCCGGGGCACGATTCCGCCTCCGCTGCGCGCCCGGCGTCCGGGTGACGATCTCTCCGCTCTCCCTCCAGGACCTGCCTGGGCTCGCCGACGCCATCACCGAAGCGGTCCGTCCGCAGCACATCGTGCGGTACGGCTGACGCTGCTTTCGTCCGGTCGCCCAGACGGACACTGCGCACGCATCCCGCCCTATGCGCCTCACGACCGCCCACGTCGCGTGATCGCTACTCGCTTCGCAGGATCGTCAGGACGCGGAGCATTTCGAGGTATATCCAGACAAGCGTTGTGGTGAGGCCGAAGGCTGCTGTCCATGATTCGTCACGAGGAGCTCCAGAAGCGATGCCGTCTTCGACCTGTCTGAAATCCAACGCGAGGAAACAGGCCCCGAGAACGATCCCGAAGACGCCGAAGAGGACACCGAGACTGCCGCTGCTGAACCCTAGGCCGTTGCCTGCGCCGAAGGAGCTGAACAGCAGATCCGCCACCATAAGCAACGCCAACCCTGCGGCCGCAGCGATGGTAAACCCGTGGAAGCGTCGCGTGACTCGGATCCACCGCTTCTTGTAAGCGATCAACACGCCGGCGAAAACAGCCAGTGTGCCTAGTACCGCCTGGATCACTATGCCTGGCGAGATGAATGCGGATGTGATGCTGGAGACGACACCGAGGAAGTCTCCCTCCAGTGCGGCGTAGGCCAGGATCAGTACCGGTGACGGCTTGCGTTTGGCGAGCTGCGTCAGCGCCAGGACAAAAGCCGCCACTGCGGAGCCGACGGCTATGCCATACGATCGGCCGATCTCGGCACCATCGACGGGCAGAATCACCCAGGAGAGCACCGCGGCGAGACTCACCGTGCCGAAGGCTATTGCCGTGCGGGTAACGACGTCGTCGATCGTCATCGCGGAAGAAGCGGGACAGGTCTCGTTGAGGTCAGGAGCTCTCACCTGATCCACGTAGGAGGCTGAGGGGTCTCGATACCCGGTATCGAGAGGAACTCGGCTGACGTCGCGGAAGAAACCGCGTCGGGAGAAGACAGGGTTACTGCTGTTCATTGCTTTCCTCTGGAGGCGTATCTCACGGTTCCGCCGATACACCACTAAATACGCGGCAAGGCAAGAGTTCTTGGGCGCATGGCGCGACGTGGCTACGTAATGCGTTCGCAGGGCCACCGCGTCGAGCGCTGGCCGTCATGACGCGAAGGTCCAGTCCACGGGCCCGTATCCCAGCATCACCGTTGTTTCCGACCACAGCCAGAGCACTACGGGATCTCGCGAGCAATCACGGGTGAGCGCACTGGTGGCCGGCCCCGTCCCAGCAGGACCGGGGGATGCAGGCGGGCCGCCGAATGAGCGGCGCCGATTCGCTTGTACGTATAGGTTTGCCGTGAGGGGCATGTATGGCCTGCGTCCTCGTCGACTCACCGGCGTATTGCCAAAGACTGAGCGGCAGGCACGCGGGCGCCAGCTCAAAAAACGCCGTGCGGCGGTGGTTTCGATGCCCCGAGTCACGCTTCCGCGCGCTTCGGCAGGCGCCAGTTCGGCCGCGGGAAGTGGCAGGTATAGCCCTCGGGGAACTTCTCCAGGTAGTCCTGGTGCTCCGGCTCGGCCTCCCAGAAGTCGCCGGCGGGGACGACCTCGGTCACGACGTTGCCGGGCCACAGACCCGAGGCCTCGAGGTCCGCGATGGTGTCCTCGGCGACCCGCCGCTGCTCGTCGCCGACATAGAAGATCGCCGAGCGGTAGCCGAGGCCGATGTCGTTGCCCTGACGGTTCTTCGTGGTCGGATCGTGAATCTGGAAGAAGTACTCCAGGATCGCGCGGTAGTCGGTCACGGTGGGATCGAAGGTGATCTCGATCGACTCGGCGTGCGTCCCGTGGTGGCGGTAGGTCGCGTTGGGGACGTCACCACCGCTGTATCCGACCCGCGCGGCCAGGACACCCGGGAGCTTCCGGATCAAGGCCTGCATCCCCCAGAAGCAGCCGCCCGCCAGCAACGCCCTTCCCTCAGTAACGCCCATAACTCCTCACATCCCTTTCGACTCTTGATGACCACTGCCAATGTGCCACCCACGGCCCGGCGCGGGCCGAGCAGCTCGAAGTAGAGCCGCTCGGCCCGCGCTACCGCACTACGCCACACACAGTGGGGCGGTAATCCTTACCGGAGCGAACGAAGGCCCGTGCGAACCTCGCTGACGAACAGCTCCGGCTGCTCCCAGGCGGCGAAGTGGCCACCCTTGGGGAGTCGGTTGTAGTGGACGAGGTTCGGGTAAGCCTGCTGCGCCCAGCTCTTGGGAGCCTGGTAGAGCTCGTCGGGGAAGACGCTGACAGCAACGGGGAGCTTGACACCGTTGACGCCGAAAAACGGGGTGGTGTTCTCGGCGTAGAGGCGGGCCGCAGAGACGCCGCTGTTCGTCAGCCAGAAGAGGGTGATGTTGTCCAGGACGTCGTCGCGACTCAGGCCCTCGCTGACACCGTCAAAGGCGCGACTGATGAGGGCAAGGCTGGCCGCGTCGTGATCGAGCATGAAGGCCGCAAGACCGACCGGGGAGTCCGCGAGCGCGGTCAGGGACTGCGGACGCGAACCCATCATGTAGGCGTAGTAGACGTGCCGGTAGACGAAGTCGAGCTGCCCGACCGCGGCCTGCTCTTCGTCGGACAGGGAGAGCCCCTCGGGCAGCGGGTTGCCCTTGGCAAGCGCGCCATCGATGTCGGCCGGGATTACACCCGGCATGTTGGTGTGAATGCCTACCAAGCCCTCGGGCTCCTGTGCGCCCATGAGATCGGTGACGATGGCCCCCCAGTCGCCGCCCTGCGCGGCGTACTTCGTGTAGCCCAGACGCCTCATCAGCTCTCCCCAGGCGCGGGCGATGCGCTCGGGGTTCCACCCGCCCGAGGTCGGCTTGCCGGAGAAGCCGTAGCCAGGCATGGACGGGATCACCACGTGGAAGGCGTCCGATGCCTCACCACCGTGGGCGGTCGGGTTGGTGAGCGGCTCGATGATCTTCAGCTGCTCTACGATCGAACCCGGCCAGCCGTGCGTCACGATCAGCGGCAGAGCGTCCTCGTGCTTGGAACGGACGTGGATGAAGTGGATGTCCAGCCCGTCGATCTCGGTGAGGAACTGAGGGTAGGAGTTCACCTTCGCCTCGACCTTGCGCCAGTCGTACTCATCCGCCCAGTACCGGGCGAGTTCGCGAACCGTCGCGAGCTGCGTGCCCTGCGACTGATCCGTCACAGTCTCCTTCTCGGGGAAACGCGTCGCCTTGATACGCGAACGCAGGTTCTCCAGATCCGCCTCGTCGAACTCGAACGTGAACGGGCGGATCTCAGCCGTGCCAGACACTTGCTTCTCCTTCTTGGACGAACTCTGAGATGCCACAGGCAACTCAGCATCAGAATTACGGGAATCCATCTGCGGAAGGAGCCTCTGTTTCTCCCGCAGAACGGAAGAGAGAGTCTTTCGGACGTCCCTGCTTCCCGGTGCCATTTCATGATGGGGCGCAGCAGCAGCATCGGTAATCTGCTAGATGACTTAGATCCGGACTGAGCTCAGGAGCGTCACGTAAGTCACCTGACCTAACGGCCGACGGTCCAGTCCTGCGGACATCTGCCAATCGACACCTGCACGGCCTACCCCGGTCGCCGCTCTTCATTGCCCGAAGTTGCTGTCGTCGTGGCATCAAATCGGGTGCGCTGCGGCTGCCCCGGCACCGCATCCGCACTCATGCTTCCCCTGCCGGAAGCAACGCGTCGGGATCGTTGCCGTGGGCGCGTAGGCGTCTCGCAGACTCCGTCGTAGTACTCGGTGAGGCGCCCGAAGCCTCACCGAGTACTACGCCCTCACGCCAAACGTTGGGGTAGACCAACATGGTTCAGCACGACTTGTCCAGGCTCAAGGTCGTTGATCAAGTCATGCGGAACATGATCAAGAACCTGACGGTCGGCGTCGTGCTCACGGGCGTGTTCGTCCTGCCCGGAGTCTCGCCGGCTTCTGCCACGGCAACACCTCTGAAGCGCCTGCCCGCAGGCACCATCGCCACGGCCCCGGCTCGCTCGCCAGCAATGCCCGACTGACCAACCGGCAGGCCCTCGCACGAATTGCCGCCGCCGACATCCAGCGCCCCGTGGGCCGCACCTCCCTCAAGGACGTAGGCGTCCGCACCATCCAGGGAGTCATCGCGCTCAAGAGGGCCAGCCGCTGCACCATCACCGGCGGCACCGAGTCCGGCCACAGCGCCGCCCCCGCTCCCACGCCCGCGGGTACAAACTCGATCTGGAGCCGGTGACCGCCGATCCTTGGGAGTTCCAGGCTGTGTCGCGCAGGTCATGCTCGGGCGGCCGGCCGAAGTCCAGGGCCCTGCGGCGGCACTCGAAGCGCCAGGCAGCCAGGACCGGCTCGATCAACTCCCAGCGGGCATCGGACAGATCGCTCGGATACGGACGTCGCTTCGCCATACTCGTGATGTATCGCCGCAGACCGAACGCGCCCAGGCGCGCCGCAATACCGACAGAAGCATGCGAGCAGCGACGTGGGCCTTCTGCAATGAGACAGGCACAAGTCGTCTCCCGCACCAACCGTCACCCCATCCGACCTGCATGCCCCAACCGCCCCGAGGGTCTCTTCCGCACCACAGTCCCGCACTTCGAGAAAGTCTCTGTTTAAGGGCAAGACATATGAAAACGACCTCTACAGGGGATCAGTCGAAGCGTCCTGGTTGCCACAGGCGAGGCATCCGACCTGCACACACGCTCTTTCACCAGTGCTTCTGTCACCTGGAGCTGTCCCTCACGGCCCGCACGACGTTAGCGTCGGGTCCATGATCGTATGGCTCAACGGCACCCATGGCGCAGGAAAGACGACGACCAGTGTGCTCGTGCAGCGGCTGATCCCGGACTCACGGGTATTCGACGCCGAGAAGGTCGGCGAGACACTCATGGACATCACACCAGGGCTGCCCGCGACGGACAACTTCCAGCACTGGCCGCCATGGCGCCCGCTCGTAGTCGAGACCGCCCGACGCGTTCTCGACTACACCGGCGGCACCCTGGTGATGCCCATGACGGTCCTGGTCGAGCAGTACTGGCGCGAGATCAGCTCAAGCCTCGCGCAGCACACCATTCCGGTCCGGCACTTCGTCCTCCATGCCGACCAGGACACCCTCCGCGCGCGCATCGCCGGCGACACCGTCCTTGGCCCCAACTCCCCGTTTCGGCTCCAATACCTCGAGCCCTACGCCGAGGCGGCCCGCACATGGCTGCACGCCGAAGCCGAAGTCGTCGACACCACACACCTCACACCCGCCCAGACCGCCCAGCAAATCGCAGAGGCCGTCAACGGCTGCGAAGGCGACCTTTCGGCCGTCAAACCTCGCAGGTGACAACAAGCCTGCCCATATGACAACTGTGACTGCCGCGCTCACGGCTGTGTCAGTGGCGTCGCGTAACGTTCATGCGGATTGCGGGGGCTGTGATCTGCGCGAAGGGGTGGGCAGCGGCGTGAGTGACCTTATGGAGTGGTTGGCGGGGCGTGATCGGGACGCGGCACTGATCATCAGGACCGATTACAGCGACGAACAGGCATGGGCTGCGGTGAGAGCGGAGCTGATGAGGTCCTGGGGTGACGGGGACTTCGAGCCGTACGTCCACATAGCCGATGATCCGAAGTGGGCGGGATGTACCTCGGCTCAGATCCTCGCCGCGGTGTCCGCCGATGAGGAACTGAGCGCGGTGTTCCTCGCCGACCGCGACTCAATGGGCGACGGACCCATCACGTTGCTTGCGGTGGCGGTTCTGGCCAGGGAAGAGTGCGACAGCGACGAGGAATTCGATGCGGACGGCGGCGAGTTCCGCACCGTCCCCGCCGGCATTCATGAGATGCACGCGAACCTGATGATCGCCAATATGTCCTTTGGCGATTTCAAGGAAGCGGCCGAGAACGACTCTCAGGGCGCCTTCCAAGGATTCGCCATCTGAACGGCCCGGCTCACCAGGCCGCCCGCCAAAGCGCTGAGTACAAGAACCCGGCGGAGGGCTGACAGGAAGACGCTAAACAAATTTTTCCGTACCTCAGGTGGATTGATTAAGCCGGCCCGCCGGGTCTGCTCCTCACAGTGAGAGCGGACCGCACGTCAGCCGGTACGCCTCCTGGATCCAAAGCTCCTTGGTGCCCGGGTTCACGCCGCAGGCCAGGGACGCACCTGTGTCGCCGGACCAGGTGGTCACACTGCCGTAGACGTCACGGCCGGGGCAGGTCACGGTGAAGCTCGCGTCGACGGCCTGGACTCCCGCCGCCTCGACGAAACGCCCCTCGTGCCGAGGAAGTCGGCCTTGACGGGGTGGCGCCGGCGATCGGCGGACTCCTTCCCCGGCATGGCCAGTTCCTCAACGTCCCCTCGCTCGAGGCGCTTGGCGAGCGCGGCGAGGACCTGGTGGGCTGACACGCGGTCGTCGCTCGTGCCGACCTGGGCCACGATGTTGCGCACGAGCCCCGGGTGAAACGTGATCCAGCCGTCGCTCATGAGGACGTTCACGACCGGCGAGACTTCGGTGAGCCGTCGCTCCGGGTGCACCGAGGTCCACCGCACGGCCCCGCCCGCGCAGGACGGCGTGGACGCGGTGGCCTTCGTCTCGGCCTCGGTCGTCTTCCTCGCCGCGGGGTTCGCGGGCGCTGCCGTACAGGCCGCCGCCGACGGCACCACCGCGCACGTCAGCGCCACCATCGCCCACCCATGACGTCGTGTCATCCTGCTGCGTGCCATTCGCTGTCGTTCCACTCGCTCACGTGCCGGACCCCGCCGTTCGGACGATCGGGTCCACGATCTGGGCAATCTGCGAATATGTGCCCTCTGAACAGCCAAAACAGGGCTCGTGATGCAGTCGTAACGGCACCGGTGCTGCGTGTCTTGCTACACGTCCTGGCAGCCGTCACAGCCGTGCCGGGGGCTCGTCACGGGGTTGTGTGTCCTGGTGGCCGAAGAGGGCTTTGAACAGTCCGGTGGGCGCCGTGCTGCTGCGGTGATGCGGCAGGCCTCGCAGGTGCGTCCGCCCGCCCCACGAGGCCCAGACCCCTCGACGGCAGGCCATATGGTCAACGCCGATGGCTCCGGCTACAAGCACGGCCTCAACTGCCGTATCTAAAAAGCCCGGTTCGCGAGGAGAATTTCCATGTTCTGCGGGAACCCGATGTCCAGTGGGCGTGACGCTCCTGGCCGACGGATCGTTGAACCGGCCGGAGATCCCCACAGAGCGCAGAGAGACCCCGGGCCGAAGAGGTCTGGGGTCTCGTTCTGTGAACTTGGCGGTGAGGAGGCTCCGCGAACTCAGTCGTCTCCGTGATCAAGGAAGAGCTGGGCCAGCCTGGGAAGGCGGGCATGCATCTCCGAGGCGTTGTCGAAATCGAAGCTCTCGCCCATGTCGGCCGGCTCGTGGTTGGCCCGGGGGCCGCAGAACTGATCGTGGTCGTCGTAGAAGGTGCAGTCGTCCTCGTCTTCGTTGATGCGCTCGTAGGCGTATGAGGCCGCGTAGTTCACGGTTTCGTGGAACAGCGCCTCGTCGCTGAGTTCGGCCGCCGCAGTGATGACGTCCGGATGCTGGGCGAGAGCATCGGAGGCGGTAGCGGCCCGGTCGTACCACTCTCGGCCCTGGGCGATGAGGCCGGCGCGGACGTCAATGAAGGCGTCGTCGGATCAGCCTCCACCGATCAGATAGCCGGCAGCCCACACGTCCCAACGGTAGATCGCCCCGTGGAGCTGATCGAAGCACTGCTGGTATTCGAGGATCGTCTGCTTCGAGGTCGCCGCGAGCCGCTCGACCAGGGCCGATGCGAACGCCTGGGCCGGGTTTCCGGAGGTCGAAGCGGCGTCGGTGCGTGCCGTTTCGATGACGGTCCAGAATGCGTCCATGTTCGTGACCGCACCCCCTCACCTGGCCCTGACAGCCGACTCCGGGTGCCGGTCGTGGCAGTAGGCATGGGGGGCAACGGTTCACGGAACCCGCCGGTCGATCTGGGCGAGCTTGTCGTCCGCTCCCGCAAGTGTGATCTGGAGCCCTGTCGGCAGCCTGCGCAACTGCAGCGCCCGCACCGGCCGGCCCGGGATTCTCGCCATGCCGTGGCCGGCTGCTGGACACACGCACCAGCCTGGCGGGCGGCCGGCAGCCCGCTTCCGCGACCGCGGGCATGCGCGCGTGCGAGGGAGCCGTGCGCGGCCGGGTCGAGGGAGAGGGGCCCGCACGGCGTCGGGTGTCCCGGTGCGGTGCCCACCGGGGCACCCATCGGCATCGTGGCACCGGCCCGCAGCGCGTGCGGCGTTGGGCTGCGCACGACCCGAGGCGCCCTGACTTGGGCAGGGCACCCCGGCCGAATGGTCGCATGCGGCGTGAGCCGTCGAGGGACGGGGTGCAGTCGCCGTGCGGCTTCGGTGCTGCGGCAAGCCCCGCAGGTGCGGCCGTCCGGCGGCGGGGCGGAAGGATCCTCACCGTCCAGTCCGCTGAGCGGCCCGCCGCAGGTCTCGCAGGGCGGGGCGGGAGTACCGGTGCGGGCTGCGCGGGTATGCGCCGCTGGGACCAGTCCCCCGCGGGCTCCGATCCTTCTTCCCACTGCCCGGCTTCCTGTTCTTTGCGGACTGCGTTGCGTTCGTCCTCGCGCCGGTACCAGGCGCTGTGGTCCATGGGATTGCCCAATGCGTCCTGGAGGGTTGCCCAGTAGCGGTGTTCGCAGCGCCACCACACCGCAGCCACCGGGCCGGAGTGCTGGATGCGGTCCAGGGTGGTGGAGAGGACCGGGATGGCGTCGCCGTAGTCGAAGTAACTGTCCGGCTCGCCGCCGAAGCCGCTGAGCTTCTGATACTCGCCCGACCAGTGTGCGCGGGTCAGGTCCGGCACCCGGTTCATGCGGTTCTTCAGTGCCTGCTCTCCCAGCCGGGTGCCGGGCTCGAACACCACGACGATCGGTGGATACCTGGCCCGGCCCGTCGGCGTGTAGAGGCTGTGTCACAACGGGAAAACCGTTCGCCGGGCGGGATGCCGGCGCGGGCGAGCAGCAGCAGATGGTGCAATGGTCTGACACAACGGCCTTATCTCAGACATGAGTTCGGCGACTTTCGCCACGGACGAGGTGGGTGTTGGCGGGGGCGTTGACATCCGCACAGGTGCTCGCTTTACTCCCCAACAGCGCCGGAGCGACGCTCCGCGCCGAGAGGCACGCCCAGCCGGTATGCAGGCCAAGCGCCGCGAGCCCGGACTAAGTCGCCAGGACAGTACTGATGTCCGAGGCGGGGACGTGCCCGCTTCATCTCGGGAGCTCATCCATGAGCCACCTCAACAGCCCGTCCCGCATGCTGATGTCGGCCGCCGTAGGCGCGGCCGCACTGGTCACCACGCTGCTGGTACCGGCGACATCCACGCAGGCGGCGGCGGTGGCCCTGCCGCCCACGCACGCCGGGTTCGACTACCAGATCGGCGGCGCCTACACCCCACCGGCCGGCGTCAAGGTCGTCACCCGCGACCACACCGCCTCCCCGGCGGCGGGCCTGTACAACATCTGCTACGTGAACGCCTTCCAGGTGCAACCGGGCGCCGAGGGCGAATGGGCCGCGGACCTGCTGCTGCGCGACTCCTCAGGCAAGATCGTCTACGACAAGGACTGGGGCGAGGCCCTCCTCGACGTCCACACGGACGCCAAGCGGAAGCGAATCGCAGCCCAGATCGGTGCTCAGATCGACGGCTGCCGGGACAAGGGCTTCCAGGCCGTGGAACCCGACAACTACGACAGCTACACGCGTTCCGCCAAGCTGATCGCGGCGGCCGACTCACAGGCCTACATCAAGCTGCTCTCCGCCCGCGCCCACGCGGACAACTTGGCGATCGCCCAGAAGAACACCCCGGAACTCGCCGGCAACCGCACCACCAACGGTCTCGATTTCGCGGTGGCCGAGGAGTGCGGCCAGTACGACGAGTGCGGCGACTACACCAGCGCCTTCGGCAACAACGTCATCGTGATCGAATACACCGCCACCGGCCGGACGAAGGCGTGCAAGGGGTGGGGCAGCACATTGAGCATCGTCCAGCGTGACGTGGACGTCTCGCCCGCCGGTAGCGGTGGGTACGTGCGCAAGACGTGCTGACGGGCTTACCGGCCTGAGTCCTGGTCCGGTTCGGGGCGGCTGCGCGCGCCGCCCCGAACCGGACTCATGGTGACGGTCGATCGCCTTCTACGGTTGAACGGTGGCGTCGGCACCGGCCTGGGACTCGCCGCCGAGCACCACGATCCACAGGACACCCCCGATGCCTGCTCCCCGCGCGTGCGCGGGGCCGCCCGAGGAATCCTCGCTTTCGGGCCCCCTCCTCCGCGCACCACAGGCATGGCAAGTCGAGGGCCTCCGCTCCCGGGCCGGCAGCTCTCAGCGCGCAGGTTCACCAAGGTGCAGGGCGCGGAACCAAGCGTGGAGGACTGCAAGTTGGAGGCGCCCTACGTGCTCCGTATGACGGCATCAGCCATAGGGAGGACGGGCAGGGTTTCCCACTGCCCGCGTCTCCTCCTCAAGGAGGAGGACGGCCCTCAGTCCTCCTGGGTTCCTAGCACCAGGTCGGCCCCCGAGTCGATCCGCGCCAGGAGGACCCGGCCCTAGCATCGAGATGGGACCAGGTCAAAGGTGAACGGTACGTGAGCTGTTCGTCTGCCGGGCGCGCGAGCTGCCGCCGATCGTTCGACGGTGGCGAGCCCCAGACCTGAGGAATCTCCGACCACATCACAGGGGGAACAGATGTTGCTCAAGCGGCAGTCGTTTCGTAGGGCTCTGGGGGTGGCGGCCGCGATGATGCTGGTCGGTGGAAGCGGGCTCATCGGTGCCGTCGGGGCCCAAGCCGCCCCACACCGGGATGGGCTCAGCAAAGCAGGCAGTGCTTCGCCGGCATTGGCTGCTGCATTTGAGAAGAAGTACTTGTGGACCACCATCACGCAGTGGACGCACTGGACTCCGGACCCGCGGAACGACTCGCACGCGGGAACGCTCTACGCCGGTCGGAACTACTTCTACTGCTGGGCGAAGGGCCAGCTGTACCACAACAGTGAGGCTGGCAGCGTGTACTGGCTGCGCACCGATGACGATTCCGGGAACCGGGATGTCTATGTCAGCGTGGTCAACTTGGACGAGGCGGGCTGGGACGGCTTCTTCGCGATCTTTCCGTCCTGCACTTGGCAGCCGTAACCCCGTCGTCGCGGAGGACTCAGCGGATCTCCGGCGCTTCTCGGCGGTTGTCTTGGTGGCGTATGTCGATCGTGACCGGCGGCTGGTCGAAGGGCGAGCTGGCGCGGCCCTGGAGGGCAGAGTCGACACAATCACCGATGATCATGCGATGGTCGTGCCCGTTCCCTGCCGGGTCCGCGACAAGATCGCGAACCCGGACCGAGGTGTCAGGAGCGATCGAACAGAGTGACTACGCTCTGCGGTGCTTCCTGGCCGAAGAAGATCTCCAGGTTCTGCGCCGAGCGGCTGGCGGCATCGCCACTACGCAGGAACAGCCGCTCTTCGTAGGCGGTGAGCGCGACCTCGATGTCGGGTTGCTCAACCAGCTTGCTCGCCAGGTCCGCGCCGTCGTACACGGCAAGGTTCGCACCCTCGCCGGCGAAGGGCGACATCAGATGCGCGGCGTCGCCTACGAGCGTCACGCCGGGCACCCGGTCCCATTCGAGCCCGACGGGCAGGGCATAGACGGGTCGGAGCCGCGGTTCCACGTCGCTCTGTGTCACGAAGGCGGTGAGCAGCGGCGACCAGCCATCGAACTCGTCGGCAAGTTGACGGAGGCCGGCGGACGGGTCGCCGAAGTCGATCGACCTCATCCACTCCTCGGGCTTGTTCAGCGCCACGTATCCGCGCACGTGCCCGTCGGCGTAGCGATGCACGATGATGCCTTTGCCCGGCGCGACCGCCATCAGCGTGCCGCTGCCGATCGCGGCCACGCTCGCCCGACAGTCCCGACAGTCCCGATAGTCCTGGCAGTCCTTGCAGCCTGAGGCGAGGGCGATCTCGATGAAGCAGGTTCCGCTGTAGACAGGCCTGGCGGGGGTAAGCAGCGGACGCACCTTCGACCAGGCACCGTCCGCGCCGATGACGATGTCGGCGCGCGTGGCGGAACCTTCCGCGAAGGTGAGATCGTAGCCGCCCTCAACACGGTGCCGGATCGAGGCGAGCTTGTGACCCCACCTGATCGTTCCGGGCGCCAGCGACTGGATGAGCAGGCGCCGCAGTTCGCCACGATCCACTTCTGGACGGGCCGAACCGGGGTCCGCAGGCATGTCGAACAGGATCGTGCCGTGGCGGTCGACCACGCGCTTGGCATCCTCGCCCGGGCGGACCAGAGTGAGGAACTCGTCGTACAGACCGGCTGCGCGAAGCGCGACCTGCCCGGTTTCTACCTGGATGTCGAGCAGGCCGCCTTGCGCACGGGTCTTCGCCGAAGCCTCACCCTCGTAGATCGTCGCGGCGACGCCGTGAGCCTGAAGCACCCGCGCGAGCGTCAGCCCTCCCAGTCCTGCTCCAACAATGGCGATGCTCTTCTGCATGCTGCGCCCCTCTGCTGCGCCGACACGCGCCGGCGATGGTCAGCGCCAAGAGCGGACGGAATGCCCGATCTCGGCAAGGAGACACTCACCGATCAGAACCATCTGCATCGATGTACGAGCGATGTCCGGCGGGTGGACCACGG
Organism: Streptomyces sp. NPDC057950; assembly: GCF_042887295.1. Taxonomy (NCBI): domain Bacteria; kingdom Bacillati; phylum Actinomycetota; class Actinomycetes; order Kitasatosporales; family Streptomycetaceae; genus Streptomyces; species Streptomyces sp. NPDC057950. Next base: position 265,958 of record NZ_JBHVPP010000010.1, read on the forward strand.
AACATCGGTTTTCGCGACCTCGTGACAATAGCTCGGCATCCGCTTCGCGGTGGCCAGGACCGCTCACGCTACGACGCACCGCGCCAACCACGTTCATCCCCGGCAACCGCCTCGACCGGCTCGGCGGTAATGCCGGAGAGGTGACACTCCCTCGCCCTGGTCCATCCGGCCCAGACACCAACAGGCACCAGCCCGACGCAACGCCGTTGTGCCGATCGATCGATGCCGGTCACTCAGTGGAAGACCTCTCCGGCCGCCCACCGCCCGTCCCTTGGGGCACGCGAGGGCGGCATCAGCCTGCATATGGGCTACGTCAACTCCCGCCGCCGTCCACTCTCGCCGATGCTTTCGGACGCGCGACCGCGGACGGCACCTGCCTCGCCTTCGGGCCCGACACCGACCTGCCCCGCCTCCTGGCCTGCCTCGACGAACTCGACACCACGCCAGCCCTGTTCACCGGCGACACCTGACAGCAGCCGGCCGCGGTGTCGGCCGCCTGGCTGCCGCGAAGGGGTGATCAGGCTGTTCAGACCGCGGAAACGCTCACCCACGTCGAGCTACAGCACGTCGGCCAGGGCGAACACCTTGTCCAGCGACACGTTGCGCCGGCCGTCCTCCAAAGCTGAGCTGGACCGCGCCGCCGGCACGGGCGGTGACTTTCACCCGTTCCACTCTGCCCACCCAGCGCCGACGTACCAGCCTGGCGGCCTCTGGGCGGACGGCTTCCAGACGGACGCGGTTCCGGTCTGTTTCCTCCGACACCGTTCCGCCTGCCTATCCCCCCGGACGTGAGGCGGCCCGGGAGTGGGGCAGGCGGAGCTCATGGAAGAACGCGGTGATGTCATCCGCGAGCAGGGCGGGTTCCTCGTGGGCAGCGAAGTGTCCGCCGTGGGGCATACGAATGTAGCGGGTGAGGTGGTAGGTGCGCTCAGCCCAGCGGCGTGGTGGTTGGGACAGGTCCGCAGGGAACAGAGCGAGGGCGGTGGGGACCTCGACCCGCCGCACGCGCCGGGTCAGGTGGTGCGCGTACTCGTAGTACGGGCGGAAGGACGTGGAGATCGTGCCGGTGAACCAGTAGAGGGACGCCTGGGTGAGGAGGAAGTCGTCGCTGAAGTGTGTGGACAGGTCGCCTCCGCAGTCGCTCCACGCCCGGTATTTCTCCAGAATCCACGAGAGCAGTCCGGCGGGTGAGTCGTTCAGGGCCGGGGCGAGGGTGAGGGGACGGGTGTTCTGCTGGTGCATGTACCCGCCCTCCTCCGCCTGCCAGGTAGCGGCGGAGGCGAGATACGCGTCTTCCTCGGGGGTGAGCAAGGCCGGGTCGTACTCGACCGGGGCCGCGGCGGCGAGCAGGTGGATGCCGACGACGGACTCGGGATGGGCTTCGGCGAGCCGTGAGGTGACACCGGCACCCAGGTCTCCACCGTGAGCCGCGTAGTGCCGGAAGCCGAGGTGGTCGTGCATCAGCCGGTGCCAGAGATCGTGAGTCTGCTCGGTGCCGGTAAGAGCGGGCCGCTGGGCGGAGAAGCCGAAGCCGGGCAGTGAGGGGACGATGACGGTGAAGGCGTCCCGGGCGTCGCCGCCGTAACGGGACGGGGTGGCCAGTCGTTCGGCGAGGTCCGTAAGTTCGAGGACGGTGCTCGGCCAGCCGTGGGTGAGCACGATCGGCAGGGCGTCCGGGTGCTCGGCGTCATAGCGCAGGTAGTGCACCGGTGTGCCGTCGATGTCGGCGAAGCGGGAGGGGAGGGCGTTGACGGCGGCTTCGTGGGCCCGCCAGTCGTAGCCTGAGGCCCAGTACGCGACGAGGCGGCGTAGTTCCGCCGCGTCGGTGCCCGCCTCCCAGCCGTCGATCGGCCAGGGTTCGGGCCACCGGGTGGCACGCAGTCGAGCGCGGAGATCCTCCAGGTGTGCGTCGCTGACCTCGATGACGGGGGTGGTGGTTGGCACGATGTGCTCCTTGCCGCTTGTACTCAGGGGATGGGGTTGGGTGTTGCGGCTGCGGCGTTCGCGGACTGCTTACGGGCCCTCGACGTGACGCGGACGGCGCTGGTGAGGGTGAGGGATGCGGCCATGACCGCGGCGATCGCCAGCAGGGCCGGTGCGAGGCCGGTCCGGTCGGCGAGGACTCCGATCAGCGGCGGCCCGCAGACGTAGCCGCAGTACCCGATCGAGGTGATCACCCCGACCCGAGCGGCCGCGTGGCCGGGATCGTCCGAACCGGCGCTCAGGCCGAGGGGGAAGCCGAGTGCGGCCCCCGCTCCCCACAGCAGTGCGCCGACGAAGCCTGTCCAGAGGCGGGGCCCGGTCGCGAACAGGACGTTCCCGAGGCAGGCGGCACAGGCCGCGGCACGCAGGGCTCCCGGCCTGCCCAGGCGATCGACGATCAGCGGTCCGAGCCAGCGGCCCAAGGTGACGGCCGTGAGGAAGGCGGCATAGGCCAGGGTGCCGACGGCCGCCGTGGTGTGGTGGCGGTCGATGACGGCGAGGCTGATCCAGTTGCTCCCCGCTCCTTCCGCCAGCGCGAAAGCCAGGGCGACGAGGCCGAGGAGCATCGTGCGCGGGTCGTGCCAGGCGTGTGCCCCAGACTCACGCACCGTGCCTCGTGAGGGCGCTGACATGGGTGCGGGCCATGGGAGGAAGTGCCGGACGGCTGCGGGTGTCAGCAAGGCGACGAGCAGGGCCACCGCCCCGACATGCAGGCTCACTGGTACGCGCAGGACAGCCATGAGCGCGCCGAGGCAGGCGCCGGCCACAGTACCGAGGCTGAATCCCGCGAAGAAGCGGGGCATCAGGGCCCGGTCGAGCCGTCGTTCGAGGGCTGCCGCGTGCACGGTCACCGCGACGTCCCAGAAGCCGGTGGCGGTGCCCAGCACGAAGAGGCCGGCTATGAGCAAGGGTGGCCAGAGAGCGAACCCGGACGCCACGGCGCCGAGACCGGCACCGACGAGGACGGCCACCGCGGTGACGGCGCGACGCGGTCCGAAACAGGCGACGAAGGGGCCGGCCAGAGGCAGTGCCACCAGGCCGCCGACCGCGATGAGCAGGAGTAGGAGGCCGACCGACGCGGTGTCCAGGTCCATGCGTTCCCGGATCTGCGGCAGGCGCGACGCCCACGAGGACCCAGCCAGGCCAAGGAGCGCGAAGACCAGGTGGGTCGACCGTACGGCGCGCATCGTCTCGCGCGCGCGGGGGCTTCCGGAGTGGATGTTCACGCGCCTGTTCCGGTAGCCGGGCCGAGCGTCTGCGCGATGGCTGCGCGGGTCTCCTCAAGCGGTTCCCGCTCCGTTGAGACCAGCGTTTGCATGATCATCCCTTCCAGAAGGGCGTCGAGGCGGGCGGCGGCCTCGGGCCCCGTGAAGCGCGCCAGGGTCGTCCGGCTGGACCTGGTCCATTCCTGGGTCAGCACGCGCAGCGCTGGATCGCGCAACGCGGCCAGATGCAGTTCGAATCCGAGGATCGCGCTGCGGCGCCGGGACGGCCCCGCCCGGACCAGCTCCGCGAGAACATCGATCAGGTCCTCGCGCGAGGCCACGTCGGTGAAGAGCGCCTCGTACTCGGTGCTCCGCTGGTCGGTGTACCGGGCAAACGCCTGCGTGCACAGTTCGGTCAGGCTGGCGAAGTGGTAGGTGACGGAGCCCAGCGGCACGTCCGCGTGAGCGGCGACTTTGCGGTGCGTGATTCCCGCGACGCCGTCCTCGACGAGCACGTCCAGCGCGGCATCGAGGACGCGTTCCCTGCGTCGCGGATCGTGTCGGCGTGCACGTCGCCCCTCGCCGCCCGATGTGCCTCGCTCTTCGGGTGTTTCCATTCCACGCATAAGAACAAACGTACACTACGTTAGGAACGGGTGTTCTTATCTTGCTCCTGACCCACGGGCGAGCCACGTCGACGAGGTGGAAGGTGTCGAAGGACGTCGGTTTCGATGACACCCGCAGCGAAAAGGTTCACTGGGATACCTAGGGGACCGCCGTCCAGCGCCAGCACTTTGGTCCGCCGGCCAGTGCGCCCTTCGAAGCGCCGTGGACGGCGCATAGGAGCAATGCTCGTATCGGCTCTTGAGCAAGGTCGGATTCCCCGAATTGGTTCACGCCCGAGCGATCCGAGCCGACCGAGAAGAGCGCACATCCCAGAGGGACAGCTCCGCTCGCCCATCACTCGACCATCGCCTTCCTCACGCGCGTCGCAGCCGTCGGCCCTGGCGACGTCACCACGTTCAAGGCACGCTCACCTGAGACGTGGAACGCCTCTGCCCTCGTCCGCAGCCAGATCCCTGGACAGCGTGGTGACCCCCGGGCGCGCTCCGCAGCCAACGCCGGACGCGGCATCCACCGCATCCGGCCGGGAGTTGAGGCTGGTTCTCCGCGGCCGCCCTCGCACCAGTTGCCGTACCTGGTTCAGCGCACTGGGACGCCGGCGCGGAAGACCGCCTGTACGTCCAGGACAGCTGCGGAGTCGTGTTCGACGTCGCCGTCGACGATCAGCAGGTCGGCGTCGGCACCGCGGGCGATCCTGCCCTTGCGGCCCTTCATACGGCACAGGCGGGCTGCACGGCTGGTCATGGAGATCAGTGCCTCCAGCGACGTGACGCCCAACTGTGCGGGGTCTGCCGCGCCGTGGGGAGAAACGTCATGAGGCTTCCAGGGCCCGATACCGGCGTCCGACCCGATGACGACGTTGTCGCCGCTTTTGTGCAGGTTGCCGTAGGCATTCAGGACGCCGCTGACATGCGCGGTCATGGTCGCTGCGGCCATGCTCTGGGGCGGCCGCACGGCATCGCCAGGGTCCATGCCCAGCGTCAGACTGACGAAGGTCCCCCTTCTCACAATCGCATCGATGAGGCCGGGGGATTGCCTATCCCGCAACAACCACCTGTACCCACGCACTCAACGGGTCCGGCAGGCCGGTCACTTGCGGACGCGCCCGCGAAAATTACTGCGCGACGGCACCGTGGCGGGTCGAATTAGTTGCGTCCCGTTGCGGGGAACGGCGGGGAAGGAGTGCCAGGGCCTGTTCTGCTGCACCGTTGATGACCTCCGGGGCAGCTCCCGCCTTGCCCAACGCATCGAGCCCGCGGAGCATGGCCAGCAGCAGGCTTGCCATGGTGTCCGCATCCGCCTCTGCACTCAGGGAGCCTTCGGCCTGGGCCTGTGTGATGCAGCCCTGCAGTGCGTTGTGCAGACCGCGAATCACCGCAGAGGTCCGCTCCACGACGTCGTCGTCAACGGATGACAGCTCGGCAGCGCTCTTGGCCAGCATGCACCCGCGGCGCTCCACGTCCCAGGTGACACCCTCGGCGACGTTGCGTACGTGCCGCTCCAGCTTGGGCAGGGCAGGACCGGGGCCTCCCAGCGCCGTACGCCATGCCCCCAGCGCGTCGCTGTTGTAGCTGTCGAGAGCACGCAGGAAGAGGTCGTGTTTGCCCCCGAAGGCCCCGTACAGGCTTCCCCGGCCCAGGCCTGTCACCGCGCTGAGGTCATCCATAGAGGTGCCGTTGTACCCGACCGACCAGAACTGGTCGCGGGCCGCTTGCACAACCTCTTCTTCGTCGAACTGCCGGGGCCGAGCCATGGGCCCACTGTACCTGTCGGCGATCAGCCGGTAGCAGGGCATGCCCGTGGCCCCGATACGGGGGGCGGTCGGGGCCACGGCAATCTGGCCAGCGTATGTGCGCGCCCTGAGGATCAACGTGAGCCCACATCTGTACTGCTTCGTGAAAACGTATCCTAATGATCTTCCGTGGCGGCTCCGATGACCTTGGCCTACTTTTGTACTATGTAGTCAATAATTTGGATGCTCTCACTGACACCGTCCGGCATCGCCACGAGGGCCTACGGCTGCCGTCGAGGCCAATGCCAGGGCCGTCATGAACATGTCCCAGATCTCGGCGCGCCGTGAGGCGGCTAGCAATTCGGCCCGTCAGCACTGGCTCGCCAGGCGGCTGCTGGACCGCACGAGCCTCATCACCACGCACTTTCGCCCTACGTTCTTCGCCGAGTGGATCGGCTGGTACTTCATCCGCAAGGACGACCAGGGCCGGCTTCGGCTCCCCGTGGGCGACGGCCGGCACGCCCCGATCGCCGGCCAGGATCAGGCAGACGTGATCGCGGCCATCCTCGAGAACCCCACCGCCCTTGACCGCCAGGTCTGTTTCCTGCACGGGCCCAAGGAAATGGACCACCACGGCATCGCCGAGGCCGTCTCCAGCACACTGGGCAGACCCGCCAGCTACAAGCCCATCGGTATCGACGAGTTCGGTGAGGGCCTTGATCGGGTCGGCTTCCCCGCCCACGTCACCGAGCATCCGCAGAACGTCGTCGACTACCAAAACGGCATCTTCACAGGGACCAACAACTGGTCGAGGTCATCGGGAATCACACGCCCCTGAGCGTGGAGGAGTACGTCGAAGCACACAAGGAGGCGTTCTCCCGCACCGGCCCTCATCCCATCGGCCCGGCGGAAGAACTGGCAGGACGTGCCTGCGGAACAGGTCGACTGCAGCGACGCGACGGCCTGGCGTCGTCTTCTGGACTGGACCGAGGCAGTCGTCTGGCCGCAGCTGCACGAGGTGCTGCTGACGGACCTGCGGGCCGCTGGCCTGCTCGACATGGACGACTCTGCGATCGACGGCTCACACATCCGAGCCTCGAAAGGCGGCTCACACCGGACCTTCGCCGGTGGACCGGGCCCGGCCCGGCAGCAAGCACCAGCTGATCGCCGACCGGCACTACACTCCCCTAGTCGTCTCGCTGACCAGCGGAAATCGTCGCGATGTCACCCAGCTCATGGCTCGGCTGGACGCGATCCCCCGCATCCGCGGGGTCCGTGGACGGCCATGTCACCGGCCCCGCCGCCTGTTCGCCGACCGCGGCTACGACTACGACACCTACCGCCGGTTGCTCCGAGCCCGCGGCATCACACCGAGGTTCGCCCGCCGCGCCACCCCGCACGAATCCGGCCTGGGCATGACACGGTGGGTCGTCGAGCGGATCCTCGCCTGGCTCCACCGGTTCAAACGACTCTACATCCGCGACGAGATGCGCGCCGACCTCCACCTCGCACTACTCCAGGTCGCCTGCGGCATCATCTGCTTGAGATGCCTAGGAACCTCATTCCGAAACCCTCAGTAACCAGCGGTAACCCGTCAACTGGGCAGGCTCCCGACAAGCCACACGGCGCGCCAAGGGACATGGGTCGAGCACCGGGGGCGGGCCGCTGACCTCGCATACGAACCGACTCTGGCGGGAAGACCGCAGCCGCTTTCCTGCCAGGTCGGCCGGTACGGGCAGTACGCAGCCCCGACCCGGCACGCATGACACGCCGTGCCCATGGGCTGGGTGGTGGGTGACTCACTCCGCCCAGCCCACTTCAGGGGCATGAACCGCGGGTGCGGCGTAAGACTGGGGATGCGTACGGCGCCGTACAAGCCGAAGTGAGTAGCATTCGCCGCCTACAGCGCTACCAGTCCGAAAGGAACACCCATGTCCAGCACGCCGCGGGAGGCCGCGGGTCTGAAAGCGGAGTACGCCGCTCGGCTTGGCGCCGACCTCGAGCAAAATACCAGGGAACAAGAGCGCATCGTTGCCGAAATCCGCTCCCTGCAGGACCAGTTGGATGTGCTCAAGGGCAACCGTACGCTGCTGGCCGGCATGCTGGACGCTCTAGGCGGCACCGTGGTGGGCACGCAAGCACCGACGGCTCTCACCGACACCAAAACTGAAACGCCTTCGCGTACCACCACGACGCGGAAGACGCGCCCCCAGAAGACCACCGCGCGACGCACTCAGGCGGCCGCGCCGAAGCGCAGCGGTGGAGAGCCCAAGGGCACCAGGTTGCGTACGCTCGGCGACCTCATCCGTGAATACCTCACACGCGAGGCCGAGCCACGTTCCGCCGCCGAAGTCACCACAGCCCTCGCCCACGACCACCCCGAACGCAAGGCCAAGGCTACGGTTGTTCGCGCAACGCTGGAGGGCCAGGTGGCCAAGGGCCTCATCCATCGCATCAGGCAGGGCAAATCCATCTATTACTCACCTGCTGCCGCAGAAGCCGAGGAAGCCACAAGCGCCTCCGCCGACTGACCGATGCCGCAAAAGGGGCCGTGGGCACGACCTGACCGCGCTCATGGCACGGATTCTCGGCCATTCAGGCACGACGCCAGGAGGACCACCGCCGCACGGCACTCCCAGTGCGGCTTGGGGGGTCAGCGGTGCGCAAAGGTGAGGGGAAGGCCGTGGAACGCCTGGTCGGCTGCGGCCTCCAGGAGCGCCGGGTCGATGCCGGCCTTGGCCATGACGTCAAAGCCGCGATTGATGCTCAAGATCGTGCAGCCGACGACCAGGGGGTCCGCGCCCGGATCCAGGTCACCATGGCGCTGGGCCGCTTGCACGCAGTCCGCAAGGAGCTGGTGCTGCTTGGTGAAGACCTCATGGATGACCTTGCGGGCTTCCTCGTCCCGTGCGCCCAGCTCGTGGGAGAACTTGCCGGCCATGCACCCCAGCTGATCCTTGTCGTCCACCACGAACCGGGCACCGCTGGCCAGGAAGCCCCGCAACCGGTCGATCGCGGTCTCATCGGGGCCGACCAGCGCACGCTCGGTGCCGGCCAGTGCCTCGCGAACGTACTCCAGCAGAGCCCGGATGAACAGTACGTGCTTGTCTCCGAACGATGCGTACAGGCTTCCCCGCCCCAAGCCGGTGGCATCCGACAGATCGTCCATGGTGGTGCCCGCGTAGCCGGTCTTACGGAACTGCAGGACCGCCGCACCTACTACAGCCTGCTCATCAAAGCTTCGTGGCCTGGCCATTTCTTCACCCTACTTCGTACGGACAGTCCAGTACAGAACAAAGATTTAAGCCAAAGTAGTACACAATTTCTTCCCGGAGCGCCGCGCGCGCAGCCCGACGGAGGGCTCCTGTCTTCCGGCTCAGGGAACTTACGGTCCAGATGACTCCCGGTCCGGCGATCTGCCTCACCCGACGGTGGCAAGACCCTCCGGCCGTCACCGCCTTCCTGCCACGCTGCCCGTCATGCCGTGCTGCGGAGCAGGGCCAGCCAGGCGCCCCGCACGGTGAACGAATGCCGCGTTCACCGTGTCATCACCGGTGGTGGGGCCTGCGAGGCAATGTGACGATGGTCTTCTACTCACTGTCACCTTCGCCCATTGGACTTTGGGGCGGAAAGCGACCGCTCGCGCCGTCAACGGCCCACCCGTCCAGGTCGGCTCATCCCCGGCGCGCGGAGTGGGGCCGGCCCCAGCCCGTCAACCGTCACGAACCCCGCCGGCTGAGACTCACTTTTCCGAATGGCTGGAGTGCAGATGCCGACTACCGAGGAAAAGCTCATCTTGATCACTGGATCAACCGGGAACACCGGTACCTCCACCGCGGAAATCCTGCTGGACCGGGGATACCGGGTCCGGGCTCTGGTCCGGCGCGAGGACGCCCGCTCCGAGGCCCTGGAGCAGGCGGGCGCCGAGATCGCCAAGGCGGATCTGCTGGACTTCCGCTCGCTCAGTGACACGATGCACGGGGTGACGTCGGCATACTTCTGCTACCCGATCGTCCCAGGGCTCCTCGAGGCCACCGCGAACTTCGCACAGGCAGCGAGCGAGGCCGGCGTCAGGTCCGTCGTCAACATGTCGCAGATCTCCGCACGACGCGAAGCAGCCAGTAACGCCGCGCGACAGCACTGGCTCGGCGAACGCCTCCTGGATCGCACGACCATGCTCACCGCGCATCTGCGGCCCACGTTCTTCGCCGAGTGGATCGATTGGTTCTGGGCCCGCCGCGGCGAGCAGGGCGTGCTCCGCCTCCCCTTCGGCGACGGTCGCCACGCTCCCATCGCCGGCCGCGACCAGGCCTATGTCATCGCGGCCATTCTCCAGAACCCGCAGCCGCATGACCGCCAGATCTACCCGCTGACCGGACCGGTCGAGATGAATCACTACGAGATCGCCGAGGCCGTGTCCCGCGCACTGGGCATCCCGGTGACGTACGAACCCATTTCCATCGAAGAGTTCCGGCAAGGTCTCACCGACAAGGAATGGCAGCCCCACGTCATCCAGCACTTGGCGGCGGTCGCCCAGGACTACCAGGCCGGAATCTTCGCGGGAGCCAACAACCTCGTGCATGTGGTCGGCAACAAGACACCCATGACCGTCGAGGAGTACGTGCTGTTCAAGAAGGACGCCTTCGCCCAGGACGGCCCCAACGCCATCCCGGACAAGGAGGAGACCACCGCCTGACCAGGACCACCGCCCCGTGCCGCCGAGCCAGCTACGTCCCCAACGGCAGGCGCGTTCGCGGAACGCGCCGCCTCAAGGAAACGGTACGGTCGCACGCTCCACACGGCGTGCGCCACAGGCAGGGCGCAACACCGCCCGAGCCCATCCCCGCGTCCGGTGTGCCACCTCCGTTCGCGGCAGGCCGTCTCCGGGCGGAGAATCATCCGTATGCGCCTGGGTTTCTCAGTGCCCCAGTTCGGAGTGTTCGCGAAACCGGCACTGACGGCTGACCTCAGCCGGCGCCTGGAAGACATGGGCTACGACAGCCTCTGGGTCAGCGACCGGCTACTGGGTCCCCTCTCCCCCAGTGACCCCTATCCGGATCCGTCGCGCGACGGAGTGATGCCCGAAGAATTCGTCACCAGCATCGATCCTTTGTCAGCGCTCACCGTGGCCGCCGCGCACACCGAGCACATCCGGCTCGGTACCAGCACCCTCAACGCGATGTTCCAGCCACCAGTACTGCTGGCGCGAACCCTGGCCTCGCTGGACTTGATCAGCAACGGAAGAGTCGACGTCGGCCTGGGCCTGGGGTGGCTGCGCGACGAGTACCAGGCTGTCGGCGTGCCCTGGCGTGGGCGCGGCGCGCGCCTGGAGGAAGTCCTAGACGTGCTCGACGCGGTCTGGACTTGCGAAACCGTCCGGCACGAGGGGCCACTGTGGACCATCCCACCCAGCCGCATCCTGCCCAAGCCGGTCCAAAAACCACGGCCCCCGATCCTCCTTGCCGGGTTCTCCACACCCGCTTTGGAACGCATTGGCCGGCGGGCGGACGGATGGATCGGCCTGGCAATGCCCCTGGAGCAGCTGACGGGTTTGTGGAATGTCGCCCGGCAGGCCGCCGAACAGGCAGGCCGAGACCCGTCGCAGCTGCGGGTCTGCCTGCGAGTCAACCCCACGATCACCAAGAAGCCGGGGGACCCTGCACACAACTGGGCAGCAGGTACGGTGTCACAGGTCAGCGAGTACCTGGCCAAGGCCTGTGAAGCAGGCGCGGACGAAGCTTTCATCGACGTGCAGACCACGACATCATCCGTCACCGAGATGATGGACATCGCCGAAGCATTCATCGATGAGTTCTGCCACTCAGGCCAGGCAGACCGACTGCCCCCGTCCCCGTCAGGCACATGAGGAACTGAACCACCCTCGCACAGACTCCCCGTCGACCGCGGGTGGGCACTTGGGCTACAGACCCGCCCCTGGACATCCAAGTCGCACTTTGACGCCCTCGGCCGCAGCGCTCTTCGGAGGGCAGCGGCAGCCGCAGCCACCGCGACCCGGTCGGTTCGGGGCGATTCAATCTCGGGCCGCCGACTACGGCCGAACCCAAGCTCAGCACACCGGAACAGTGGAGCGGTCCCGGGCGGCGCGGCCGGCCCAGCGGCACATCCACTGGCTCAATCAGCAACCGGTCCATGAGCACCGGGCACCCGCTCAAAAGCCGTACACGCCTTTCACCTTCGGCTCCCCGCTTCACACCGACTCGCGCCCGGCCTGGCAGCTGGTCCCTCCGACACTCTCCTCACGCGCGCCGAACGCCGCAATCAGCGCGGGACGAAAGGAGGCCGCGCGCCCAACCAAGCGTCACCACTTACCCAACTTGCGCCCCTGCCCGACGCAGTTCCCCCGACCGCAACCGAGCTGGAGCCAGCGATGTCGAGTCGACTCAACGGACCTGCCAGGTGTCCCCACACGACCCATACGCCTGCGCGACCAAGCTCCGGGGCCACTACTCCGCTGGAATGCAGTCCAACTGGGCCGAGGACCGAAGTCGGCTGTCGCGTTGATTCCAAGGCGGCCGATCCCGTGCAACAGCCTGGAAGGTGACCCACAGAGGGTTCAAGACTGCGACGAAGAAGCGGACAGACCGGCGCGGCCACCCCGCCACAGAGTTTCTGTACCGACCTGTCATTAACGTGTACAGTCGACGGTACGGCATGCCCGGCGAACTTCGGCCGAGATGACGTACTGACCGCTGTCGAGCGTCAGTTCATTCTTCGTGGCGGCTACGCGACATCAGCCCCGGCGTCCCAGCCGAGGCCACCGGGCTGAACCGTGGGGGTCTTTGGGCCATATCCAGAGGCACGAATTAGCCATTCACCGCACACCCGAACCACCTTTGAATGCAAGCCGCCACATTACTCATGTCGATACAAGGAGATTGCATAGCTATGCAGCTAACAGGGCAGGTCGCATTGGTAACCGGCGTGGGCGACGAAGGAAGCCTGGGATTCGAGATCGCCAAGATCTTCGCAGCCAACGATGCAACTGTCATCACCTCCGGTCGCCAGGAGGAGCGAGGCCAGGACATCGCCAGGCTCCTTGATCCCACCGGCACACGTGTTTCATTCATCCAGGCCGACCTTCGAGACCCGAAGTCCGCGCAGGCACTGGCCGCCAGTTCGGGAGCTGTCAGCATTCTCGTGAACAACGCTGCCGCAATCGCAGCCGGGCCGACCTCCGAACTGGACGTGCATGGTCTCGATGAAATGTATGCGGTGAACATCCGTGCGCCGCACATCCTCACCGGGGCACTCGTTCCCGGAATGATTGCCGCTGGCCAAGGACAGATCATCAACATCAGTTCCATCGGAGCCAAGCTCGGAACTGCCGGGCGCGCCGCCTACGCCTCGACCAAAGCCGCACTCGAGTCGCTCACGCGGTCCTGGGCGGTGGAGTTCGCCCCGCACAACGTCCGCGTCAACGCCGTCGCTCCAGGGCCCATGCACGGCCCCAAGATGATCCGTAACGCCGGCGAAGCGGGTCTCCGAGAGATCGGGAAGTCGATCCCCCTGGGCCGCACCGTCGGACCCGACGAGGTCGCCGAGGCGGTCCTCTACCTTGCGTCGGACAGGGCCAGCTACGCCACCGGTTCCGTCCTGGCCCTCGACGGAGGCCGAACCGTCATCTGAAAGAATCCCGGCGCCGCCGCCCTGAACACCCTGGGAAGAGGTCTGGGGCGGCGGCACCGGGGCCGAGTTACGCGGTGGCTCTCGGCACCTGGCTCCCTACCAGGACGAAGCCGGCTTCTCGTTGGACTCAGCCAAGGTTTCGACCGGGCCGCCGACACGGCGAGGCAGACCAGGAGGGCATAACCGTCGTGTTCGAGTCGGTCAGTGAGGGCGTGCAACTGCGGTAGGTCGTCGGCATGGACGCAAGGACGTGATTACCCGAGATGCATACCGTCTGTTCGCCGAACGAGGCTACGGCGCGACGTCGATCGCCGACATTGCAACCGAAGCCGAGGTGGCACCCCGTACCGTGACGCTGCACTTCCGTTCCGAGCAGGACGTCGCTTTCGCTCACTTCCACGACTCCGTGCAACGGTTGACAGAGAGGCTTTCGCGAGCGCTCCTCCGGCACACCCACTGTGGAGGTACTCGGGCACTGGCTCCGCAGCGAAAGCGCCCACCACAGCGACCTCGACGACTCGCAACACGACGACCACACCCACGCCACAGTTCCCGGCCGTAGTCCACCGTCGCGCCCGACAGCCGCCATCCTTTACCTCGGCCACACCAGCACAATGCCCCGGGGTACTTCGGGCAGCCGCCCGGGAGGCGACGGCGTATCCATCAACGCATCGCCTGCCCGGTACCGCTTGGCTCCACGAAGGGGAACACAACCCCGGAGCGACGGCCTCCCTTGCTGTTGCGCTGACGCCAGAGGGAAGTTCCATCAGTTCTGACTCCGAACCAAGACATTCAGCAGTCGCACTGCCGGCCGGGGCCGATTCGACTGGTTCGTCTCGGACCCCGGCCGTGCGGCCCGGCCGTCGATAAGCCCCGCCGCCCGGGCGGCTCGTCCCTGCCGCCCGGTGCGTCATCCCGGGGTACTAGCGGATGGTGCGTCCGCCATCGACGGCGATGGTGGCGCCGGTGATGAAGCTGGACTTGTCACTGGCCAGGAAGAGGACGGCCTGGGCGATCTCGTTGGTGGTGCCGATACGCTTGTTCGGGACCTCCTGGCGGAGGAACTCGAACACCTCCGCGCCGAGCGCGCCGCTGACGAACTCGCTGTTCACGGTGCCGGGGGCGATTGCGTTGACGCGCACGCCGGAAGCCGACCACTCCTCGGCCCAGTTGCGGGTCAGCGACTCGATCGCGGCCTTGGTCGCGCCGTACACCGACATGCCCGGCATGGCGAGCTTGCCGGCCAACGAGCTGAGGTTGATGATGCTGCCCTCGCCCTTGGCCACCATGGCCGGGGCGATCTTGGCGGTCAGGAAGTACGTGGCGCGAACGTTGACGTCGAAGACGCGCTCGTACCCCTCCAGTTCCTGCTCCACCGTCGGACCCATCGTCAGCGCCGCGGCGTTGTTGACCAAGATGTCGACGGCGCCGGCTTCCTGCGCCAGACGTGCCACGTCGTCGAGGTTCTCGAGATCGGCCAGCACGAAACGTGCGTTGCCGCCCTTGTCGACTACCTCCTTGACGACTTCCTCACCGCGCGCGGCATGACGGCCCGACACCACAACGGATGCGCCTGCCTCCGCAAGCACCCGCGCGATCTCGGCCCCGATTCCTCCGACAGCACCGGCACCCGTGATCAGGGCGGTCTTGTTCTTGAGTTCCATGCTCGTAGCTCCTAATGACCGACGACAGTGAACCTGCGACGGGAAGTTGGGCGAGTTCTTGTGACATACCGCCCGCCAGGGCCAGGCGGTTTTGGACTGGATTGACAAGAACGACGTTACTCGGTTCTGTACTGACTTGTCAAAAATTTCGGAGGGGTCATACGTACTGACCAACGCCCGACCGGCGTGGAGCTTTTTGTGCCTGCTGACCAAGCCACTCAGACCGCGCCGGAACGCCCAGCAGCCCTGTGGCCGAAAATCTCCTGCGCAGCAGTGATCGAACGGTTCACCGGCCCACCAGCCAGCCCGGATGGTGGCGTTTGCTGCGGGGCCCGGTTCGGACCGGCACCGGCCGCGACAGCAGCAGGGTGCTCTCGCGGTTGTTCCTGGTCCGCTTCATCGACTCGCTCTGGATCGCTTTGAACGCCGTGCATCCTGCGCAGAGTTCAAGGGAGCGTGCCGGGCCCGTCCGTCCAGGCGTCCTGGCCAACCTGCAGCAAAAGCCCCCGCAGGCCAGGCACGCCTCTCCGAAAGATCAGAGTTGGGAGCGGTGGGCGTTGAAGTCGAGGAGGACCTTTCCTTCACGCCGCAGGTGCGCAAGGGCCCTACTGAACTCGCCCGCCTCGTACACGGCGGTCACCGGCATCTTGAGCTTCCCCGTCGCGACGAGCCTCTCGGCCTCCACCGCGAGTGCCGGGTGGCGGTCCAGGTTCTTCTCCTGGTACATCCAAAAGCCCGAGGTCTCCACGTTCTTGGCCTGGAGTGCGTCTGCGTCCGGAGCGAACGGTTCTCCGCTCATGTGCGCATAGCTCACCAGGAGAGCGTTCTGGGTGAGGACGTCGATGAGCCGTCCTGTGGCCGTGCCACTGACACCGTCAAGTCCCAGACTGACGGGCACATCCCCGATCTGCGCCCGCACAGCCCTGCCCAGTTCTGGTGAGTCGAGCGCCACGATGTCGCCGCCGAGGTTTTTGAGCTCATCGATGAGCTCCTCCCGCCGTACGATGTTGATCGTCCGGAATCCGCGCTCCTTGGCAAAGGCGATCACGGACCGGCCCACTCCGGAGTTGGCCGCGTTCTGCACCACCCACGTGTCCTCGGGGAGGTAGCGCTGTTCGAGGAGCAGCCCGGCCGTGGTCGGGTTGATGCGCAGCATCGCTGCCTGGCGGAGGTCGATGGCCGGATCGAGCGCGGTCAGGCCGGCTGCCTTGATCACGACCTGTTCCGCCCAGGAGTAGGTACCGAATGGGATGACTACCGTGTCGCCGTTCTTGAGGTGGTTGACGCCGGGCCCGACCGCAAGGACGCTGCCGGCTCCCTCGTGGCCGATGACGCTCGGGAGGGCTGGGCGCACCGGGTAGGTGCCGCGTGCCAGCAGCAGGTCGTGGTGGTCGAGGGGCGCGTACTCCACCTGGATCAGCACTTCCCCGGCAGCGGGGGGCGTGGGTTCGGGAATGTCGGCGACTTGGATGACCTGTTCTGCCTGCCCGAACTCGATCAGTCGGATGGCCCGCATGCGAATCTCTCCTTGGGTGTCTGATGGTGCGGCTGGAGACTTGGGTTTCTTGCCGTGCCGTCGCCGCGAAGGAGACGCCGCGCCGCGGGTGCGAGCGGGGTTTCCGGTCGAGGTGCCGCCTGCGGTGCGCGGGGTGGGGCGCCTATTGGGCGTGTGTCCCTGCCTTGCGCTTGTGGTCGAGGCCGAAGGATGCGAGCACCGCAGCTACGGCGAACCCGATGGCCACATACCAGGCGTTGTGGAAGACGCTCAGGCTGGCGGCGGCCGAAGCTGTGCCGAGGATCGCCACCAGGATGCTGATGCCGATGACCGATCCGAGTTGTACAGCCATGGACACGATGGCGCTGCCGGTGGCGGCGTCCTGCGGGCGCAGGTCCACGGTGGCCGCGGAGATCGCGGCCGGCACTGCGGCGCCTAGGCCGACGCCCACAAGCAGCCAGGCGGGAAGGAAGTGGCCCAGGTAGCCGGGGTCGTTGTCCAGCAGTGTCGTCATCAGGTAGGTGCCGATGGCGGCGACGGCAAGCCCGACGGCGGAAATGACTCCGACGCGGATCTTGAACTTCTGGTGCAGGACGTCGGCCACGACGGCGAAGACAGCAAAGGTGATCGGACCGGGGGCTGTGCCGAGACCGGTACGGATGGGCGAGTAGCCCCAGTGCCCCTGCAGCCACAGGATGACCGACAGGAGAACGATGCCGAAGGAGGCGAAGGCAAGCAGCGGGACGAGGTTTCCGGCTCTGAAGATCCGGTCACGGAAAAGGGACAGCTGGATGACGGGGGCGGGGTGGGTGCCGGAGCGCCACAGGAAGATGCCCAGAGCGGCGACGGCCGCGATCAACGAGCCGATCACACGGCCGCTGGACCAGCCCCAGTCGGGTGCCTCGACGAGCCCGAGGGCCAGGGCTCCGACGCCGATGATCAGGACCAGACCGCCGAACAGGTCGGGGAGCCGGTCTCCTTGTTCGTGCCGGGTGTTGGGCACCAGACGGGCGGCCATCACGATGGCGATGGCGGCTACGGGAAGGTTGATCAGGAACAGCCACCGCCAGGAGGCCAGCACCAGCAGGCCGCCCAGTACGGGACCGGAGGCCGCGGACAGGGCTCCCGCGGTGAACCAGATCTTGACGTACTTGCCGACCTTGTCTGCGGGTGCGCTGGTGAGCACGAGTCCGAGACTCGCCGGAGTAAGGATGGCGGCGCCGACGGCCTGAAGTGCCCGGAAGCCGACCAGGACCCAGACGTCGCCACTCAGCCCGGCCCCAAGGCTCGCGGCGGAGAACAGGCCGAGTCCGACGAGGAAGCTTCCCTTGCGTCCGAACCGGTCGGCGAGCCGGCCGGCAGGCACGAGCAGAGCCGCGTAGACGATGGCATAGGCGTTGAGTACCCAGCTCAGGTCGGACAGCGAGCTCGCACCGACGCCCTTGCCGATGGATGGCAGTCCGACGTTGGTTATCCAGACGTCGAGCTGCGCCAGGAAGCTGGCTACGGAAAGGACGGCAAGGATCAGCGCGGGATGGAGGTGCTTGCCGTTGGGGCCGGAGATTCTTGCGTGGGCGGGTGCGATGTCTTGCACGGTCATAGAGGAGCTCACTACTCGGGAGGGAGGGTCCAGATGCCCGGCGCAATCGGTCGGCGGGCAGCACACGTTCTGGACTGTTTTGTCAAAAACGACGGTACTCAGTTCTTAACTGACTTGTCAATAATTCGCCACGGCCTCACCCGCCCTTCCCGTCCATGACTGCCCGGGAAGACCCACCAGAGGGAACCGCAGCACGCAGCAGCCGGCTTCGCGTCGTTGCCCCACACCCCTGTGCGGACCACGGACCGGCCGGCCTCACTGCCGTACCGCCGCCTGCGTTCACGGCTTCGTCGACGGCTTCCCGGGTCAGCCCGTGCGGGTCAGAACGGCTTCAACCTTGGGGGGCTCCATCGCTTGGCCCACGGCAGCGCCGAACGGGTCGAACTCGCAGGTCACATCAGCGTCAAACCTGATCACCGCACCGACCGGCCAGGCAGCCCATCAGGCGCAGCCGACAAAGCCGTTGCTCGCGCCACGATCAACCAGGCAGCGGGGCGCTACCCTTTCGCGGCGTCACCGCGCCCCGGTCCCGCTCTCCTGACCCGCGCGGGGCCCGCCGACGGTCCGGGGACTCGACCCTGGTCCGACCCGACAGCATCCAATGGGTCCGTCCTGACGCACGACGCCAGCACATGGTCGATCACCGAACGCAGCCGGTAAACATGGCTGCCCGTGGGGAGTACGTCGACGTCACCCATGGGGCACCGGCCCTCGGTCGGGTGAGTCGCACTGCCTGCAGCTGCACTTCCGGTTCCCGCTCAGTTCCTTGAGGTGGAGGAGCTGATGCTCCAGCGCGGCGTGATCCGCTCCTGCAAGTCAGTGCACTGATGGTGCCCGAGGTTCGGGCAGGCCTATGCCGGCGGACCCGCCTCCGCCGGATCCGGCCCGAGGGCAAGAAGCATCGGGACGAGGAATTCGTCAGGTCACGCCTTCGGTGGAGCACCGCTCCCACAAGGGCCTGATGAACCGGGCAGTCAACAGCCACCAGCCCACGCGGCAGCATGAACGTGCTCCGAAGGGATTCCGATCGGTAGGCCGGGCCCAGCGGTTCCTGTCCGCGTGCAGCTTGCATCTCACTCCACTTCCGGCCCCGCCGCCACTCGATGACAGCCCTCCGACCACCGAGACGAGACGACCGTCCGCTTCGCGATGCGGGGCCAGGTCACCGGCGCCGCAAACCAGCCCACCATGGCCTGAACACAGACCCGGGCCGCAATGACGCGACAGTGCGAAACCAGGCTTTTCGCTCCACGGGCCAACTATCTCACCGCATGCTGATTGTCAGCATGAATCATCGTTGGACACGATCGATGCGAGGGTCCACCGTAGATGTATCGCCGCTACCGAGGGCCGATGAAGACCGAATCAGGTACTCCGTGACGACCTGCCCCGCGTCGCGCTTGCGACTCGGTGGAGGTGCCTGAACGTGAGATACAGCGTTTTCGATACATGTACCCAAAACTCTACGAGGAGCACATCATGCCTGACATGAACGGACCCACCTACTTCATCCTGACTCAGAGCCCCGGCCCGAAGTGGGTCGAGGGGGTCGTCTACAACGAGCAGCCCGAATTCTGGACCCACGTCAAGTACATGGAAGAGATCCACGCCACGGGCAACGTCGTGCTGAGTGGCCCCTTCATGGAGAGCCCCGGCGGCGCCATGGCGAACGGCGGCATGACGATCATCAAGAACGTCACCCTCGAGGAAGCCACCGCAATCGCCGCGGAGGACCCCACGGTCAAGTCCGGCATGATCTACACCGACGTCAAGCCCTGGTGGATTCCCTTCCACGACTGAGCGAGTCGACAGGACTAAAGGGAACAACCGGAATATCGGCAACTGTCCTTGACCGCCGACCCGGTAACCGCCGGTTTCCACCGCGCCACTCACGAAACGTCGGCTCGTACGCGGTGTGCCGCTTCTAAGCGAGTTCCTCGAACAACCACCGAAGTGCACACGGGAAACCCGAACAGGGTCAGAGTATGAGCAGGCCGCACGGGACTCCGGCGAGCGTTACGACTCGCCACCCTCCCCGTGCGGCCCGCGGCACCCGCATTCTTCACCGCATTTGAGTTGTGCTTGCATCTTGCGATGCTCTTCCGCTCCTCGTCCGTGTCAGCGTCGTGGCCTTTGTCTCGACCGATTCGCTGACACGTGACCGGTAAGTCCGCGGCCGCCGCTCAATCCATCCGTTCGGAGACATGGTCGAGCGGAATCACCACGCCTGTCATCGCTATCAGTGCCCGGGCTGCCGCGTTGGGACGGCGGCCTTTCGAAAATGCGACTGCCACTGGAGAGTTCAGGTCGGCATCGGTGACGGTCAGTTGCCGTAGATCGCTCACGCGAGGAATGGCGAACCTGGGTAGGAGGGCAATCCCCAGCCCTTCCCGAACGAACGCGGGGCCCGTGGCAATGTCGGTGATCTCGATGACGACCTGCCGATCGATACCGGCCGCGGCGAACGCAGAGTCCGTGACGGTGCGGTTGCCGTAGCCGACAGGGAAGTCGACGAATGGCTCACCCGCGAGTGCGGCGAATGGGACCTCGGACCGACGGGCAAGGTGATGGCCGGCGGGGACGACCAGGTCCAGTGGCGCCGACCCCAACTCCTGGAGCACCACGCCGGCGGGCGGCCCCCCAGGAAGCGACACGAACGCCAGGTCGAGGGCACCCTCGGCAAGCGACCTGGCCAGCCCTCCCGATCCGCTCGGTGCCGCTGTCAGACGCAGGGTCACTTCGGGGTGCGAGCGGTGGTACCGCCCCAGCAGCACGGGCAGATCGATCATCGTCACGGATGTCATCGTGCCGATGCGCAGCGTGCCGCGAAGTTCGCCCTCTCCTTCCGCAACGGCGTCGCGGGCGTCCTGGACGGCATCGAGCGCAGTGCGGATCTTCGGTAGCAGCGCCGCCCCTGCCTCGGTCAACTCCACGTGCCGGGAGTTGCGGTTCAGCAGGGGCACACCGAGTTCGCGCTCCAAAGCCTTGATCGTCGCTGAGACGCCGGATTGCACGACGTGCAGCCGCCGAGCAGCTCGAGTGAAGTTCTTCTCCTCGGCGACAGCGAGAAAGTACTCCAGGTGTTTCAGCTCCATGGACCGACTATCTCACCACATGCTGCTTGTCGGCATGAATCATCGTTGGACGCGATCGCTGGATTGGGCTCACCTTGGACAAGCCGATACTACGGAGGACCCATGAAGATCGAAGTCTCCAGCCCTGCATGCGTGCCAGCCGGTGGTTTTGGCAGCCACCGGCGTGACCGCCAACCGGGTCACTCCCGACGGCACAACGCCGGCTTCTGGCTGATCGCCGCCTGCTTCCTGACAGCCATGGCCTTCTCCACCGTGCCAACCCCGCTGTACCCGCTCTACCAGCACCGGGACGGCTTCTCGACTTTCATGATCACGGTCATCTTCGCCACGTACGTTGTCGGAGTGGTGGGGAGCCTGATCCTGGTCGGGCCCGTCTCCGACTGGGCGGGCCGCAAGCGCATCCTGATTCCCGCCCTGGGACTCGAGACGATCGCCGCCGTGATCTTTCTCGTTTGGCCCACGCTTCCTGGCCTGATAGTGGCCCGGTTGATCACCGGTCTCGGCGTGGGCATGATTTCCGCGACGGCAACGGCGTACCTGCAGGAGCTGCATGTCGTAAGCCGCCCGGACGCCGGACGCGGCCGCTTTGAAATCGTGTCCACGGCGGCCAACATCGCTGGCCTCGGAGTGGGCCCTCTGATCGCCGGGATCCTCGCTCAGTATGTGACCGCGCCCCTTAGGACTCCGTACATCGTCTTCGCAGTGCTCCTGCTCCTTGCCATCGCAGCCGTGGCCTTCGCACCGGAGACCGTCGGGAAACCGACGCAGCGGCCGGCCTGGCGCCCTCAGAGCATCAGCGCCGACCACGGCGATCGAGCCGGTTTCATCGCCGCCGCCGTAGGTGTCTTCGGCGCCTTTTCGGTCTTCGGGTTGTTCACCTCACTCGCGCCGGCCTTCGTCGCCGGAACTTTGCATCACCCGAGCCGTGCCCTGGCGGGCCTGATCGTGTTCGTCGTGTTCGGTGCGGCGGCGCTGGCCCAGTCCGCCACACCCCGGGTGAAGTTGCGGACCCGACTGAGTGCCGGGCTTGTCGGTGAGGCCGCAGGCGTGATCGTGCTCGCGGCGGGGATGGAGAAGGCCAACCTGGCCCTGTTCCTGATCGGCGGCGCACTGGCGTGCGCGGGCGCCGGCGTGCTGTTCAAGTCGGCGATCGGCTCCGTCGCCTCGGCAGCGAGCCCTGCCGAACGCGGTGCCGCGCTGGCTGGGCTGTTCTTGATCGCCTACCTCGGATTGATCGTGTCGGCCGTCGGGCTGGGTATCGCCACTCAATACACCACCGCCACCAGGGCGATGCTCTGGTTCACCGCAGCTCTCCTCGCGGTTCTGGCCACCGTCGCCGTACTCAACCGCGCGAACCGCCGCAGCCCCATCGCAGCTTCAGTTGGTGAGTGAGTACTTCCCTCCGCGAGCTGAGTGGTGGGGGCTCGGTCACCGAGCCAAAGCTCAGGATTTGTCACCAGCGGGGCCCCGGCGCCGAGGCTGGCCGAGGGCAGACCTCGAGTGCCGGACCGGCAAGCACTGTGCGGGATCCTCTTCGTCCCGCACACCGGCATCCAATGGGAGTACTTGCCTCAGGAGCTGGGCTTCGAGTCGGGCATGACATGCCGGCGGCGCCTGGCCGCCTGGAACGAGGCCGCTGTCTGGGCCCAACCGCACGTGCTGCTGCTGGAGAAGCTACGCCGCGTACTCCTTCGCCCGCAGCGATGACGGAACTCGACCGCCGCGGCGCCGAGCTCCTCTTCCAGGTCCTGACCGAACGCGAGGAGAAGGCCAGCGTCGCCATCGCCTCCAACGAGTCCTTCTCCGAAGCGCACACGTGCCAGCGAACCCGTGTGAGGCGGCGTCGAAAGTCAACGGGTTCGCCTACCGGGTACTGCGATCAGTCGTCGGAGAAGGACAGACGTCCATGTCGTGCTCCACGACGAACAGCGAGTCGCCCGCCGCCTTGAGGCGGTCCACCACGTCCAGCACGTCCAGCAGCGGACGTAGACGACGCCGAACAACCCCGAGCACAGCCGCGTGGCGATCCGCAGCCGCTGCGCCTCGCTGGGCGACAGGGTCGTCGAGCGGCGCCCGAGGCTGAGATAGCCGAGACCCAAGCCGAGCAGGACGTCCACCCGCGCGACCGGATCGCCGCAGATCCGGACCGCGACCTCGGTCGTCTCCCCCGACCGGGCGGTCGACGTGGTGGCATCGGCCGCTGACAGCCCCGCGACAGGCCGCAGCAGGGCCACGACCTCGGTGAGCGGCATCGCGTTGATTTCGTCGATGGAACGTCCGGCGATATCAGCCGTTGCGATGACGCACCCCGAGGCCGGAACCGGTCCAACAGGGATGGATCAACGAGCGATCAGGTCGAAGGGGTGGGGTCGTTGTTCAGCGGGCAACGGTGCGGCGATAGATGGCCGCTTGCCAGGGCTCCATGGTGAGGTCGACCGGTGGCGTGGGGAGGTTGGTCAACAGCAGTTCGGCCGACGACCAGGCGGCGGCGTCGCCGATCTCTGATCGCACCGTCCGGTCTGTGAAGTTGCCGATGATCAGGAGTTCGGTGGTACCGAGGCTGCGGGTGAAAGCGTAAAGCCGCTCGTCGTGCGGGAGGAGCATGGTGAAGTCTCCGTTGACCACGGCCGGTTCGGTATGCCGGAGCTCGATCAGTTGACGGTAGTAGTGGTAGACCGAATCCGGGTCTTCCTGCTGGGCGGCGGCATTGATCCGGACGTGATTGGGGTTTGCGGGAAGCCATGGTTGCCCGGTGGTGAAGCCTGCCTGCGCCGAGGAGTTCCACTGCATTGGCGTTCGCGCGTTGTCACGGCTCCGGGCGCGAAGTACGGTCAGCACCTCTTCAGGCTTGCGGCCTTCCTTTTCGATCGCTTCAGCGTATTGCCCGAGAGACTCGATGTCACGAAACTCGGTAATGGTCGTGAATGGATAGTTGGTCATACCGAGCTCTTCGCCCTGGTACACATACGGTGTGCCGCGGTGCAGATGGAGAACAGTCCCGAGCATCTTGGCCGAGGCGACCCGATAGTCAGGGCTGTCATCGCCGTAACGTGAGACTGCTCGGGGTTGGTCGTGGTTGTTCCAGTAGAGGCTGTTCCAGCCACCTTCTGCGAGACCTCCCTGCCAGCGTCCGAGTATCGCCTTGAGCTTGGTAAGCCGGAACGGGATGAGCTGCCACGGGTCGTCTCCCCGGTCGGCCCAGACATGGTCGAACTGGAAGACCATGTCGACCTCCCGTCGTCGCGGGTCGGTGAAGCGAATGGCCTCCTCCATGGTCACGCCCGGCATCTCCCCGACAGTCAGTAGCGCGTCGCGGTCGGCGAAGACCCGCTCGTGCATCTCCTGCAGAAACTCGTGGACGCGCGGGCCGTTGACGTAACCCGCCGAGTCGTCCGGGAAGACGGCAGTGCTCGACACCCGGCCGTCCGGCAGTGTTGTGTCCTTGGAGATCAGATTGATCACGTCCATCCTGAAACCGTCCACGCCGCGGTCCAGCCACCACCGCATCATCGCGTGGATCGCGTGGCGGACCTCCGCGTTCTCCCAGTTCAGGTCCGGTTGCTTGCGGGAGAACAGGTGCAGGTAGTACTCGCCGGTCTTCTCGTCGTACTCCCACGCCGATCCGCCGAACGCGGCCGCCCAGTTGGTGGGTTCGGCACCCGGCGTTCCGGGTTCCATGCCGTCGCGGGCCGGTCGCCACCAGTACCAGTCTCGCTTCGGGTGGGCTCTGTCGCTGCGGCTGTCGAGGAACCACGGATGCTCGTCGGAACTGTGGTTGACCACCAGATCCATGATCAGTTTCATGCCACGCTGGTGAATGCCGGCGAGTAGCTCGTCGAAGTCACCGAAGTCGCCGAAGAGCGGATCGATGTTCTGGTAATCACTGATGTCGTAGCCGTTGTCGTCCTGCGGAGAGGGGTAGATGGGCGACAGCCAGATGACATCAACGCCGAGTCCGGCCAGGTAGTCGAGGTGGTTGATGATTCCACGAAGGTCACCTATGCCGTCACCGTCGGAATCCGCGAAGCTCCGGGGATAGATCTGGTAAACGACAGCACTTTTCCACCAGGGGTCCATCGTGTTTCCTCCCATAGCATTGGCGTCCCGCATTCCTGGGCATGGCGAGCTGATCTCAATGGTGAATGCCCGGGTGGCTCGGACGGTCAATGTCTTGAGTCCAATGCGGACTATTCCGTGTTGCTGTGGGCCGTCGGCAGACAACCGGCCCCGACTGCGGGCCGGGTTCGCCGTCGACCGGCGGCCGGCGTACCGTCGGCAAACCAACCGACGGTACGCCGCCTCGCCTGTCTGTCCATCCTCGGTTCGTTGGCTGCACGCCTATCCGGCCGGCGCGTCCACGATTCCGGTCACTCCGTTCCCGAACTCAGGAGATCCGAATGGAGGACATTTGGTCGTTCGCTGCTCCCACGTTCGGATTGTCCGCCGTGTACGTCCACTTGGTGCCGTCGAAGTTGCCGTCCTGATAGACCTCGACCGTCCAGCCGGCCGGCACCTTGAGTGAACTCATGGTGTCGTTCGCGATACCCGCGGCCTCCATCTGAGCCACCGTGTAGCTGCCCTTCGCCAGGGAGACCGCGCTCCCGGCGTAGTTGGCGTCTCCGTAGAACGTCGTCGCACTCGACGATCCCGAGAGGGTCAGGTAGTCGATGTTCGCCGCGACGTCACCGGAGTCGTACTGGAGCTTGATCGTTGCTCCGTCGGGGACGGAGACCGGCACGGTAGTGTCCGCGAACGTGGAGTTCCAGTTCCCCGTGTACGGGAAGTCGACCTTGCGGATGTAGCTGCCGTTGACGTAGAGGCTGAGCTTGGCTCCATTGTTGGCGCTGGCGGTTCTGAAGGTGAGTGAACTCGCCGTTGAAAGATTGCGGAACTCCACGCCTGCCCCAGCTTTGTCGATGCTTCCGACCAGTTGGCCGTTCGATGCCGACGAAGCCGATTCGTTCCTTCCGGTCCCGTATTTCTGGCCGGTCTCCGCCTCGATCTTGCCGGAGAGCTTCTGGGCGGCGAGGGTGTATGTCATCGCCGCGAGGCCGGAGGCCACCCCTGTCGATCGCCCGTTCGTCAGGGTCTGGTCGAAAGCGGCCGAGGGGAGGTCGTTGTTCCGGTGATCGTAGGACGACTGCGCGTTGTCGCCGAGCCAGTCGATGTACTGGCTCTGCTTACCCATCGTGATGAATTTGTACAGCCCGCGGAGGAAGATGCCCTTGAAGACGGTCTCGTAGCTGTTCACCGGGTCGGGCCGGTAGAGGCCGTTCTCGCCGACAGCGTCCTCGTTGACGATGATCTGCTTGGTCCCGGTCGTGAAGTGGGCCTTGGCGAAGTCGACGACCTTCCTGCCATCAGAGATGTAGGTGGTGTTCTTCGTCAGGTCGTAGAGGTTGGCGCCCATTTCCAGGAAGACGCCGGCGTTGTAGGTGTAGAGGTTGTTGTCCCAGTCGCGTCCGGAGAAGGAGTTCTGGAGGCTGCCGTCCGACCGGAGGAAGCTGGTCTTCAGCCAGTTGTAGGTGTCCTGGGCGATCTGCAGATACGTCTTGTCGGTGTTCATCGGGTTGTTGTGCACCGTGACGTTCGGGTAGTAGCGAGCCAGTTCGGCCGCCGCGATCCCGAAGCCGTTCGAGGGGACGTCCTTCTGGTCCTTGGCCGTGCGCTCCCGCCAGAAGCCGCCGCCGTCGGCGCTGTCGTAGTAGTCCTTGTAGAAGAAGTCCAGGTGCCACTTCGCCTGGTCGAGCATGTGCTGGTCACCCGTGGCCTCGAACGCGTCGAGGGCGAACTGCGTGGCCCAGGAGTAGTCGTCGTTCCAGTCCGTGTCGTTTCCGATCCATGTCTTCGCGTTCCCGAAGCGGTTGGCCGAGTGGGTGTTCTCGTACCGGTAGTAGGTCTCGCTGATCTTGTCCTTCCACTGTCCGGTCAGTCGTGAGGCGTCGGTCAGGGTCTCGCGGTCGAAGGATGCCTCCCAGAAGTGAATGGCTCCGCCGTCGGTCAACGTGGTTTTGAAGTCACCTCCGTTGATGTAGTAGTTGTTGAGGAAGGAGTTCATCGTCCTCACGAGGTCGGACTGATTGAAGGTGGAGGCCGCGCTCGCTCTCGTGATGTTGGCCAGCAGGCCGGTGATGAGCAGGGCGAACGCGATCACGAACCCTGTCGCTCTCAGCGCGTAGGTTTGGTTCCTCATGGACTGCGGCTCCTTGTGGGTGTCGGTGAACGGCGTGGTCCGAGTGGCGCGGGGTGGTTCCCGGCGTTCGTGCGGGGCGACCGGGCGGCCAAGGCGAAGGGTCAGCCTTTGACGCCGCCCGCGGTGAGGCCGCTCACGATGCGGCGTTGCAGCAGCAGCACGACGACGATCAGCGGGATCGTCACGACGAGGCCGGCGGCCATCGTCTGGGTGTAGGGGACGATGTGGGGTCCCGCGGTGAAGTTCGCGATGGCGACCGTCGAGGGCGCTACCGCTGTGGCGCCGTTGGACAGCACGCTGGACAGCAGGTACTCGTTCCAGGATGCGAGGAAGACCAGGATGGACGTGGTGAACAGGGCCGGGGCGGCCAGCGGCAGGATGACCAGCCGGAATGCCTGCCCTGGAGTGGCGCCGTCGATTCGGGCTGCTTCCTCGAGGTTCCATGGCATGGCGGCGAAGAAGCTGGTCAGCGTGTAGACGGCCAGCGGCAGCGAGAAGGAGATCTGCGGCAGGGCCAGTGCCTGGTAGGTGCCCAGCCAGTGCCAGCCGCTGAAGAGCTGGAAGAGCGGGGTCAGGATGGCGACGCCGGGGAACATCGAGGATCCGAGGATCGCCGCGAGCACGATGCCCTTGCCGCGGAAGGACAGTCGGGCCAGTGCGTACGCCGCGAAGACGCCGATCACCATGGACAGGGCGGTGACCACCGTGCCGATGAGGAGGCTGTTCAGCAGTGACTGTGCGAAGGGGTTGTAGTCCGCGTTGAACGCGTACCTGAAGTTGTCGAATGTGACGTGGCTGAACCAAAGGTCGGTGGAGAAGGTGTATGCGCTGTCCCGGAAGGAGAGCACGAGCATCCAGTAGAACGGCGCCAGACACCACAGGAGGATGATCACCGTGGTCGCGCCGGTGCCGACGGTGTTCCAGCGGATCTTCCGACGCTGCCGCGGCCGGACCGAGGTCTCGGTGGTGCGGGCCGGCAGTGCGGTGGTGGTGACCATCTCACCTCACCGCCTTCGCCTGCGCACCGAGGATGTTGGCGTTGAACAGGCGGACCAGTCCGAACGCGATGACGAAGATGAACACGAAGGTGATCGTGGACAGCGCGGACGCCGAGTTGACTCCCCTGGTGAGTTGGTCGACCACGAGGATCGAGCTTGTCGTCGTCCCGTTGGCGCCACCGGTAAGGATCTTCGGCAGGTCGTACATGCGCAGCGTGTCCAGGGCGCGGAAGATGACCGCGACGGCCAGGGCCGGTTTCACCAGCGGCAATGTCACGCTGGTGAAACGCCGCCATGCGTTCGCCCCGTCGATCTTCGCCGCCTCGTACGTCTCCTCGGGGATGTTCTGCAGGCCGGCCAGGATCAGCAGTGCGATGAAGGGCGTGGTCTTCCAGGTGTCCGCGATGACGATCGCGGACCGGGCCGGCCATAGCGAGGACGTCCAGGCGTAGTGGGTGCCGAGGATCTTGTTGACGCAGCCCTGCGGGTCGAACATGACCTGCCACAGCTTCGAGGTGACCGCGGTCGGAATGGCCCACGGGATGAGGATCGCGACCCGCACCATGGCGCGGCCGCGGAACGCCCGGTGCATCATCAGGGCGAACACCATGCCGATCACGGTCTCCAGCGTGCACGCGACGACGGTGAAGCCGATCGTGACGCCGACCGAGCTCCAGAACTGCGACCCCGGGGTCCCGCTGGGGCATGCGGTGTAGCCCCCCTCGGGGGTGGCGCACCGTTGCAGGAGCCAGTGCGTGTAGTTGTGAAGTCCGAACCAGGTGTCTCCCGCGGTGAACAGGCCGGTCGCCTGGTCCAAACCCGGGTCGGTCAGGAACGACTGGTAGACGGCCTTGACGACCGGATAGCCGACGACGAGTGCCAACAGGAGGAGGGTGGGCGTGATCAGCACATAGGCCAGTCGTGCCTCGCCGCGGTTGGTTGCGCCTCGGCGTGCCTTGGACCGGCGGCTGCCGCCGTCTGGTTTCTTGACGACTCTGTGTTCTACCTGACCGACTGGGGTCATGGCTGCTCCTTGCGGTGAAGACGCCGTCCGAGGTCTTGATCGGGAGGGCGGATCGGCCGGGGCCGACGCGCCGGATCGGGCGCGCCGGTCTGGCAGTTCGTGCATGTAGCCGTCCGGTCAGCCGCCGGCCGTGGCGGACTTGATCGCCGCCTGCATGTTCGTCAACGCCTGATGGGTGGTCATGCGGCCCTGCAGGGCCGCGTAGGCGTTGGTCTCGATCGCCTCGGTGACGCCCGGGTAGTACGGGGTGATGGGGCGAGGCACTGCCGTCTGGATGCTTTTGAGCAGGTCGGGCAGGTAGGTGAACTTCGCGATGAGTGCCGGATCGCTGTACATCGCGGTGAGGACCGGCGCCAACGTGCCGACGGTCAGGTTGTTGCGCTGCACCGCGTCGGACTCGATGAACTTCAGGAAGTCCAGGGCGGTCGCCTTGTGCTTGGAGTACGCGCTGATGCCGAGGTTGTGCCCGCCCAGGGTGGACGCGCCGTGACCGGACGGCCCCGGCAGGGGGGCGACGGCGAACTTTCCGGCCACCTTGGAGCCCTTGCCGTTGAGGACGGCGACGGCGTACGGCCAGTTGCGCATGAACATCAACTGGCCGGCCTCGAAGGCGTTCAGGCTCTGGGTCTCCTGAAAGCCCAGCGCTTCCTTGGGGATGTAGCCGTCCTTGAAGCCCTTGACCAGGAAGTCAAGGCCGGAGGCGGACTGCGCGGAGTCGACCGTCGCGCTGCGTCCGTCCGGTCCGACGATCGAGCCGCCCGTGGCGTTGATCGCCTCGGCGGCGTTCACCGTCAGCCCCTCGTACTTGGCGAACTGGCCCGCGTAGCAGGCGGGCTTGGTACCGGTGATCGTTCCCTTGGCGGTCTTGTCCTTGCAGTCGGAGACCAGTTGGTCCCACGTGGTGGGTGCGGCCTTGGCCAGGTCGGTGCGGTAGTAGAGCAGTCCTCCGTCGGAGCCGTACGGTGCCGCGTAAAGCTTGCCGTTGTAGGTCGCCGACTTGACCGTGGCCGGCAGCAATTTGGTGGTGTCCAACGCGTTCTGCCCGGTGAGCGGGATGATCCAGCCCTTGGCCGCGAACTCCGCCGTCCACACGACGTCCACGGTGACCACGTCGTAGCCGGGGTCCTTCGCCTGGAAGTGCTGTTCGAGGTCTGAGAGTTGCTGGTCGGCCTGGTCGCTCTGCTGCTTGATCGTCACCTTCTCGTCGGGATGCGTTCGGTTCCACTCCTCGGCGATGAACGGAAGGACACCGCTGTTGTCCTTGCCCGTGACGAACGTGATCGGGCCCCGGGCGTCCGCACCCTGCGTCGCACTGTCGCCGCCACCGCCCGTGCCGCCGTTGCCGCAGGCGGCTATGACCAGCGTTGCGCTGAGCAGGCCGACTGCGGCCGTCACGCGTCTTGCACCCATGAAACGCTCCCCTTCATCACCAGTCATCGATACGATTCGACTGGGGTTTCGAGCACGCTAAAGTGCCCCGGAGGGGGTGTCAACGCATAGATTCTTCGGACGCGTTACGGATGGATAACGGCTCAGTGTGCGGAAGGAGCCGGTCCAGAACTTGCCCGGACCACCAGTTCGCCCTCGAACAACGCCTGTGAGGGGACGCCGAGTTGCTGTCCTTCGATCCGGCGGATCAGCATCTCCGTCGCCCGTTTGCCCATAGCGGCGGCGACCGGCCCCACTGTGGTCATCGTGGGCGTCGTCATCAGGGCCGCCTGCGCGGGCATGTCGATGGACACCACGGAGAAGTCCTCGGGGATGCGCCACCCGTGCTCGACCGCGGCGGCCATGATGCCGGGCGCGGCCTGCTCGTTGAACGCGATGACGGCTGTCGCCCGCGGATCGGCGGTGAGCAGTTCGGCGAATGCCTCCCGGCCACCGGCGATATGGCTCTGACAGGTCAGCGCGGTCAGCGTGACTCCGACGTCCCGCGCCGCCCGCAGCATGCCGTCGCGCAACCGGATCGCGTTGCCGCGACCGGACGCGATCGTCGCGGCATCCTGGTGCACAAAGCCGAGATGCCGGTGACCCTGGTCGGCGAGGTGCGCGACGGCCAGCCGTGCGCACTGATCGAAGTCGGTGTCGACGTAGTCCAGGTCGCCTGGGTCGGCGGTCTGCCCCAGCATGGTGAAGGTCAACTCCGACTCGCGGAGGACCTCGACACGCGGGTCCTCCAGGCGGACTTCCATCAGCAGTGCCCCGTCCACCAGGCCCTGCTGGGCCAGCCCGGCGAGGTCGCCGAGCTCCTCCGCCGCGGAGGTCCAAAGCAGCAGGTGATAGCCACGGTTCTGGGCGTGATCGGACGCGCCGAAGATGTACTCCATTGAACCGAGGTTCATGCCCCGCTCGTCCTTGGGGAACAGGACCGCGATGATATGACTGCGCTTGCTCTTGAGCCCCCGCGCGAAGACGTTCGGCCTGTAGCCCAGGTCGAGCATCGCCTGCTGGATGCGCTTCCGCGTGGCCTCCGAGATGGGCCGGGCGCCGGTCATGGCATAGGAGACCGTGCTGGGTGAGACGCCGGCGCGCCGCGCCACGTCCACCATGGTCGGCACCTTGTCGCCAGAACTGCGGGACATGGTCCCCTCCATCCCAGGTCCCCGCAGCCACCCAGCATGACCACTCACAGGACGTCTGCACCACGCAGACCCTGCTTCGCGGCGCACATGGTACGTAAGTGTAGTCACGGACGGTTGGCTTCAGGTCTGGCTAGGTGACCGCCCCACTCCGGGCGAGTACCGCTTGTGCCGCCGGGCGCCGCGTCTCGATTCGCCGCGCGGCGTCGCGATGGAGGGGCGCAGCCGCCGACCGTACGGCAGCCTCTGGACGGTCACCTCTGAGAGGCTGCCGCGGCTGACACCGATCAAGGCGATCAAGGAGCTAGGGACGGTCGCGGGTGCCGCCCTCGGCGGTGCCCGCGGTCTGGTGATGCCCGCCGGGGCGTGGGGCCTGGGTCGTGTCGTGGATGCTGTCGCGGGCGGCGGCGGCAACCGCCTCGGGAGTGATGCCGAACTCGGTGTAGAGGCGCTGGTAGTCGGCGGAGGCGCCGTAGTGCTCCAGGCTGACGATGCGTCCCGCGTCTCCGACCACGTCCCGCCAGCCCTGGCCGACCGCGGCCTCGACGCTGACCCGGGCGCGCACGGCCGGCGGCAGGACCTCGTCCTGGTAGTCCTGGGGCTGGGCGCCGAACCATTCCCGGCACGGCATCGACACCACTCGCACCGCCAGGCCTTCGGCGGTCAGCAGCTCGCGGGCGTCCAGGGCGACTTGGACCTCGGAGCCGGTGGCGACCAGAACCACCTTGGGTGCCGCGCCGTCGGCCGCGTCCGCGAGGACGTAGCCGCCGCGGGCTGATCCCCGGGCAGGGGCGTACTCGCCGTTGTCGCGGTCCAGGACCGGCATGTTCTGCCGGGACAGGATCAGACCGGCCGGACGGTCGGTGTGCTCCAGGATGGTCTGCCAGCACGCCGTGGTCTCGTTGGCGTCGGCGGGACGGACCACGTCGAGGCCGGGAATGGCGCGCAGTGCGGCCAGGTGTTCGACGGGCTGGTGAGTGGGGCCGTCCTCGCCCAGGCCGATGGAGTCGTGGGTCCACACGTAGGTGGCCGGCAGCTGCATCAGGGCGGCCAGGCGCACGGCGGGCCGCATGTAGTCGGAAAAGGTCAGAAAAGTGCCGCCGTAGGGGCGGGTCAGGCTCTGCAGTGCGATGCCGTTGAGGATGGCGCCCATGGCGTGCTCGCGGATCCCGAAGTGCAGGGTGCGCCCGTAGGGGCCGCCCTTCCAGTCCTCGGTCTGCCGGTCGGCCGGCACGAACGAGGGCTCATCGTCCATGGTGGTGTTGTTGCTCCCTGCGAGGTCGGCCGAGCCGCCCCACAGTTCCGGCATCACGGGGGCCAGCGCGCTGAGGATTTTGCCGGAGGCGGCGCGCGTCGCCATCCCCTTGGCATCGGCGGGGAAGACGGGCAGGGCGTCGGTCCAGCCGTCCGGCAGCCGCTGGGCCTGGAGCCGGTCCAGCAGCGCGGCGCGTTCGGGCTGCTCGTTGCGCCAGGCCGTGAACGCCTCGTCCCATTCGGCGTGCGCCGCGCGGCCGCGCTCCGCCGCCTGCCGGGTGTGGGCCAAGACCTCGTCCTCGACGGTGAAGTGCGCTTCGGGGTCGAAGCCCAGCAGGGTCTTGGTGGCGGCGATCTCGTCCTCGCCCAGCGCGGAGCCGTGTGCCTTGCCGGTGTTCTGCTTGGTCGGGGCCGGCCAGCCGATCACGGTCCGCAGCATGATCAGCGACGGGCGGCCGGTCTCGGCGCGGGCAGCGCGGGTCGCGGCGAGCAGGGCGTCGACGTCCTCGACGTACTCGCCGGTGGCGGTCCAGTCGACGGTCTGCACGTGCCAGCCGTAGGCGGCGAAGCGGGCGGGCACGTCCTCGCTGAAGGAGACGTCGGTGTCGTCCTCGATGGAGATGTGGTTCGAGTCGTAGAAGACGGTCAGGTCGCCGAGTTCCTGGTGGCCGGCCAGTGAAGCGGCCTCGGCCGTGACGCCTTCCATCAGGTCGCCGTCGGAGGCGACGACGTAGACGTGGTGGTCGAAGGGGCTGGTGCCCGGCTCTGCGTCGGGGTCCAGCAGACCGCGTTCGCGGCGCGCGGCCATCGCCATGCCGACCGCGCCGGCCAGACCCTGTCCCAGCGGCCCGGTGGTGATCTCCACCCCGCGAGTGTGATGGTGCTCGGGGTGGCCGGGGGTGGCCGAGCCCCAGGTCCGGTATGCCTCCAGGTCCGACAGCTCCAGGCCGAAGCCGGCCAGGTAGAGCTGAATGTAGAGGGTGAGGCTGGAGTGGCCACAAGACAGCACGAACCGGTCCCGTCCCAGCCATTGGTCATCGGCCGGGTCGTATCGCATGACGTCTTGGAACAGCAGGTAGGCCAGCGGGGCCAGGCTCATCGCCGTGCCCGGGTGACCGTTGCCGACCTTCTGCACCGCGTCGGCCGCCAGCAGCCGCACGGTGTCCACCGCCCGCACATCGACCTCGTCCCACCCCGCCTGCTCCGCCACCGGGAGTGCCAAGGACTTGTCGCGTCGTACTGTGCTGCCGGACTGTTCACTCGCCATGCCGTTACTCCTTCATCAAGCCGGTGAGCGGAAGCAAGCAGCGCGCCCGTACAGGGAGTCCGGTCCGCTCTGCTGCGCTCCGCGTGAGGTGCGTCATCCCGTGGGCCGCGCTTGGACCCTCACCTGCTACGGGCAGGTGAGGGTCCCTCGCGGGCGCTGGAGCGTGTCCACGACAGGGATCAGCGGGTGGGCGCGGCATAGGGGTGGAGCGCGCGGGTGGCCGCCGCGGCCCGCAGCTCCTCCAGGGCCGTGCTCTGGCGTTCGGCGCGTTCCACCAGGGTGTCCAGTTTCGCGGCGTCCAGGCGCCGGTCGGTCTCGGCCAGGGCGCGCAGGGTGCGCCAGCACACTGCCTTCCCCCGGACGCCCAGGAGCATCGCTTCTGCTTCCAGGACGTCGCTGAGCGGGGAGCGAGAGAAGAGGTGGCCGTTGGTCTTCAGGCGGCCGACCTTCTCCGCGACCCAACCCAGAGCGGCCTTGCTACGGTCGACGGACACGTCCAGGTCGGCCATGATCTGGGCCAGCGCGTCGCGGTCCTTCTCCACCTGACGGGCCAAGTCCGTCAGGACTACCTCGTCGTCCTCGCCCTTCTTGGCTCCGGCGGCGCGCTGGAAGAGCTCCAGGCCACCGGTAGCACCCGTGTAGTGGTCGTTGAGGTAGATCGCCAGCAGGCCGGCGCTGTCGCCACCCCCGTGCGCGGACCCGGCCGCCGATCCAGTCCCGGAGCGCATCTCGTTGTCCACCGAGGCCCCGAGCTCCGCCCAACTGGCCTCGAACTTCTTCAGCCCTTCGCGCTCCAGGGCGTCGGTCACGTCCGCGAAGTCGACACCGGCATCTTCCAGCGACGCCAGGTGGGATGCCGCTGCGGCGTAGTCCTCGACGCTCAGCGTGTGGGCGGGCACGGTGCCGTGGTCGGCGAACGCGGTCAGCGTGGTGGCGGGCATGGTGTTGACCGTGCCCGCGATGACCAGGTCGCTGACGTACATCGTGTCCGGGTAGTCCGGATTCTTCACGCCGGTGGACGCCCACAGGGGTCGCTGGACGTGGGCCCCGGCAGCAGCTAGGCGCTGCCAGCGCGGCTCGGCCACCACCCGCTCGTACGCCTGGTACGCCAGCCGGGCGTTGGCGACCGCGGCCTTGCCCTTGAGTGCCTGGGCGTGCGGGCTGTCCAGGGCGTCGAGGCGGCGGTCGACCTCGGTATCGACGCGCGAGACGAAGAACGAGGCGACCGAGTGGATGCCCGACAGGTCGAGCCCCGCCTCGAGGGCCTGCTCCAGACCGGCCTGGTAGGCGTCCATCACCTCCCGGTACCGGTCCAGGGAGAAGATCAGCGTGACGTTGACGCTGATGCCCCGGGCGATGGCGCCGGTGATCGCCGTCAGTCCCTCCCGGGTCGCCGGAACCTTCACGAACAGGTTCGGCTCGGCCACCGTCTCCCACAGCGTGACCGCCTGCCTGGTCGTGGCCCGGGCATCACGGGCAAGCCGCGGGTCGACCTCGATCGAGACACGCCCGTCCACCCCGCCGCTGCTCCGGTACGCCTCCCGGAATGCCCGGCAGCCCTCGCGCACGTCATCGGTGGTCAACACGAAGACCGCGTCGTCGACCTGCGCCCCCTGAGCACCGAGGCGCGCCAGCTGGTCGTTGTACCGGTCACCCTTGGAAAGCGCCGAGGCAAAGATCGTGGGATTGGTGGTGACCCCGACCACGTGCTTGTCGGCGATCAGCTCCTTCAGCTCCCCGCCGGCCAGCAGCTCGCGGGAAAGGTCGTCCAGCCACACCGACACCCCCGCGGCGGACAGCTCAGCAAGCGGATCGGACGAAGTGGAAACAGACACGGGAAAACCTCCAAGGTGGAGCGGCGCCGCCCAGACGCACGGCTGTACGTACTGAAGACGCTGCCCGTCCGGCGAACGAACTCATGGCAGTGGCATCCGCTACCTTCCGTATCTCCGCTTTCGCCCAACTCACTCGCGGGCCAGTCGGACAGTGGTCAGGTCGTCGACGAGTGCAGGGCCGCCCGTAGTTCCCCGCCTCCGCACCCAGCTCACACCGCCGTCAGCGCACAGAACCACTCGCCCCGCTCGCTGCACCACAAGATGCAGCTGCCCGAGCCCGAGAAGAAGGTTCGCCGTACGGGGCTGGTTCCCCCATATCTCCGCGCTCGCCGCTCAAGATCGTCAACAGGCAGGGCTGGGAGCAGGGAACGAGACCTACGGCATGATGGCTCGTCTCATGGGCAGTCCTGGTCGGGCGGGGCAATCGGCCGGTCCCGCGGCGGACTGCCGAGTAGCCGGGAGGAATCTCACCTCCCGGCTCTCACAGAACCGTGCGTAACAGTCTCCCGTTACACGGCTCTTGTCGTCCTGTTCGTCAGGT